>CAZWZQ010000049.1:0-3661 GCA_964638955.1 uncultured Rikenellaceae bacterium | reverse complement strand
AATATATGTTATTAAGGTTTTTAAAGTTTGGGATTGTAGGGTTTTCAGGCATGGTTATTGATTTTTCAATAACCTGGCTGCTCAAGGAAAGGCTAAAAATACACCGGTATATTGCCAGTTCCACAGGCTTTATCGTAGCGGCAACATCCAACTATTTTCTTAACCGCATCTGGACATTTGAAAGCAGTGACCCCCGGATTTTAATGCAATATGGCAGTTTTGTATTTATTTCCGTTATCGGACTCGGAATCAATAATCTGTTCCTGTACCTGTTCGAAAAGAAGCTTCCGTTTTATGTTGCAAAACTCTTTGCCATCGGTGTTACGATGATATGGAATTTTCTTGCTAATAACTATATTACATTCAGCGGCTGACGGTCACTTCCATGAACTTGCTGCTGAAGACATCATACAGGATACCCGCTTCCGAGCATATAACGAGTCTGTGTTTTCCTTCGGGCAATCCGTCAATCCTGAAATTACCTGTGACTGATATAGTGTCACCCGGATGCAAAATCTGCGGCTGGGGTTGAATATCAAGATTCCTTTTCATTTCAATGTTGCCATCCATCCTGTAAAAAGCAACCTGGAAAATTACCGGAAATTCAGGATGTTTTATATTTATATTATATGGATATGGATTGAAGATCCTGAGATCAAGGTTGTTCTCAGCAGTATTGCTAAATGACCATGAATCATGATGAGGAATTACACATTCCCTCTGCAATGACTGGAAATCTTTATAGATCCTGTAGTACATAGTGTCACCATCCGGCTTTATATGAACAGAAAGCCTTTCCTTATAATAATCATTCAGCCAGTGCGGAACATAAAGAATCTCTTTCCCGTGCATCTTCTCCTCAAAGGGCCAAATGTCATATTGGGTCTTCCGGTAATCTTTATTATTGAGGCTATGTGCAAATTGTCCCGTATAAAAAGCATATACCGAAGGATCCTGGTAAGAATTTGTAAACACAACAGGTCGGTTTCCGGCAAGATTTTCTATTTCTGCTGCCCATTTTCTGTGCCTGTGGAATTCTTTTTTGAGAAATGACACTGGCAGGAAGTCAATTATCAGGGCTGATCGGGCAAATAAAAAAACCGGAACCAGTATTAAAAAAGCTGTTTTAACATATTTGTACTTTTTATATATAAGATCGGAATTAAGTACCAGGATAAGCATCGGAATTGTTATAAGAGCAGTCCATTGCGGTTCAATGTGATACCGGAAACTTGCTGCAAGAAAAAAGACAAAAAATCCTGTTACGATATACTTTAATCCTTTTTCAAAAATATCATCGGTCCTGGTTTTATACATTACAAAAAGAAACAATGGCAGTAATAAAGGATTATGTATAAGAAGCTGGTTAAGAAGGTATTCCATTAGATTTGAAGGATCAAATCCTGAAACCCTGTCAGTAAGATGGTACTGTATCGATGGAAAATCATTTGATACCTGCCATAGAATATGGGGAAGAAACAATAAAAGTGCGAACAGTGAGGCGATATAGAATTTTAGATTCTTAAGCAGTCTGAGGTTTGACAGAATAACAAGAAGCAGCATTACTGCCCCGTGATACTTGCTGTACATTAGTCCGGCCATTGTGATTCCCAATATTATTGTATTTAACCAGTTTTCGTTTTTCAGAAATCTCCTGTAAAGAAACAGGAACAGTGCAGCAAAAAGCAGTAATGGGGGATCGGGAGTGGCAAGAAAACCATAGATATTCACTACCGGAAGTATAGCGATAACCAGTACGATTAAAAGTGCATTCCCCGGTGATTCTTTCTTTTCATCATCAAGTAAAAACCATACTATACATAATGTTGCTGTCTGGCTTAAAACGACCAGCAGTCTTACCCCAAGCTCATTTGAGAATATTGAATAACCAGCACCGATAAGCATGGCTATCATTGGCGGATGATCATAATACCCCCATGCCGGATATCTTGAGAACATCCAGTAATAAGCTTCATCATTGTGAAGGGGAGTGAAAAAGGCCTGAACCAGATTGAGGATACCCCAGATTATAAGAAAAATATAGAAGATCTGCTTTCCTGAAAAATGTAATTTGTTATCCATCAGGTTCAACTCAAAAATCAGGTAAAGATATGCATTATTAATACTCCGGTGAATCAGGAATTAATCGCTGTAAAAGCAGAAAACAATAATATTGAATATCAATTAATTCACCATCAATAAGTATCTTTCTGTTTTTAAATAATTGTATCTTTACTGTCGAATCAACTTTCCTGAGAGTATGTTAGCCAGATTAATGAAGTTGGCCATTTTTATTTTTCTCACGATTCTATTTACCGGTTCAGGTTGTGCTTCCGAGAGAAAGGTACAACAGATAATCAAGAGAGCTGATTCATCCTGTGATCTTTCACATCTTGGAAAAAATAAATTATACTATTCGTCGAAGTACAGGAGACATCTGTCAAATAATATAAGGAAGATAAACAGGAATAATCTCAAGTGATACAATTATTCGGCAGTAATTTTTGCGGCTGTTTTTCTTATAGCCGGCCATTTGTTATCAGGGATTCTGGCTCCTACCATCTCAATAACATTACCTGCAAGAAGGGCTCCGAGAGAGCCACATTTATCAAGTGGCAGGTCATTTGCATAACCAAACAAAAATCCTGAAGCATAGAGATCGCCTGCGCCGGTGGTGTCTTTACATTTGATTGGCAGCGTTCCAACCTTGATTAATTCTTCATAGCGTTGAATAAGTGAGCCCTCCTTGCCGGTCTTGATAACAGCAACTTTGCACATGTCTGCAATTTTTTTCAATGCTTCTTCTGGTTCCCGGCCTGTAAGCGCTTTTGCCTCGTCTTCATTAGCGAAAACAATGTCGGCATATTTTTCAATAATTCCGATTAAATCTTTTTTGCATGCATCGACAACATTATAGCTTGCCAGGTCAATTGCTATTTCCATGTTATTGCTTCTTGCCAGGGTACAGGCTTTAACAACAAGTGGCTTATTAATTATCAGGTATCCTTCAAAATAAAGAATATCGTATGGTTTAAAATATTCTTCCTTAAGGTCTTCCGCTTCAAGCTCAACGGCAGCACCAAGGTGTGTGGCAAAGGTTCTCTGTGAATCTTGAGATATAAGTGCAACAGCGGTTCCTGTTACCGATTCACGTCTGAACAGTATGTTATTCACCCCTGCTTTTTTCATATCCTCTTCAAAGATGTCCCCTGTTTTATCTCTGCCGATTGATCCTATAAAACCTGCATTTATATTAAGCTTTGCGAGTCCGTGTATTGTATTGGCAGCTGAGCCACCCGAGGCAAAAGCTCTCTCAAAACCTGATGTAGTTTGTTTTATCATTACAGATTTTTGAGTTTCAACGAGTGTCATGCTGCCTTTTGGCAGGGAGAATTTCTCAAGGATCTTATCATCATTAATGATTGTCATCACGTCAACAAGGGCATTTCCGATGCCGAGGATATGTTTCATAGATAAAATTTTCGATAAAGATATTGTTAAATTCAGTAAAAGCCTGTAATTTTGGCACGCCAATTAAAACAGGTAAAACAAATTCCTCAGTAGCTCAGTTGGTTAGAGCAACGGACTGTTAATCCGTGGGTCGCCGGTTCGAGTCCAGCCTGGGGAGCTAAAAAAGAGTGAGAGTGGGAGCGGGAGCGAG
>CAZWZQ010000048.1:10040-19856 GCA_964638955.1 uncultured Rikenellaceae bacterium | reverse complement strand
GTTCGAGCCCTGACGGAGCAACTGAAAAGCCGCAAATTTTGCGGCTTTTTTGTCTTGCAGTCATACAGTCTGATAGTCTTGTAGTCCAGATAGACACAGAACCTGGTAATAAGCAAAAAAACAAAAAACAGATTGCTTTTACAGGATATTTTGTTTTATGTTTTAACTTTGAAGAGTAATCTTATTTCGTTGTGAAAAATAAAACCCTGTTATTTCTGTCAGGCTGTTTACTTTTTTCGGCAAGTGCCGGAGCACAGATTCACCTGCTGCGTAATTATGACCTGGCCAGATCAATCGCTAATAAATCAGGAAGATTGATAGTAATGGACTTCTGGGCATCATGGTGCCACCCTTGTAAAGATATGGATGCGGAACTATGGCAGAATCCTGAGGTTCTAAAATTTGCAACTTACTTTGTTGGAGTAAGGATTGACGTTGAAGCCGAAAAAAACCTTGTAAAAAAATACCGGGCTAATTCAATTCCGAAGGTGGTTGTCACTACTGTAAATGGCGATATTATATGGGAACAGGAAGGCTATGATCAAGCCGGGACTTTTTTACTGGTCTTTGAAGCACTCCCTGAAAATGTAAATGAACTGAATAAACAGTTACAGATACTGGCAGCCGATAAAAATGACATTCAGGCTAATTATGCAGCCGGTCTTGAATTTCAGCGCCTTGGCAAAATTAATAAAAACAATCAGTTGAAAAGTTCATTTCTAAACAACAGTGAAATCTATCTGAACCGGGCGCTGAAACTGTGTACTGATTCATTGCTTACAGAGCAAATAGAACTGAATTCGATTATGAACAAGGAACTTCTGGATCAGCATGATAAATAAGATAAATTAATTGTAAGTACATATCATTATTCAGGCAGTCTCCCTATATGCAGTTCTTTCTGCGCTTTCGACAAAATATCAAAAAGAGGCAGGTTACGCATTCCCTCAACATCCTTTTGTTTATTTACATTCACAATTACAATATCACCCATACCCCTTCCATATTCTCCCTTGAAATCGTAGAAACCAGCGATTATTGTTAATTCTCCCGATTGTACCAGATCCCTGTATTTCTTGTAAGCAATATTCACCTGGTAATCGAGGTTCTTTTCAATGATCCGGGTGTGGAGCTTTTCAAAATCCGTGACAGCTGCATTTTCTTTAATTGTGGGTCTTAAGAAGTCGAGCTCATGCTTAATGTTGTAGGTCTCCTTCTCGAATCCTTTCAGGTAAGCTTTTATAGCCCCGCAATCAGAATGTCCAAGGAAAAACAACAAAGGTGTCTTCAGATGATAAATACCATAATCGACAGAACCCTCAGTCGACAGTATCTGGTTGCCGATATTCTGAATTGAAAAAACCTTGTTTGAAGTATCAGGCATCAGGGAATTAAGCGGCACCCGCGAATCGGAACATGTCACAAGTGTGATATAGGGTTTCTGTTCGAAACTGAAGCTTTCGAAATATTCGCGGGGATGTGTTTCTGTAAAATAGTTATTGCCTAATATTATCTGTGCAACAATCTCAGGCGTTAGCAGTTTTTTTGGCTTGACAGGTGCCTTTTTAACATCAGGTTCTCTCTCACCAATAGCAGTAACAACAATATCGTGGAGAGTATCCCGTCTGCTGACATGACCCAGTAATTGCTCAATATCTTCATATCTTAAGATATCACGTACCTCCGAATGAGCTTCAGCAACCTTTAATTCAATACCTCTTTTCTGCAGATTCTGCTGTAACCGTTTTATCAACCTTGCTCCGCTGGAATCAATTGTGGCTGAGGTACTTAAATCAAATATTACTGTTTTCAGTGATGCCCCCATCTCCTTAACCCTGGCCCACACGGTGTTGTATACTGTCGCTACATTGAAATATACCAGCTGTGACTCCACCCTGAATAGAAGTATTCCAGGCAATAATTCATTGTCGGGATGCCGCTTGATATCAGTATACCTGTTTGTTCCGGGAATCCTGCCAAGAAATGCCACATTGGGACTGGACACATTTCTTATTATCAGTGTTAGAGAAAAAAGTGCTGCTATCAGGACTCCATATAATATTCCGAATATCAGTACGCTGACCAGTGCTGTCATTGCTATGATGAAATCAAAACGGTTTACTTTGAACAGTCGTTTCATTTCTTTGATGTCAAACAGGCCCTTGATGGCAACCATGACAATCGATGCCAGGATAACATTGGGGAGGTTTTTCAGCAGTCCGGTAAGCAACAAAAGACAAACTGCAATGGCACCCGATGCAACAACAAGCGATAACGGGGTTCTGGCGCCAGCTTTATCATTAACTGCCGATTGCGATAAACCGCCGCTTACCGGGTATCCCTGACCTAAAGATGTGGCAAGGTTGGCAATTCCCAGTGCAAGCAGCTCCTGTCTCGCATCAATATCGTAGCCATTCTTTTGAGCCAGTGTTTTAGCTGCAGAGACACTTTCAATATAAGCCAGCAGAAAACAGGCAAATGCCAGGGGAATTATTTTCCCAATATCTTCGATATTTAACGTTGGAATACGTAATTCAGGCAGACCGCTTGGCAGAATACCAACGGTTTTGAAATTCATTGAGCCAGGCGGCGTAAATGACATAATGATTACTGATAACGCTACAACTATAATTGCGACAGGTTTGCCCGGAAATAATTTATCTCCTGTCACAAGTAAAACAATTGCAACAATACCAAATATCAAAACATAAATATTTGTTTCCGGCAGCTGGTTAAAAAGAACTGTTAAACGATCAATGGAACTTTCACCGCCGCCGGCAACACCAAAAAGCTTTGGCAACTGAGTCAGAGCTATTGCTATTGCTGCACCGGCTTTAAAACCCACCAGAACAATTTCGCTTATAAAGTTTATTATACTGCTCAGACGAAGCAGATAAGCCAGGATGCTCATAACGGCAAATATCAGGGCTGACAGCGATGCAAGATCCACCCATCGCCGAACATCACCGCCTGCAAGATCAGCAAGCGTCACACCTATAAGCAGTGAAATTGCAGAGGTCGGACCAACCGCCAACTGCTTTCCGGTTCCCAGCATAGCATAAAACACCCCGCCTATCAGATAACCATAAATACCATATTGCGGTGGTAAACCTGCCAGTGTTGCATAAGCAAGGGCAACAGGTATTGCATAAGCCGCCAGAGTAAGACCTGATATAGTATCGTTGCTAAAAAGTTTCAGATTGTAATTCGGAAGCCATCCCAGAGCCGGAATCCGTCTAACAAGTCCCGTTTTAAAAGAATTTTTAAAGCCCATAAAGAATAGTATTGAAATATAAATCACCTCATAATGCCAAAATAATATTATTCAACGAATTATTCAAGCTAATAAATTGAATTATTAATGATGATATTGCTTTCCTCTTCTCCCCTTCCGTCAATTATATTTGCCTTGTATTCATAACTTAACTGACATTTTTATATCTTTATTGGGTTTGCGGAACCACGAATGTTATTGCAGTCAAAAAGCATTGATCAGTTATTTATTCAAAAATTGAAGCATAGATAACAGTTCACTAAACCAGGTTAAATGAAAATAATATTTTCAATAGGGATGATTGGTTTATTCGTGCTGATCTGTTCAGGTGAAATAAAAGCACAGAGAATAACAGAAGCAGAAAAACTTCAAAAAGAAATAGACCTTATAAATACACTGGAATTAGCAAGAAACATAGATAATGTTAATTACACGGATGGATATGACAGGACTTTATTAATGCATGCAGCAGCAAACGGTTTTACAACAGCATGCAGAATTTTGATCAGAAGAGGGGCAGATCCCAATCTGCAGGCAATTGATGGTGTAACTGCTGCCATGTACGCTTCTTATAGCGGTCATACAAGAATAGTAAAACTATTGCTGAAAAAAGGGATTAACCCGGACTTGCAGGAAATTGACGGATTAACTGCACTGATGATGGCATCCCAGAACGGATACACGAAGATTGTAAAAATGTTACTCGATTATGGAGTAAATTTAAACCTTCAGGCATTTGATGGCTACACATCCCTGATGATAGCATCACAGAATGGATGTATCGAGGTTGTTAAATTGTTACTCGATAATGGTGCAAAAGCGGATATGCAGGATTTTAACAATAGAACAACCGCCCTGATCCAGGCGTCCCTGGCCGGGCATACTGATGTGGTAAAGTTATTGCTGGAAAAAGGAGCAAATCCTGATTTGCAGGTTATCGGAGGAACAACTGCCCTTATGACGGCATCCCTGTACGGATACACTGAATGTGTAAAGTTGTTGCTGGACAACGGCGCTGATATCAGTATAAAGTGTGCTGATGGATCAAATGCTCTGTTTTTAGCCTCCCTGAACGGGAATACTGAAATAGTAAAACTATTGCTGGGAAAGGGGGCAAAACCTGATTCACTGGAAACGGATGGTACGAATGCCCTTCTTATAAATGCTAAAGATGAACTTGCAGAAACTATAAAGATGTTGTTTTATAATAAATTAATGCCGGATTCACTCTATACTGAACCAATGACTGCTATGGTGGCGACTTCAGAAAATGGAAACCTTGAAGCTATAAAAATATCCAAACGCAAAGCAGCAGACGCCATAAAACCGGAGAACTACAATAAAACTACAGCTTTTATACGGGCTACCCAAAGCGGCCATATAGCAATCGTAAGGGTGTTCCTTAAAAAAGAAGCGAGCTTTGACCTGGAGAGAACTGCCAGATTCACAGACCTGATGGCAGCTTCATTGAACGGGCATACAGAAATTGTAAGACTGCTATTGGAAAAAGGAGCAAACCCCGATCTGAAAGACAATGAAAGTAAGACTGCACTGGACCATGCAGGAAATCCTGATATTAAAACCCTGCTTACCAAAGAAAAATAATAATATCATCTCTTAACAGATTTGCATGGCTTTAGCCTTTGCCCTGGGACTTGATGATAAAATCGACCTGCAGAAACTTGATCTCGATTATCCCTATAATGTGGTTTCTACCGGACTTGGAACAGCTGAAAAGCTCTTCAATGCATTTCTTACCGGGAATCACGGATTTTCAAAAGATTGTTTTCATGCAGCGGTTATCTGTCCCTCTTTGACTACAGGAGCAAAAAACACAATTACTATCCGCAGTACCCCATGGGCCATGGACGGATGGAAAGAGCTTCGTGAAAGTAATTATGAAAAATACCGGGCAGAGAAGGAGAAGTGGGCGGATTTCCTTATAGATATTGCAGAGAAATACTATCTTTAAAGTAAGGAGCAGAGGGTAGCGCCGGGTTTCAGCATGTACCAGCCATTCCCTGATGATTTTCTTAATTCTTATAACTCGCCCCGTACTTTTTTCCTCAAAGAGATACAGATGTCAAATGTCAAAAATAGTGGTTTCTCCATGGAACACCTCCGGTATTCTATTTTAATAATGCAATCCTTGACAATCATTAATGGATCTGCTCCGCAGATCAGATTAATGTACATTATTCTTGTTTTGAATCCCTTGAGAATTCCATCAATATTTGTTTTAAGGATTTTTCGTATTAATTGAACCGCGGAGCGGTTCCACTATCTTTTTTAAAACCACCTGAAACGGTTCATATCTTTCTTATTGTTTTGATACCGTAACTTCTCCCCTTTCCAAATTGATTCTTTATCTTTCGGGCCATATTTTTAATTATCATGCCGCGCAGAGAAGATATAAACAAAATATTGATTATAGGCTCCGGTCCCATAATCATCGGACAGGCTTGTGAATTTGACTATTCGGGGACACAGGCTTGTAAAGCGTTACGATCATTAGGTTATAAAATCGTACTTGTCAATTCCAATCCGGCAACGATAATGACAGACCCCGGGATGGCAGATGTCACATATATTGAGCCCCTTAACGAATATGCCCTCACAGAAATCATCAAAAAAGAACATCCTGATGCCCTGCTACCTAACCTTGGAGGCCAGACCGGCTTGAATCTCTCTTCACAGCTCGCAAAAAAAGGTATTCTCAAAGAATATAATGTAAAAGTCATAGGTGTTAATATTGACGCCATAGAACGTGGTGAAGACAGGACGGCTTTCAAGGAGACCATGAACAAACTTGGTATCGAAATGCCAAAAAGCAAGGCGGTCAATAGCATTGAAGATGCCGAGATTGTGGCCGCTGAACTTGGTTATCCCGTGGTTGTGCGTCCTGCCTATACAATGGGAGGTACAGGCGGCGGACTTGTATACAACCTTGAGGAATTACAGATAATCGCGAGCAGGGGCCTTGCAGCCAGCATAGTAAATCAAGTTCTTATAGAAGAATCTGTCCTTGGCTGGGAGGAGCTGGAGCTTGAAGTGGTCAGGGATGCCAAAAATCAGATGATAACTGTCTGTTTCATAGAGAATGTAGATGCCATGGGCATTCATACGGGTGATTCTTATTGTACTGCCCCGATGCTTACTATATCGCCTGATCTCCAGAAACGCCTTCAGAAATATTCATACGATATAGTTGAAGCCATAGAAGTAATAGGGGGAACAAATGTTCAGTTTGCCCATGACCCCGAAACAGAAAGAGTGGTAGTTATTGAAATCAACCCGCGTACGTCCAGATCTTCAGCTCTGGCTTCCAAAGCAACGGGATTCCCCATTGCCTATGTCTCATCCCTGCTTGCGGGAGGACTTACCCTTGATGAAATACCATACTGGCGGGAAGGAACACTCAATAAATATACACCCGGGGGTGATTATGTCGTTGTTAAGTTCGCACGCTGGGCATTTGAAAAATTTGACGGTCTGGAAGATAAACTCGGAACACAGATGCAAGCTGTAGGTGAGGTTATGAGCATCGGGAAGAATTATAAAGAGGCTTTCCAGAAAGCAATAAGGTCACTAGAGATCGGAAGGTACGGACTTGGTTTTGCCGGTGACTTCAATAAGAAACCTCTTGATGAATTGATGGCCATGCTTAAGAATCCTTCAAGCGAACGGCAGTTCATAATGTACGAGGCATTGCGTAAAGGCGCTGATATTGAGGATCTTCATAATAAGACTCATATCAAATCATGGTTCATACAACAAATGAAGGAGCTGGTTGATGAGGAAGATAAGATCCTTACTTTCAGGGGAAAAATGCCTCCTGACGATATTCTGATACAGGCAAAAAAAGATGGATTTGCTGATAAATACCTGTCAAAGCTTCTGGATATCCCGGAAAGGGAGATCAGGGGAAAAAGGATTTTGCTTGGATTGAAGGAATCGTGGGAGCCAGTTCCTGTCAGTGGTGTTGAGAATGCTGCATATTATTTCTCAACTTACAATGCCCCTGACAAGGTAGAGGTCAGCAACAGGAAGAAGATCATGGTGCTGGGCGGCGGTCCTAACAGGATAGGACAGGGAATCGAATTCGACTATTGCTGCGTTCATGCAGCTTTTGCTATACGCGATGCGGGATATGAATCGATTATGGTTAACTGTAATCCGGAAACAGTTTCCACTGATTATGACACTTCCGACAAACTATATTTCGAGCCTCTGACTGCCGAAGATGTACTTAGTATCTATGAAAAGGAACAACCTGAAGGGATTATTGTCCAGTTCGGAGGGCAGACCCCTCTTAACCTCTCGAGGGAGTTAGCCGAGGCAGGTGTGAAAATACTTGGAACAACACCCGAGACCATCGATCTTGCTGAAGATCGTGACCGCTTCAGACATATAATAACTAAACTGGGTATTCCCCAGCCTGAATCAGGTATGGCAGGTAACCTTGAGGAGGCACTGGCAATAGCAGAAGAGATAGGATACCCCCTTATGATAAGGCCGTCATACGTGCTTGGAGGCAGGGCAATGAAAATAATTCTCGACGAAGATATGCTTGAAGAATATGTGACAAGAGCTGTTGGTGTTTCTCCCGACAGACCACTTCTTCTTGATAAATTCCTTGAGGATGCAATTGAATCGGAGGCAGATGCACTATCTGACGGAACAGATGCTTTTGTCCCTGCAGTGATGCAGCATATCGAATATGCCGGCATCCATTCGGGCGATTCTGCCTGCGTAATTCCCCCTGTCGTAATAGAGAAAGATCATAAGAAGACAATTTATGACTACACCCGGAGGCTTGCAATGGAATTAAATGTTGTCGGTCTGCTGAATATCCAGTATGCAATTTATGAGGATGTGGTATATATCCTTGAAGCCAATCCGCGGGCTTCGAGAACCGTTCCTCTTGTTTCAAAGGTCTGTAATATTTCAATGGCCAGGATTGCCACGCAGATACTTCTTGGACAAAAATTGTCAGATTTTAACCTCAGGAACAGGAGTATAAAGCATTATGGCGTCAAGGAGGCTGTTTTTCCTTTCAATATGTTTCCGGCTATCGACCCGCTGCTTGGTCCTGAGATGCGCTCCACCGGTGAAGTACTTGGCATGGCCGATTCATACGGCATGGCATTTTTTAAATCACAGGAGGCCACTCAGTCACCCCTTCCAGTGAAGGGAACTGTTCTGATCACAATTGCCGACCGCGATAAAAATCGTATCATTGAATTTGCCAGGAATTTCCGGGATATGGGATTCAATATATTATCAACCGCAGGCACAAAGCAATTTCTTGAAGAACAGGGTGTTCCGGCAACACTGATTCTGAAGGTCCATGAGGGCAGACCCAATATTATTGATGCAATAAAAAACGGGGAGATCGATCTGGTTGTCAACACACCTGCAGGCCGTTTAAGCGAATATGATGATTCTTACATAAGAAAAGATGCCATCAAATACGGCATACCTTATATAACAACAACATCTGCAGCATTATCCGCTACCAAAGGTATTAAAGAACGACAGAATGGTAAATATCATGTAAGGTCTTTGCAGGATTACCATTCTTCCATAGGAAAATAGGCATTAAGTCCAAATATAATTTAGTTTATGGCTGAGTAGTCATAAATATATTTGAAGTACCGGCAGGCTGAGTCTATTTTATTGCTTATTTTTCAATTCTATAATCTCGTCGCCTTTCTTTTTTACCTCCTCTTCCAGTTTGGAAATCTGTCCATTCAGTTCATCAACTTTACCGTTAAGCTTGCTGATATCTTCCTTCAGCTCTGCTACCTGCTTAAGAAGATTTTCTTTTTCTTCTTCCAAACCCTTAATTATAGGCTTATAAACTGATTTTGCATAAAACCATGCTGTCAGATATCCTATTATCGCTGCAACCAGAAGCAGAGCTATTATTGTAATGACAGCTCCTGCAACAGATACGAGTTGTATAAATGATAGTGTCATATTATTGCATTTTAATTGTTATTTCTGTTCTTCTGTTTTTCGCCCTCTTTTCTTTGGTGATGTAACCCTCGACAGGCTTACTCTCTCCGAGGGATTCAGTCAATATTTTCCCTGCACCAATTCCTTGGTTCTCAAGGTATTTGCCAACAACTTCAGCTCTTTTCAACCCCAGAGCCTGGTTATATTCAGGAGTTCCTACCAGGTCGGTATGACCTGTTACACTGAGCATTGAACCCGGATATTTATCGAGCCATGCCCTAAATTCAGCTACTCTGCTATCAGTTTGCGGATCAGGTTTGAATTTTGAGTCATTAAATTCAAAATAGATCATGAGGTCCTCCGGCATCATTGCTTTAAGCTTCGCTAAAGAATCTGCCTCCCTGGTGCCGGTATCCTGAACTGTAACAACTGCGACCGGTTTTTTAAGAGCCGGTAAAAGATGATCATTATACAGCCATGCGGAAACGAAGCACCAGATTACAAATGCAATAGATCCAATAATAAGAATTCTCATGTTGATTATGTTTAATTACAGATCGGGTTTTGATCCATACAAGTTA
>CAZWZQ010000048.1:0-9940 GCA_964638955.1 uncultured Rikenellaceae bacterium | reverse complement strand
ATTTTCGGGGGTATAATTTTATACATTACAGGAGTAACCAGTCTTGCAAGCAGTGTTGAGGTTATCAGTCCTCCTATTATCACAAAGGCAAGCGGTGAATAGAGTGCCGATCTGCTCAGTGCAATAGGTAAAAGTCCGCCTATCGCTGTCAGGGTTGTCAGAAGAACAGGCAGAAATCTTATCTCTCCGGCTTCTATTATGGCATTATTAAGAGGAGTACCCTGTTCACGAAGCTGGTTGGTAAAATCGACCAGCAGGATGGAATTTTTGATCTCAATACCTGTTAAAGCCACAAAACCTATTGCTGCAGCAAATGAAAGAGTATAACCGGTTAGCCATAACATAACCAGACCACCTATTATTCCCAGCGGAATGACCGAAAGAACAATAAGTGTGCTCTTGAAGGTCCTGAATTCAAGTATCAGCACTGCGAAAATCCCAAAAATGGCAATAATGATCGCTGTTCCGATTCCTTCGAAGCTTTCCCTCCTGCTTTCAATCTCACCAGCTTCAACTATCTTAAATCCCTCAGGAAGCTTCAGATTCCTGATTTTAGAGAGTATTTCCTTGGTAACCCTGTCAGTATTGAATCCCGTTCTGACGGATGAGGAAACAGTCATTGCTCTATCATTGTTATAGTGCTGTATCAGTGTCGGTGAACCGGAGAATCCGATACTGGCAAGCTGAGACAATGGTATCTGTGCTCCGGTAAGTGACGCAATATAAATATCCTCAAGAATGAGATGATCGTCAGGTCCGGTTTCCGGCATCCTGACATTTATTGAATATTCCTTGCCATCCGAATCGCGATATTTCCCGGCAGTAATCCCTGCAAGAGCAAGCCTGATAGTCCTGTCTATCTCCGCTGAAGGGACGCCGAACATACCTGCCTTTCCCGAGTTAACGCTAACCTTGATATCTGTAAGTGACTGGCTAAGAGGGTTTTTAATGTAAGTGGCCCCTTCATGCTGCCTGAAGATATCCTCGATGATCCCTGAATAATGCTTCAGCGTATCAAGGTTATCTCCAACAAGTCGTACGGCAATCGGGGCATCAACCGGGGAACCGTTTTCGAACTCATTTACATATATCCTTGCATTTACATAAGTGTTCATCGTATCCCGCAGATCATCAATAAACCTGCCGATGTCGGGCACAAGTTCACGTTTAACTTCACAAAACACCTCCCCGATTGTTGCCTGTTCATTTTTCTGAAATGAATTATAATAAATCATAGGATTTCCTTTCCCGACATTTGACATATAATAAACCACTTCAGGTCTTGTGCCGAGAACCGATTCAACAAATCTTACAGCTTTATCTGTTTCACTTATATTGCTGCCCCTGGGCGTTTCGACAGTAATAAAAAACTGTGGCAGTCCCGCCTTCGGGAAAAGACTGAATCCTACAAGGCGGATGATGAAAAGAGAGGCTATAAAAAACAACAGTGCAAGCAGCAGTGTCTTTACCGGATTTCCGAGTGACCAGTGAAGAGCGCGGGAATATGTAAAATCAATAACCTTGTGAAACCCCCTGAGCACTATATTTCCTCTCGGATCAACATCTCCTTTGAGCAATTTACTCGTGATAAAGGGGATTATTGTCAGGGCAACAAAGAGTGATCCCAGTACAATGAAAGTTACCGCTGTAGGCAGCACCCTCATATACTGGCCTGCCTTGCCCGGGAGAAACATCAGCGGCAGAAAGGCAAGAATAAGTGTGGCGGTGCAGCCGATAACAGCCGGTCCGATTTGTTTTGTAGCCTGTATGGAAGCCTCAAATGGTTTAGTGCCTTTTCTCACCCATCGTGAGATATTTTCTACAACAACTATTGAATCATCAACCAGTAATCCAAGCGCTATTACTGCTCCTACAATGCTTAGCTGGTTTATGCTGAAACCCGCCAGGTAAAGGCCCGTGATGCCAATCAGTACAGAAAGCGGTATGGATATCATAACAATGCCTGATGACCTGAATCCCAGGGGCAGAAGGGTAATAAGCACAAGAAGAAAGGCAAACAGAAAATCACGCTGCAAGTGTCCAAGCTTTGCTTTCACATTGGCTGCCTGGTCAAAACCTCTTTCAAGAGTGATCCCGGCTGGCAGGTTTTTCTCAAACGAATTAAAAATATCATAAATTGAATTTCGCATTCTGTGTATATTCTGCCCCTTTTTCATGTTCGCAATTATGAAGGCGGCATTCTCCCCATTATATCTTCCGTAATAATTCATGTCTTCATATTGCCAGCTGATATCAGCGACATCCTTCAGGTAGATTACCCGACCCTGTCCTGCACCGACTATCGTTCGCTGTACATCCTCAAGATTTTCATATCTACCGCTTGTCTTGATATTGAATTTTTTCGAACCTATTTCTATTGTACCTCCTGGTATATTGGCATTTTCACTCTGTATTGCACTCAACACCCGGTTAACAGTTACATTCATCTGTGCCATTCTTGGGAGGTCTATTTCGACCCTGAGTTCCTGCCCGGGATATGCAACTGCGTCTGCTTTTCTTATTCCCGGCAGGGCTGAGATCTCATCCTTAAGATCCTCAGCCAGCTTTCCAAGTTCTGAATATTCAGCTTTTTCAGAGACAATTGCAGCCTGAATTATATTGGTATTTCCTGCCTGTATCTTTAAAGCCTCAACACTGTAGAGATCCTCCGGTAACGAGGCCCTGACCGAATTTATCTGACGCTGCAGGTCATCAAATTTTATGTCAGGATTTGTCTCGGGTGAAAACTCAATAATGATGATAGCAATATCCTCCTCTATTTCACTTGTCATCCTGTCAATATCCTCAAGCTCCTTTATGCTTTTCTCCAGTTTGTCCACAACCAGTTCTTCAATATCCGATGGGGAGGCACCCGGGTAAACAGCGATCACCGGGAAAATAGTCACCGGAAACTCCGGATCTGTTGCCTGCGGTATTTTTAAATAGGAATAGATCCCCAGTGAAACCAGAAGCAGAAAGATAACTATGGTGAACTGGTAGTTTTTTACTGATAATTCGGATATTTTCATAATGTATGTCTTGCAGGTCTTGCAGGTCTTGCAGGTCTTCTTCAGGCTTATTGGCCTGCACGACTCGCATGACTTGCATGACTATTTTACTATTTCCACTTTCATACCCTCTTTTACATAGGCAGCTCCTTCGGTTATTATCTCACTGATTCCTTCCGGAATACCTTTTACTGCCACATCGGAACCTGAAATTGTAACAATATCAACTCCTGTTTTCTTAACTGTGCCGGAGTCAGTAATATAACATACAAAACCCTGTTCCCCTTCTGCCTCAACAACAGCGCCGACAGGAATTAAAGTAAGATCCTGTTTATGTGCCGGGAATATGTCGACTCCCGCAACAAAGCCTGATGAGAGCCTGTAACCCTTACCGTCAAGTCTCAGCTCTGTTTCATATGTGCCTGTCATTGGATCAGCCATCTCGCTTACCAGGTCGACAATTGCCGGAAACTTAACACCGGGCCATGCATCAAAAACAACAACAGCTGAATCGCCGGGATTGACCCTGACAACATCTCTGTCGGAAATACCTGTTTTCACTTTCCAGAATTTTCCCTTTGCACCGAAAAGAAATACCGGGTAACCTGCAGCAACAAGTTCATTTTCTTTCACAAGCTGCTTAAGCACAATACCGTCGCCCGGAGCCTTAATTGTGGAATGAGTGAGGTTGAAGGCTGCAATTTCAAGGTTCGATTTTGCAACATTCATAGCTGTTGTTGCATTCTGAAACTGCTCCAGAGTAGCAACGGTATCGCCGTAAAGACTTTTTGCACGGGTCCAGTCGCGTAAGGCCTTTTCATACCCGTTCCGGGCAAGATTCACATTGGCATTTATCTCTGACAGATTAAGCTCTGCAAGAATATCTCCCTTTTCTACATTGTCCCCTTCATTTACTTTGACACTTGCTACAATACCTCCCGTTTTAAAGGAGAGTTTCAGCTCTTCAGCAGAAGCCAGAATGCCGTTTGAATGAATTGAAACAGATGCTGACTCAGGAGTAATTTTAACAACTCTTACCCTTGTGATCTCTTCCTTTGGACTTATCTCTACATTTTGTCTGCATCCGGCAGTTAAAACGAGGAAGAATAATATTATAAATTTAGTCCTTTCCATATTCTACTATTTATTCTGTTTTATCTATTGCGGTTATCTTTTCAAATTCAGCAAAAGCCGACAGATACTGAAACCTTGAAATGATAAGGTTCTCTTCAGCCTGTGTCATGCCGGTCCTTGCGTCAATATACTCAACAAGGCTTGTCTGCCCTTCACTATATTTTTTTTCCACGATCCTGTAACTCTCACGGGCATTTTTCAGCCGGCTCTCTGCAGCTGCGATTCCCTTATCTGCAGAAGAAAGTTCACTTACTGCATTTATGACCTGCAGTTCAATCTGCTTTTTTGCCTCTTCAAGCTGTGTCTCAGCCATCTCTTTCTGTATTAATGCCTGCCGTATCCGGGCTTTGTTGGTGAATCCCTCAAAAAGGTTCCAGGTAAGTACAGCAGATGCCTGCATATAATCCTGTTCCCTGTTGAATGCATACTCCTCGCCCTGGAATCCGTAATCGGCAACAGCAAAAAGGTCGGGCAGTTTTTGCGACTGGTTCATCTTCACCTTAAGGCCGGATATATTTTCATAATTCTCAAGTTTTCTGATCTCCTCCCTGTTCTCAAGGGCTGTTGATGTAAAGTCACCTGTTAATGATGACAGCGAAGGAAAGAATGACGGATGCTGAATAATGATGGTGTCAGTTAATGGCCTGTTTAACAGAAAATTAAAATAAGCACAGGCGACTTTTCTGTTCTTTTCGGCATTCTGAAGCCCCTGATCAAATTTGTTGAGCTCAGCCTCGGAACGATAAAGATAATCGGCAGTCACCTTGTCGTTATTTATAAGCTTCGTGTTTACCCTGACATTTTCCACCAGGAGCTTGCGGGTATCAGTAAGCATAGTAAGAATTGCATCTGTCATAACAGTATTATAATATGCCTTTTTTATTTCGGCTGTCAGTTCCCTTCTGTACTGCTCAACATCCATCTCACCAATAATTGTCATCTCCTTTCTGATCCTGGAATTGTAATAGATATCCGTATTGAATAATGGCTGTACGAGCCGCACTTTTGTCTCATGTTCCGTAGGACGCAGGAATTTTATCTGCTGGTTATCGATCACCGGGAAGAGGCTGGATGATGTAAGGCTGTTCAGTGTGGCATAGACCGGGTTTAAAAGATCACCCACGGGAAAATCAATTACACGGCCTCCCTCGGAAACAGTATAGCGTGCGTTAAAACTTATACCCGGATAAAACAATCCACGCGCCTCCTTGAGTGCTTCCAGACTTCTTTCATAATCTGATTCCTTCTGTTTCAGGGCAAGGTTATTTTCAAGACCATAGTTGATATAATCATCCAGCACCGGTTGCCCTTTCAGTAATGTCGGAATCAATAAAACAATTAGGAATATTTTGGGTTTCATGATCCTGTTTTGTTAGCTTCCTCCTGAGCTTTCAATCTTTGTTTCATATTATAGATTATTGCCTCAAAGAGTCCTTTTACCATCTCCCTGTCGCGTAATGAGCCTTTTTCATAAAGAGTTTCCGCAAAGGTGAATATCTCCCTCTGAAATGACATTTGTCCCTTATAGACAACCTGTCCTTTTTCAGTGAGTCTCAGGTTAAATTCCTTTTTGTTGTCGGTATTTGACTTCTCAACCAGGTTTTTGTTTACCAGCTTCCTGATTGTCTGTGAAATTGCTCCCTTTGTAACGCCCATTATTTCTGCCAGACGGGTCATATTTATCTCCCTGTTTTTGCTCAGGGTAGTAATGGTATGTATCTCGGTAAAATAGAGCAGGTCACCTGTCCCATAGTCAACCGGCCGTCGTGAAATAACAGAATAGAGATGCAGGATCCTGAGAAACTGGTCAATTAAAAACTGTAATTCGGTGTTCATGGTTAATTTGTTTAGGTGCTAAACAAAATTAACAATTGTTTAGATACTAAACAAATTTTCTTGACAGCGAGGAATCTTATTCTTTATTAGCAATCAGTCTTTAAACAGGTGTTCTTTCCTGAATTCTTTCAGCAGGTCTTCTTCAGATTCATTATTCTTAACACCTCTTAAAAGCAAATCAATCAGTTTTTCGATGGTTTTATCGCTGAATCCTGCTTCAATGGCAAATTTGCGTAACATCTTTTTCTCACTTTCATCAACAACCTCATCAGCAAGTATCATCTGGGCAACCTGGTAGAGATGTTCAAATTTATCCTGAAGACTGTATGGCTGATGATAGTGCTGATCTCTTTCAGACGCTATCAGCCGATCAATTTCAGGAACGGTAAGCCCGAACTTCCTTCCCTCTTTATGAAGAAGTTCATATTCTTGTTTACTTATATTTTTGTCGGTCTTTGACACCTGTATAAGGTGAAGAAAGGCCTCTTTGTTAACTCTTTTACCATGATGTGTTACAAAATCTGAAAAATTCATTTTCCTGTAAGTGATTGATTAATACCTGTTATATTCCAGCCATAAAATTAAAAAATAATACGGGTTTATCTTATATTTTCAATGATTTAACAGATTTAATCACCCTGTTTTAGTTCGGTAATCCTTTCGGTCCAGAAATCATTAAAACTTCTGACAGGATCTTCACAAAGGTAAACCATAGTGCCAAATTCTCTTGCATCGGGATTAGTTATGCTTCCCACCCTGGTAATCTTTGCGAAAAGTTCATTGACGTCCTCGTCCGGTAGTTCATCATTAATATAAATTACCGATTTTATATCAGGATTGAACTGCTCTGGCAACCAGTACATGAAACTTTCATGAAAACTAATAGCCTCTGGTAATTCGTATTTCTTACCAATAATTGTAATTGCTCCTGCCTGTCCATAGTTTTCACCATATATAATCGCGGCCTTTTTATCAGGGATCATCTGCCAGGCTTTACTTGTAATAAGAGTCAGCTCTTCCCACCCGAGCATGTCTGCATAATCCTGCGGAAGTGAGTGTATTGTTCCATCCTCAAACCTGCGGCCAAAAGTCATCCCGTATTTGTCCTCAAGGTCTTTAAAATAC
This sequence comes from uncultured Rikenellaceae bacterium, assembly GCA_964638955.1. GTDB lineage: Bacteria > Bacteroidota > Bacteroidia > Bacteroidales > VadinHA17 > LD21. The sequence continues at coordinate 2,837 of CAZWZQ010000048.1, read as the reverse complement.
CTTACAAGCTTATCAGTCCTGTAAAGCGGTATTCCTATAGGCATAATCGGCAGGGTAAGTAGAATCAGAATCACAACTAACAGAATCTTTGTCCAGAGTTTCTTCAATAATCTCTCCCATGATACAGCACCTGCTGCAATCAGCAATGGGAACACTCCCTGGGTATAATAGCTTTTCCCTTTCATCAGCATTAGTGTGACAATCACAGCTATCACAACCACCCCAAGGAATCTGAAGTTTTTTTGTCGTTTACTGATAAAAATATACAACAGACCGGCTATTGTAAGAAAAGACGCCGCACCAGGAAGGATTACCTGTTCCATAAGAAATGCCAGCCTGTCAACATTTACCAGCTGGGACCTGGAAAGGTCTGAAAAATGGTTGATCACCGGCAGTCCGTTTACTATCTGCCATATAAGGTTAGGCAGGAAAACAACTAAACCCGCCAGAATCCCATACCAGAACATTTTCTTTCTGAATAGTGTTCTGTATTTTGTAAATGGAATTATCAGCAGTATTATTATAAATAATAATCCTATGAGGTATTTGGTCAGAAGCGATAATCCTGCCACGATGCCGAAGATTATCAGAAACTTGTCATTTTCGGAATTTAAATATTTGATTATCAGATAGAATGTAAGTGTCCAGAAGAGAAGGTCCAGGTGCACCGGCTGAAAAAGAGAGAATGTTCTTAATCCGAAAAGACTGATTACCATCCCGGTCCCGGCCAGAATCATTGCATATTTCTTACCTCCGAGCTCTTTTGCCAGGTCAGCGACTACCAGAACCATAATACCGCTGATAATAGCTGGGAAGAGCCGTACTGCAAAGAGTGAATACCCGAAAATATTCTGCATCACAAAGGCTATCCATCCAATCATAGGCGGCACTGTTGCATAACCGGCAGCTGGATGCAGGCCCAGTGAGAAATAGAGCAGTTCGTCCCTGTGATATTCAAGATTAGTAGTGAAGATCAGATGCAGAAAAATACTGAAAAGAGCTATAAGGATAACTTCAATATTGTTTTTCAAGAGTTTAAAGGAACCTGTTTTCATTTCATTTTGTTGTTGTTTGAAAGATGGGAGCATTGAAAGATACGATATTAATCAATTTGTTTAATTTTCCGGAATAAATGTTTAAAATTATATGTCAAGAATAATATATCAATCACACAAATTTGAAATACTGAAATATGTTAAAAACAGTTTTTACATTTTACCTTTTATGTATGATTATTCCTGCATGGTCACAATCTCTCAGGGAAGATCCTGTTCTTGATGAGAAGGTCAGAAAATTCCTTAATGAGCATTCGCGCAGATGGTACGACATGAATGTCCCGGCATCAGACGGCAAGCTGCTTTATGATATCATCATAAAGAATAACTACAAGAGTGCTCTTGAAATAGGTACCTCAACGGGTCATTCAGGGATATGGATAGCATGGGCCCTCAGCAAGACAGGAGGCAAACTTATCACTATCGAAATTGATGAAAGAAGACATAGTGAAGCCTTGCAGAACTTCAAAGAGGCCGGTCTCTCGGATTATATAGATGCCAGGCACGCGGATGCTCATAAGCTTGTGAAAGAACTTAAGGGTCCTTTCGATTTTGTGTTCAGTGATGCTGACAAAGAATGGTATAAAAACTATTTTATTGATATTGATCCAAAGCTGAAAGTCGGCGGATGCTTTACTGCACATAACGTGTCGGAAAGAGGATACGGAAGATATGGCGGACAGGGTATTTATCTTGAATATGTCAGAAGCCTCAAAAATTATGAGACCATGATAAATACCACCGGAGCAGGTGTTTCAATCAGTTACAAAAGAGCAGAGAAATAACTATCTCCATCAATGGCTGAAGAACAACTCCAGAGAAAGCTGGGTTTGTTTCCTGTTACCAATATTGTAATCGCAAATATGATCGGGGCAGGGATATTCACCACATCAGGATTGCTGATGTCGGGACTGAATAATCCGGTTCTGATGCTGGTCTTATGGGGTATCGGGGGCATTATTGCCCTCTGTGGCGCCCTGTCCTATGGGGAGCTTGGAGCCGCAATGCCCGGCGCCGGGGGTGAATACCTGTTCCTTTCACGGCTTTATCACCCCGTTTTCGGATTCCTCAGCGGCTGGGTCTCTTTTGTGGTGGGCTTCTCTGCACCTATTGCGGCTTCAGCAATGGGATTCAGTGAATATTTTCTCAGAGCTATTCCTGCTTTCCCCGAATGGCTGTCAGGTGCCGGGATTATGAATGAGAAGATTACAGGTAAATTAATCTCTATAAGTGTTATACTGATCTTTACATTCATACATTACAGGGGGATAAAAACAGGCGCAAGGGTCCAGAATGTACTTACTGTTCTTAAGGTTCTTTTAATCCTGGTGTTAATATTTGCAGGATTAATGTCGGGAAAAGGCGATACGGCAAACTTCAGCAGGGAAAACATCATTAATCCTGGTTTTGCAGGATGGAAAACCATAGGGCTTTCACTTATGTGGATCATGTTCGCCTACAGCGGATGGAATGCCTCAACCTATATTGGCTCTGAAATAAAGAATCCCTCAAAAATACTTCCACGATCACTGATATATGGAACAGGAATAGTGATGTTGCTTTACCTGGCATTGAATTCCCTCTATATATATGGCATTAATCCTGAAGAGATGAAGGACGTAATATCGGTAGGCGGACTCGCAATGGGAAACCTGTTTGGAAAATCAGCCGAGGTTCTTTTTTCATTACTTATAGCTTTTGCCCTTTTCTCATCACTCAGCGCTTTCATTATCATCGGTCCGAGAGTCTATTATTCAATGGCAAAAGATGGTCTTTTCTTTA
>CAZWZQ010000047.1:0-19902 GCA_964638955.1 uncultured Rikenellaceae bacterium | reverse complement strand
AATATAAAATTTACAATAAGACCAAAAGGGGGATTTGCAGCGGAATTAACCAAAATATAAGTGACTACTCTGAACCCCAATTTGCCCTTTATTTCAATGTGGGGGAAACAATGTGTCGCCTTTATTGATATTTAATAATCATCAATTTTGCTCAATAACGCACTTCAGTGGTTTTGGCTCAGATAGCAAAGAATCTGAATTTGGGGCACGACATTTCCCAGATACAATATGTATTTTCGAAATATTAATTGGAGTGATTAAGATACGATACAATGCGAATAAAAATTATTGTTCTGGTTTGTTTTAATTTAGGTGTCCAGTCGCTCTACTCCCAAAAGAATGACATAGGATTTATACAGGATGAAATGAGCTGGTGGTATAATAAACCTGCAACAAAATACTGGGAAGGACTCCCTATTGGAACAGGACGGTTTGCCGGGATGGTTTTGGGCAAGACATCGGCTGAGGTTATCGCGTTTAATGATGAAACATTGTGGACCGGGGGGCCTTACAATCCAAACAATCCGGATGGCCCTGAAATTGTAAAGAATATTCGAAAATATGTTTTGGAAAAAGAATGGGTAGCTGCTAATAAAGAAGCAGAAAAACTTTCCAGCAATCCAATGAGTGTGCAATATTACCAGCCAATGGGCCGGCTGAATGTTCAGTTTCCCGGACATGATGAAGATAAAGTGGAAAAATATATCAGAAAATTAAGCATGGACAGTGCTTTGATTACTGTTTCATATCAACTGGGCGGTGTGAATTATAAAAGGGAAATTTTTGCCAGTTATCCGGATCAGGTGATAGTAATGAGGTTAACAGCCAGCAAAAAAGGTTCAATTGATGTTAACGCATGGTTATCCAGCCTTCAACCGTCAGCAACTATTCATTTGGAAAACAATGTTATCGTGATGGAGGGTACAACCATTGAGAATACTACAAATCCTTATAGCTTGAGAATATTGCCTGCACAAATGAAATGGCAGTCGAGGTTAAAGATAATTCAGAAAGGGGGAAATCTAATAAAAGGTTCAGGTGACGAGGGTAATAAAATTATGGTTAGAAATGCCACTTCAGTCACTATGATTTTAGCGGGAGCTACGAATTGGAAGAACTGGAATGACGTTTCAGAAAATGAGAATGAAAAATGTAATGAATATATTTCCAAAGCATCGCAATACACTTTTGCCCAGCTTAAAGAACGACATATTAAAGACTATTTCCCATTATTTCATTCCTGTAAGATTGATTTAGGTAAAAATGAAAATTCAAGGTTTTCAACAACGGAAAGGATGGATAAACTAAGAGCCGGAGAAGATGATCCATTATATATTTCACAGTACTTTCAATATGGCCGATATCTTTTACTTGCCGGGGCCAGAGAAAATACGATGGCTTTTAATAACCACAACATATGGTTGGATGATATGGAAGGACGCTGGAGAGGAAGATGGACACTAAACATAAATCTTGAAGAATGCTACTGGCCTGTTGAAAGCACAAACCTTCCGAATATCAATGAATCGTTGCTGTTATTTGTTGAGAATTTAGCCAAAGCCGGGGCCAGGACAGCCAATGAGCTATATGGTTGCAGAGGTTGGACAGCCCACCATGGAACAGATATATGGTTTAATACGGCGCCAACCGATGGAAATCCACAGTATGCAACCTGGCCTATGGGAGGAGCGTGGCTTATGCAACAATTGTTTGACCATTATGAATATAGTCGCGATACATCATATCTTAAAAGAATTTATCCATTGCTGAAAGGGGCTACTGAGTTTTTTCTTGATTTTATGATGACTGATCCTGAAACAGGATGGCTTGTGACTTGTCCGTCAACCACCCCTGAAAATAGCTTTCTTACTGATGAAGGAGAAGTTTGTTCTGTTTCAATGGGGACTTCTATGGACAATCAACTCGTCCGCAACCTCTTTCGTAATTGTATCAAAGCATGCAAGGTACTAAACAGGGACAGTGAAATGCAAAAGAAACTTGAAGCTGATCTGGTGAAGTTGCCTCCGCATCAGATTGGACGCTTTGGGCATTTGCAGGAATGGCTGTATGACTTTAAAGAAGTTGAACCCACCCATCGTCATCTATCACACCTTTTTGCAGCATACCCGGATGATGACATTACTTTACGAAAAACGCCGGAACTGGCAAAAGCAGTTGATGTAGTACTTGAAAGAAGAGGGGACATAAATCTCGGTTGGTCCGGTGCATGGAAAATAAACCTTCATGCAAGGCTGGAAGAGTCACAAGCAGCATATAATATCCTGAAAAATATGCTGACAGAGGTAAGCCTCCATCCAAGGCAGGAAGATAGTCGCATTACGCCTTCTTTTGAGGGAAATCAGGCAATCCAGGGAGTAACTGCCGGTATTGCAGAAATGTTAATGCAAAGTCATTCTTCTGAAATATCTCTTTTGCCTGCTTTGCCCGATGAATGGAAAGAGGGTGGTATCCAGGGACTTGTCGCAAGAGGCGGCTACAATGTGACTATCTTTTGGCATGATGGTAAGTTAACCAATGCATTTATAGATTCTAACTTCAACAACAAATGTAGAATTCGAACAAAAAACAGTGCGACAATACTTTGTAACGGAAATGAAATAAAAACTTACAGCCCGGAACCGTATGTATTTGAATTTATTGCAGAAGCAGGAAAATCATACGAGATTTTAAGTTTAATGAATTAACCAAAATTAAAAAACTTACCAAAATAAAAAAAGCATCACCGCTTTTACAGTAATGCTTTTAGATCTTGATTTTTTCTTTATTGATTTTGTTTTTCTTTAAATTAAAGGAATATTTGTTAAGTCACCTGTGCAATCCAATCCAAAGGTTTGTGCTGCCCGAGTTCCAGATGTATGTCCACCGGTTCTTTTTCCCGCAAGTGCAGTTCACAGTCAGCTTTGCCCTTCCGGAATCTTCCTACAATTCCCGAAGGCGCGGAAATATCCTCTATTCCATAGCGGGCAATCAATGTTATATCCTGGTTTTTCAAAGATGTGATCGATATGTCAACCGTTCTCTCCTGCATATCCCAGGTCAGTTTGTTTATCCGCGCGTAGGTACGGACCAGCATCCCGTTGATTGATCCTTTCACCAGCGAGGGGGGAAGAGCAGGAAGCACCTCTATCACACCGGGGCGTGAGTATGCAAGCATTTCCATTATTATGGCCGGAATTCCGCCCTGTGCATCCGGTATTGGCACGCCATATGTCTCGCGAGAACAACGGAGCGTGGTGCTGACCTGGCCCTGTTCCATCAATTGCCTTAGTTGGGTGTCCACGATGATGTTGTCCTTGAGCCGGGCCCCAACCAAAGCCCTGTGGCAGCGGGCATAAGCAGCCAACGTTTCGCCTGCGACCGCGGTTGACATCGTATCAAATGTGCGCCTCCGGTTAGAGATCTCCGCGGAGCGGGCCAGTTGCGGTGTGCGATCCGGATCAATTTCATCGCCCGGCCAGGCACCGTAGAGATGCGATACGTGCCGATGGCTGTAATGCTCTTGCAGAGTGGGCCACGCCCATTCCTTGAGGGTGCCGTCGGGTTCGACCAGGTAGGGTGGCATCTTGGCCAGCATCGCCTGCCATTTCTCCACGCTTGCGGAATCGGTACCCAGAATCTCTAAAGCCTGAATTAAGTTGGTCAGCACTTCCCGGGACACCGCGATGTCCATGGTGGCATTTATAAGCACAGGTCCGGACGGATCCGTGCTGCGGGGTATGTTCTCCGGCGAAATGGATGGGACAAAGATATAATACCCGTCTTTGTCGGTGACAGTCAGGAACTCCTCGTAGAACTGTGCCAATTCTTTATAGGCCGGCACCACGCGATTGCGAAGAAATTCCACATCTCCGGTAACCAGGTAATGGTCCCAGAACTGGCGCATGAACCAGCCTCCGGCAGAAATCCAATAAGGCCAAATGCCTATTTCGGATGCAGCGGTATAATAGAAATTGACGCCGAATCCCTTATCTGGAAATAGTGGATATGATGTGCCTTGAAAACCAAATATATTCCTGGCATTGTTCCGGCAATCCGGCACGATTTCCTCCATCCATTTGAAGTAGGCTTCCATGCCTTCCTGCAGGTCGCCCTGCACGGCGCCCGCTGTTTGCAGGTTAATGGTGGAGTTGATCCCGGCTCCGATACTCGGATACTTTCCGCTGTTAAGGATAAACCAATGGCGTCCCATCTCGAAGATCTTCTCCAGCAAAGCGGGCGAATAGTCCGGTCTTGACTGCTGATCGGACAAAAGCTCTTCAGAAGACATGCCATATTGTGGTGAGCCGCCGAAATCCACAGTGACACGGTTGAGAATTTCCGACTGGACTTTTTGATGTCGTTCCAGCAATGCCGGATAATCGGGTGCGAGTCCTTCCACCGCCTTCCGAAGAGCTTCGACATTGTCCTCGCTGTAGTCGGGAAAATATTCAATGCGGGTAAGCAGCATTACCGAGGATGCATTCTCGATAACCAGGGTGCTTCCATTCATCCTGGCAGAGCCACCGTTGCGAACCACGCGGGTCATTCCGGCATATCCGCTATTGTTCACAGAAGGATCTAAACGGCATTTGTATATCAGATGTTGATCATTGAAATCCTGTCTAACATCGCCGGCTTCGACACCCTTTGGGGCGAGTTCTTTCTGGACCGCTGTCAGCTGAACGAATGCTTTCATGTCAGGATCTGTGGTGCCAATTCCCCGACGGGCGCCCCAGTCCATCCCGGATACCGTGCTCCACTCCGCTGACTTCTGCAAAGAGATTCGGACATTCAGCGTCTTACCTTCCGGGGCAGTGATCCATTGGACAACGACATTGTCGGGCCGGGATGTGAACGTTTGACGAATCCAGTCGCCTTGTTCATCAGTCCAGATGACCTTAATCTCGCTGTTCTCGAAATTGACGGTCCGCAAATAGTTACTGACTGAGGCGGATTCAGGAAGATCGAGCTTCATCAGGAACGCAGGAATGGTGAGGTGTGGCTCAGTGTCCTGCTTGATCGGACTTTCATTCATATGCTGAAGAGCGAGAGCGGTGGCTTCTCGGTGTTTCCCATCCAGCACCAGTTGCCGCACTTGCGGAAAAATGTCTGCAACCTTAGGGGCCTCCAGGGGGTTAAGCCATGGCATAAGCAGGCTTTCGTGGTGGAAAAGGATTTGCTCTGAGTAGGGATCGCCCATCAACTCTATATTCATCGTACCGTTGCCGGAGGTGAGAGCCTCTCTGACCATCTCCCCGGGGGCAATGCTGCAGAAGCCTCTCTGGGGCACAATCTTCCTCCTGATGCGTTCTTCCAGAGACATAGGCGAGATTGGATACGGTCTGCCGACTTCCGGCGGTTTGGGCAAGAATGGAACTCCTTGCATGCGATCAAGATATTCAGCCGGACGATTGTCTGCCGCCGGCACTCCTGTTTCTGGTGATTCCTTTTCAGCCGCAGCTAGTAATGGCGATATCTCCAGAGTACCAACCAGGCCTGCAGCGACCGCACTTGTTTTAACAAATTTTCTGCGTTTCATATTTTTAATATTTGATTTTTTCTTGTTTATTACACCCAATTAACCCAATCCAGCGGGTTACGCTGGCCTATTTTCAAATGAATTTCCACCGGTTTCCCTTCCGGTAAATGCAAATCGCAGGTAGCCTCGCCGGATTGTGGCTTTGCCTCCAAAACTCCGGAAGAAGCGGAAATTCCTTCTATGCCATACCGGGCAATTAAAGTCACATCCTGCTTTCTCACGGAGGTGACGGTTAAATCCACGGTCCGGGCATCCATGTTCCAGGACAGTTTGTCCAGTTTCGCAAATGTGCGAAGCAGCATCCCATTAATGGATCCCCTGACCAGCGAGTCAGGAAGCGCCGGAAGGACCTCAATCACACCGGGGCGGGAGTAAGCCAGCATTTCCATCATTATCGCGGGAATCCCGCCCTGTGCATCTGCTATACGAATGCCGGCATATGGATCGTGAGGACACAGAAGCGCGGTATTCACGAAGCCCTGTTCAAGTAGTTGCCGTAACTGGGAGTCCACAATAAAGTTATCTTTGAGCCTTGCTCCAACCAAACCTCGTTGGCAATGGCTATGTGCGGCCAACCGCTCCGGCACACGCTTCCGGTCTGCTAATACTGCAGCCCTGGCCAGTTGTGGCGTGCGGTCCGGATCAAATTCGTCGCCGGGCCATGAACCGTAGCATTGAGAGATATGCCTATGATTATAACGATCATCCAGTTCAGGCCATGCCCATTCCTTCAAGGTACCATCCGGATTGATAAGATATGGTGGCAGCTTGGCAAGCATCGCTTTCCATTTCGGAACGTTGTCGGCCTCAATGCCCAGTAGCTCGCAAGACTCCACTAAATTGGTCAGGACTTCCCGGCACACCGAAATGTCCATGGTGGCGTTTATCACCGCCATGCACCCGGGGTTCAGGTTGCCGGGATTGTTCTCCGGAGAGAAGGATGGAACAAAGATGTAATTCCCATTTTTGTCCGTAACCGTCAGGAAGTCCTCGTAAAACAATGCCAGATCCTTATAAATCGGCACCATACGATTGCGCAGGAAATCCAGGTCGCCAGTTACAAGATAGTGGTCCCAGAACGGACGCGCAACCCAGCCACCAGCGCTGATCCAGTAGGGATGCGGCCATGTCTCCCCGGTATTATCGGCGTAGTCGAACATATTAAAAACGCCGGAGTCTTTTGATGGCGCGATAGGATAATGGGCACCACGCATGCCGTAAATATTCTTTGCATTAGTATGATAGTCCGGGACCAGACTTTCAACCCAGTCAAAATAGGCCATCTCTCCTTCGAGGTAATTGCCTATGGATATAGGAGCAATCTGCAGGTTGATATTGACGTTGGTCAGGGCTGATACACTGCGATATTTACCGGTGGTGGTGATGAACCAGTAGCGGCACATCTCGAAAAAAGTCTTGAGAAAGGCGCCTGAGTAACCAGTGCTGGAGCGCTGATCAGACAGAAGCTCCTCGGAAGACAGGCCATACTTGGAGGCGCCGCTAAAATCCACTGTAACACGGTTGAGCATCTCGGACTGGACCTTGCGGGCCCGCTCCAGTAACATAGGATAATCCGGCGTGAGTTCTTCAAGCGACTGCCGGACAGCTTCCACCTTGTCCTCGCTGTAGTCGGGTAAATATTCAATGCGCGTGAGCAGTATCACGGATGATGCATTCTCAACCACCAGGGTGTCTCCATCCATGCGGGCTGAACCACCGTCACGTACCACGCGGGTCACATTAGCATAGCCCCTGTTGTCCACCGAAGGATCCAGACGGCCCTTGATAATCAGTCGCTGCTCGTTGAAGTCCGTCTGTGTGTTGCCGGATTCGCCTCCTCCTCCCTGCGTTACTGCCCGGCTACGTATTCCTGCAAAATCTTGTCCTACTCTAATACCGCGTGCTCCTCCTCCTTCCGACATCTTTATACGCACATTTACCGATTGTCCGCCGGGGGCAGTGAGCCATTGGACCACGACATTGTCGGGCCGGGATGTGAAGATCCGGCGAACCCAGTCACCATGCTCGTCAGTCCAGTGAACCTTCACCTCAGTACTTTCGAAATCAACAGTGCGGAGATAGTTTTTGACCGATGCGCTTCCTGGAAGCTCCAGAAGCATGGAAAATCTCCCACCGCCAAACCCACCCATCCCCCGTCTGACGGGATTTTTTTGCCATTCGTCGTAAGCTATCATTATAGCTTCGTGGTATTTTCCTTCCAGCATCATTTGCCGAACCTTTGGGAAAACATTTGCGATCTTAGAAGTCTCTGAGTTCTTATTACGAGGTGTGAACAGGCTTTCGTGGCTGAAAGGAATCTGTTCGGTGTAGGGATTGCCCGCTACCTCGATGTTTACGGCTCCATTGCCGGAAATGATAGCATCACCTCCAGGTGCCAGACTGCAAAAGCCCTGCCGCGGCACAATCTTACGATTGATCCGTTCCTCCAGCGGCATTGGTGAAATTGTTCCGTTGACAAGCTCCGGTGGCTTTGGCAGGAACTGGTCGGACTGCGCGCGGCGAAGATAATCGGTGGAACGAATCTCTTCCTGTTCCGCTCCGGAAGATCCGGAAACCCGTGACGACTTTTTAGGGGACTCCTTACAAGCCGTAAGGGGCAGTAACGAACCGGGGATGCTAACCAGGCTTGCTGCAACTGCACTCTTTTTAAGAAATTTTCTTCTTTTCATAATTACATTATAAGGATTTTAAGATCAATATGGAAAAGATATGGTGGAATAAAAGCATAGTCTATATGATAATCAATTGAGCATTCAACTTCACTGGTTGATTAACTATTTTATTTTGATATAACCTTATAACCATACATTGCATAGTAAAGGATAAAGAGAAAAAATGGAATGGGTGCAAAGAAACCCACCGACATACTGGTCTTGTCAGCAATAAATCCCATTACGGGAGGAAAAACCGCACCCCCTACAATCGCCATTACAATAAAGGATGATGCCTTTTTTGTTTTTGGTCCCAGATCCTTAATTCCCAGTGCAAATATGGTCGGGAACATGATCGACATAAAGAAGAACACCCCAAACAAACTGATTAATGATACCCATCCTAGTCCGGCACTGACTAAGGGAAGCAACAGGCTGCACATCAGAGCATAAGTGGCAAGGATACGTGTTGGTTTGAAAGACCGCATCATGTAGCTTCCCGACATACGTCCGATCATGAAAAGAGCAAATCCTAAAGCCAGAAATAAAGGTCCATAATCTTTGTCGAAATGGACTTTCTGATTTTCATCGGTAACAAAATTTATAAGGTAACTAAATATACCCGTTTGTGCCGCGACATAAGAAAACTGCGCGATCACACCTAAGACAAAATGTCTTTGTGTTATTAATGGTTTGCTTATAATTACAGAGTCAGTTGCTCCGCCCTGCTTAGCTTCATTTTCGTTTTCTTCTTCAGATATCTCCGGCAGGGGAGTCTTGAAAAACAGGATAGCAACGGCAATAACCACAGATGCAATAACCACATATGGCAGGATCATGGAACTTAGTTTTTCACCCTCTGTTACACTCTGTCCCTTATATATATATAATCCGATCAAAGGACCAATAACCCAGGCCAGACCATTAAACGACTGAGAGAAATTAATACGGCGTTCTGCAGTTTCCTTTGGCCCAAGCTTGGTTGTATAAGGATTTGCAGCCGTTTCAAGCGTAGCCAGTCCACACCCAAGGATAAAGAGACAAATGAGAAACACCCAGAAGGATTCGAAGGAAGTGGTTCCGGCAATTAATAAGGCTCCAATGGCAAAAAGTGATAAACCAAGGATAATTCCTTTTTTATATCCGAATTTCTTCATGAAATATCCGGCAGGCAGCGCCATACTGAAATATGCTAAATATACAGAAAACTGGATCATTCCTGATTTAGCCTTCGATAGCGCCAGCATATCCTGAAAATGTTTGTTCAAAGTATCGAGCATTCCGTGAGCAATGCCCCAAAGGAAGAAAAGAGAAGATATTAGGATAAAAGGTAAAAAATATTCCCTGGTTGTTAGTTTCTCGGATTTCATTAAGAAAGGTTTTAGGGTTACTATTCAGTCTTCGTTTTAAGTATATTCATGCAGGTCTTTGCTTTTCAAAAGCTTAACAAGCTGCTTAATATCTTCACTTTTGTTTCTTTTAGCCACTAAAGTAGCATTTCCCTCCTGAACAACCAACATATCTTTTACCCCCATAAGTACAATAAGACCGTTCTGTGAATAAACATAGGAATTCTCTGTGTCTCTTAGCACGACATTACCCACCGTGGCGTTTCCGGATGCGTCCTTTTCACTTAATTCATAAACCTGTTCCCACCCGCCCAGATCATTCCACTGGAAATTGCCTTTCACCACAAATATATTTTCAGCCTTTTCCATGATACCATAATCGATAGAAATTCCATCAATCGCACAGTAAAGCTTAGCGAGTTGTTCATTATAAAAGGGCGTATCAATATATTTGTCAATTTCTATCAGGGAATCATATAAATCAGGAGTAAATTTCGCTATGGCATTCAATAGAACTGAACATTTGAAAACGAATATACCACTGTTCCACAAATACTCTCCCGAAGTGTAATACTTTCCGGCTGTCTCAATATCAGGTTTTTCGATAAAACATTTTACTTTAAACGCATCGATATCGGTTCCCGAGCGGACCTTGTTTGCCTTGCGGATATAACCATATCCAGTTGCAGGGAACGACGGATTTATACCAATAGTAACTATACCGTCATTATCAACCGCTATATTGCAGGCTGTTTTGATGGTGTCACGGAACAAAGGCAGATCACCAATTAATTGATCAGACGGAGAAACAATAATAATTCCTTCGGGATTCTTTCTTTGTATAAATAAAGATGCCAATCCTATACAGGGTAGCGTGTTTTTCCCGACTGGTTCATAAAGTATATTACCATTATTAATTGTAAGATGTTGTCTGGAAATTTCTTCCTGTTGTAATTGTTTGGATATGATATATATATTATCCTTAGGAGTAAACGGAAGAAATCTGTTGATAGTGCTTTGGATAAGCGTCTCATTCCCAAAGATGGCAAGAAACTGCTTGGGCCTTTTATCCCGGCTGCGAGGCCAGAAGCGTGTTCCGGAACCTCCTGCCATTATCAGGCTATAAATATCATATTTCATGCTAATACTTTACTTTGATCCTGATAGCCCCTTTAATGCTTTTTTCGGAGGCCACCACAGCGTAACCACCTCCGCTTCCAGAGGTTATTGCTCCCGGATAATTCTGAATATATTTGGTTGCCATTTCATTCATAATGTAATCCGGGACGGTATTTGGCAACATTTTTTTCCATGCAAGAAACGATTTGGTCATTGCTTTACCCAATCCGTAAATATCTTTATTAATAATACTTTCCCAGCATTCATTACCTGAATTGCCCAATTCTTTAACATACGACCTTTCAAGATGCTTCTCCTTAATGGGATCATAACCTGCAGGTCGCGGATCAAGAGGTATAAGATAAAGCACACCGGAGAGCCACTCACAGATAGAAGGATCTATGCAGGTTTTAATATCGGAAGGCCAGTATTTACCATCGTAATAAAGACGGTTAATGCCTGGTACCATCAGACCGATTTGATCCTGAGAACCCGAAACATATTTTGAACCGGGTGGATTTTCTGCCCCGAACAATAATTTTGCATTTTTGATCGGATCACCTTCGGGAATTTTTTCCCCCCATAGTTCAAACGCAATTTTTCTGGAACTGGTGGCCATACCTGCCCTACCGTTGAATTCAATAGTTGGCCAGATCTGGACAACAACCACAGAGCCTGGATATACCTCTGATACCCATGGTTGATCCATCCAGCCTCCTGCAATACAGATACGGAACGGGAATTGCATTTCACGCTTTGATGCCGAGCTTGAACGGGCGGGTAAACCTTCCTCCGGTATCCGTTTCAGAACGATGTATTCTACTCCGAGCTGTTCACATAGCTGTTTTTTTTCAGCTGTATCGCCATCCTCATTGACAATGAAAATATCCGGCCTGATCCTGCGCATATCAGGTTCAAAATCGAGCATACCTCCTCCCGATGCAATAAATGCTTCATGCACATACTTCACAGATCCTGCAATGTACAGACGCTCTTTCTCCGAAAAATAGGGTGCCTTACCCTTTAATTTCAAAAGATTTTTATCTTGGTTTACGGCAACATAAAGCTTACCATAAGCGGCTGCAGTTTTGAAAAAAGCAATATTATCTCTATGTAATAAATCAAAACTGCCGCTTACCATAACTGTCTTTTGTTTCATCAGCAATCCAATTAATGTACTTATTCTACATGCTTTTGAGCCGCAGCCTTGTTCAATTTATCATTTATCATCTGTTCCTTAATCCATGTAAAGGTTTTGCCAAGACCTTCCTTCAACGGTATTGAAGGCTCCCAACCCAGGTATTCTTTAATCAATGTGTTATCACTGTTACGCCCGCGAACGCCTTTGTGAGCATTAAGATCATACTTACGGGTAAGCTTATATCCTGCAATACCTTCAACTATATCCACAAGGTTGTTGATAGAGACCATTTCACTGCTCCCCAGATTGATCGGTTCTTCAATATTGCTGTACATTATGTCGATAATGCCATTGATACAATCATCAATGTACATAAAACTCCGGGTTTGGTTGCCATCTCCCCAGATGACAATTTCATTCGCTCCGTTTAATTCCTTATCGATCACCTTCCGGCAAATAGCTGCGGGAGCTTTCTCCCTTCCGCCGTCATATGTACCAAACGGCCCATATACATTATGGAATCTTGCAACGCGGGTAATCATACCGTAATCTTCTGTAAAATGGCGGCACATCCTTTCGCTAAAAAGCTTTTCCCAGCCATATCCATCCTCTGCCAATGCCGGATAGGCATCAGATTCCTTCAATCCCGGATTATCAGGATCAGTTTGCTTATCACCATTATAAACACAGGCCGACGAAGAATAAAAGAACCTTTCAATACCACAATCCCTTGATGCCATAAGCATATGTGTATTAATCAGTACGCTTAACATACAATCTGCTTTGTGGGTCTCAATGAATCCCATACCACCCATATCTGCTGCCAGATTAAACACTTCATGATAACCATTTACAGCACTGTAGCAATTTTCTTTTATATTAAGATCCAGGACAAGGTTATCCGCTTCCCCGGATACCTGGTACCATTGGTTTAATGGTTTCTTATCCACAGCCCTGACCTGATATCCTCTTTTTAATAATTCCAATACAAGGTGTCCTGCTATAAACCCGCCTGCTCCTGTTACTACTGCTTTTTTCATTGCTCAATTCTTTGTGTTAATAATATTAATTGTTAGTTCTTAATTCATAACGTTAACCGATAATAATATTCTTGATCACTTACCCGGTAACTTACACGTGTAAAGCCTCAAATTTATTTATTTGTCTGGAATTAGCAAAAAGAATTACTGATTATAACAAAAAAAAGCAGTTTAAGAATTAAGGAATTATATGGTGTTATCTTGATCAACAGGGGAACTTGTTAGTACTATTCCTTTTAATGATCCTGAACAATAAAAGTGATTTTTTAAGACACCCTTATAGAATCGATTCAATATTTACTATTTTTATTATTTATAACGTATTATAAGTTCTCAATAAAGGCTATTGACAGATAGAAAGTTGACAGTATGAAGTTCCTGTAAATATGAAAATACCACTGCTTATAAAACATACATGCAGGGTTATACCCCCGGGTAAACCAACCGCTTATGGAGGAACATCGGAGAACAATTATATCAGAATATACAAGGTTAAACAGGTTATAAAGTGTTTCCCTGATAAAGAAAAGGAAATTAACTTACCTGCATACACTGTATCATACTTTAAAAGTGAAAATTCTATTCTTCCATTCCTGACAATATATTTTCAAGACGTTTGCGCTTTTTGTAATTTTTAAAATTAAAGGACTCGGCCAGTGTTGTTAATTCCTTATTTGTTAAACCCTTAAATAAATTACAATATTCAGGAACCAGTGCTTCCGCAATTAGGATATGCCTCACTAATAAAGCTATATGACTTTTTTGTCCGGATGGATAGGGGTTGTATTCCGGAAATTCCTTTTCGAATAACTCCTCAATGGGAAGCAATATTTGTCTGATGTTTGCATCAGTAGAACCCCAGGCATCGGAACCGAGGTAGTTTTTCTTTTTCAGGAAATCACCTGCCAGTTTCATGTACGGAGTATTTTCATCCTGTGAAATAATCGCCTGAAGCCCTAAGTCCTTATACAACCAGATACACCAGCTTACTTCATACTTTTCATAGTAAGCCAATTGGTCCTTCACTACCTGGTATCTCATTTCGTCTTTTTCCGGATTACCGGTATAAACAGGCCCGAATTCTCCCACCCATATAGGCACATTATTCCGCAGCATAAATTCACTCTTTCTGAGAAAGTCGCTCTCGAGAGTATCCTTATCTACATACCTTCCCCTGGAGTAGCCCGGATAATCTCCTCCATCAATAAATCCGGGATCAGCGTAATCATGGTTTGTATAAACCACATCATCCCATATCTCGGTGAAAATGTCAAATTCAGTGGAATATCTATTTCCTTCGATGAACATGATGTGGTTCGGATCAACTTTATGCACAGCTTCATACAACCGTTTGAAATACGGAAATACCTTTTCCCTGGTGGGATCTGCCGGTTCATTGATTAAATCATAACCAGCCACCCATGGATGATCTTTATAATGTTCTGCAATAGCTTCCCATAGGTGAACGACCCTGTCCTGAAAATCTTTATGAACCCAGAAATATGCCATGTGTGTAGGATTGTCACTGTGCCAGTGCTGATTCTGGGCACCCGGTAATGCATGAAGATCAATGATGGTATAGATCCGGTGCTTTGCGCAAAGTTCAATAACCCTGTCAAGGTATTCAAAGCCTTCCTCTTTAATCACTCCCGGATTCATATCGTCTTCAAAACGGCGGTAGTTAACAGGAATACGGACCATATTTAGTCCGAGACTGTGAATATACTCTGCATCCGGTTCAGTGAAATAATTTTTGTAAAACTCGTTAAAGAAGAGGTCGTATTTCTCTTTTCCAAGCACCTTCAATAATCCCTCCCTCATTGCCTCTTCATTGGCAGGGTAACCATCAATGAAATTCTCAAGATGCAGCATTCCTCCCAGGCCGAATCCCCGTAAATAAACAGTGTCACCCTTCTGGTTGACTATTTTATTCCCCGAGACTTTTAATAAATTCTCATTTAAAAAAGTCTCTCCTTCTTTCTTTTTTTGTCCCTGATTTGAGCAACTGAATATCAGCACCAGAATTGCAGTGCAGCATACAAAACTGTTAATTTTTCTTTCCATAATCTTTGTGTAGTTTTAGAATGTTGTGGTACTTATTATTTTATTATATTCATTAATATCAATAATATATTCAGTATCATATAAGATAGCACCTCACTTTTCGGCTGATTCACTGACATTTTTTCTAAGAGTCTTTACATCGCGCAGTAAAACCGCCTGCTGATCAGTATCATTCAGACTTCTCACATTATCCATTTGAAGATGATCAATCTTTTCACAAATAAGTGCCGGCCGTTCGTCTTTCTCAGATTTGCTGAAACGTATATTATGCATCTCAATATCTTTTATATAACGACAATACATACCGGAACAGTTCGGCAGTTCTATGGGATCACCGACTCTTTCCGGAACAGGATTGTCAACCATATCTATAGTACCTTCACTGACAGACTGAATTGTTATATTCGAAAGTAAAATATTTTCAATGGGCCTTTCCACGCTTCCCTGTATAAGAGTAGCTACATTTGGCTTTCCGACACCTGTTGCAGTTAAATTACTTATATGTACATTCCTGATAGCGGCAACCTGACTTTGACCTGAAAATGACCCCTGGAGTGACAACCATACCGGGCATCGCAGGTCTCGTATAGTAACATCAGAAATAATAAGGTTTTCAATTAATCCGCCTCCGGCCAGCCAGAAGCCCGACAACGAATCATAATCGCCATGCCATGAATTATGATAAATTAGATCCTCTCGTTTGGACGGTGTTTCATGGGTACGATGTTTAAACAGACTGGGACCGTTAATTAATATGTTGGAAAAAATTACATCTTTCAAACCCCCTCTGTAATTCCTCATACCATTACAGTTGGAGTTCAGCGTACAGTTTGAAACCACGACCTTTTCCCATCCGCCCCCGGCAACACAATCATCACCGGTCTCAAACCGGCAATCAGTGATGCGGAAGTTTTTGCAATTGAAAAGGTCAATGCCGTCCCAACCACCGGTCACTCTTACACCTTTTAAACTACCGTTGGTGCAGCCTTCCATAATATAAGCGTAATTACTGGCATCTTTCACATAAATGTCCCTGATGCTAATATCTTGAGATTTATTAAAGAAAATAGCATGCGGGCCACGCATTTCTTCCTCTCCATCCGGATTGAAGACATTATTCCCGTTTACAATACCGTGCCCGGATATTTCAATATTGCTGATTTTGTCTCCTACGATTAAAGCAGAGTACCACTGACTTCTCCCTTTGCGTTCAACATCCTCTGCGCCCTGATAGTCAGTCAGATTATTGCTTCCCAGGATTGTGGCTCCCGCTGC
Organism: uncultured Rikenellaceae bacterium; assembly: GCA_964638955.1. Lineage (GTDB taxonomy): Bacteria > Bacteroidota > Bacteroidia > Bacteroidales > VadinHA17 > LD21. The sequence continues at coordinate 3,703 of CAZWZQ010000047.1, read as the reverse complement.
AATATGGAATACCATGTTACTTTTCAGGTGTATTGTTCCGGAAAGATAAACACCAGGAGGAACCAGAACTGTTCCGCCACCATTCGAACTGCAAAATTCTATAGCTTCATTTATTGCAGGAGAATCGAGTGTTGTACCATCGCCTTTTACACCGAAGTTCCTGATATTGTAAATACCATCTGGCGGTTTCTCCTGCTTTATGGGTCTGTTTACATCAGCGTCAACCTTATCTTGATTGTGTTCTGCCTGAGCCCGGACCGGAAACATGGCGATGGAAGTAGCCGCCATGCCTCCGGATAAAACAAACCGACGTCTGGAAAGATTCTTATTTTTCATTTTCCTTAAAATTAGAAGTTTCAACCTCAGAAAACCTAAATCCTTAAGCTAAGTGCCTTGTATAACAATTGTTTCACCTTTAGCGGGACTGTAATTTTTTGTTTTTCCATTAGCCCTGACCACACATGAATTACCAAGCAGGGACTTTATCTCAGCCTTAGTCAGTTTTCCATCCTTCCATTCAATATTAACTTCAAATCCACCTCTTGCCCATAGCCCGGTTACTGATCCATCCTTCCAGCTAACAGGTAAAGCGGGTAGCAAGGAAATTTCTCCTGCATGGCTTTGCAACAGGCATTCAGCAACACCTGCCGTATATCCGAAGTTGGCATCTGACTGGTTACTGCCTGTGTTATGAAAATTATTCCCGATTCCACCCCTGCCCGTTCTTGCAAGGAAGAATTGTTTAATAACAGTATCAGTCTTTACACCATCTTCAAGTCTGGCCCAGTCGCAGATGTCCCAGGCGCTTGTCCATCCGCCTCCTACACGGCGGGGTTCCAGCCATTTCCGGATTGCCTCAGCTATCTCGGGATTTCCACGTAACGTTATGGAATTGCCAGGGAAAAAGCCGAAGTTTGCAGACATATTATGCCCCTCGTTACCTCTGATCCAGTCTTCGATCCATACCTGGAGAAGGCCGTCTTTCCCAATCAGGTAGGGAGGTATTTTTTCCAGAGCTTCAGCAAGCTTTGCACCAAACTCCTGATCTGTGTTCAATATTTTTTCTGCCTCAATGCAATGCGGGAAGAGATCCCTGACCATGCCGATATTCATGGTTGTCCCGGATGACAGGAATACTTCTTTTGCCCCCTCACTGACAAAATATCCCTGCTCGGGTGACATTGAGAAGGGAGTAACCAGCCAGTTATGTTTGGGCTCTGTAGTCATGATATCTATAAGAAACTGAGCTGATCCTTTCATTATTGGATAGTACTCTCTGAGGAATTCGACATCCCCGGTATAAAGATAATGTTCCCATATATGCCGGCAGAGCCAGGTACCGCCAACCGGCCACATTCCATAGCGTGCTGCATCAACAGGTGCAGTGCCCCGCCATAGGTCAGTATTATGATGTGCTACCCAGCCTCTTGCATTGTAATAAGCTTTTGCGGTTTTTGCCCCGTTTTCAGATAAATCCTTAAGCAGGTCAAATAACGGCATGTGGCATTCTGACAGGTTTGTTACTTCAGCCGGCCAGTAGTTCATTTCAGTGTTGATGTTGATGGTATATTTACTACCCCAGTTTGGAAGCAAATCCTGGTTCCATCGTGCCTGCAGATTAGCAGGTTCGCTGCCTGACCTGCTGCTTGAAGCCAGGATATAACGTCCGAACTGAAATATTTTAGCCAGGAGATCCGGATCGGGCAGACCTTCTTTAATATCGGCTATCCTTTCATCTGTGGGTTTTTCGTTCATCGCCTGGTCGCCTATTTTAAGATGAACCCTGCTCATCATACCGGCAAAATCATTCAGATGAGTATTCTTTAATGTATTGAAGTCCTTACCTTTTACATCCGCCAGTATTTTTTCACACCTGGCAGCAGGATCTCCACTTATATCCATGTAATTTACAAAGCTTGTTGCAGCGGTAAGAATGAATGTCACGGAATTGGCATCGGAAACAACCAGGCTTGAATCGGTTGCCTTCAGGGTCCCTTTTTCATTAAGGACAATAAGATCTGTCTGAAACCTGAGACCGGTTCCTTCAACTTTTGCAATGAGCCAGCTTTCAGTCTCGGGAAGATATCTCCAGATACCGTTTATAGTTAACCTGTTGTCTTTTGTCATTGTTTCTTCCATAAAAGGGCTCTTTAGTTTTGCCTCAACCGATACACTACCGGGTTTGTCTGCCGATACTTTCATGACCATAACATGGTCGGGATATGACATAAATACATCGCGTGTCATCTTCACGCTGCCATCAGTATAGCAGATTTTGACAACACCGGTTTCCATATCCAGTTCGCGATAGTAATCTTTTATGGAATCGCCGGTAATCTTGAAGTCCAGGAGAAGATCTCCCAGAGGCTGGTATGCCTGCTGCGCTGCAGGTATACCATAGAAATGCTCGTTTACCAGTTCTTCTGCCTCAGCAAATTTATCAGCAAAGACAAGATCCTTAATTTGTTCGAAATATTTGTATGCATCCGGATCGTTATAATCATGAGGCTTTCCCGACCAGAAGGTGGATTCATTTAGTGCAATCCGCTCATTTTGTATTCTTCCAAAGACATTGGCTCCCATGTAACCATTCCCGATAAATAGTCCGTCAAGCCAGACATTTCCGGCAGGCTTATTATACCAGACGACCATCTCCTTTGAATCAGATGATTTTTGATTAAAAGAAGAGCATGATGCATTCAGCGCTAAAATTGCCATAAATCCAACATATAGTGAATTTATTGCAGATTTGTATCCTTTCATGATTATTTATGATTTTGGTTAATATAATAGTAGTTATTCAGGCCGCGTTCTGTGAACACCGTTGTCCGAACTGAACGCGTCATGCACACCAGTCCGGAAGTCGGATTTAAAGGGTGGCATGAACCGGTTCTTTCCTTCAGAAAATCTCTTCGCCTTATTATTATCTTTTAATTCTTTATTATCATCCGACAAACAACAATACATTTTAATTTCACTTTCACGGTAACTTTCTCGTATAAATTTATGATAAAGAATCTATTTTAGAACAAAAATAGTCAATAAAATTATGATACGTCATCAATATTTTCTGATTAAGGCCAATTATTTTCGCAAAAAGAGAAGGCGATAAGAAGAGAAGAAATAAAGTTAAAAAGCTCATGGTATAACAATTTTATATACTAAAGATATTGAGAAGGATGGAGGCAATATCTTTATGAAGCATTACCGCCATTATTTAAATGACATATGAAGGCAGGATGGTTAAATAAAATTGATTTGGGTAATTCCGGTTTTGTTTTTAAATTCGATATATTTAAACAACAGGCTATGAATTCAATAAAAAAAGTATTCTTTTTAATAAGCATATTTTGCGTATTTAACAAATGTGGGATTCAGGATAGTAATTCTGATTCCATTTCGGTTAATAGTCCTGACAGGAAAATCCGTGCTGAAATATACAAAGACGCTGATTCGAAGCTTTTGTACAAAGTTGAAGCCACTGGTAAGGAGATAATTACTGCTTCACGACTCGGAATTGTAAGTGATAGTATTGATCTTGGTTCAAATATCAGGTTTGGATCTGTTGAATCGGGCCGGATAGATGAGATATATTCTGTTTTTGGTGTTCATAATGAAGCAGTTAATCGTTGTAATACGAAAACTGTTGAAATTCAGACCGAAGGAGAAAACTGGTTTCTTGATATACGCGCATACGATGATG
>CAZWZQ010000046.1:5700-19960 GCA_964638955.1 uncultured Rikenellaceae bacterium | reverse complement strand
TGTTACGTTAGATAATCAGGGTTGATATTATAATATCTGCCCTCTGTTATCTGAAGGCTAATTTAATATATTTTTAGTAATCAACACCATTCCCTGAAAAATTTTCAGAATAAAACATTAAATGTTAATCCAGTTTTAAAACAGCCAGGAATGCCTTCTGCGGCACTTCAACATTCCCTATTTGCCGCATTCTTTTCTTCCCTTTCTTCTGTTTTTCAAGCAGTTTCCTTTTCCTGGTTATATCTCCGCCATAACATTTTGCTGTAACATCTTTTCTGACTGCCTTAACTGTTTCACGGGCTATGATCTTTGCGCCGATAGCAGCCTGTATTGCTATATCAAACTGCTGACGCGGAATCAGTTCCTTAAGCTTAACACACATCTTACGTCCGAAATCGTATGCATGTCCCCTGTAAATAAGTGTTGAAAGAGCGTCAACCATTTCACCATTCAGAAGCAGATCGAGCCTTACAAGATCAGCCTCCTGGTATGATGTGTAATAGTAATCGAATGAAGCATATCCTTTTGAGATACTTTTCAGCTTGTCGTAAAAATCAAAAACTATCTCTGACAGTGGCATTTTAAAAGTTAATTCTACTCTGTCCCTTGTAAGATAAACCTGGTTTTTCAGGGTACCTCTTTTGTCAATGCATAATTTCATGATCGCTCCCACATAATCTGATAATGTTATTACCTGGGCAATTATGTAGGGTTCTTCAATATGCTCTATATGATTAAGAGGGGGAAGGCCTGAAGGATTATGTACATCAATTACCTCTCCTTTTGTAGTAAATACCCTGAATGAAACATTTGGTACAGTCGTAATGACATCCATATCGAATTCCCTGTCAAGACGCTCCTGGATTATCTCCATATGGAGCAGTCCCAGAAATCCGCATCTGAAACCAAAACCAAGAGCTGCCGAAGATTCAGGAATGAATGACAGTGATGCATCGTTAAGCTGAAGTTTTTCAATTGAGTTTCTCAGATCCTCATATTCATCCGCATCAACAGGGTATATTCCGGCAAAAACCATTGGTTTAACCTCTTCAAAACCAGAAATTTCCTTTTCGCACGGATTTTTTACATGTGTTATAGTATCTCCCACCCTTACTTCAGAGGAGATTTTAACACCTGTAATAATATATCCCACATTACCGACACTCAAAAACTCCCTTGGATTTTGTTTAAGCTTCAGCACACCTATTTCTTCTGCATTATATTCATGCCCGGTACTTACGAATTTTACTCTGTCCCATTTATGTATTGTCCCGTTGATAATCTTGAAATAGGCAATTATGCCTCTGAATGAATTAAAGACCGAATCAAATATAAGAGCCTGAAGAGGTGCATCAGGATTGCCGCCGGGGGGAGGTACCTTCTTTACAATATCCTCCATTATCCTGTTAACACCCATTCCCGTTTTAGCACTGGCTTCAATAATATCATCCCGGCTACATCCGACAAGATCAACTATCTGATCTTTAACCTCTTCAGGCATCGCGTTTGCCATATCCATCTTATTGATCACCGGAATTATTTCGAGGTTGTGATCGATGGCCATGTAAAGATTTGAAATTGTCTGGGCCTGAATTCCCTGTGTTGCATCAATTACAAGCAAAGCGCCTTCGCATGAAGCTATTGATCGTGATACTTCATACGAAAAATCCACATGTCCGGGTGTGTCAATAAGATTAAGGAAATAATTTTCTCCTTCGTGAGTGTATTCCATCTGTATTGCATGGCTCTTGATTGTAATGCCTCTTTCTCTCTCCAGTTCCATATTATCAAGAACCTGATCATGGAATTCACGTTCCGCAATTGTATTTGTCTTTTCAAGAAGCCTGTCGGCCAGGGTACTTTTGCCATGGTCGATATGAGCGATGATACAGAAATTACGGATATTGTTCATCAGGAGAGCTAATTCCAAATCAGGTGCAAATATATAAAAATCAAAAATGCCCCCAACCCCCTGAAGGGGATTAAAAACAAAACCGGGTCTGGTACCCGGTTTTCATCAGGAAATATATATTATCGAATCCCTTTAGGGGGCAGGGGGCATTACATCATCCCCGGCATTCCGCCTCCCATTCCCTGGGGTGGAACCGGAGGATTCTCCTCTTTTTCCTCAACAACGACAGCTTCTGTGGTCAGGAACATTCCTGCAACTGATGCTGCATTTTCAAGAGCAACACGGACGACTTTGACAGGATCAATAACCCCTGATGCATAGAGTTTTTCGAAATTATCGGTTTGTGCGTTATATCCATAATCACCTTTCCCGGATTTCACAGTCTGTGCAACAACTGCACCCTCTTTTCCTGAATTAATAGCTATCTGACGTAAGGGTTCTTCAATTGCACGCTTGATAATTTCAATGCCGGTATTCTGGTCCTCATTGTCTCCTTTAAGATTGTTGAGAGCAGAAATAGCACGGATATACGCCACACCTCCACCAGGTACTATGCCCTCCTCAATTGCAGCACGTGTTGCATGCAATGAATCGTCGACGCGGTCCTTCTTCTCTTTCATCTCAACTTCCGAGGCAGCACCTATATAAAGAACTGCAACTCCGCCGGAAAGCTTGGCAAGTCGTTCCTGGAGCTTTTCCTTATCATAATCTGATGTAGTGGTGCTTATCTGCTGTTTGATCTGTCCTATACGGGCTTTGATCATTTCTTTATCGCCGGCACCATTTACTATTGTTGTATTTTCCTTATTTACGGCTATTTTTTCAGCTGTTCCCAGCATATCGAGTGTAGCATGTTCGAGTTTCAGGCCTTTTTCTTCTGAGATAACGGTTCCACCTGTCAGGATGGCAATATCTTCCAGCATCTCTTTCCTTCTGTCACCAAAACCCGGAGCTTTAACTGCACACACTTTCAGTGAACCGCGAAGTCTGTTCACAACCAGTGTAGCAAGAGCCTCACCTTCAATATCCTCTGCAATGATAAGTAAGGGATGACCGGTTTGAGCCGATGATTCAAGTATTGGCAGCATATCCTTCATTGTAGAGACTTTCTTATCATAAATAAGAATCTGGGGATTTTCCAGTTCTGTCTCCATTTTTTCAGCATCCGTTACAAAATAGGCAGAAATGTATCCGCGGTCGAACTGCATACCTTCCACAACTTCAACAGATGTTGTTGTACCTTTTGATTCCTCAACGGTTATAACACCCTCCTTATGTACCTTGCTCATTGCCTCGGCAATCAGCTTACCTATCTCCTTATCATCATTTGCCGAGACCCTGGCGACCTGTTCAATCTTATCAAGATCGTCACCTATTACCTGTGCCTGCGAAGCAAGATGTTTTATTACTTTTTCCACGGCTTTGTCAATACCTCTTTTAATATCCATGGGGTTTGCTCCTGCCGTTACATTCTTAAGACCTACATTGATTATTGACTGGGCAAGCACTGTTGCTGTTGTTGTTCCGTCACCTGCAATTTCTCCGGTTTTTGAAGCAACCTCCTTAACCATTTGAGCACCCATATTTTCAAAGGGATCTGACAGGTCTATTTCTTTTGCTACTGTTACACCGTCTTTTGAAACCAGCGGGGCTCCAAATTTTTTCTCCAGTACAACATTACGGCCTTTCGGTCCAAGTGTTACCTTTACTGCATCAGACAGCTTATCAACACCCTCTTTAAGAAGGGCTCTTGCATCAATATTATATTTAATCTCTTTTCCCATAATGTATAGATTTTTTGGTTTTTAAATTAAGCTATAAAAAGAATATCTGATTGTGAGATAAGCAGATAGTCTTCTCCATCAATAGTAAGTTCCTGTCCTGAATATTTACCATAAAGGACAATGTCACCTTTTTTGACTTCCATCTCCTCATCTTTTTTTGATGCTCCCACGAGCATTATTTTTCCCTGACGGGGTTTCTCTTTTGCAGAATCAGGAATAATAATCCCGCTGGCAGTTTTAGCTTCAGCTTCGTCGGGTTTAACGAGAACCTTTCCTGCCAGAATTTTACCTTTTAATTGTGCCATTTCTATTTAGTTTTAAAGTTAGACTTCTTTAGCCGATTGCCTCTTTAACATATTCTATGCCAAACCAGGAAATATGACATTAAGCAAATAAAAAGTGTCAGTATATGACAAACTGACACTTTTGATATCTTTCACGCTATATATTACTATTCTTCCGATTGCTCCTGACCGGTCGAAGGAGTGGATGTGCCCGGTGGAACTGCAGTAGGAAGTGTAGGTATTGCGTTAGGATCCACAGCGTTATCAATCTGGTTCTGAATTCTTGAACGTTCAGAAGTATCGCCGCGTGGTATTGATGCCGTGGCAACAACACAGAGCAGCAGTATCGCTCCGGCAAGAGTCCAGGTCGATTTCTCAAGGAAATCGGATGTTTTACGTATCCCCATCGACTGTCCTGTCGATGTAAAATTGGCAGCAAGACCGCCTCCCTTGGAATTCTGAACGAGGACAATAAGTACCTGAAGAATACAGGCTATGATAACTAAAACCGAAACAAAAATATAAATTCCCATCTGGCTATTTTTTTATTAACTCTTTCACCTTTTCAATTTGAGATGCAAAGTAACTGCTTTTTTCCGGAAATTTCAAACTTAATTTCTCAAAAATATCTATAGCCCTTGAGTAATAACCCTGACTGGTATATATTTTTGCAAGCGTTTCTGTCACAAATTCTCCCCTTTCTTCTATGAAGGGTTTTGAAATGTCCTCCTGTGGTGCTTCAGATTTTTCTCTGGCAGGTTCAATCCTTGGGTTGGCAAGAATGAATTTATCGATCAGTTCCGACTGTTTTTGTTTCATGCCGAACTGTTCTTCTTCTTCTACATAATGCTGCTCCTCCTTCACTCTTTCTTCATCCGATGAAGTTATATGGTTCTCAGTATCCAGCTCCAGCAGTATCTCTTCCTCCTCGGGAACCGAAAATCCGGGATCCATGAATACTACCTTTTCCTCTTCAGTTTCTGATTCATCATCGAGGAAAAACAGGGAGGCTGCTGAATCTCCGTTATCCGATTCGGTATGAATGAATACAGGCCTTTGTCCGGAGTGAAGTTCATCTTCTCTGGTTTCTTCCGGCATTCCTTCCCTCTCGCTCTTTTCTATTTCATTTATCAGATCCTCACTGTTCTTTGCTGTTTCTATCACAACCTGCTGGCTGTCAGGCACAGCATTATCTGATAAATCTTGAGACTGTATTTCAGGTTCCGGTTCCTTCTTAACCTCTTTTTCTTCTTTAAGAAAATAATATAACACCTCACGGTCGGCAATACGCATGGCGGATCTCCTGAGCTGGTTTTCGAATCTGACATCAGAAGTATTTTGCAGCCCTTTTAATAATAACATATAAGCGCTCTGACAATAGGGGAAAATCTCGATTATCTCATTTACCTCTCCCGTTGCCTGACGATCTGACGGACCGGCATTCTTAATCATTTTCAGGAAATCGCTTCTGTTCATGTTTATTACCAGTTCACAAATGCCTTATTGAATATATCTTCAACCAGGAATTCCACAATTTTGACTGAAAGCTCATCCTCAACGTCGCTCAGATTGCTACTACTGTCATAATCCTCATAACGTGAAAAGGATTGATCATAACTTAACTCAGGATCCACGGCGTTAGTAAATTTCACCTTTACAGTTATTGTAAACCTGTTTGTAGCTGCCCGTGCATCAGCAGCTACTGTTGAAGGCCGTGTATTATACCCGGTAATCTCTCCCTCAAAATTCACATCTCCTATACCATTAACCACGCTGAGGTTTGTTTGTGCCTTACATTTATCTATTAAAGCATCGGTAATATACTGGCTGAGGTTGGGTTGTACCAGGTCAGCTCTGTTCTGAAAATACTGTATGCTTATCGTTTTCACTTCTGGTGATATGCTGGCACCTGTAAATGAATAACTTATCTTACATCCATTCATAATGAGGATGCCGGCAGCAAGTATAAATAACAAAATGATCTTGTTGGGCCGGATAATTCTTATATTACATTTCAATACCATATTCCTTAATCTTTCGGTAGAGGGTCCTTTCAGAAATACCCAGCTCATTAGCTGCCAGTTTACGTTTCCCATTAAATTTTTCGAGGGCTTTCTTTATCATTTCAACCTCTTTATCGGCCAGTGACAGAGATTCTTCAACTATTTCCTCAGTATCCTGTATATCCTCCCGCTCCTTCCTGAGTGCAATATCTGCCTCTGTTTCATCCTTGATATTCGATACTATATTTTCACCTGCTTCCCTGAAAAGATTTTTAATGACCCGTGTGTTTGACTCATCAAATGCAACATCTACTTCTCCCCGTTGCAAGAGATTAAATACCAGTTTTTTAAGGTCGTTCATATCGCTTTTCATGTCGAAAAGGATCTTATACAATATCTCCCGCTCGGAAGAGAATGATTTTTCATCATCCTTTTTTATTACTGCTGGAAGCTTTACTCCATCATAATCAGGAAGATAAGTTTTTAAAACAATAGCTTTTATCTCACGGTCCCTTTCAATTATTGAGATTTGCTCAGTGATATTTTTCAGTTGTCTGACATTACCGGGCCAGGAATAATTCGTTAAAATATTTTTTGCTTCCGAATCAAGCCGGATAGCAGGCATCCTGTATTTTTCAGCAAAATCTACTGCAAATTTCCTGAACAGAAGAAAAATATCATCTCCCCTGTCTCTAAGTGAGGGTATTCTTATAGGAACGGTATTGAGCCTGTAGAAGAGATCTTCTCTGAAGCGCCCTTTTTCAATAGCTTTTTCAACATCTATATTGCTGGCAGCGATCACCCGTACATTCGTTTTCTGTACTTTTGAAGAGCCTACCCTTATAAATTCTCCCATTTCGAGTACTCTCAGGAGTCTGACCTGTGTTGACAATGGCAGTTCAGCCACTTCATCCAGGAAGATTGTTCCTTTGTCGGCGACTTCAAAATATCCTTTTCTGCTATCCGTAGCCCCTGTAAATGAACCTTTTTCGTGTCCAAATAATTCTGAATCAATTGTCCCTTCAGGAATAGCACCACAGTTTACAGCAATATAGGGTCCATGTTTCCTGACGCTATGGTTATGTATCACCTGAGGAAATACCTCTTTCCCGGTCCCGCTCTCCCCTGTGATCAGGACGGAAAGGTCAGTCGGTGCAACCTGGACCGCAATGTCAATTGCCCGGTTGAGACCCTCATAATTACCGATAATGCCAAATCTCTGTTTAATATTTTGAAGATCTTTCATATACTCTTTAACGAATGTGCGAATTTAAGATTTTTTTAAAACATTGGGAAATGCATTTTTCGTAAATTCGCTATATGAAATACTATCAGTTTGCCGGTATTATCCCGGCACGTTACGCCTCAAAAAGATTTCCGGGCAAGCCTCTTGCAATGATTGGTGACAAAACAATGGTCCAGCGAGTTTATGAACAGGCATCCAGATCTCTTGATATAGTCTTTGTAGCAACCGACGACATGAGGATTCATGACGCAGTACTTAAATTTGGCGGCAATGCTGTAATGACCTCCTCTGAGCATTATAGCGGTACTGACCGCTGTGCAGAGGCAATTGACAGTATCATGGAACAAACAGGTAAAATAATTGATGTAGTGGTAAACATACAGGGCGATGAACCTTTTATTAAACCGGAACAGATAAACCTTCTGAAATCATGCTTCGAGGACCACAGGGTTGAAATTGCCACTCTTGTAAGAAAAACAGCGGCGGGAGAGGATATCTCTAATCCTAACAATCCAAAGGTTATACTTGATTCAGAAGGAAATGCTATTTACTTCAGCAGAGCTGCAATCCCGTTTATAAGGGATTGCAAACCATCTGAATGGTCAAAAAACCATGTTTTTTTAAAACATATCGGTATCTACGCATACAGAACCGCCACCCTTAAGAAAATAACAAAACTGCCTGAGAGCTCCCTTGAAAAGGCTGAATCACTTGAACAAAACAGATGGATCGAAAACGGATTCAGGATTCGTACTGCAATCACAGATTGGGAGAGTATAAGCATTGATACAACTGACGATTTACAGAGGGTATTGGCACACCCCGAACAATTTCAATGAAAAATAATTAACTTTAGCACAATTTTTGATATAGAAATAAAAACGGTATCTATGAAAAAGAGTCTCCTCTTTATTTTTCTGCTCATTTATACCATAAACCTTCAGGCACAGAAGGATACTGTTAATTATACTTCACCCGAAATAAGGAAGCATGCATTAGCTGAGGCTTCAAATGTAAATATTAATATTTATCCTGTACCCGTCAGGGAAAACCGCTTTACGATCAAAAGCGATAAGGAGATCTCATTTGTGAAGATCACCAATATAATCGGGCAGGACATATTCAGAGCTAAATACAATAATCCTCTGACTTTAATAAAGATTGTTCTCGATAACCCGCAAAGGGGAATGTACCTTGTGACGATCATTTTCAACGATAATTCCAGAGTCGTTAAGAAGATAATGATTGAACAATCTGAATAAAATAAGATTTTAAGTAGTAATAAAGCGGATATTCGGGGGAATTTTCCGCAGTCAAATATAATTTTAAGGGTTATCTCCGGCATTTAGTAAACAATAACTATCATCCGGTTGTTTATTATTACAAAGGGATTATCCTGAATTACGATATATATCATTTTTCAGCCATGGAAGAAGGAAACAGTGTTTTTTCAATCAGGGATCTCGAGAACTTTTCAGGGATTAAAGCTCATACCATAAGGATCTGGGAAAAGAGGTACAATGTTCTTGAACCAGACAGAACTGATTCAAACATAAGAACTTACAATGAATCGGACCTGAAAAAGATATTGAATGTTTCATATCTTAACAGGAATGGTTATAAAATATCACGGATTGCCCGCCTTAATGATGATGAACTTACACATCAGGTGATGAAGGTAAGCAGCAGGAAAGATGACTCAGACCAGAATTTTCAGACAGGTAAGATTCTTATGTCTGCCATAAAGTTTAACGAGGAACATTTCAAAGAGGCTCTTACTCTATATTTAAAAGAGCCTGGTATTGAACAAGCCTATACAAGATATTTCCACCCATTGCTTGAAAAGGCAAGAATCCTCTGGCAGACAGGTAGTTTGTCAAGAGCACAGGAACAGTTTATCAGAAATATTATCAGTCAGATTATAATTATTGAAGATAATAAACTGCCTGCACCTTCAGGTAAAGACAATTCAACCGTGGCAATGATAAATACTTCAGAGAACCTTACAACAGATATTAATTTCTTATTTTACAAGTATATTCTGAAAAAGCGCGGTTTTGATGTAATTTTTACCGGGGGTATTCTTCCTGCATCAGAAGTCATAGAAATATATAAGATTAAACCATTTGATTATCTTATTGTCAATTCCAGTTCTTTTGGCTTTGCCGCAAAAAAAATCTCTTATTTTAAAAATCTGGGTAAATCGCTGATGATCAAAAAAATAATTATAGCCGATTCACCGGGAGAAACTGAACAAGATTATTCTGATAAACTTGCCATCACCAGAGATCCGGCAGGGTTTATTAGTTATATTAATGAACTACGATAACCTGCTTATTTTACCCTGACCAGAACCGGGTCAGCAATATGCAGGGTTGTGGTAAGACCTGATATTTTTACTCTACAAACAATAATAGTTTTTAATTGTTCAAGAAAAGCTTCAACAGGTAATTATATTTTAAAGATTAATGAGATCCGTAAAATATTTCTTTTCGGAAATGAAGCTTAATGACGGTTTTCTTGCGATTATGGTATCAATCTTTTTCAGCATTGTTTCTGCAAATGTTTTCAGATTTTGAGTTGAACCTGAATGAATGCGATGCGACATTGCTTTGGTTATTTTAGCTATCTCCCTGTACAGATCACTGGTATCGGTGTCAAAATAACAGTCTGAAAATGCGTTCCATATATACTCCACGGCTGCTGCTGAGAGATGAAGCATATCATCATCGTAGAAGCGGTAATCACGGAGATCATCCATAACAAGCTCATAAGCAGGGAAATATCCGGGCCTTGAAGAATGTTTTAAAAGCTCTTCAACGGCCAGAAAAAGTACCGATTTACTCACCTGGTTACCATGGGCACTGTCTTTCCAATGCCTGACAGGACTAATTGTGAATACTACCTTTAAATCAGGAAAGAGTGTATTAAGCCTGTTAAGTTGAACATCCCACAGGTCAACTATTTCATTTACGGTCAGCAGTTCCTGTGTAAAAAGCGCAGCCGGCAGCTTATGACAATTAGAGACAATCTTACCTGTCTCTTTCCACCTGTAGATCCCTGCGGTACCAAAAGTGACGAAAAGAAAGCTTGCTCCGGACATGAATTCCAGTGCCTTTTTTGACCTTTCATTGATGGTTATCAGTAATTCCTCCGGATCTTCAGAGGTAAAATCGGTATGGTGGTCGAAACTCAGCCAGGTTCCATTCCTATTGTAAAGATCCTCCTGAGTAGATGGAATTCCGTATGTAATTTTATCAAGAGTATTGCATACCGATACCGGATTATATACAGTACCTGCCGGATTTATCAATACTGACAGATGCCCCAGTTCAAATTGCCTGCCTATTGAGGTAGCAAAGCAGGAACCGATAAAAACTACCTTGTCGTCATAAGTGATCTTTATCTCTGAAGGTGATATGCTGAATGTCGTTCTCAGTTCCATTGTCCTCAAATTAATCAGGCAAGTCTATTGTTTATCCAGTTAATCAGGTAAGCAAACACATCATTCTTAAAAGTCTCATTGTGAAGCTCATGATATCCCCCTTCCCATATTTTAAGATCAACTAAAGATGTACCGGAAGCAAACTGGCGGCTTCCTTCAGCGGAACAGATCTGATCATCCGAACCATGCATCAGAAGAAGCGCTGTTTTTAATTCCCGGTCATTTGCCGGCGAATAAGTGCCTGCACTCATGGCACAATGTAAGAGGCTGTTAAACATTGCAACCCACTTTTCGTAACGACGGATATGCCCTCCCAACCCGTGTATTAATATAATATTGGCACGAATAGTATCTGAAGGAATTGATATAAACCCTCTCAAAACCCGGTTGTTCTTAAGCTTTATACTGTATTCCATACTTTTTTCCTTAAAAATAGTAAAGTTGATCTGATTTATCTCCTCTATTTACAGTAATATCTTCTTAAAGTTGCTTCCCGGAAGTTTTTTATTATAAACTGTTATTTAGATGTAATTTGTATTCCAGTCTTCAAATCACATATAACCTCCTCTTTTTATTATTTTTACAAAATGATATTATTTAGAATCAGGCTGAAATATTAAGATTTTAAGATATTAAGATTTGTATATCTTATTTTGTTTGTATAAATTTGTTCCAATTAAAATTTAAGAGCTATGACAACATTTGAATTCAACAGCAATTTAATCGGAATGAAGCCCAATCTTCAAAGGTTTGCCATGAGTCTTACTTCTGATCATGACACTGCTCTTGATCTTGTTCAGGATACTTATCTGAAAGCAATAACCAATAAGGATAAATTTGTTGATTACACAAATCTGAAGGCCTGGGTCTTTACGATTATGAAAAACACCTTTATAAACAATTACAGGCGAAATATAAAGGAAAATACAATTATTGACGGCACTCAGAATCTCTATTATATTAATCAGCCCAATGATAAAGGGAGTATTTCACCCGAATCGAATTATTCCGAAGGTGAGATTGAAAGAGCTATAAATTCACTCGAAGATGAATTCAGGATCCCCTTCAGGATGCATATTGAGGGTTACAAATACAGGGAGATCGCTTATGAACTTGGATTAAAGATTGGAACGGTTAAAAGCCGTATTTTCTTTACACGTCAGAAGCTTATGCAAATACTTAAGGATTATCCGGTATAATACTCATTTTTTAGATTTGGGCAGGTTATATTGCAAGGGCGTAGCATGCTACGTCCTTACTATATTATTTTTTTATTACCCTGAAAATTATTCCGGCAAGTACAAAAAGCAGGAAAATGCCTGAAAAGACCCATGCCCATTTGTTTGGGGTTTTCGACTCTGCGTACATCACGTATGGTTCAGTAAGAAAAAAGCTGGAATTTGTCGGCCATAACAGAACTTTAGTTGAATCGATAAATCCGTTTGTCCCGATTGTTTCTCCGGGCATTATGATGCTGAGTGTGTAAGGCACAAAATCTATCAACACGCAGTCACCGGCAATATCTGCTGCCGAGTCAGCCTCTTCCTGGAATCTCTGGGCATTCTCTTCTCCAATCAACTCTGTCAGGATTATACCGTTTGACCAGAGACTGTCAAATTTTTCATTATTTTCTATTATCATTCTGGCAACCATTTCTTCTTTTTCTTTTAATTTCTCAACAGTCTCATCTAATTCTGGTTTCCCACTAGCCAGTTCCTTAAATTTTGCTATCCATTCCGAGACAAGACTTTTATAAATCCATCTATCTGTCTTAGCATCTACGGTGTCACTTAATGCTATATATTTCGAACTGTCAGGACCTGATAATTTGTCAATAGTTACATTTTCAGGTGAATAGAACCAGTCAAGTTCTTCCTCATTCAGAAAATCCGAAACTGGATATCCGTTTGACATGGTATTTTCAATAATTTCGGCAAATCTGTATTCGGTATTGAACCATTTGAATTTTTTTGTGAATTCTGTTCTTCGTTTAGTCACTCTGTTAGCACTGCTGTCGGCCATATAATCCCTGTTTATCTCATCCACATTTGCAAAGAATTTTTCAGCTCGTTTTATCCATGTTGTATCTCCGTCTTCATCTATCTCAATAGAGTCTCTGACAATCCATGTTGAGTCGAAGGGCACCTGGATATCAGATATTTCAATTTCGCTACCCTCGCTTCTCATCTCAAGGTTCCGCGTTACTGATCCGTCGGGATGCACGATATTTGTTACTATTGTCTCCGGTTCACCGCATGATGTTACCGTAAAGAGCAATATAGAGACTACTGTTTTAATTGATTTTCTTTTCATGATGTTATAGATTTAATTTCTTTTTACTTTTTTCATTCAGCTTGCTTTCCACATAATTTTTTAATTCAGGATCCTCCTCGATCAGTTTGATAAGGTCCCTGTACTTCTCCTCAAGTTCGTTGTATGAATTCATAATCTGGTCAAGTTGTTTTTCAGATATTGTAATGCCCTTTGAAGGCAGTTTCTGTCCTGATAATCTGTAAAACAGTGTTCTTCCTGCATTATCTGCTGATCCTGTAACTATTTGATCTTCAATAAATATTGCCCGGTTATCCAGATTATTGATCCTTTTCAGGATTATAGTCTGCTGGCATGAGAATACAATAATAAGGATCAGTGAGGCGGCGATAAGAGATCTTCTTACCCATCCAATATATACCCATCCGAAAATGAAATCAAGAACATTGAAGGATCTGTCATTTTTCTTCTGTTCCTGCATGATCATGTTCATGACATTCTCTTCCAGGTCACTGGTATTTTGTAAAACAGGTTTGGATCTTTTCAGGATATCCAGGATCTTATCATATTTTGCCTCTTCCCTTTTCATTTCAGATGTATCTTTTAATCATAACATTTATTTTCACCCTTGCATAATGCAGGTTTGCCTTAATATTTACTTTATTCATCCCGGTTATGAAAGATGTCTCATCCAGTGTCATCTCTTCCAGATCGCACAGAACAAAGACAGCTTTTTGTTTCGGGCTCAAGCTCTCTGTCAGGATTTTTATAACCCGGGCTGTTTCGCTGTTTTCCATCTCACTGACAGACTCTTCTGATATGTGATTTGAAATGAATGCCCATCCTGATTCATCAAATTTGTATTCATTAATCTTCTTTTTTCTTCGCAACTGATCGTAACACTTATTGATGACTATCCGGTATAACCACATTTTATAAGAACTTGCGGATTTTATTTTTCCTATCTTCTGCCACATTGTAATCATTGTTTCCTGTACAATGTCCTTTGCCAGTTCTTCATCACCGAGCATCCTTAAAGCTACCGAGAATGCAAAAGGAGAGGTTATTCCCACCAGTTCCCTGAAATAGCTCAGATTCCCTTTCCTGCACTCTTCTATTATATTATGATCAATCAAGATCCTTTATGTTTTCTAATAATAAGACGTAATTTTGACAGCAAGGTAAAAAACATATACTAATTTTATCAATAAAACAACCATGCAAAAGATAATTACACTCAGGACAGACAAAAAATACGGTCTGTACGATATTACCTCAAATGTACAGGAAGTAATCATGGAAAGCAATGTCAGTA
>CAZWZQ010000046.1:0-5600 GCA_964638955.1 uncultured Rikenellaceae bacterium | reverse complement strand
CTGTACGATATTACCTCAAATGTACAGGAAGTAATCATGGAAAGCAATGTCAGTAATGGGATCGCGTCGGTATATGCAAGGGGATCGACTGCCGCGATAATGATTCAGGAAAACTGGGACCAGTCGGTTCAGAATGATGTTATTACCCTGCTTAACAGGTTAATTCCACCGGGTATCTGGGAGCATGATCGCCAGGACAATAATGGTGATTCACATCTTAAGGCAGGACTTATCGGTGCATCGGAAACAATACCGGTTGTAAACGGGAAAGCAGGACTGTCGACATGGCAGAATATTTTTTTCTGTGAGTTTGACGGGCCAAGAAGCCGGAGAGAGGTAGTTGTTACTGTTATTAAAGATAAATAATGTATTTATACCGGCACTTTCAGTCAAACAGAGGACCACAGACTGGAAAATCAAATATTATTGATAACCAGTGGACTTCAGTGCGTCTGAAATGTTTCTCTTAAAATCATCGTATTTTATCCTGCTGAGAGCAGTCTTTTTAAAGAGCTTCTTAAATTGATCTTCTGTAAGTGATTTCCATTCTTTACGGTTCATTCCTGCTATCTTTTCATCAATTATGAATTCCGGATGAGAATTTGGTTTTAAGTTTTTATTCCAGGGGCATACCTCCTGGCACCTGTCACAACCATATACTCTCCCTCCCAGTTTCGGAACAATCTCTTCAGGTATTGGTCCCCTGTTCTCAATAGTCAGGTTCGAAATACATTTCCGGGCATCAATGGTCCTGTTATCATTTATTGCACTGGTCGGACAAGCATCAATGCATAATCTGCAATTACCACAGCAATCACTTTTGAATGGTTCATTGTAATCCAATTCGATATTCAGCATAAGAATGCCTATGAAAAAGTACGAACCGATCTCTTTGTTAATCATTATTGAATGACGGCCCTGCCAGCCCAGACCTGCTTCACTGATCCAGGATTTTTCATGAAGAAATCCTGTATCGGAAAACGCTTCCCCTTCAGTATCCGGAAGTGCCTGTTTCACAAATGCCAGCAGTTTTTCAAGCTTTGGAATAATGACATCATGATAGTCAGTGCCGTATGTATATCTTGAAAGGATGGGAACTCCTTTTTCTTTCTGTTTAATTTCTGAATAATAGCTGATCCCTGTTACTACCAGCGATTTTGTATCCGGGAATACGAGTTCCGGATTAAATCTTTTTTCCGGCTCCCTTTCAAGATAGCCCATCTTATCATTCATACCGGCTTTAAGCCAGGCTTTTAATACAGATCCGTGATCCGTAAGCGCTCGAACCCTTGCTATGCCGCAGATATCAAATCCAAGTTTAAAAGCTTTCGCTTTAATAAGGTCAGACAGATTTTTATTCTTTGCCTTTCCCATTGCTGTTTATTAAAGAAACCCAAGCTCGAGTTTTGCTTCATCGCTCAGCATACTTTTATCCCAGGGAGGATTGAAAGTAAGTTTAATATCACACTCTTTCACTCCTTTTGTACCCATCACCTTATATTTTACCTCCTCGATAAGCTGATCTGCCATAGGGCAGTTGGGTGCAGTAAGAGTCATCAGAATATGAGCTATATTGTCATCATCAACCTCAATATTGTAAACCAGGCCAAGGTCGTAAATATTAACAGGAATCTCAGGGTCATAAATGCTTTTAAGTACTCCCGTTATCCTGGTTTCTATCTCAAGTTGTTCAGAAGCATCCATAGTTTTTCCTGATAATTCATTTTAATTTTTCCTGTCGCCGGCTACCTCATGCCTGTCGCCTGTTGCCTTATATGCCATTGCATACAGTTTCATCTGCCTGATCATTGATAAGAGGCCGTTCGATCTTGTTGGTGAGAGGTTCTGCTTCAATCCTATCCTGTCGATGAAATACAGATCAGCTGAGATTATTTCATCGGGTGTGCGGTCAGTAAGGATTTTTATCAGGAGTGCAATGATGCCCCGTGTAATTAATGCATCACTATCGGCAGTGAATTTGATTTTGCTGCCGTTAAATTCCGGATGAAGCCACACTTTTGACTGGCAGCCATCAATCAGGTAATCCTGCACTTTGAATAGGGGATCAATGTCGGGCAGTTCTTTACCAAAATCTATCAGCAGATCGTATTTATCCATCCAGTCTTCAAAAGCTGAAAACTCATCAATGATAGTATCCTGAACTTCGTTAACTGACATTTTATCTATTTTGAAAACATCTTCAGCACCTTTTCAATTCCCGTGCCAAGAGTTTCAATCTCTTCCCTGGTGTTATAAAAACACATTGATGCTCTGACGGTTCCTTCAATACCGAAACGTTCCATTATCGGCTGGGCGCAATGGGTACCGGTTCGAACGGCAATGCCCAGTTTATCGAGAACCATTCCCGTATCATACTGGTGAATATTTTCAAGCAGGAATGATATAACCGGTATCTTCCTGTCGGAGATCCCGTATATTTTCAGTTCTTTGATTGCAGCGAGTCTTTCCGTTGCATAGGCAAGAAGCTCCCATTCTCTTTTTTCGATATCCTTCAGGCCAATAGACTGTACATAATCAATAGCGGCTCCAAGGCCTATGGCACCTGCAAAATTTGTTGTACCTGCTTCAAATTTAAACGGAAGCTCATTAAAGGTGGTTTTTTCAAATGTCACATTTGCCACCATGTCGCCGCCGCCCTTGTATGGCGGAAGTTCAGAAAGCCATTTTTCTTTGCCATACAACACACCTATTCCTGTTGGAGCGTATATCTTATGGCCTGAAAAAACGTAAAAGTCACAATCCATATCAGTAACATCAACCAGTCCGTGCTGAATACCCTGGGCACCATCAACAAGCACAGGTATATCCATTGAATGAGCGGCTTCGATGATCCTTTTTACAGGAAGAATCGTTCCCAATGCATTAGATACCTGTGTAACGGCAACAATCTTCGTTTTTGGAGAGAGGAGCTTAAGGTATTCATCAAAAAGTATCTCACCGTTATCATTTACCGGTATCACACGGATCTTTACTCCTTTACGCGCGCACATCATCTGCCACGGTACAATATTGGCATGGTGTTCAAGGTGGCTTATAATGATCTCGTCTCCGTTCTTTATATATCGTTCACCGAATGAAAATGCAATACCGTTTATTGAACCTGTTGTTCCTGATGTAAAAATAATTTCTTCTTTCCGCTGAGCATTTATGAAAGAGCGTACCTTTTCCCTTGCCTCTTCATACTTTTCCGATGCCTGATCGCTCAAGGCATGCACTCCCCGGTGTATATTGCTGTTATAGGTTGTAAACACCTCATTTACAGCGTTTATCACAGACAGAGGTTTCTGTGTTGTGGCACTATTATCGAAATATATAAGCGGTTTATCATATACTTTCCTCCCAAGTATCGGGAAATCGGCTCTTATTTCTGAGATACTTTTCAAAATATTACATATTACCGCATTTAACCATGCAGATGGCACAGCGTGACAGTTCTCCTTTCAGGCGCTGCATTACAAGGTTGTCCATTCTTTCCTGCAGGGCTTTCACTTTGATATTGCGTATCACTTCATGTGCAAATCCGAACATTAGCATCAGTAATGCTTCACGTTTGCTTATTCCCCTTGACTGCATATAGAACAGTGCATCATCATTGAGTCTGCCAACCGTGGCACCATGACTGCATTTGACATCATTGGCATATATTTCAAGCTGCGGTTTTGTGTCCATTTTTGCATCGTCAGTGAGCAGAATATTATTGTTTTTCTGGTAAGCCACTGTTCCCTGGGCATCCTTGTGCACATATATCTTTCCATTGAAGGCTCCTGTTGCCATTTCATCCAGAACACCCTTGAACAACTGGTTACTTTTACAGTTCGGGAATACATGGTCGACATTCACATAATTATCCACGTGCTGCCATTTATCGACAAGAAACAATCCGTACGAATTGCTTTCGGCTCCTTCACCGCCAAGATAGTGATAAGTGTTGTTACGGACGAGTCCTCCGTGAAGTGTTATGTTATTTGAAGATACACTGCTGTTCTTTTCCTGATGAATAAAGGTATGTGTGATCTTGCATGCATTATTGTGCTCATTCTGTACTCGCATAATATCGAAATGAGCATTTTCGCCAACAAATACTTCAGTGACAGCATTTGTAAGGAATTTGTTAGGAGAGAGTGTGTGGTCGCATATTATAAGTGTGAAATCGGCATTATCTTCAACAATTATAAGATTACGGTGCTGGTTGAACATATCCTTATCAGACTGGACAAGGTTGACTACCTGTACCGGCCTGTTAAGAGCCGTTCCTGCAGGGACATATATAAAAACCCCGTCGGAGGCCATGGCTGTATTAAGATGAACCAGCCCGTCATTGTTTCCGTTTAGATATTTTCCATAATGTTTTTCGATTCTGCCGTTGAATTTTTTTGCAGCTTCGTTAAGGCTGCCAATCTGTATGCCGCCGGGCAGTTCCCTTAATTTGCCGTTTATTGTCGGATAAAAGCCATTAAGAAGGACTATCCCATATGTATCAAGATCTGTGACATCGCATCTGAATTCCTCTGCTTTCTCAAAATCTGATTTATCAGGAATAAAATAGTTTTTATATTCGTGCTTAAACCAGGCATCCAGGTTTGTATATTTGTAAGCTTCATTTTTCCGTGTTGGGATTCCTGTTTTAACAAAGTTAGCAATTGCCTCTTCACGAAATGAGTTAATAAAGGGAGCAGAATTTTCCGATATCCTCTTTATGTTATCATCATAAAGGCTTAAATAACGGCCTGAGCTTTCGTAAAGATCATTCATGACAGTTCATTCTTTTCAACACTCTGTTTTATCCAGTCATATCCTTTTGCTTCAAGTTCAAGAGCCAGTTCTTTCCCGGCTGTTTTGACTATTCTGCCATCATACAGTACATGTACAACATCGGGAACAATATAATCAAGAAGTCTCTGGTAATGAGTAATAACTATTGTTGCATTATCAGGTCTTTTAAGCTTATTGACACCGTTAGCGACAATTTTGAGAGCATCAATATCAAGACCTGAATCGGTCTCATCAAGAATTGCCAGTTTCGGTTCGAGCATAGACATCTGAAATATTTCGTTTTTCTTCTTTTCTCCACCTGAAAAACCCTCATTAACAGACCTGTTGGCCAGTTTGGAATCTATCTCAACCAGCTCTTTTTTCTCACGCATAAGTTTCAGAAATTCCGACGCAGAAAGAGGTTCCAGGCCTTTATGTTTCCTGTGCTCATTGACTGCTGTTTTCATGAAGTTAACCATACTCACCCCTGGTATTTCGATAGGGTACTGGAACCCCAGGAAAATACCTTCTTTCGACCGGTCCTCGGGAGCCATTTCCAGCAAGTTTTTCCCTTCATAAGTTACAGTCCCTTCGGTTACCTCAACTAATTCCCTACCTGCAAGAACCGCTGCAAGAGTACTTTTACCCGAACCGTTTGGTCCCATAATAGCATGTATCTCACCGGGCTTAACTTCAATACTGATACCTTTCAGGATTAGCTTCCCGTCAATAGCAGCATGTAAATCTTTAATAATCAGCATTATAATTTTTACTTTTTACTTTTATCTTTTTACTTTTATCTTTTTACTTTTATCTTTTTACTTTTA
>CAZWZQ010000045.1:18234-20305 GCA_964638955.1 uncultured Rikenellaceae bacterium | reverse complement strand
AACCGATGAGGAGAATGAAAATAATGAATATGTGGCACCTGCCCAATCGCGATCACGCTTTCCTGATTTCAGGAGCAACCTGTACTGGAATCCGGATCTGAAGGTTTGCGGCAATAATAAAGTAACAGTTGAGTTTACAACATCACGGCTGGCGGGTAAATCCAATGCAAAAATACAGGGAATTACATCATCGGGCATTCCATTAGATGCCAGCGTTTCTTTTAGTGTAAAATGAGAGGATCTGTTATGAAGAACACATTTATTTGTCTTATTGTGTTATGTGCAATTCAAAATGTCTTTGCTCAGACTGATCAATTGAAATTTGAGCCTGATGAGTCATATATGATGAATATGCGAGATGGTATGATGGGTATTGAATACATAGAACCGGTTGTCGGATATAAAGGCGATCCGTATTTTAACAACTGGACTAACGGTGAAGTATTTCTGGCCAATGGTGAGAGAATTACCGGTTTGTCTCTCCGTTATGAAGGATACCTGGATCAACTATTATGGCTTAAGGAAGATTTTATCACTTGTGTCTTATGCAAAGCCTGTATAAAAGGATTTAATCTATTTGATGACTCTGATAATATCGCCGCTTCTTTTATTATTAAGAAAGGGATCAGGTTACCATTTGAAAATGATTCAGCCGACTGCTTTTTTCAAACACTCGTAAAGGGGGAATATAGCTTTTATGCATTCAGGAGGGTAATCAGATTGTCTGACGTTTTTGAATTGGCAGATGATACAAAATATTATATTTTCAATAATGATCATCAGTATGAAAAGCTTAAACTAAGAACACGTGATCTTCTAAATGTTTCTTTCATTGATAAAACAAGAATGAAATCTATTATAGAATCAAATAAAATAAGGCTTAGAGATAATGAACAGGAATTTATCAGGGCTATAAGTATATATAATATGTAATTCTTAAATATTTGTTAATCCTTTTTTCTAAAACATGTGTACATTACAGTGGAGGACCACTTTGTACATTATCACCCGAAGCTGCCAAAGTTTTCTTAATAGCTTCTTCAGCAAGAGGAGCCATAATTTTATAGCCTGCCTTATTTGGATGAATTCCATCATTTGTATATTCCTCTTTCAATCCGTTTTTTTCATTAGCCAGATTTGGGAAATAATCGAGGTAAACGCATTGATTCTCGGTTGCATACTTCTTAAGCCAGACATTCAGCAGCAAGACTCTTTCAGCAGGGTGAAGATCCGGACGTACATAGATAGAATCACATGGCAGTACGGAAGAAAGTACAACCTGAATATTGTTTGCTTTGGCAATTTCTACCATCGATCTGATGTTATCTTCAATCATCTCAAGGGTTGACGGACCCGTATTACCGTTGATATCATTAATTCCTGCCAATATTACTACCATCTTTGGTTTCAGGTTTATGACATCCTGACGAAACCTTACAAGCATCTGAGGCGTTGTTTGTCCGGAAATACCACGGTCAATATACGGTTTGCCGGCAAAAAACTCAGGCATAATATTTATCCAGAAATCAGTAATGGAGTTTCCATAGAATACTACGCGATCTTCTCCTGGGTCAGGATCTCCTATTTCAGCATTATCATCCCTGTATCGTGCAAGATAGGCCCAATCATTTCTTAAACGTTCTTCCATTGCCTTACGAAAAGCTGCCATCTGTTCAGGTGTCGGAGGTTGTCTGCGTGCATTTGTATTATCCTGAGCCTGAACAGATAATCCAATAATCAGCATTATAATCAATATGTATACTTTTCCTGATGTTCTCATAATTCAGTTGATTGATTTAATATTTTTAAAAATTATGTTTTAAATATCCCGGATATTCTTCTTACCGGATTATTCTGATTCCCGTCTGTACTTAAAATATTCCTCCATCAGTTCCAGTTTATCGAGGTTTGGAACAGGACCTGCTTCCGGAGTGCTTTTCAAATACATAACAGAGGGATTCTCTTCAGTAAATTCAGGCCAGGCAGGCAGATTATCACCGTTCGGATCGCCATATTTTGCAAAATTGGTCCAGTAGGTGCCCATCATGTCTGACAATTTCATATCATCTTC
>CAZWZQ010000045.1:0-18134 GCA_964638955.1 uncultured Rikenellaceae bacterium | reverse complement strand
TTGCAAAATTGGTCCAGTAGGTGCCCATCATGTCTGACAATTTCATATCATCTTCGCCATATCTTTTTGGATCAATATTTTCCAAAACATATTTTATTTCTGCGGCATGTGGCGCACCCCTTAATTTAACCGGCATACGCGGATTTTCGGGTTGTTTCTGATCGAAACAATACATAAATACTTTCGAAATTCCGGTGCGTGATTGCAACCGGGCCCAGGCCCATGATGGCCATGCAAAGGCTGTTTCACGGAAAATATCGGCTGATGAGGTATAAGTTTGTTCTTCAGTTTCGCCCGGATATGCTTCAAGAATTCTCTCCGCAAAATCTCCAAAACGTTCTTCAGTTCTTTTTTTATATTCATCAGGTTCAGAAGGTCTGGTAAACATTCCACCTTCATCTGAATTTGTGCCTATAATAACATTAACATCATTATATTTCCCGGCTTCATACAATTTGTATTGGTCATCAGGTATAACGTAACCATCGGCATTTGGCCAGAAACCTCCCCTTCCTCCTGACCTGTTTTTAAAGAAATCCTGCGGATCCATTTTTCTTAGTTCTTCAATTGAGTTTGCCCCCATCTGTTTCATAAATTCGACACCTATATTTTCAGCACCTTTTAAAGATACAATTCCATCCTGACGGGAATTTTTTTCTACCGGGCCAAAGTTGCCGCCGCTTTCGCTTATTGCCCCTACGAACAAGCCTTTGGTCAGTGGAGATGCACACAATATGCTTACGGATATTGCACCGGCCGATTCTCCGAAGATAGTTACCTTAGCAGGATCACCGCCAAATGCTGCAATATTTCTCTGAATCCATTGTAATGCTGCAATTTGATCGAGTATACCATAATTTCCAGAAACTTTATTTGGTGATTCGGCACTTAATCCGGGGTGTGCTAAAAAGCCGAGTTGTCCCAGACGGTAAGCTATACTAACATAGATTACACCTTTCCGGGTTAGCTTCTCTCCGAAATAAGTAGCTTCCAAAGGGGCTCCCGCAGAAAAACCACCTCCATGAATCCAGACCATTACCGGTAGTTTCTCACTGGCAAAGTTTGCAGGTGTCCAGATATTCAGATAAAGGCAATCTTCCGACTGCGGTCTCAGATTTTGCGCTTGCGAACAACCACAGGCAAATGTATCGGCTTTTAATATGCCTTCCCGGGGTTCAACAGCTTGAGGATCTTTCCAACGTAATTCACCGACAGGTGGAGCGGCAAACGGAATACCTTTAAAACTCTTAAATCCGTTTTCCTGGGTTCCTTCAACTTTCCCGGCTTCAGTAACAATAACCGTTGATAATGGTTTTTCCTTACAGGAAATAAATAAAAAGCCAAGAAAAAAAAGTAGAATAATTTTAGATGCTTTCATTTTTTACTGGTTTTATTATGTTATAAATTATATGAATTTGAATTTTATTAATATCGGGGCTATTTATTCAACATGCCTGTCTTTTCCAGGAAGTTGTAAAATAATTCAATCCAAATATTTACTGAATCACCGTTATCCCTGTAACCAAATCCATGTCTTGAACCAACAAAGGAATGTATTTCGGCCGGAAGTTTTGCATCGCACCAGGATGCGTAAAGTGCAGCAGCTCCACCTGTGGCTTCGTTCTGACTGGATGCCATAAACATAGGCATCGGGTCGTCCGGCACACCTGCAAAACCCATTGAACCATAAATTATACCGATAAAGTCAGGTTTACTTTGTTTCGTATGGTTAAAAGCCACTTCAAGAGATAACATACCACCGGCAGAAAACCCCATTATGCCTATCTTATTGGGATTTATTTTCCATCTATCTGCATTCTCACGGACATACTCGATGGCACGTCTGCCATCATTTGCTGCCATTTTTATTATGTTTCCAATAGACCTGAGAACCTCCTTACTCATCGTAAGTGTGGCAATATCCCTCTTTTCAAAATCCGTAGATATTGACTGAGAAATCTCCATATTCTTTTGCATCAGTTCCTGAACTTCAGGCGTTCTACCCTTACCGCCATAAGTGCTTTGGCAAATCATATTTACTTCTTCAGGGGTTCCGCCTGAATAAGCTATACGGTATTTCAGAACAAATGCTGCGATGCCTTTTTCCACCAGTTTCCGGGCTACATTTGGACCTTCAGTATCCCATGATAGTGCTGTAAATCCACCACCCGGGCAAACAATTACAGCTATGCCGGCAGCTTTGTCAGGAGCAGGTAAGAAAACTGTCAGCGTAGGTTCAACGACATTAAACACGGCAACATTTTTCTCATTCCAGAAAGGAGACAGGTATTCAATAGAAGTCTCTTTTTGCGTCCATTTTTCGGATCCGGGGGCTGTTCCGCCCCATATTTTGATTACAGTTTCCTGTGCATTAACAATATTGCTCATAAATGCAAAGTAAAAAAGGACAATGAACTTTGAACAGACTTGCTTTTCCATAGGAATTTAGTTATTTAACATTTATTTTTTTGAGAAAGTTGTTCATCTTCAATACAATTATTTTACATAATTCTTAAATTATTTTGCATAACAGGTTAGAAAATCTAGTCAAAAAAGTGTAATGTTTTAATATTAATTTTAATTGACGTCTGTTAATCCTGTTTTTCCTTTGTAACCGCACTAGAGAGCTCTGCCCTGACGAAATAGTGTCAAAATTGTGAAATGAGTTGTTTTATACACTCTTTTGAATAGATTTTCTAACCTGAGATGAAGGAATATTTAGGAATTTGCATAATAATAGATTTCAATATTGTAATTAATTACAATTATTTAATAACCTAAATGACATACTATGAAAAAGAAATTTCGAGATTCTATTAAGATGCTAATGTGCACAATGTTTATTGTGATGTTTAGCTTGAATGCCTTTGCCCAAAACAGGGTAAGTGGAACTGTCTTGGCAGAAGATGGTTCCCCGCTTACAGGTGTAACAATTGCTGTTAAGGGAACCAGCCAGGGTGTTCTTACTGATGCAAACGGGAATTTTTCAGTTGATGTAAGGAACGAAGATGTATTATTAATTTCCTATGTTGGTTATATTAACCAGGAAGTTGCAGTAGCCGGAAAAACACATTTAGACATAACTCTTATGGAGGGTATACTACAATTGGATGAAATTGTTATTGTAGGTTATGCAACAGGATCCAAACGTTCCATATCGGGCGCAATTGAGCGGATCACCGCTGAGGATATGAATACCGGCTATGTTGCAACCCCCATCGATGCTATTCGTGGAAAAGTAGCAGGTTTGGTAATTTCACAAAACGGAGGCAATGTCAATGATGATCCGAGAGTACGTCTGCGTGGTATCAATTCATTAGCGGGAGGCAATGATCCTTTGGTTATTATTGATGGTGCATATGGTTCAATTACAATGCTTAATAATATGTCATCACAAGACATTGAGGAGGTTACTATTCTGAAAGATGCCTCAGAAACTGCACAGTATGGTTCACGCGGAGCAGCAGGTGTCATTATTGCGACAACTAGAAAAGGCAAAGAGGGTATTGGCAATTTATCCTATACCGGCCAGTTTGGTTATAGTCAGGCTTATAAAAACCTTGAAGTATTATCTGCAGCTGAGTGGAGGAACCTTAATGCAACTAAGTTCGCCAGCGCAGGTAATGATATGGGAGCCAGTACTGATTGGATCGACTGGATACAGAATGATTTTGTATCACAAAACAACCATACTCTTACGTTTACCCAGGGCACTGCAAAATCGAATATGCTTGCCTCAATTGGTGTAAACAGCAGGATTGGCCAGGTTCGCAAATCAGACAATACAACTTACTCTGTGCGTTTTAATGGTAGTCAGACGGGCCTTGGGGATAAAATGAAGCTTGAATTGAATATTATGGCATTTTATACTGACAGACATGATCCAATAATGCAAATTTGGACCTCAGCATGTAATTATAATCCTACATTCCCTTCCCACAGAAATACTACAACAGGTTATTGGGATTTTGATCCCAATGCTTCAATGGCAACTCATCCGGGGGAAGCGTCGGAAATTGAGGATCATAGAGAATCCAACCGTATCATGCCAAGTGGCAGAGCCTCTTTAACGATCATTAAGGGACTTACATTAAGTGCATTCGGATCATTTGATCAAAATAATACAGTACGAAAGCAATATACACCCAATGATCATTATCAGCAATTAAGTGGCGGCAGGGGTCAAGCTACTGTGAGAAATACGTTTGAAAGAAACTGGCTGGGAAACGTACAGTTAACCTTTATGAGAGATATCGGGAAACATTCAATTAACGTTTTAGCATTGATGGAAGGTCAGTCATATTTTACTTACTGGGACCAGGCAGTTGTCAGTGGTTTTGAAACCAATGTTCCAAGATACAACAATTTCGAGGCAGGATCAAATATCAGCTATGGAAATGTCACATCAGAAGCTGTGAAGAACAATATTCTTTCATATATGGCTCGTGTAAACTACATGTTTAATGAAAAATATGTTGTGACATTGAATGCCCGGGCCGATGGTTCCTCAAAACTCGGTGCAAATAATAAATGGGGCTTTTTCCCGTCGGCATCCGCTGCCTGGCTTGTAACCAATGAAGACTTTATGAAAAGTCAGAACCTGATCTCTAATCTGAAATTACGTGTTAGTTATGGTATAACAGGTAATCAGGATCTGATTTTACCCTATAATTCTCTGGAACTGGAGGGACCAGCCGGAGTTACTAAATATGGTGGTAAAGATGTGGTTAGTTATGGTTACCAGCAAAATGAAAATCCTGATCTTAAATGGGAAACAAAATACACATTTGATGTCGGATTGGATTTTACCATGTTGAATAATCGTTTAAGAGGTGCATTTGACTATTATCAATCAACTACCAAGGACCTTCTTTACAGATATCAGGTACCGGTTCCTCCTTTTTCTTATGATGATCTGCTTGCAAATATAGGAGAAATGACTAATGCGGGAGTTGAGGTAACTTTATCAGGTGAAGCTATCAGGAGTGCAGATTGGGGATTGAATATCGGAGGTAATATAGCATTTCAGAAAAACGAGCTCGTTTCAATACATGGCACGTATAAGGGTGAAGAACTTTCAACACCCCTATGGATTCCTCTTGTGGGGGCCGCGGGAGCAGGACATACTTCAAACACCAATGTAACCTATATGGCTGAAGGACAACCCGTAGGCTTATTCCGTTTACCTGTACATGCCGGATTTGATGTTGATGCAAATGGTAAGAAAACATACGCTTTCGAAGATATTGATGGTGTGGAGGGTATAGATCAGAGTGATAACGCGGACCGTGCAATCCTGGGTCAGGTGACACCAAAAGTAACAGCAAGCCTGAATTTGCAACTGAGGTATCAAAAATTTGATTTGTCAACACAACTCAGGGGTGCATTCGGACATATGATTTATAATTATACAGCCTTGTCACTGAATAACCTCAATCAATTTCCCTCATACAATGTGTTAAAAACCGCCCCCGGGCTGTCAATTTACCAGATTACTCACAGCTCATACTGGCTGGAAAAGGGCGACTATACAAATGTTGAATACATTACTTTGGGATACAACATTCCAACAAGTAAACTGAAGGTTGTCTCGAGTGCACGCGTGGCGCTCTCATGCAATAATATTATAACGTTTACGAAATATAGCGGCCTGACTCCTTTGATTAACACTGATCCTCTTACCGGGGGTGTAGACGCTCGTAATATCTATCCAATTTTACGGACTTATACTGTTCAACTTTCGTTTACGTTCTAGTATTTGTCTTATTTATTTACTTTTAAAGATATATAGATATGAAAAAAATATTAATTACTTTAAGTATAGTACTTATATTAGCGAATTTCGGCTGTTCGGATTTTCTTAAAGAGACTCCTTATAGCCAGATCGATGAGCTGGAAGCATACAGTACTCCAACGCTTGTGTATATAAATACAGTGGCGTCTCTTTACCTCGAAACTGGAAATATTGGTTTTTTTGGTGACGATCAGGGTTTTGCTTATGGTTATTATTACAGAAATCAGGAATTAAGTGCGGACCTTGGCATGATTCCCGGTCGTCAGGGAGACTGGGTTGATGGCGGACTCCATCAAAACAATTTTTTCCACACCTGGGGAGAGGATTTCAGTGATTTTCTGGTGGTATGGAATGATATTTACAAAATGATTGGTTTATGTAACAGATCAATTGAGAAGCTTCAGGCTCTTGTTGATGCCGGAGGTGGCGATTACCTGGCTGATTATATATCCGAAATTAAGGCAATGCGGGCATATTATTATATGCTTGCCCTGAATAATTTTGCAAGGGTTCCTATTGTAACATCCACTTCTACTGCAATGTCAGGCATTGTTCAGTCTACTCGTAGCGAGGTTTATGAATTCGTTCGTGACGAACTCGCTGCGATCATTCCGGATCTTCCGGTAGGCAGGTCTCCTGATCCCAGTACCGAATTTTATGGCAGAATAACCAAAGATGTCGGTTATATGATGATGGCAAAACTGGCTATCAATTCACCTGTATGGTCGAGAGATACCTGGGATGACGGAAAATTTACAGGCGGTGTCAGCGCCGTTGAATCATTTGTAACAGATGCCGGGAAAGCTATAGATATTACGCTTGACGGTGTAACACGCAATGCCTGGGAAACGGTTATTTATTGTCAGGAAAAACTTGCTTCATCCGGGTATGTATTATCATCCGATTTTAGAAGCATGTTTAATCCAGGAAATGATGGTAATGGAGAACTGATCTGGGTTCGTCCTAATGACAAAACTACTATAAAACATTGGCAATCCATTCCTCTGATGACTACACATTACTCACATGCTTCTGCTATAGGAGGTTTCGGCGCTAATGGTCCGTGTGCAACTGTAAAGTGTGCTTATCTGTTTGGTGGTACTTTTGATCCAGCTGATAGTACGTATGATTTTTCAAATGCAGATCCTCGTTGGGATTTGAGTTTTTGGTGGGGCCCCGTTTATGGCAAAACCGGCGCACCTGTTGCTTCCGGCGTATCTGAAAATTACAAACCTTATGGAGAATATTTGCCGTTCTTTGCCCGTCCTAATTATAGTGTTGAAGAATTTGGTGATTTAATAGGATTATATATTATGAAGTGGGGCGGCGCCCGCTTAAGGAAAATCGAGTTCGATCCCAATGCTATCAATTTTTTTCATACTGACACTGACGCCGATATTGTTGTATACCGCTATGCTGATGCGCTTTTACTTGCTGCCGAAGCCTATTATCGTAATGGTAATGCCGCAACTGCACTTACACTTATAAATACAGTCCGTGCCCGTGTTGGCGCAACACCGAGAACTTCAGTCGATGCTCAGGCGATACTCGATGAACGCGGATTGGAATTGGCGTGGGAATCATGGCGCCGTGAAGATTTGATACGTTTTGGCGAGTACACGGAAGCTACAGTTGATAAATATGTTGGTTGTCCTCATGACATTACGGCTGGTGCGTGGGTATATGATGCAGACGGACATACTACTGTATTACCAATACCACAAGATGTTTTAAATTTAAACACAAATCTGACACAGAATCCGGGGTATTAATACCTGAAGTGAACTATGATTTTTAAGTAATAATGGATTGAGGAGAGGGTGTCTTGAAATAAGTCCGGGTGAAGACACCCTCTTTGTTTTAATAAATATTGTATATCGTCCTGTCCAATCATCTGCCATTAATTAAGGTGATTTGAGTCTGATACTAAAAGTTGGTAAATTCCCTGTAACATAAAAAAAATTATAGAACATTAACCTTTTTAATTATTCAAAACATGAAGCACCTTAATTTATTTATTATAATGTTATTCTTCTGTGCTGCTAGCTTTGCGCAATTTCCAAGATCATCACCGGAACAACAGGCAACTTTTACAAAATTCCAGAACCTGTATGATTCCTTATCACCCTGGCAGAAAACCATGTTTCTCACAGAGATAAAACATATAATGGACCCGGAAGTGACAATTATACAACCAGGTGCAACTAACAATGATCCTCCCTCAGATGCAATTATTTTATTTGATGGTACGGATATTAATAAAGAATGGGAAGAATCTGAAAGGGGATTTGGCAGAGAACCAAGCGTAAAACCTGCTGTAACCTGGGTTATAAAGGATGGTGCAATGGAATCGGGCCAGCGTTCAGGTTCATTAACAACAAAACGCAGTTTTGAAGATTTCCAGTTGCACATTGAATGGAGAACGCCCACGGTAGTTACCGGTGAAGGACAAGGTAGAGGAAATAGCGGAGTAGTGATACAGGGGAACTATGAAATACAGATACTTGACAGTTATAATAACCGTACCTATAGAAATGGTCAGGCAGGTGCAGTATATATGCAATACGCCCCACTGGTAAACGTGAGCAGAAAACCGGGTGAGTGGCAGAGCTTTGATATTATTTATACAGCTCCCCGTTTTAAAGACAGTACTACTTATTTTACCCCACCAAGAATAACGGTTGTTCATAATGGGGTATTGATCCAGAATAATGTAAGTATACAAGGTCCGACTGTTTCTCCAGGTATTCCTCAGTATATAATAAGGCAACACGGACCTGGTCCGATTTCATTGCAGCAACACGGTAACCCGGTAGCTTTCAGAAATATTTGGATAAGAGAATTATAATACAATTAATAAATAAGATAATGAATAATAATAAAAAAATCTTAATTCCGGTAGCTCTGATAGTTATAATAAGTTCGGTCTTAACATCCGGACTTTCAGGGCAGGTTACCGATAAATTACCGAGAAGTACTCCCGAATCAGAAGGAGTCTCTTCTTCAGGAATAATCGATTTTCTGAATGCTGTAGACACGGCAGGCAGGGTGGAATTGCATAGTTACATGTTTCTCAGGCATGGTAAAGTGATAGCAGAGGGATGGTGGAAACCGTTCGGACCGGATAACAAGCATTTGTTGTACTCTGCCAGTAAAACTTTCACTGCGACAGGAATTGGTCTGGCGGTATCAGAAAACAGGCTGAAGCTGACTGATAAAGTTATTTCTTTTTTCCCCTATTCACTGCCCGATACATTAAGTGATTATATTAAAGAACTGACTGTTGAGAATCTTATAACGATGTCAGTAGGACAGGATCCCGAACCCAGATCGATGGGAAATAATGGTGACTGGATAAATACGTTCCTTAGTACTAAACCGGTTCATAAACCGGGAACTGTTTTCATGTACAATAATATGGCATCGTTTATGCTATCAGCCATTGTTCAGCAGGTTACCGGCCAAACATTGTTTGAATACCTGCAGTCAAGAGTTTTCAAGCCATTGGGAATCCGTGGTGTCGATTGGGATCTTAATCCTCAGGGAATAAATCTGGGCATGATCGGACTCCGACTTCGTTCGGAAGATCTGGCGAAATTCGGTCAGTTATTGTTGCAGCAAGGTGTCTGGAATAATAAGCAACTTATCCCTAAAGAATGGGTGAAAGAAGCCACATCATTTAAAATTGAGAGTACTGGTGGTTCAGATAGACTATCCAAAGATAAAAATGACTGGACACAGGGATATTGCTATCAGATGTGGCGAGGCAGGAACAATACTGTTCGTCTCGATGGAATGGGAGGTCAATTTGTAATTCTGATCCCTGATAAGGATGCAATAGTCGTTTTAACTGCAAACGCAAGAAATACACAGGATGAGTTAAACCTGGTCCATAATTATCTTATACCGGCAATTAAATCTAATGCTTCTCTTCCGAAAAATCAGGATTCCTATAATGAATTACTAAAGAGACAATCAGACCTCAGCCTTAAAACATCAGCTTCTGAATTGACAAAATCCGGATTTGAAACAAAGATTTCAGGAAAGGAGTTTATTTTAGAGGATAATGATTACAAGATTCAATCAGTATATTTTGCTTTTAATAACGACGGATGTAGTTTTGCTTTAAAAAGAGACAACCAGATTTCTTTATTTAAAGCCGGATTGGAAAGCTGGAAGACAATAAAATCAACATTAACATCTCTATTGGCTCCTTCACGCAATATTTCATCCAAATCAGTTGATGCAAATTATACTGTACCTCAATCATCAATTATAGCGGCTGCAAGTTATTCCTGGGCTGATAGTTCAACATTAGAATTAACAGCTCGATTTGTTGAAGAGAGTCTTGGCGCTCAAACAATTGCATGTAAATTTGCAGAGTTCAATGGTGCGGTAAGAATTACTATTGAACAAAGTACTCCTTCGTTTCAGATGCGAGGTCCGGGAGGAGTACCACCACGTGTTCAGTTAAGGGGTAACTTAGTGGATATAAGGTAATGATTCATAAAGAATTGAATCAGGAGAAACAGATATCCATGAATAAGCATAATCATAATAAATAATTTTAAAACTATAGAAAATGAAAAAGATTCTTATTTTGATTTTTGGGATTATTTTTTGTTCCTCCATGTCTTTTGGACAGAAGGGACAATCATCTCCGATTAAGGTCGGAGCAGCAAAAGTAAATATTACTCCTTCGAAAGATGAGTTGGGGCCAAACTCATTAGGGATTCACGACAGTGTCTATTGCAGGGCAATTGTTATCGACAACGGAGTGACAAGTGCTGCATTAATTACTGTGGCCGGCAATCAGAATGAACGGGCATGGATAACTTCAACCGAACGAATGGAGAAGGAATTAGGGGTTCCTGCCAAAAATGTTGTGTTGTCGAGTACTCATTCACATAGTGTAGGTCGTATCCCGGGCCTGGAAGATAAAATCTTTGCTGCAGCTAAAGAAGCTAAGGCTAAGCTACAACCTGCGCGCATTGGCTGGGGTAAAGGTGTTTCCTACATCAATGTGAAAAGAGATATAATTGATCCCAAGACCAGGAAATGGTGGGAGGGTCCTAACTACGACGGTGCATCTGATAAAACGGTTTACGTTATTACATTTGAAGCACTTGACGGAACTCCCATAGCAGTATATTATAATTACGCTATGCATGCGGTTATTATGGGCCAGTACGATATGGTAAGCGGTGATGTACCCGGGGCCACTTCAAGATATATTGAAGATTCGTATGATAATAAGATTGTCGCGGTTTGGTCAGAAGGTGCTGCTGGTGATCAGAATCCGATTTTTTTCCAGCAAACCTTTGATTTAAGAGACATAAGGATAAAAGATTATGCTAAAAGAGGTGAAGATATAAGTAATTCAATGCCTCCCGGGGGAGTTGGTTTAGACAGAAGCAATCCTACTGTTCAAAGACTTATGAAAGAACAAGAGATGGTAAATAATGCTATGGGTGTTATGCTAGGTGAAGAAGTAAAACACGTGATGAGAGGTGTTGACCGCACTGCAGATAAAGCCGAAATTAAAGCAGCACAAGAGGTTCTCACATTTCCGGGCCGCAGACGCACAAATCAGGGAAGGGGTGGTATTGAAGGAACTTATGTAGATGGTGATTCCGTAACGATCCGTGTTGGTGTTTTATTGCTTGGTGATATTGCTCTTGGTACTGTTAACGGGGAAGTCTACAATCCAATTGCAACACAGTTTATTAAAGAATCGCCTTATGCCAGGACCATGATGGTAACTATTGCCAATGGATCGGCAACTACCGGTTATATACCTGATGATGCTTCTTTCGGACAAAATGTGTTTGAAGTATTATCATCCAGGTTAAAACCTGGTTATGCTGAAAGAGGAATAATTGATGGCATCCTCGATTTAATGGATAAAGTAAAATGAACTCTCCTTGCAGTAAGCTGAAAAATTATGGATTCACATAAGCAGGCATCCGAAAAAATCAGGCACAAGCTGCCCTGGATTCCTGAAGACATCCGGGATACGAACAGCATACCCAAAGGTGATATGCCCGGTGATAAAGTCAGGATTGGCCCCCGGCATATCCGGAAAGCTCAGATAATATTCCCGAAATTATTGGAACTGCTGATACCGGTACTTGAGGAAAATCCTTATCAGCGCGCAGTTGTGGTTGTTTGCGGGGGATCCGGTGTCGGCAAGTCCGAGATAGCATCCGTGATCTCCTATTATCTAGACCGTATGGGCCTGGGCAGCTATACACTGTCAGGAGACAATTATCCTCACAGAATACCAAAATACAACGATGCAGAGAGGCTTCGCGTTTTCAGGAAAAGCGGAATAGACGGCCTTATTGCTTCCGGACAATATACCAAGGAAAAATATGCCATACTGAAAGAGCTTCAGGAAAACGATAATGATTCAAATCCGGAATTCGTCAGCCGCTATCAATGGCTTTCCGTCTACCAGCTTGCCGGCTGGAACGGACTCAGGAATTATCTGGGAACCACAAATGAAATCGATTTCAAAGAGCTTACAGGAATCATATCCCGGTTTAAGAACGGCGAATCCAGGATATTCCTTAAAAGAATGGGAAGAGAAGAGACGGAACTCTGGTATGATCCTGTTGATTTCAGCGATAAAAACGTAATGATTATAGAATGGACCCACGGTAACAACCATAACCTTCAGGGCGTAGACATACCGATTCTGCTCAACAGTACTCCCAGGGAGACTCTTGAACACCGCAGATCACGCAACAGGGATGGTGCAACCGACAGCCCCTTTACTACAATGGTATTGGCGATAGAACAGGATATGCTGATTTCACAGGCGCCGAAAGCAAAACTAATATTGTCCAAAAGCGGTGAAATATTAGCTTACAAGGATTTTGTCAAACTGATGATACGGGAACAGATATAGGAGGGGACTATGGCTGGCGAGGCAAAAATACCGGCAATACCAATAATCAAGTCAGGCCCGATGCTTAATGTATACCCTGACAGTATTGGCGGGACATTAGGGGATATTATAAAATTTCTTCGAACTCCCGAACTTAAAGATGTGTTTCAATCATTATATATATTACCGAGTATTTTCAATACCGATCTGGACAGGGGATTTTCAGTTATTGATTATGATTTGAACGAGCTTTATGCCTCGCGGGAAGATCTGGAGGATCTGAATAAAATTGGCATATCTCTTAAATTTGACTTTGTGTTAAACCACTCCTCAGTACTTTCCACGCAGTTTCAGGATATTTTGAAAAATGGCGAGAAATCAAAATATAAGGACTTTTTCATTGACTGGAACAAATTCTGGGAAGGCTGCGGGCAAATGACGGATGAGGGCTATATACAACCGGACCCCGAATATATTAAAGATATGTTCTTCAGGAAGCCGGGTCTCCCTATACTTAATGTTCGTATGCCGGACGGGAAAGAAGTTCCTTACTGGAACACCTTTTACCAGGAAGTCAAGTATGAAAAAGTTGATGCCCAGGACCTCATGAGAGTCATGGATATACAGTATACCTCGGCTCAGAAGCTTGCTGATACGGTAAATATGGCTTTAAGTGAAGGAAAGAAACCGTCCGGGATCGAATTCGGCAGGTTTGCGCGTTACCGTAAAAATGTCATCGATATGCTCGAATCCAGACGAAAATACCTGGGACAAATGGATTTGAACATAAAATCTCCATTGGTATGGGAATATTATGAGGATACGCTGAAACAACTTTCAGGGTATGGGGCGGAGATCATAAGACTTGACGCATTCGCGTATGCGCCGAAAGAACCGGGCGCAAAAAACTTTCTTAACGATCCCGGAACATGGGATATGCTAAAAGGTGTAAGAGCACTGGCTGACAAATGCGGCCTGACTCTTTTACCGGAGATCCATTCAAAGTATGAAGAAAAAATACACGAAAAGCTCGCCGGGCAAGGCTATATGACCTATGATTTTTTTCTGCCAGGATTGATTATAGACGCTTTAGAAACAAATAGAAATGAGTTTTTGATCAAGTGGATCAGAGATATGCAGGAAAAGGGCATCAGGGTTGTAAACATGCTTGGCTGTCATGACGGTATTCCATTACTGGATTTAAAGGGATTGATAGCTGATGAACAGATACAAAGGTTAATTGACATAGTCGTTAAACGTGGCGGTTATGTGAAAGATCTGCACGGTAAAAAGAATATTTATTACCAGGTAAATGCAACCTATTACAGCGCATTAGGGGAAGATGATGCTAAACTCATTTTAGCAAGGGCTATCCAGATATTTATGCCCGGAAAACCTCAAGTATGGTATCTGGATCTTCTTGCAGGAAAGAATGACCATGCTGCTGTTGAAAAAGCTGGGCCGGCAGGTCACAAGGAAATCAACAGAACAAATCTGACATTGGAACAGGCTTATAAAGGACTTGAGAAGAACGTTGTCCGCCGGCAGCTTTCTCTTCTCAGATTCAGAAACAATTTCCCGGCTTTCGGTTTTGACGCGAAACTGAAGATCCTGGATTCCAAACCGCAAGAGTTGAAACTGCGCTGGGAGAATAATGGTTGTGCTGCAACACTGGAAGCGAATTTGAAAGATTATTCCTGCAATATTACTGCAACCGATGAAAAAGGCAAGGTGATGAAAATGGAGTGCTGATAAAATATTATACATAAACCAAAGAAAACAATCTTTATGAATACTAATTCACAAGATCAACGAAACCTGGGAATAATTAAGTGGCTGACTTTCTTAATGTTTATGATGTTCGCCATGACCACCGATTCTGTAGGAGAAATAATTCCCGAAATACAGAAAGGATTTGGCGTAAATATGACTGTTGCCGGATTAATGCATTATATACCGATGATCTGTATTGCCCTGGCCGGTGTATTTCTGGGATTTCTGGCTGACAGGCTGGGCCGAAAGGCAACTATTATTATCGGATTAGCTTTATATGCTGTTAATTCTTATCTATATATGGTCGCCAATACTTATGGTTTTATTTTAAGTTTAATGGCCATTGGAGGTTTGGCTATCGGTGTGTTTAAAACCGGAGCATTAGCACTTATTGGTGATATCAGTACTTCGACAAAACAACATACATCCACCATGAATGCCCTTGAAGGATTTTTTGCAGTCGGTGCAATTATCGGCCCCTTCATTGTAGCTAATTTTCTTTCTAAGGGAATTAAATGGCAATACTTGTATGTGGTGGCAGGTTTTCTATGTGTACTTTTAATCATCATGGCTACAATAGCAAAATATCCAAAAACAAAAAAAACAACTGAAGATCCTATAAACCTTGCCGGCACATTATCTATGTTAAAGGATCCCTACGCAATAGGATTTTCAACAGGAGCGTTTTTGTATGTTGCAGTCGAATGTGCTGTTTATGTCTGGATGCCCACATTAATTTCTAATTATGAAGGAAATCTGATTTTAATTGCAACCTATGCCCTTACCATCTTCTTCATTCTCAGAGCAGGGGGGCGTTTTCTTGGTGCCTGGTTGATGTCATATTTTAACTGGTTAGTAGTACTTACCATAGTCAGTTTCCTGATTTTGCTCTGTTTTCTTGGAAGTGTAATTGGCGGACTTGGAGTAGCTGTCATATTGCTACCGCTTTCGGGTTTGTTCATGTCCGTTATTTATCCCACTATTAATTCAAAAGGGATCAGTTGCTTCCCAAAATCCAAACATGGTTCAATAGCAGGTATAATATTGTTTTTTACGGCTGCCGGTGCAGCCTTAGGTCCATTGGCCATGGGTGGAGTCAGCGATTTACTTGGCGGAGATGCAAAATATGGATTTATCCTGGCAACGGTTTTTGCAGCACTGCTATGTGCAGGAGCAGTTGTAAACCTGATATTCAATCCAACTAAAAACAGGTTACAACAACTGGATCAAACTGAATATTAATTTACAAATAGTAATTATTTTTGGAATTATCGGTTAATTGGTGTCAAGTCGATCATTCCGACATTTTCATAACCATTATGGTTGTTTTTGAAGGAAGCTTACCAGCAATAAATGTTTCAGAATGTCCTGAATATTTAACATCAAAAGCAGTACCAACAACCTTAATAAAATCTTCAATAGTCCCAAGCCTGAAACCACCTGCAGGTGCATTTGCCGGTGAATAATGCATGGGAATTACTACCCTGGGCTTGAGTTGCTTAATGACTTCCATAGCTGACTGAAGATCAATTGTGGGTCCGGCTCCAACCGGGATCATGAGAATATCTGTTGCTCCAATAGCCGAAACCTGACTTTCATTGAGCACATGTCCGAGATCTCCAAGGTGAACGACTTTTAACCCCTGCAGTTCAAAAATGAAAATCGCGTTCTTTCCACGCTGGCTCCCTTCCTGTTTATCATGAAATGATCCGACTGTATAAACGTGAATACCCTTAAATACAGTATCAACTTTAGCAAATTCAGATCCATTGAGTCCGCGTATTATAGTTGGATTTCCCTTTGCCAGGGCAACATAATTGTGATCACCGTGTTCATGTGATACCGTGACCAGATCAATGGCTTCCGATATTTCCACTTTTATCATGTTTGGATTTACCGGATCCATCAAGACTTTAACTGCATCACCCGTACTCATCAAGAA
This sequence comes from uncultured Rikenellaceae bacterium, assembly GCA_964638955.1. Classification (GTDB taxonomy): domain Bacteria; phylum Bacteroidota; class Bacteroidia; order Bacteroidales; family VadinHA17; genus LD21. The sequence goes on along the minus strand of CAZWZQ010000045.1, from coordinate 1,733 downwards.
AGTCGACTGACCAAACCAGGTAAGATTAATTGTGGTCTGACAGATAACCATACCGGTGTTTATAAATGCAATGATCAGAGTGCCAAACAGCTTTTTCATGGGATTAATTTTAATGATATATGCAAAGATAATCAAATGAATAATTGTGTAGCTATCAGATTTTATAGTGAGACAGCTGAAGGGAAAAGGGTATGTGTGAGAGTGATCGCTCGTCTCACACTCGCTCTCAATCTCACACTGTTTTGGTACCCGGAGCGGGACTTGAACCTATTTGATTGCATTTGACTTCATTTTACTATAATACCTGATATACAGTGTATTATAAATTTATTGTTTGTTTATTTGACTTCATATTATTACATTTGAATAATTATTAGCACCTAATTAGCACCTACTTTTAATTTACGTAAAGAGGTATAAAACACTCAAATATGGCACAAATCGTATTTTATCTTAAATCAGAAAAGCTTGATAAACAAGGTAAGGTTTCTCTCCTGGCTCAAATCACAAGTGACTATAAGCCATATAGAATGAAGCTCGGTAAAGTTCGATTACGCGACTGGAATAAAAAGACCCAGCGATTAAAGCTCTCCTCATTAACTGCAAAAGAGTATGATGATAACGCAAAAATGAACTCATTCATTGATGATGTTGAATCCCAAGCCAAATTATTATTCAATAAGGTGACTAAGGAAAGAAGGAAACCTTCTGAATTTGAATTGACAAATCTTCTCAATATTCCTGAAGAATCAGCTCTGCTAAAATCAACTTCTTTTATGGATGTATTTGATGATTTTATTGAGTCAAATAAATCGGATAAAGCAGAGCGCACAATAAAAGGATATACTACTGTTAAAAACTATCTTATTCGATTTCAAGAATCTACAAAGTATACTTTGACCTGGGACAATATTGATGTTAAGTTCATAGATAAACTTAAAAAGTTTACGTTCATAACCGAAAGAAAGCAAGTTGGGTACTATGCCAAGATTACAAGAGTACTTTCAACATTCCTGCATTGGGCAGAAGAACGATACTATTATCAGGGTAAGATCTACGATAAGCTTAAAGTTGAAGAACCTGAAAGAGAAATTATTTTCTTGAGTATGGATGAACTTCTGGTATTAATGGATTATAACTTTGAAAGCCACCGATTAAATAAAGTGAGAGATTTGTACTGTTTTGCATCCTTTACCGGGCTTAGATATAGTGATGTAATTTCGCTTAAGCGGGAGCATATAAACAATAAGCTTTTAACTAAAACACAGGTAAAAACAGGATACGTTAAAACTCTACCACTCAATGACTTTGCTCTTAAAATACTTAAAAAATATGAAGAGGACGAAAGCCCCCTTCCGAAATTGTCTATTCAGAATATTAACGAATATTTGAAAGAGGGCTGTGGAATTATTGCTTCAAAACAACTTCCAAAAACAGGATTTAACCGGCTGGTGATAAAAAAAAGTGTGATAGGCAGTGAAACGACAGAAGAATCACTTCCTCTCCATGAATCTATTACCTTTCATACTGCCAGAAAGACATTTATTACCAATAGCATAATGCTTGGGGTTAACATAAAAGTTCTACAGGATATGGGAGCACCAAAAAAAGAGAAAGATTTGAAAAAATATCTGAAGATTACGGATGCATTCAAGAGCCAAGTCATGGACAATACCTGCTAAATACTCCCCATTCTCAGACCACGGGTTAACAAAAATAAGTTTTCTTTTTTA
>CAZWZQ010000044.1:0-20316 GCA_964638955.1 uncultured Rikenellaceae bacterium | reverse complement strand
TGGATTCAATTATGCAACTGTAATAGTCCCGGATGCTGTCATCTCTGATAATTGTACTATTTCAACTCTTACATGGACCATAACAGGGGCAACGGTGGCATCATCCCCGGCGACCGGAGTCAATCAGGTTGGAACATATATTTTTGATACAGGTATTACAACCGTTTCGTATGAAGTAACTGATGAAGCCGGTAATTCTGAAGTATGCAGTTTTGATGTAACAGTATCTCCGCCACCTCCATTATCAGGTACTATTATTTCTCAAACCAATGTAGCTTGCTTCGGCGAATCTACTGGAAGTGTAACAGTAAGTGGCTCAGGCGGAGTACTCCCCTATGAATACAGCATCGATGGTACTAATTTCCAGTCATCAGATACATTTGATTCTCTGGCAGCAGTATCCTATACAGTAACTGTACGGGATGTTGAAATGACCACATTTGATATACCTGTTACTATAACAGAACCTGCTTCAGCACTGACTGTTGCTACAACTCAAACAGATAATATCTGTTACGGTGGTACAGTTGGAACAGCAACAGCAACGGCAAGTGGAGGTACATCCCCATATTCCTATTCCTGGGACACAGCACCTGTCCAGACAACAGCCACAGCAACCGGTCTGGCAGCCGGAACTTATACTGTCACAGTAACTGATGCCAACGGTTGTATAAATTATGCCAATGTTACAATTACTGAACCTACAGAAATTATTATTACTGTCTCACAGTTCAATGTACTCTGTAATGGCGGAGTTGATGGAACAGCAACAGCAGTTGCTGCCGGAGGCACGGGAACATTTATTTATTCATGGGATACATCACCTGTCCAGGCAACAGCCACGGCAAGCGGACTGGCAGCAGGCACATATACTGTAACAGTTACTGATATAAATGGTTGTGTGAACACAGAAACTGTACAGATAACAGAACCGGCAGCTCTTACTCTTGATGCTACACCTGCTGATGCATCATGTCCTGATACAGATGATGGTGAAATAACTCTTGATATAAGTGGAGGAACATCTCCTTACAGCGCAATATGGGCGGATGGAATTACCACTCAGAACAGAACCGGACTGCTTCAGGGTACCTACAGCATTGTTGTTACTGATGCTAACGGCTGTGCTGAATCACTGAGTATAGATGTTGGTTATAACATATCCTTTAACTGTCTTGTGATACCACAGATCATTACTCCCAACCAGGATGGTCATAATGATGAGTGGATAATCAGGAATATCGATATATATCCTGATGCAGAAATCCGCGTCTTTAACAGGTGGGGAAGAATGATTTACCGTGAAAGAAATATTCTGTCGAATCCATGGGATGGTACTTTTAAAGGTAAACTTGTTCCAACTGATTCATATCATTATATTTTGGATCTGAATGACGGATCTCAACCAAGATCGGGTGTTATTAGTGTAATAAGGGAAGAATAATAAGGTATATTTGCAGGAATTAAATGAGATATAGCAGAAGTATACTGTCACTGATCATCCTGATCATGTTTTATGGGACCGTTTCATCACAGCAGGTGCCAATGTACAGCCAGTACATAATGAATGGCTTCCTTGTTAATCCTTCATTTGCAGGACGTGACGGGTATACAACCGTGAATCTTACTGTCAGGGAGCAATGGGTGGGTCTTGATCAGGCTCCGGGTACTTATGCTGCCAGCTTCCAGACACGTATTTTAAAAAACAGCTATATCTCTAAAGCCACTTCGGTACGAAAAAAGCTTGTGCTTCCAACGAAAGGCGGTAAAGTTGGACTTGGAGGCTATATCTTTAATGATCAGAACGGAATAATGAGGCGTACGGGACTCCAGTTTGCATATGCATACCATATCCAGATGGGACAAACAGGAGCCTATCCGAATAATCTTGCATTCGGCCTTGCACTCACAGCATACCAGTTTGCAATAAATACTGAAGGATTGATCTATGATCCTGATGATCCCTTGCTTAACAATTATGACAGGTCAGTTTTTATACCTGATTTTAACTTTGGTGTAAGTTTTACAACATCAAAATATTATGCGGGATTTGCCATGACAAATATGTTCAGGGGCCAGCTTCTTTTTGCAGATACTACTGACACAAGGAGAACAGAACTGGGACATTATTTCCTTACAGGAGGAATTAAATTCGATGTTCATCCCGACTGGACCATTGAACCGTCTGCTTTCATTAAATCATCCGACATGTTCTTTAAGTCAATTCAGATGGATCTTACAACAAGGATCTATTACAAGGAAGACTATTGGGCAGGACTCTCATGGAGAACAAATGACGCGATAATTCTTATGACGGGATTGAAATATGACAGGTTCTATTTTGCCTATGCGGTTGATTTAACTTTAACAGACATAAGAAGACAGAGCTTCGGGACACATGAACTGACACTTGCGGTAAAATTTGGAGAGAGTGCCAGGAGGTATCGCTGGATTAGCGCTTATTGATACTTACAGTTACTAAATAATGTCATCAGGTATCGTAAAAAGAATTACCGGTACCCTTTCGCTGCTACTATTGTTACTTGTAAAAGGATATCCTCAGGATGATGCTTCTCATTCTGTGAGACTAATGTTCTATAATGTTGAGAATCTGTTTGATATATATGATGATACTCTTACTGAAGATGAGGAATTTATGCCTGGAGGCTTGAGAAGATGGAATTATCAGAGATATAGCAGGAAGATCAATTCACTTTATAAGACAATTTTGGCTGCCGGTGAGTGGGAGCCACCAGCTATAGTTGCATTTTGCGAGATAGAGAACAGAAAAGTGCTGGAGGATCTTGTTACTAGTACAAATTTATCGAAATATGATTATGATATTGTACATGAAGATTCTCCCGATGAAAGAGGTATTGATGTTTGTCTTATTTACAGGAAAGAGATGGCAGATATAATTGACTACTCCTATTTATACACTTCGGTGGTAACCGGAAATGAATTCCGGACCAGGGATGTTCTTTATGCCAGGTTTCTGGTTAACGGCGATACCATACATCTTTTTGTAAATCACTGGCCTTCAAGAAGGGGAGGCGTTCTTGCAGGAGAGGCCCAACGTATTAAAATTGCTGAAATGGTCAGAGAAAAGGTCGATTCAATATTTGTTGCATCATACAGTAATGCACAAATTATCATTATGGGTGATTTTAATGCTACTCCTGAAGACAGGGTTATGAGCATATTAGCAGGCCGGGCAGATAATGACAGCTCACTTGTGAATCTGTCGGAGACTCTTCCTGATGGCACTGGAACCTACCGTTATATGGGAACATGGGAGATAATAGACCAGGTAATTGTATCAGATGCGCTAATTAAAGGAAATGCAGGGGTTTTCACTGAGCCTGGTTTGTTACAGGTCTTCCGGCCCGATTTTCTCATGATGAAAGATCTGAAATATCCGGGCTTAAGCCCTTATTCTACATATTCGGGATACAGGTACCAGGGAGGGTATAGCGATCACCTGCCTGTTTTACTTGACCTTAGATTACGATAGCTCAGGTGGATCGCAGGGCGTCAAACCTATCTCTTTCCCCTTTTCTATCATAAATTTCCTGGCAGCTTTATGCTCATTGGGGATTATACCATCAAGGATAGCTTCCCTAATTGCATTTTTTATTATTCCGACCTCTTTACCTGGTTTTATGCCGAAAGTACGGATGATCTCACTGCCGTCGACGGGAGGCTGGAAGTTCCTTAAAGCATCTTTCTCTTCAATTTCTTTTAACTTTTCCCTGACATATCTGAAATTTTTAAGGTGTTTTGTTTTTTTTGCTTCATTCTTCGATGTGATGTCAGCTTCACACAACATCATCAGGTCATCAATATCATCACCAGCTTCAAAAAGGAGACGTCTGACTGCCGAGTCAGTTACTTCTTCCTGCGACAACGCTATTGGCCTGAGATGAAGATCAACCAGTTTCTGAACATATTTCATCTTTTCATTCAAAGGCAGTTTGAGCTTTCTGAAAATGCCGGGGATCATCTTTGAACCGATGTATTCATGCCCGTGGAATGACCAACCGGTATCGGGAGAATACTTTTTTGTAACAGGTTTGGCAATATCATGAAGGAGAGCTGCCCACCTGAGCCATAGATTATCAGTGACTTTTGCTATATTATCAAGTACTTTCAAAGAGTGGTGAAAGTTATCTTTATGGGCTTTGCCTTCTTTAATGTCAACACCTTTCAGATTATCAATTTCAGGTAAAATGATCGTGAGCAGAGCTGCTCTCTCAAGCAGTATAAAACCAGTTGAGGGATGATCGCACATAATTATTTTATTCAGCTCTGTAATGATCCTTTCCTGTGAAACAATCGTTATACGCTCTGCGTTATGCTTTATTGAGTTAAAGGTATTTTTCTCGATTGTGAAATGCAGCTGGGTCGCGAACCGTATAGCCCGCATCATCCTTAACGGATCATCTGAAAAGGTGCTGTCAGGATCGAGCGGGGTGCGAATTATTTTTTTCTCCAGATCATCCTTGCCGCCAAAGGGATCAAGAAATTCGTCGTAGGTTTCTTTATTAAGGCTTACTGCCAGTGTATTTATCGTAAAATCTCTTCTTTTCTGATCATCTTCAAGTGTGCCATCTTCAACTACAGGCTTCCTGGATCCTTTACTATAAGACTCTTTCCGGGCCCCTACAAACTCAATTTCATAATCATTCCACCGGAACATGGCGGTACCGAAAATTTTGAATGTAATTACTTTGATTTTAGGGTCTATTTTCCTGGCAACTTTTTTAGCAATTTCAATTCCATTTCCTATTACAACAATGTCAATATCCCTGTCCGGATGCTCTCTCTCCAGAAGGCAATCCCTTACCCAGCCTCCGATCACAAATGCTTTAACCCCTTCCTCGGTTATTACATCTGAAAGAATCTTGAATATCCCGTCATTCAGACATATGTTCATATATAGATATGACAATTTGTTAATAACCCATGACAAAGTTACAATTAATATGTAATTTTATCTAAAATACAGCTATTGCTCATATATGGCATTATTGTTGACCTGCCTGAAACAATTATGATCCAAAAGTGTTTAATATAAAAAACTGATATGATAGAACATTTGACAAAAGAGACCTTTCTGAGTAAAGTATTTAATTACGAAAAGAATAAAGAGTGGAAATTTGAAGGAGCAAAACCCTGTATTATCGATTTCTATGCTGACTGGTGCGCACCATGTAAAATAGTCGCCCCGATACTTGAAGAATTAGCCACCGATTTCGATGGGAAACTGGATGTTTATAAGGTGAATACCGAGGAACAGCAAGAGCTGGCTGCTGCATTCGGGATAAGGAGCATACCCTCATTTCTGTTTGTTCCGGCAGATGGTAATCCTCAGATGGCAATGGGTGCTTTACCCAGGGAAACATTCATTAAAGCATTCAAAGATGTCCTTGGTATAGAAAAATAGACTGTTCGTCAAAAAAAACCGGTACTGGATTAAAATATAGTGATTCCTGCGAAACATTTTAATCCTTAAGTACGTTAAATATAACAGCAGTAACGGAAGGTTACAGGATTTTTTTTCATGGATTTAGGTTTAGGGTAGTGGTAAATCAGGACTTCGGTCCTGATTTATTTTAAACCAGATCCTTGAAAATATTGTTGATCTCCTCTTCCGTCGTCCGAAGCTTCTTCTGGCATTGTCTTATAAGTTCCGATGCACGTTTTACTTCTTCCGACAATTTGTCTACATCAAGAACTCCTTTTTCAATGTTCTGCAGTATCTTTTCTATTTCAGATACTGCCTCGTTGAATGAAAATACCTTTTTTGCCATAGTTTTATTCTTGTTTCTTGTTTCTTTTGTCTTGTTCCTTTTCGATTACTCTACTTTTTATTCTTCCATCGCTGAATTTGGTATCAATAAAACTGTCAATATCAATATCTTTAGCGCTTTTAATTATCTTTCCGTTCATTGAGGTTATTGTATACCCTCTTTTCAGAACCCTTTCGGGATCAAGTATCTTTAACCTGTTTCCCAATCCATCGTTTCTATCATGGGTCTTATTTATATGACCAATTGTTTTACTTATAAGCTCGTTTTTTTTGTTTTCGACCAGAATGCTTTTCCCGGTCGAAAAGTAGCCTGAGGCAGAAATCAACTTTGATTTCTGAGTAGCTGGTATCAATCCCGCTTTTGCAATTAATTCCCTGCCAAAATTGATCATTTCAATTATCCTGTTTGAGAGCTCCTCCTTCTGATTTGAGACCATTAATCTTGCTACAGGTATTAGCTTCATTCTGAATGTATCCAGCATGCTGCGGTTCTCTTCAATTATCATTCGCGAAGTGTCGATTATTTCATTAACTATCTCCTCTATCCGGGTTTCGGTTTCGGCAATACACTCAATAAGATGATCAGCTACTGCTGTCGGCGTCTTAAGTGATCTGAAGGCCACCATATCAGTTACTGAAAGATCTTTTTCATGTCCTATACCCGTTATTACCGGCAGCGGGAACTGTGTGATGTGATATGCAATATTATAGCTGTCGAACCAGCTCAGATCACTCTGTGAACCTCCTCCCCTTATAACTGCAACCACATCAAACATTTCCATGTGACCAGCTATCAGGTCAAGTGAGTCAATAACACTCTGTTCCGTTTCCTTTCCCTGCATTGTCGTTTCAAACAGAGCTGTATAAAATACATATCCATAATTGTTAGTGGTGAGGTGATTTATGAAATCGGAATAACCTGCTGCGCTTTTTGAAGAGATTACAGCGATTCGTTGTGGAATTACCGGAAAGGGAAGTCCCTTATTCATTGTAAAAACTCCTTCATCCTCAAGCTTTTTAATGACCATCTGGCGCTTCAATGCCATCTCACCTATTGTGAATGAAGGATCAATATCCGAGATGATAAGACTCAATCCATAAAGTTCATGGTATTCAATCTTAATCCTGACAAGGATTTTCATTCCCTCTTTAAGCTCTTCTCCTGTAATATTCTTAAAGAATGATTTCAGAAAGATGTATCGTTTGTTCCAGATAATGGCTTTTACACGTGCCCTTGCATTTTTTTCGTCCGGATGTTTTTCGATCAACTCAAGATAGCAATGTCCGGCATAATTTTCCTTGATCTCCGATATTTCAGCTATAACCCAGTACATGTCAGGCAGAGCCATATAGAGGGCATCTCTGATAATAAGCTGTAATTCGGATAAGGAGAGTTTTTCAGTCATGATCAGTTGCCGAGTTTGATTATCTTATCTCCCCTGTTTTCTCAGGGTCAGCAACATTTATGCTGTTCTTTTCGAGATCATTAATTAAATTTGTTGCATCAATATCCATCTGGTTGTCATCTGTATAGCCTGCAACATAATTGATTTTATACCTTATAGTTCCGTCTGGATTATAGAAAAACCAGGCCCCTTCACGCAGGTTGTCCTTATAGAACCCGGAGATCTCTAAGATACCGTCTTCATACCACACATCAAATTTCCCATTTCGCAGATCATCTGAAAAGCATGATTTAAGCAATAATTTGCCGTTCGGATGATACTTCAGCCATTCACCCTCGCGTTTGTCGTTAATGAAACTCAGTCTTTCTGCAATAGTACCGTCAGGATAATATTTAAATGATTCACCATTTCTCAGATTTTTCGAATATTCCTCCTCGCATATCAGGTACCCGTCACTTGATGCTGAATAGAATTTCCATTTTCCCTCTTTCATCTGGTTCACATATCTGCCTTTAGATGCTATTAAACCATTATAATGGTAGATTGTTGCATCTGCCATATTACCGTCATCACTGTAAATAAGAACTGATCTGAGGGAATTATCTTCATAATATCTTTTAAATTCGCTAACAGGATGATTGTCTTTGAACATTCCTTCATACAGCATACTGCCGTTTGGATATTTTTTCATCCAGTATCCCTGCTTCCTGCCCTGCTGGTCGGTCTGATTTAACTCTGTGCCTGTCTGGCAGGTTGCAGTTGCAGAAAATGTTAATAATAAGGTTATTATGAAGATTTTGTTGTTCATAAAAATGAAACGTAAAATATTATATAAAAGTACAAAAAGCATTTTCAGAAAATAAAAAATAACCGCAAACCTGCCTGCCGTCAGGCAGGGTTCACAAAATGTAGCAGAGTCCGCAAAGAATTCATTTAATAATCCTGCTTTACGTTCTTTGTGTATCCTTTGTGTGTTTTGCGGTTAAATAATTTCGGCTTTTATTATAAGTCTATTTTACCTCTTCGAAGTCGACATCAGTTACTTCATCATCACCTGATTTTGAATTATCTCCGGTCTGGCCTTGTCCGGGCTGTTCCGATCCAGGTTGGGTAGCCCCCTGTCCTGAAGCCTGTGCGTTCTTGTACATCTCTTCGGAGGCTGACTGCCATACTGTATTCAGTTCAGCCAATGCTTTATCGATAGCTTCAACATCCTGGTTCTTATGAGCCTCTTTGAGTTTTGCAAGGGCATCTTCGATGGCTGGTTTCTTATCAGCGGGTATTTTATCTCCAAATTCCTTAAGCTGTTTTTCAGTTGTGAATATCATACTGTCAGCAGCATTGATCTTATCAACCCTCTCCTTTGTCTGTTTATCGGCTTCTGCATTTGCCTGAGCTTCATCACGCATTCTCTTGATTTCATCGTCGCTCAAACCGGAAGATGCTTCTATTCTGATTCTCTGCTCTTTACCGGTACCGCGGTCTTTGGCTGTCACATGCAGAATACCATTGGCATCAATGTCAAATGTCACTTCAATCTGCGGCACGCCTCGTGGTGCGGGCGGAATACCATCCAAATGAAAACGTCCGATTGTCTTGTTTCCTGAAGCTATTGGTCTTTCTCCCTGGAGTACATGTATTTCAACAGAAGGTTGTCCATCAGCTGCAGTTGTGAAGACCTCTGTCTTTTTAGTGGGTATGGTTGTATTAGCTTCTATAAGCCTTGTCATTACACCGCCCATAGTTTCAATACCTAACGAAAGAGGCGTTATATCAAGGAGTAAAACATCCTTAACCTCTCCTGTCAGTACACCACCCTGTATTGCTGCACCAACAGCGACAACCTCATCAGGATTAACCCCTTTGGAAGGTACCTTCCCATAGAATTTCTCAACAAGCTGCTGAATTACCGGAATACGAGTTGAACCGCCAACAAGTAAAACTTCATCTATATCGGATGCTTTATAGCCTGAATCATCAAGAGCCTTCTGGCATGGTTGGATACATGACTGGAAAAGCTTGTCGCATATTTTTTCAAAATTAGCACGTGTCAATGTTTTGACAAGATGTTTTGGAATTCCGTCAACCGGCATAATATAAGGCAGGTTTATTTCCGTGGAGGTTGTGCTTGAAAGCTCAATTTTAGCCTTTTCGGCTGCCTCTTTCAGGCGCTGCAGTGCCATCGGATCTTTCCTTAAGTCAATACCTTCATCCTTCAGGAACTCTTCGGCCATCCAGTCAATGATAAGGTGATCAAAGTCGTCGCCGCCAAGGTGAGTATCACCATTTGTCGATTTAACCTCAAAAACACCATCACCCAATTCAAGGATAGAAATATCGAAAGTACCTCCGCCAAGGTCAAAAACGGCGATCTTAAGATCCTGCGACTTTTTGTCAAGTCCATAGGCCAGTGATGCAGCTGTAGGCTCGTTAATAATCCGTTTTACATTTAATCCCGCAATCTCTCCGGCCTCTTTGGTTGCCTGGCGCTGTGAATCGCTGAAATATGCCGGAACAGTTATGACAGCATCAGTAACCTCAGTTCCAAGATAATCTTCAGCTGTTTTTTTCATTTTCTGAAGTATCATTGCTGATATCTCCTGAGGAGAATAAAGCCTGTTCTCAATTTTTACCCTCGGAGTATTATTATCACCTTTAATGACATTATAGGTTACTCGTTTTATCTCCTTATCAAGTTTGTCATACGTTTCACCCATGAACCTCTTAATGGAGTATACAGTGTTTTTGGCGTTGGTGATAGCCTGCCTTTTGGCAGGATCGCCTACTTTACGCTCGCCTTTATCAACAAAGGCAACAATTGAAGGAGTGGTTCTTTTCCCTTCGCTGTTTGGAATTACAACAGGTTCATTGCCTTCCATAACAGAGACACATGAGTTTGTAGTCCCCAGATCTATACCAATAATCTTTCCCATTTTATAATTATTTACTATGTTACTATTTTGATATACTTTTTATGCAATGATTATGCCATTCGGATTTCATGACAAAACGACAGTGATAATTTTCCAAACTGCCGGAATTAAAAGAAATTAATACCTTTGTGATCTGTAATAACATATTAGCCATTATGTCGGTACACAAGACTGTAAAAAAGGTTACCACTCATGTTCTTAATGAGATGAAGCTTAAAGGTGAGAAGATCGCAATGCTCACAGCTTATGATTATTCCGTTGCGAAGATACTTGACGAAGCAGAGATTGACGTCATCCTTGTTGGCGATTCGGCATCAAATGTGATGGCAGGGTTTGATACGACCCTTCCGATTACTCTCGATAACATGATATATCATGCTGCATCGGTTGTAAGAGCAGTGAAAAGAGCCCTTGTGGTTGTTGATCTGCCCTTTGGAACATATCAGGGCAATTCGAAGGAAGCGCTGATATCCTCAATAAGGATCATGAAAGAAACAGGAGCATCGGCAGTGAAACTTGAAGGTGGACAGCAGATTGAAGAATCGATTGAGAGGATCCTGTCAGCCGGTATTCCTGTAATGGGACATCTTGGACTTACACCTCAGGCTATTCATAAATTCGGGACATACATTGTGAGGGCACAAGAAGAGGAAGAGGCAATCCGCCTGATGGATGATGCCAAACTTCTTGAAAGGTTGGGATGTTTTGCGGTAGTACTTGAAAAGATACCTGCGAAGCTGGCTGAGGAGGTTACCGGCCATCTTAAAATACCGGTAATCGGAATAGGGGCAGGATCAAAAACAGACGGACAGGTACTTGTTCTTCACGATATGCTCGGGATAACACAGGAATTCTCGCCCAGGTTTTTGCGACGATATCATAACCTTTATGCAGAAATAAAAGGCGCCGTCCAAAATTATATCAATGATGTGAGAACACTCCAGTTTCCCAATGAAAAGGAACAGTATTAGTCATGTCTGACATACTATACGAAGACAATCATATCATTGCGGTTAACAAAAGATCATCTGATCTTTCTCAGGGAGACAAAACAGGAGATCAATCCCTCGATACTGAAATAAAGAAATATATTGCTCAGAAATACAATAAACCCGGCGAGGTATTTCTGGGTGTCGTTCACAGGCTCGACAGACCGGTAAGTGGTGTGTTGTTATATGCCCGAACAACAAAAGCCCTTATAAGGCTTAATGAAATGTTTCGGACCGGCAAGGTGAAGAAAATCTATCTCGCAATAGTAAAGGAGAGACCTCCTGAAGATGAGGCAACCGTTACCCATTACCTGAAAAAAAACGAGAAACAGAATAAAACATACATTTACGATACAGAGGTTAAGGGATCAAAGCAGGCCAGCCTCACTTACAGGCTTGCAGGACGATCGGCAAGTTATTATCTTCTTGAAATAGAGCTACATACGGGACGCCATCATCAGATAAGGGCTCAGCTGGCAAAGATCGGATGCCCGGTAAGGGGTGATCTGAAATACGGTTTTCAAAGATCGAACCCGGATGGCAGTATAAATCTTATGGCACGGCGGTTGGAATTTGTTCATCCTGTGAAAAAAGAAAAAATAGTGATAACTGCCCCATTACCTGATTCTGATATTTGGAGTTCATTTGTACACATGTACTCACCATCAGCCCCCTTTCTCGAGAAGGAGAGAGGCTAAAGCAAAAGACACCGGCAGGATTATCAATATTAGTAAAAGATTTTTGCTAATTCTTTTCATGGCATGATGGTTTCGATTCAGATCAAAATTACTTCATTACCTGCATAATACAGTTAATTTCTGGTTAATAAGAGTTAATGAAAAGTTAAAACCTGTATTATTATTATTGTGATAAGTTAAATTTGCATCATGAGCAGAAAAAAATTCATAGGACTCATCTTTATGATGCTTTTTTCAATAGTTGGCATCATCTGGGTTCAGTTAATATGGATCAGGAATGCGATAAAAATCCGTAACGATAGTTTCGATACCTGGGTAAGAGCAAGCATAAACGATGCAGCTCAATCCATAGAATCGTCGAGAAAGATGAGTTTCTTCAATGATTATCTGCTGAAGGATCCCGTTGAACAGGACAAGGAAAATGCTGTCATTTCAGGCTATATGAATATAGAGAGTTATTCGATGGGGAGTGATGGTAATTTTAGCCTCAGAATAACAAATCAATCGGTTACCGGTAATCCTGGCGAAAAACCGGTGATCATAACTCATGATACTACCCTTACATCCGATTCGGTTGCATTTGTCGTAACCTCTTCTGATGATCCCGCCGGCATTACTATTGTTCAAAACGGAGATGCTTCTGCAAAGAATGGCGGATCAGTATTTGTGAGGCCGAAAGAATTCATTGAGTGGGTTCGAAGAAGGCAGGATGAATTTCAGAATATGAGCGAGCAGATGATTTCTGAAGTTTATCAATGGGAAAAGACCCTGGAACTTGATAATCAGGCAATTGATTATGCACTAAAACGTTCATTGATGTTTTCAAATATTCAGACGCCCTTCGAATTTGCAATAATAAGAAACGGTGTGGTAACTGAAGGAACTTATAAGAAATCAAGCAAAAATGATTTCCTGAAGAGCAATTATCAGGTGCATTTGTTTCCTGATAATTTAATACGTCAGGATCTGGTACTGTCAGTTGTCTTCCCTGAACGTACAAACTATGTACTGGGGTCGATGGCAGGGATATTGGGCGGATCACTTCTTTTCTCACTCATAATTCTGGCAACATTTGCATTGAGTCTCTTCTTCATAATTCGTCAGAAAAAAATATCGGAGATGAAGTCAGATTTTATAAACAATATGACTCACGAATTTAAAACTCCTATTTCCACTATATCGCTTGCTGCAGATACCATAACAAACTCAAAAGTAATCGGTGATGAATCGAGTATCAGGCATTTCATCAGTATGATAAAAAAGGAAAACAGCAGGATGAATAAGAAGGTGGAAACGATTCTGCAGATTGCCTCGCTCGACAAGAAGGAAATAGATTTCAATTTCGAATTAATCTCTCTTCATGCTGTTATAGAACGTGCAGTAGAGATTATTGATATACTGCTGTTACAGAGAAACGGCACCATTAAGCTCAATCTTAGTGCCTCTCAACCAGATATTTATGGTGATCATGATCACCTTATAAATCTTGTCAACAACCTTCTCGATAATGCAATAAAATATTCAGAGGGAGCTCCAGAAATCCTTATTGAAACAAAGAATAATGAAAAAGGTATAATCATGTCGGTTGCTGATAAAGGAATTGGCATGAGCAAGAGCGTTCAGAACAGGATTTTTGAAAGGTTTTACCGGCAAACCTCAGGTAATGTGCATGATGTAAAAGGATTTGGTCTGGGTTTGAATTATGCGCTTGCAATAGTTGATGCACATAAGGGAGAAATAAAAGTTGACAGTGAACCAGGGAAAGGAAGCCGTTTTGATGTATTTTTACCATTTAAACCTGAAAACGGAAAATGAACATAAAACCTGTTAAGATATTCCTTGTTGAGGATGATCTGAGTTTTGGATCAGTACTTAAATCATACCTCGAGATAAACGACTTTGCCGTAGATTGGGTCGATGACGGGAAATTTGCCGTTGACCATTTCAGAAAAGGCCTTTTTGATATTTGTATACTCGATGTGATGCTTCCGCATGTTGACGGATTTACTATTGCAAACGAGATCAGACAGATCAATAATACAGTACCGATAATATTTCTGACAGCTAAAAAACTGAAGGACGATGTCCTTATGGGATATGGAGTCGGTGGTGATGATTATATCACAAAACCTTTTGATACCGATATCCTCCTTGCCAAAATACGTGCAATAGTCGCCCGCAGAGATTTTCAAAGAGGTACAAAGGATATTTTTGAAATAGGAAAATTTACTTTCAACGCAAAGCTAAGGACACTTACTGCAGGTGATGAGGAGAAGAAACTGTCGCCCAAGGAAGCTCAATTGCTTGAACTACTTGCTGGTAATCCTAACGCATTGATTAGCAGAGAGATGGCTCTTAAGAAAATATGGGGTAACGACGATTATTTTACTGCCCGCAGTATGGATGTTTATATAACCAAGCTCAGAAAAATGCTGTCAGATGATCTCCGTTTAAATATTAAAAACATACACGGAGCAGGCTTTCAGTTGATTATCAGCGAGGAATGACCGGAAGATCATTCCTGCTGAATTGAAGCGGCAGGAGATCACTTCCCTTCTCAATAACCCAAATCTTATTTTTGCTCCCCAGGATGATCCTGATGCTTTTACCGTTCCTTGTTTCCTCTTCAGCTATCACCTGGCGGCAGTTACCGCATGGTGAGACAGGTTCTTGTAACAACTCCTGTCCGGATATTGCAGCCAATGCTATTGCTAACGGAGCATCACCCGGATAATTTGAAGATGCTCCCGACAAGGCTGCTTGTTCGGCACATATACCCGAGGGGAAAGCTGCATTTTCAATATTTGTTCCATTTACTATTTTATCACTCTCAAGCCTTACTGCAGCTCCTACTTTGAATCCTGAATATGGAGCATAAGCATTTTTTGCTGCTTCCATTGCAGACAAGAGTAATTCACGATCTGAAGGTTCAAGCTCCTCAATGGTATCAAATTCCTTATAAGGAATTGAGATATTTATGGTTCTTTTCATAACTCTCTTATTCATTTTGGATTACAAAAATAGAAAAAATTTAGAGTGCCTTGAGTTTCGAGTACTTAAAGTTATATTTAAAAAATCAACTTAAGTCACTTTAGTCACTTTAGTCACTTCAATAACTTTTTCCTATTTTTGCCGAAACAATACAAATGTCGGGACAAAAATATCTTATCATACTTTTTTTAATTCCGGTATTCTTTTATGCATGCCGATCTTCAAGACCGGTTGTCACTCCTTCAGGAGGGGAGGCAAATGCTTCTGCATATATCGAACGATATAAAGACCTGGCAATAAGCGAAATGAAACGTACCGGCATTCCGGCAAGCATTACGCTGGCCCAGGGGATGATCGAATCAGATTTTGGACGCAGTACTCTTGCCCGGAAAGCAAATAATCATTTTGGGATAAAATGTCACAGCGACTGGACAGGACCGGTCATCCGTCATCATGATGACCGCAGGAATGAGTGTTTCAGAAAATATTCAAGACCTGAAGATTCTTTTTATGATCATTCCGATTTTCTAATCTACGGATCGCGTTACGGTTTTCTTTTCGATATACCTGTAACTGATTATAAGGCCTGGGCACGGGGACTTAAAAAAGCTGGTTATGCCACCAATCCCGATTATGCTAATATGCTTATCAGGAAAATAGAAGAGAGCTCACTTTATATTTATGACCGGGGATATTCAGAAACTGCTCAGAAGGAGAGGCGATTGTCACAGGCTGACGAGGAAAAGGAAAATACTTTTAATGGAGGTGAAGTATTTGAGAATCCTTACGGAAATGAAAATCAGGCAGTTGTATTTGCTCCTCAGAGGATATTGGAAAATAATCGTATCAAGTATATCATTGTACAGGATGGTGAAACCAGGGAAATGATAGAGAAGGAATTCCAGCTTCTGAGGTGGGAGTTGTCTCGTTATAATGAGCTCAGCAGCGATTTTACACCTGCTGCCGGCCAGATACTGTATCTCCAGCCAAAAAGAGACAGAGCAGAACCGGGAAAAGAGATACACATTGTTAGTGAAGGAGACACAATGTATTCTATATCACAGCAATATGGTATAAAGCTCCAAAAGCTTTACGAATTGAACCGAATGATGGAAGGAGAGGAGACTGCCGCGGGTGTTAAGATCCGGCTGAGAAGTATAAAACCGGTTAACTAACAGAGATAGAGTGCCTTGCTATCCTGAACCCTCTTAGAAATTCAACTGTATTCATCCTGTTTTTACCTTCAAGCTGAAGATTAAGAATATTCACAAATCCATCCTTACAGGCAATTTTTAGGAAATATTTACCATCGGAAATCAAATGTCCCGGATTATACCTGTGTTTCTCTGTCTCCGGTTCACTCTCATAGATTTTTAACAAAAGGGTTCCGGAGCCCTCTTTAATGAATGATCTTGCACACGGGTAAGGAGCCAGGCCACGGATGAAATTATGGATCTGTTTGGCATCTTTTCCCCAGTTGATTACACAATTATCAGGTATTATCTTCGGTGCTGTTTTAAGTATCTCTCCCGCTATGATATACTTTGATTGGGGTTGAGGTCTAAGGTTATTTTCTGAGAGACCTGCCAATGTTCTGCTCACTAATCTTGCACCGTGTCTCATCAGTCTGTCGTGAAGATCTCCTGCATTTTCAAATGGGAATATCTGGACCCTTTCTCTTAGCAATATACTGCCAGTATCAATCTTCTCATCTATGAGGAATGTGGTAACACCGGTTTCTGTTTCTCCGTTCATTATTGCATGGTTGATAGGGGCTGCACCCCTGTATTGAGGCAGAAGTGATGCATGAAGGTTGACAGTACCGATTGATGGCAGTTTCCAGACAACTTCAGGAAGCATGCGGAAGGCTACAACAATAAAAACATCAGCCTTAAATTTCTTTAAAGTATTGATAAATGCAGGATCTTTCAGGTTATCAGGCTGAATGATAGGGAGGTAGCTGAATTCGGCAAATTCCTTTACAGCCGACCTGGTCATCTTTCTCCCTCGTCCGGCAGGTTTGTCAGGAGCAGTAACTACACCTACCACATTAAAGCCATTCATCAGCAGCGAACCTAATGTCGCAACTGCAAATTCCGGTGTCCCCATGAATACTATCCTGAGGCTTTTCATATTGGCAAGTTAAGAGAGATAACAAATCTATGAAAAAAATCAATCCTTGACAATATGCTTGAAGCATGTCAGATCATGACCCATTTTATTGGCTTTTGTCTCCAGATAAAACTTATTATAGGGGTTGGGCTCAATTATCAGCGGTATGCTCTCAACGATCTGAATACCATATCCTTCCAAACCTGCTCTTTTAACCGGATTGTTAGAAATAAGCTTTATTTTTCCAAGCCCAAGTTTCATCATTATGTTGGCACCAACACCGTAGTCTCTTTCATCCTCAGCAAACCCAAGTTTAATATTAGCCTGAACGGTATCCATACCTTCATCCTGCAGGCGATAGGCCTTTATCTTATTGAAAAGTCCAATACCTCTGCCTTCCTGGTTAAGGTATATAACTACTCCTTTTCCTTCTTTTTCAACCATTTCCATCGCCTTGTGAAGTTGCGGACCACAGTCACATCTCAATGAACCGAAAATATCACCTGTGAAGCAGGAAGAATGAACACGCACCAGTACAGGATCATCTTTTGTCCAGGAGCCCTTTACCAGTGCACAATGTTCAAGTCCGTTGCTTGACTGGCGGAATGGAATAAATTCGAAATCACCATACTTGGTTGGCAGTTTTACCTGCTCGCCTCTTTCTACTATTGAATCTCTTTCAAGTTTGTATATAATAAGGTCGCGTATTGTGATTATTTTGGTGCCGAATTTTTTTCGAAGCTTCACCAGGTCTTTAAGACGTGCCATGGTACCATCTTCATTCATAATCTCTACAAGGGCACCTCCGGGATTAAGACCGGCAAATGTTGCAAGATCGACTACAGCTTCGGTATGACCTGCTCTTCTGAGAACACCTTTTGCTCTTGCTTTCAACGGAAAGATATGGCCGGGACGACCAAGGTCGGAAGGTTTTGTTGAAGAATCTACCAGTGCTCTTATGGTCAGGGCTCTGTCTTTGGCAGATACGCCAGTTGTTGTTTCCTTACTTAAAAGATCGACAGATACGGTAAATTGTGTCTCGTGCAATGAAGTATTTATTCCTACCATCAGGTCAAGGTCCAGTTCCTCGCATCTCTGCTCGGGCAATGCAACACAGATGAGACCCCGGCCATGCCTTGCCATGAAGTTAACAGTCTCCGGAGTAATCAGTTCAGCAGCACAGATAAAATCTCCCTCATTTTCACGGTCTTCATCATCAACCACTATCAGGAGGCGGCCATTCTTAATGTCTTCTATTGCCTCTTTAATTGTATTTAGTTTGTAATTACTCATACTGTTCTGGTTTATTATCAGGATTATTGATCCTTCCGGTAATTGTAACCCTGTATATATAATCTTTGATTTTACGCAAGAATAAAAGGTAAGTATCGATGTTCATTATTACAGAGTCGTTAGATGCTTTATATGTAAGGAATATTCCAACTGGTAAAAGTATGTATGATGATGCCCACATACCTGCAACACTGCTGATCAGTTCTTCCTCCACAAGCTTTTCTCCCGACAATGAAATTACATACCATATAACAAAGAAAAATATCGATATTACAGCGGGAGTACCCAGTCCGCCTTTTCTTATTATTGCGCCCAGAGGAGCTCCGATAAAGAAGAAAATTATACATGCAGCCGGCAGTGTAAGTTTCTTATGCCAGTCTACTTCATATCGTTTATTGTGCCTTATTTCCATTTTCAAAGATTCTTCACTGTCAGTCAGAAAAACGTTTGCCTCTTTCAGCATTTCAATGGTTTGCGTGAGTGCTGTTAATTTTTCTATTACGGGGAGTGAATCAAAAATTGCCTGTGTATCAAAAATTTTGGAGTTTCCCAAACTGATCTCCTGTGTATGGCTTCTTGATCCCTGCTTTTCAATAAAGATCTTATTCCTGCTAAAGTCACTTATCTGGGAGATCTGTTTTGTACTGTGTCGTTTTCCAAGGGAATCGATATAATGAGCAAGCTGCGACATATTCATCCTCCATGAGTTGGAGGTAAACATGTCATTCCCGCTTCTTTCAAGCTCAAATCCCGAGAGTGCAATTACAAGCGTCTGTTCCGTAAATGAATCTTTCCTGGATGGATGTCGTTTCTGATCTATACCCGGATTCTCTTCTTCCATCTCTGAGAAGGAATAACCATTATAAAGGGTCATTATAAGTGCTGTCTCATCCGGTGTGACCCTGATATTACCCGAATCGGCAACAATAACAGAGATATTACCCTTTTTATCGCGGTGATCGTATACAATAAGGTTATCGAGACGGTTTGTATAAGGGTCCTTTGAGGTTATTTTTATACTGAATCCGTCTATATCGTTATTGAATGAACCGGCTTGCAGGTTTATATCCGGACGTTTACGTCTTATGTCATATAACAGTCCCCTGGCCTGCTTGTTAGAATAGGGGAGAACATAATTTGAAAAAAGGAAAGATACCAGTACAAGGAAAAACATTAAAATAATCAGGGGTCTCATTATCCTCTGAAGAGATATACCTGACGATTTAAGTGCTGTCAGTTCGCTGTATTCGCCCATGTTCCCGAATGTCATCAGTGCTGCAAGAAGAATTGCCAGGGGAAGCGCCATAGGGACAAAAGAAAGGGAAAACTGGAAAAGAAGCTCTGCAATTATCTCTAAATCAAGGCCTTTACCGGCAAGCTCATCAATATACATCCAGAGAAACTGCAACAATAAGATTATGAGCACAATGAAGAATGTGAGTATCAAAGGCCCGATAAATGATCTCAGGACAAATATGTCAAGTTTCTTCAACGGATAACGAATTTGATCGCAAAAGTACTTGATTTTTATCGAAAATCATAACGCCACTATACCACTACACCACTACACCGTTACACCGTTCATCATATTCCCAGTAATCGTTTCAGATCAGTAATCTGAGTATCCCACAGAGAGACTGCATCATCTTTTTCATCGGGGTTAGCAAAATCTGTTATTATCAGGGCAAGGCTGCCGCTGAGTTCTTCTATATTAATCCTGAATTCAAAATAATTAGATTCTTCATCAACTGCATCGAGCCATTCAAACCTCACGAATTTATTATCCTTAATTGCTGTTATCCTTGCTTTTGATTCTGACTTACCCCATGTAAATGTAAAAATGTCACCATCCACAGTGACATTATCTGCAAACCATTCACATAGGCCTTCCGGTGTACTCAGTCTTGAAAAAAGGACTTTTGGTGAGCAATTCATCGGATATTCCAGTTCGTATTTTTCGCTCATTCTGAATAGACTCAATAACTATCCATGCAATATAGAAAAAATAATGAAACATAAAAATATCTTATTGTGAATTAAGCGTAAACTGCTTATATTTGCACCCGCAAAACTTCCACCTTC
>CAZWZQ010000043.1:0-20561 GCA_964638955.1 uncultured Rikenellaceae bacterium | reverse complement strand
GTTCCGAAATCCCACCATCCACGGAAATTCCAGGGGTGATACGCGGAGTTATAGGCACGGAATGGCATGTGGGCTATCCACAGGTTCCAGTCAAGGGTTTTGGGTACTTTCTGCTCATCTGCAGGAGTATCCAGTCCCTGTGGCCAGATTGGACGGCTTGACCATACGGCGGCTTTGCGGACATCGCCGATCTCACCTGCCCATGCCCATGCACAGGCTTGGCGGACACCTTCGCCTGATGAGCCCTGATTGCCCATCTGGGTTGCCACACCATATTTTTTGGTAAGTTTGGTAAGCAGTCGTGACTCATAAATGCTGTGTGTCAGTGGTTTTTCAACATACACGTGTTTTCCAAGAGTCATGGCTGTTGCAGCAGGATTGGCATGATTGTGGTCAGCAGTAGCAATAACCACAGCGTCAATTGATTTGGCCATTTCATCATACATGACTCTCCAGTCTTTGTATCGTTTGGCACCCGGGTATTTTTCAAAAGTACCTGTTACAGGGGTATATCCCCAGTCAACGTCACAGATAGCCACGAGCTTTTCCGTGCCGGGTCTGGCTGCCATTCCTATCCTTCCCTGCCCTGTCGCAGCTACTTCCGGTTTACATATACTGGTGATATCACCGGAACCCTGACTACCTGCGCCAACTAGAGCAACATTAAGAGTGTCGCTGGGCGCCTGGTACCCGAGTTTTTTGCCCATGGCAACACCCGGAATGATCGTGAATGCGGCAGAAGCCGCGGTAGTCGTCTTCAGGAAGCTCCTCCGTGTGAAGGCCTTGCCTCCAGTCTCTTTTTTACTAAAGTTTTCCGTATCCATGTCCGATAAATTAAAGATTTAAATGAGATAAAGATATTTCATATTAGCTATTTTCTGAGAGCAAAACTGATCATCTTGGTATCAAAAAATCTTCAGTAATGTATAAATTATGTTAAAGCACTACAATATATTATATCCAACATTGAATAATTGAACATTTCAGTTATTTTTAGCCTCAATTTAAAATTCTGGTATTCCCATATAAATAACAGAATGGCTTCAAGATTATTCAGGACCAAGTCCCTGCATGATATGATGCAGGGCGCATCAGATTCAGAACATTCGTTGAAACGTGCATTATCTGCAACCAGTCTCATATTCATTGGAATAGGATGCATCGTCGGTACTGGTATCTTTGTTATTACCGGTACGGCAGCTGCTCAGTATGCAGGTCCTGCCCTCAGTATTTCTTTCATTATTTCTGCTGTCCTCTGTATGTTTGTCGCATTGTGTTATACAGAGTTTGCTTCTATGATCCCGATTTCAGGAAGTGCATACTCCTATGCCTATACTACTGTCGGGGAGTTAATTGCATGGTTTATAGGATGGAATCTGGTCCTTGAGTATATATTCGGCGCATCATTGGTTGCTGTAGGCTGGTCGGGTTATGTGGTAAGTTTTTTAAAGGATTTTGGCATTGTGATACCTCCCGCACTCAGCAGCGCACCTTTTACATACGATAACGGATAGATCGCAACAGGAGCAATACTCAATTTCCCTTCAGTGTTTATAGTTGCCATTATTTCAACAATACTGGTATTCGGGATAAAGGAATCGGTAAGGGTCAACAATATTATCGTCATAATCAAGGTGGTGGTCATACTGCTTTTTATCGGATTCGGACTTTCATATATCAATACTGAGAATTATGTCCCGTTCATCCCTGAAAACACAGGTGAATTCGGGAAATTCGGATGGAGCGGAATATTCCGTGCAGCAGGAATAATCTTCCTTGCTTTTGTCGGCTTTGATGCGATTTCAACTGTTGCACAGGAGACAAAAAATCCCCAGAAGGATATGGCCATAGGTATACTGGGTTCACTTGCGATTGTAACAGTACTTTATATTTCGGTTTCACTTGTGCTTACAGGGATAGTAAATTATAGACTGCTTAATGTGCCTGATCCTATTGCCGTGGGGATAAATGCTGCCGGACAGAAGCTCTTCTGGTTGAGGCCTATTATAAAAATAGGGGCGATTGCCGGAATGAGCTCAGTCATCCTGGTCCTGATTACCGGGATGCCCAGGATACTTTATACCATGTCGATTGACGGGCTGTTACCTCCGGTAATGGGCAGGGTGCACAGGAAGTACCGGACTCCCCATATAACAACTATTATAGTAGGGATTATTGTATCAGTAATATCAGGTCTTTTCCCAATTGATCTTATAGCCGATATGGTCTCAATAGGGACTCTGCTGGCATTCGCTATGGTTTGCATCAGTATTTTAATTCTGAGGGTAAAACGTCCTGACATGCACCGGCCATTTAAAACGCCGTTAGTCTATTTCGTTACTTCAGTAGGTGCGGTGGGATGCCTTTACCTTATGACATCACTTCCGGTATCGACATGGGAGAGGCTGGTAGTCTGGACAGTGATAGGATTCCTGATATATTTCTTATACGGACTGAAACACAGCAAGCTGAATAACTCAGCCGGAAACAGACGAGGTAATGAATAAACTGTATTATCTTTGATAATCTTTAAAGTGTACTGACATGAAAACAAAATTCTTTCTGTTTTTTGCAGCTCTTTTTGCGGGAGTGGCACTGAATGGCCAGGTCTCTGACAATTGTGTGACAAATGCTATACTTTCAGGGTACTCTGAAAGGAATTATACTAAGGAGCCGGTAACCGATCAACAGCTCGATATTATTCTTAAATGCGGGATAAAGGCTCCAAGCGGAATGAACAGGCAACCCTGGAAGTTCACGGTGATAAAAGACGAAGCCACGATGAAGGACGCGATCAATAATGTTGTTACGGGGAACGTGCTTATTATTGTTTCAGGAATGGAATCACCGGACGGAACCACTACTCCCGATCTGTTCGCCTGCGGTCTCGCTACTGAGAGCATGTTCATTGCTGCTCATGGTCTTGGTCTGGGCGCGCGCATATATGGTGGTCCTGTCGGAAATGTGAATTCCAAGAAAGATCTGTTTCAGATCCCGACAGGGTATAAAGCTGTGATGATCCTCCGCATAGGCAATGTCGATAAAAATACAGATGCTGTTTCAGCAGCAACACCGAGGAAGGGCTTTGAGGAGGTAGTCAACTTTAAAAAGTAGTATCGGAGAAAGAGGGCATTACTAAACAACGAAATCATTATTTAGAATAATATTGGTTTCGACGGTAATTGTTGCTGTTTCTGTTCCTGCACGTTAGAGCACAACAGATCAGACAAATCATAAAAATTGCCGGTTTTAACCTGTGCCAGCTTTATAATAACAGTTATGTACTCTTGTTCGGCTATTCGTATCGCAGTGATTGTGCGGGATTTGCCATAGCTGCTTTGATAGTACTGTAGCTGATGGTTAGAAGTGCAATCAACATAACAATGATCAGCCCTGCCAGAAATGTCAGGACATCAGGGTCTGTCCTGTAATAAAAGTTCTCCAGCCATTTTCGTGAAACATAATAAATCACAGGAAATGAAAGAAGTGCTGAGATTGCCATAAGGATTATTATCTCCCTTGATATAAGGAAGTAGATGCCCCGGACCGACGAACCCATAGCTTTCCTTACCCCGATCTCCTTCGTGCGGTGTTCCACAGTATATGAAGTAAGGCCGTATAAACCAAGCGCTGCTATAAATATGGCGAGGATGGAAGATATAACTGCAAGAAGGGCATTCCGTAGCTCAGTGATGTATAATTGTTTCGTTATATCATCTACAAATGTGTATTTTATCGGTTCGTCTGGTTTAAATTCTTTCCAGGCAGCTTCGATTTTCCCTATCGTCTCACTGTAATTCCGAGGTGAAATTTTCACTGTAATATACCCGAACCTTTCATTCTCAGGTTTCAGCATGAATATAAAAGGAGCTATCTGATTCTTCTGTGATTCGAAAGTAAAATCCTTTACAACTCCTATAATCGGGTAATAGTCCATGTCGCCGGATTCCCGATACCCCATTACTCTCATCTTTTCAGGATTTATACTGTACTTTTTTATAGCAGCTTCATTAAGAAGACAGGCCTCTTTATCAGAAGGGAACTCTTTATTGAAGAATCTGCCGGATTGAAGTTCCATGCCATATGTTTGCAGGAAATTATAATCCACGAAGTTTGTCCACATTAGTACTGTCTCTTCTTTTTTCCCTTCCAGTGCATACCCTTTATTACTTCTTATGTCTCCGGGTACATATGAAGAGCTTGTTACATTAAGGACGCCTGGTATCGAAGCGATTGTTTCCTTAAATGCTCTGGCACCGGTTCCCAGTGCTCCTTCATTCTTAAGCACAAGAAGCTGTGCATTGCTAAACCCGGGATCCCTTTTAAGCATGTAGATAATCTGTCTGTACATGATCAGGGTACCTATAACGAGGATTATCGAGATTGTGAACTGAAAAACCACAAGCACTTTTCTCAGACCGGCTTTGTGACCACTGTGACTTTCACCTCCTTTTAAGACCCTGTTCGGGCTGAAAGAGGAAAGAAAGAAGGCAGGATAACTTCCTGCAAGGAGTCCTGTGATTACGGGAAAGAGTATGATGAACGGGATCATATACCATATAGCCGAGAAATTCAGTGTGAGGCTTGTACCAAGCAGATCATTGAAGAAGGGCAGGACCATTTTTATTATGATAAGAGCAATAACAGTTGCGGCGAATGACATTATAACCGACTCGGAAAGGAACTGGATAATAAGTATACCTCTGTTGGATCCTGCCAGTTTCTTCATGGCCACCTCTTTCGATCTAGCCAATGCCTGTGCAGTTGAAAGATTCATAAAATTTACTGCAGCTACCAGCAGGATCAGTAAAGCTATTCCACTCAGAATTATTAATAATTTCGGATCACCAGTCGCAAGAAAGTGAGGTTTGACAGACGTATCAAGATGAATATCCGTAAGTTTTTGAAGATAATATCCATATTTATTTCCCTTGTTCAGGAATTCATCGAAAGTGAGGCTTAATACTTGCTGAAACAGAGGACCGATATGCTTAACCACGAGCGGCTTCAGTTTTTCATCGACACTCTTGTAATCAGCATTTGGTTTAAGAAGCACATAGGTGTTTAAGTTATTGTTTCCCCAATTCTGTTCATGGGTCTGGGCATCAGACAGCATGGATACAAGTATATCGGCTTTGAAGTGCGAGTTATCCGGAATATCCCCCATCACACCTGTGACAACATATGCTGAAGTATCCTTACCTATTTTAAGGATCTTATCAACCGGGTTCTGGCTGCCGAATATTTTTTTTGCGACGGAAGCGGAAAGAACGATTTTTCCGGGGGCGTTAAGAAGGTTTTCAGGATCGCCTGTCAGTACAGGGATTGTGAAAATATTAAAGAATGAGGAATCAGCTTCAATGATATATTCCTCGGAATAGTGCTGATCATTATATGTCAGTATATTAGCTCCGTATATTCGTTTCATTCTGAGAAAATCCTCAACTTCCGGGAATTCACTGAGCATTGCCGGACCAAGTGGAAATGATGTTGAAGTCTCAATAAACTCCTGACCATCTACCATGAAATCCGTGACTACATTGTAAATCCTGTCACTTTTGATATTGAACCTGTCAAAGGTTGATTCGTGAAATATATAGAGTGCAATGAGAAGACTGCAGGTGATTCCTATGGAAAGGCCGGTTATATTGATAAAAACATATGAGCGCTGTCTTTTAAATGACCTTAAACTGTGTTTTATTAGGTTTTTCAGCATGTTGTCTGAAGATATGATTGATATTACATCTTTTGAGGGTTAACAAATTTTTTTTTATTTTCTGATATTTAATAGACTGATTGTATTTAATTTTGCTGCACGCTGCATGCTCCTGTCAGATTAAGCACTGCAACGGAAAAGCTGCATTTTATGCTGAATGCCTCCATCCTGAAGGCGGAAATAAAAATGTAAAAGCGAGGGAAAGAGTGACAGTGCTTGCTTCCGCTTAATTATTGAAAGGTACGCTTTTAGTCTTCAGATAATCTTTGGAAAACTGGCTGGGATTTATTCCGAATTCATGATAAAAACATTTGCTGAAGTATTTAGCATCCGAAAAACCTGATCTCCACGAAATCTCATTTATATTCCAGGTATCATTTGATAATATAAGTTTTGCTGCATAGTTTAATTTGGCTTTTTTAATAAAATCAACCGGTCGAAGCTTTGTCACTTCAAGTATTTTACGGTAAAGAGAAGATCGTGACATATTCATGTTCTTAGACAGATTCTCTAACGTATAATTTTCATTCACAAGGTTTTCATAGATATGATTGAGACAATCTTTTATAAAGGCCCCTTCAGCCATATCTTTTGTTTGAAGCAGTTCTCTGAAATAAGGTGAAGGGCAAAAGAATTGTTGCATTTTTTCCCTGCTTTCTAACAGGCTTTTGATATTTGATAACAGAAGGTATTCATTAAATGGTTTGGTAATATATGCATCAGCTCCAATATCGAACCCTTTTATCATATTTTCTTCTGAGTCTATGGCAGTTAACAAAATAACCGGCATATGATATGTTAATGGATTTTCTTTGATTTTGATGCACATCTTCATTCCATCCATTACCGGCATCAGGATATCACTTAATATAAGATCCGGCAACTTTCTGATGGCAATATCAAGCCCTTCTTTTCCATTATTTGCCGAAATGATATTATAATATTTACCGAGAATATCGGTTATCACCAGTAATAAATCCGTATTATCCTCCACTACAAGTATTGTTTTGCTTTTATCAGTCTTACCAGAAAAATCAATACTAAAGTCCGTTATTTGATTAGTCTTATTATTAATTTCAGAATCAGGCTTGTTATGAAACTGTGGTATAGAGATAGTAAAACTTGTTCCTCTGTTCTCAGTACTTTCCACAGCAATTTTACCACCATGCAATTGAATTAGTTCTTTACTCAAAGCTAAACCTAATCCTATATTTTCATTTTCGGAAGTATATTTTTGGTTGTTGATTTTATAAAATCGATTAAATATAAAAGGTAATTCATTTTTTGGAATACCTATTCCGGAGTCTTTAACCGTAATAACGATTTTTGAATTTTCAGATTTCAGAGAAACCGTAATGACACCTGATCTGTTACTGAACTTTATCGCATTAGAGAGAAGATTATACATGACTTTTTCAATCACACCCAAATCAAATTCGGCATATATTTCGTTTTCAATTTCCGAATTAAGTCTAATATCTTTCTTGTCTGCCTGTTCATGAAAAGTTTCAATGATGTTAGTTATGAACTGTGCTATGTTACCACTGAAAAAAGTCAAATGATATTTATTATTTTCTATACTTCGGAATTTTAAAATTCCGTCAGTGAGACGAGCCAGCCGTTCTGTACTCCTTTGCAGTACCAGAATTTTTTTTCTGACTGATTCATCATTGACAAGATTAAGGATATCCCGGATAGGATTTATAATCAGAGTGACAACAGTTCTAAGCTCATGTGATAAATCTGTAAAAAGTCGCAGTTTATTTTCCCTGGCCTCTTCTGCAACTATTAGCAGGTCGAGAGAATCGTCACGCTGTTTTGTAATAATTTCGTTTTGTTTAATTATTGTTTTATTCTTCTCATCCAGGATCTTGTTCATCTTATTCTTATGTTTCCACGATCTAAGTATAAGACTTACAATAAGGATTAACAGAATTATTGTAGTGTAAGTCAGAAGCAATAAAGTCCTCCTTTTTTGAAGGATATCAGACATTATATTTAATTGGTCACTTTGTTTGTCGATTTTGTCTTGTTGATCATTTAACTGCTGCCCCTGAAGCCACAAAGTCCTGGCATTTGTATTATCAATTCTGTAAGTGCTCAGATCAATGTTTTTCTCATACGGCTTTCCGGTGAGTATCTGAATCGTAAGTTGAATCGCTTTATCACCTCCCGAAGGATAAAAAACAGTACCATCTATAAATCCGTTAATCACCATACTGACACCACCAGTAGGAGTATTCATCCCATCAACACCTATAATATACGGTTTGAGATTATATTTTCTGGCAGATTTTGAGGCTGCATTTGCCATGAAATCATTGTGAGCAAAAATGAGGTTAAAATCGTTAAATACCCTGAATAGACTATCGGTCAATTCTAATGTTTTACTTTCAAGCCAGGCTCCTTCAATGGCTTTTATTGTACTGATATTTGGTAATTTGTCAACTATTTCATGGAATCCCAAAGACCTTTCTTTGGCTGGAGTAGAGCCTTTTAGTCCCGTAATTTCCAACACTTTCCCTTTTCCCTTTAATAATTCCTCTGCAAAATAACCTGCTTCTTTCCCGATAGATAGATTATCAGCTCCAATAAAAGCTGTATATTTTGTTGAATTTATTTTCCTGTCAACTACTATCACAGGTATTCCTCCACTAAAAACTCTTTCCACCGTTGGAGTAAGAGGTTCTGCTTCATTAGGGCTAACAATTAACAGATCAATTCCTTTTGAAACCAACTCGTTAATATCTGCAATCTGTTTATCATTGTCATCTCCTGCATCCTTTACTATCAATTCGATGTTTAAGTCACGATAAAAAGTGATTTCCCTCTTCATGTCCTCAACCATAGCTTTACGCCATTCATCAATCATTGTGCACTGAGAAAAACCAATGACCATCTTTTTTCCCGGATTCCGATCCATATTTTTAATGCATCCGGTCAACAGAATAAGTATAATTAATAAGTACCTTTTCATAGGTAAAAAAACAGGTTTTAAATACTCTATTTCAAAAACATTATTTCATCCTGTCCTAAAAATGTTTCATTTGCAACTTTATACAAAAGTATTTTAAATCTTAATACATAAAATTTAAATTACCTAAATATGATTCTGTCAATATTGCCTTATTCAGGGAATTCTATATTTGGTTTATTTTTTTTACTGCTTATAAGTTGTCTGTTTTTCAGCTTTCTGATTTTAAATAAATTTTAGTAATATTCTTCTTCTCCTTATATTATTTACAAAAAATGACCGGTTTTTCATACCATATTGAATAGTTTTTCCCCAACAGCTGGTTATACTACCATAGCTGGCACATTTATTATGCCTTTATGAACATATTTTAACTGTTCAAACTAACATCCAACTGGTAATTTTAAACAAAATTATTTGATGATAGCATCTGCTGATATTAATAACGAAACCACGAAAACCAAGAAAAAAATACTCTGTGTAGGTGAAACTCTCTGGGATTTGTTGCCCGAAGGTGCCAGAGCGGGTGGTGCTCCGATGAATGTTGCTCTCCACCTGAAAAAGTTTGGAGTGGAAGTAAGATTTGCAGGCAGAATTGGAGATGATCATCTTGGGGACGATCTTAAAAACTATCTTGAACAACAGGGATTGGACACCGGATTATTGCAGGTTGACGATAAGTTTCCCACCGGTACGGCAGAAGTACATCTGGGATCTGACGGCAATAATGTGAGATTTGAAATTGTGGACAATGTTGCCTGGGACAGAATCAAACTCTCAGAAGAGTTAAAAAATGCTGTGAACAAAGCTGATGTCATCATATATGGTACATTGGCTTCAAGACAATCTGTTACAAGAAGAACGATTTTAAACATTCTGAAAAATAATAGTTGCCTGAAGCTTATCGACGTAAATCTTAGAGCGCCTTATTATAATAAAGAGGTTGTAGAAAAGCTTCTCGAAAGTGCCTCCATTGTAAAATTGAATAATGATGAGATTAAAGTCATTGCCGGATGGTATGGTAAGGATTATGGCGAAAAAGAACTAGCACAATGGTTTTCAGAGAAATATCATTGTGAAATAATATGTGTTACGCGAGGAGCTGCCGGGGCGTTAATTTATAGTCGTGGAGAATTTCTTGAGCATTCCGGATTTAAGGTTGATGTAAAAGACACTGTCGGATCCGGAGATGCTTTTCTGGCAGGTTTCCTTGCCAAATATCTATCCGGAGAATCATTAGATATATCATTGGAATATGCATGTGCTACGGGTGCCCTTGTTGCGACAATGACAGGGGCAACTCCAACTTACAAGCAAAGTGAAATTCTGAAAATAATTAAATCACACAATTTGGAATAATGGGAATAACACTCTGGCAGAATTACAGACCAGATGGCTCTAGTAAATAATGCATTCAAAATAAAATATTGGTTTAATATATTGTTTTACAAAAAGATACATGAATAAGAAGTACTTATATTGGATAGTATTTGTTGCAATTAACGGGGGGTTACTTTTCGG
This sequence comes from uncultured Rikenellaceae bacterium, assembly GCA_964638955.1. GTDB lineage: Bacteria > Bacteroidota > Bacteroidia > Bacteroidales > VadinHA17 > LD21. The sequence continues at coordinate 10,350 of CAZWZQ010000043.1, read as the reverse complement.
TCTGAATATGGCCGGAATTTCAGGAGCTGTGGATATGATAAAAAATAAATTCAGTTTAAGTGATAGCGGTTTAGGAACTGTTGCAGCTTTTTTAACTATTGGTTGTCTTTTTGGTGCTCTTATTACCGGTAGTTTCACGGAAAAATACGGGAGAAAAAAAATAATGATCACCACTGCAGTTTTATACATAATATCTGCACTTGGTTGTGCATTAGCAAGTTCAGCCGTTTTATTGATTACTTTCCGTTTGCTTTCCGGATTGGTGGTTGGAATGACATCGGTGGTAGGTCCTATGTACATTTCTGAAGTATCACCAGCTTATAATCGCGGAAGACTGGTTTCAATGAATCAGTTTGCCATAACATTCGGTATTTTACTTGCTTATGTGATAGATTATATAATGTTTGGATTGGGTGAAAACAGCTGGCGCTATATGCTTGCAGTTCCGTCTGTATTCGGAGTAATTTACCTGGTGTTCCTTATGACATCTTTGCCGGAAAGCCCCAGATGGCTTCTGTCTAAGAACAGGAAAGATGAGGCGATAAATGTAATGAGAAAAATTGGCGGGCAGAAATTAATAGATGAAGAACTGCCTGAAATGGAGAAAATAATATTAGTTGAAAGAAGTGAGAGTAAAATAAGTTTAAAAGATATTTTCAAAAACAAAACCAGGAAAATTTTATTAATTGGGACATTATTAGCTGCATTTCAGCAAATTACAGGGATAAATGCTGTCATTATGTTTGCTCCAAACATATTTCAGGCGGCAGGCTCAGCAACTGATAATTCATTATTCCAATCTATTGTTGTGGGATTAGTGAATTTTCTTATGACGATAGTGGCTCTCTGGCTGGTAGATAGAAAAGGTCGTAAAGCCTTGCTGATCTGGGGCGCACTTGGTATGAGCATTTCTTTAACCTACTTGTTTTTTGAATTTGCAAAACCGGTGCAAAACGGAATAGCCGTCCTGATTGCATTGCTTGTTTATATAGCTTTTTTTGCTGCTTCCTTTGCACCTATAATGTGGGTGGTTATTTCAGAAATTTACCCGAACAGGATAAGAGGAGTGGCAATGTCGTTTTCCACAGCCGTTAGCTGGTTGTGTACTTTCATTACAGTCTATTTGGCCCCTGTAATTCAAGGTAGTTTGGGATTGCACTATTTATTTGGGCTGTTCGGAGTACTAAGTATTATGGCTTTCCTTTTTGTATTGATTTGGATACCCGAAACAAAAGGTAAGCCTTTGGAACAAATTGAAAAAGAACTTGGGTTGTTAAAAGAAAGTCAGGTATGATTCTGATCGATTGTTTTATGCAGAGGGTTATGAGGTTGGTGGGTTAGGTTAGAGAGGGAGGAAAATAATGAGTATAAGCTCATACATCTTTTCTCCCTTTCAACCAAAAATATATAAAACAATCATAATAGATTTTAATCTTGATATAAGCTTTGAATAACAGTCTTGTGGTGAATGTTTTACAATCTTAATAAAATGTATTGATCTTATCCGGAGGTTAAAATGTCGGGATAGAAATAAGTTTAAATAATACTTAATAACGAGTTCAGAATATATAATCACAAATTAACCCTAATAAAATGAAAACATCCAGACGTAAATTCATTCAGACTGTGGGAGCCGGAGCTGCCGGCATGACCCTGGGAACTGCTGCAATTTCAGTTTCTTCTTGTGGATCCAATACAAGCAAGAAAGACGAAGAAGACGGGCAGGTAATTTTTATTGGCGATAATATTGCCATTGCCGAAACGACCAATGGGAAAGTCAGAGGATTTATCCATAAGGACATCTATAATTTCCTCGGAATACCGTATGGCGCAAATACTACAGGTAAGAACAGGTTCATGCCGCCACAGAAACCTGAACCATGGACTGATATTTATCCGGCAGTATACTGGCCTAACGCTGCGCCCCAGTTAACAGAGAATTTTTTTAGCAGAGACAGATATCTTGCCTTTACAGACTACTGGCATTATGATGATATAAGTGAGAATTGTCTTGGCATAAACGTATGGACACCAGGCTACAATGACAATATAAAACGTCCGGTGATGTTATGGATTCATGGTGGAGGTTTCACCAGCGGTAATTCTATTGAGCATCCTGAATATCATGGTGAGAATCTGAGTCGTTTTGGAGATATTGTATTTTGTTCACTGAACCACAGACTCGGTCCTCTCGGGTTTTCAGATTTTGCCGGTATAGGCGGAGAAAAATATGCGGCATCGGGAAATGTAGGTATGCTGGATATAGTTGAAGCTTTGGAATGGATAAGGGATAATATTTCAAATTTTGGAGGAGATCCCGGAAATGTGACGATCATGGGACAATCAGGCGGTGGAGCAAAAGTCTGTACGCTTACAGCCATGCCATCTGCAAAAGGATTATTTGGTAAAGCAGTTGCTTTGAGTGGAACCGGACTCAGAGTCGGTGAGAAGGAGAATTCTGAGAAACTTGCATCATATATCATGAAGGAAGCCGGCTTGGCTCCTTCACAGATCGATAAACTGCAGGAGATGCCATGGAGAGATTACTATGCATTAACAAACAATGCAGTAAGGAAAATGAGACAGGAATCCGGGGCTATAGGTATGATGGGTGGATTTAGTCCGGTAGCTGACGGGACATATGTGTCTCAGCATCCCTTTTCACCGGAAGCCTCACCTCTGTCAAAAGATATTGCGATGATAGTATGTAGTACTTTTTATGAAAGATCACCCAGTTCATTTGATTCATCACTTGAAGATATTACAATGGATGAAGCAAAAGAGATGGTAAAAACAACCAGGGGTTTTAGCAGGATTCCATTCGGTGACAATGCATCAGCAATAATTGATGCATATGCCAGGTGTTTCCCTGACAGAAAACCTATAGAGATCTTGTCGATGGTAATAAGTAACAGGAAATCTCAGATTGATCTTTGTAATGTAAAATACATCCAGAATGGTGCTCCTGTTTATCTTGCATGGTTTGGCTGGAATCCGCCTGTATTTGACGGCAGGTTAAGAGCCTTCCATACAATGGATATTTCATTCTGGTATTATAATACTGACGTTCAGATTTCACATACTGGAGGTGGGGCAAGACCTCGTAATCTGTCAGCAAAAATGGCATCTACGCTGGTACAGTTTATGAAAACCGGTGATCCGAACGGTGGAGGGCTTCCTGATTGGCCCGGATATACAGCTGAAAATGGAGAAACGATGATTCTGGATGATATCAGTGAAGTTAAAAATGATCCGGACAGGGAAGCCAGGAAATCGTTACCGGTTTAAAATCCTGTGTTCCAAAGATTGGCAGGAATCAATGATCGGATAATACGTGACGACAGTTGGCACAACAACGATATTGTTGCCATTGCTTAAGAAGTATAACATTAATTATTTCTATAATGGATCAACTGGCAGACATAACTGGTTCAATTGGCGAATATACCTTACAGAATGTGTTCCGGTTCTTTTTAAATAACAGGCATGATAACATCAAGACGTAATTTCATTCAGACAATAGGTGCCGGCGCCACCGGATTAACCATTGGTGCCACTGCAGGATCAACTTCATCCTGTGCCTCACCTTCAACGAATAAAAAGGAAGAAGAAGACGGACAGGTGATCTTTATTGGTGATAATATTGCTGTGGCAGAAACTGCTTATGGAAAGGTAAGAGGATTCATCCATAAAGATATCTATAATTTTTTCGGAATACAGTATGGGGCAAATACTACAGGTAAACACAGATTCATGCCACCCCAAAAACCTGAACCATGGACAGATATTTATCCGGCAGTATATTGGCCTAACGCTGCGCCACAGCTGCTGGAAAACTTCTATGCAAACAGATATCTTGCCTTTACTGATTACTGGCATTATGATGATGTAAGTGAGAACTGTCTGGGAATAAACGTATGGACACCAGGATACAAAGACAATAAAAAACGTCCGGTTTTATTGTGGATTCATGGCGGTGGTTTCACAAGCGGTAACTCAATTGAGCATCCCGAATATCATGGTGAGAATCTGAGTCGTTTTGGAGATATTGTATTTTGTTCATTGAATCACAGGCTTGGCCCGCTGGGGTTCACGAATCTGGCGGGAGTTGGTGATGAGAAATATGCAGCATCAGGAAATGTTGGCATACTGGATATAGTGGCAGCCCTGCAATGGATAAAGGATAATATTTCGAATTTCGGAGGAGATCCCGGCAATGTAACGATCATGGGACAATCCGGTGGAGGAGCAAAGGTATGCACTCTGACTGCGATGCCTTCAGCAAAAGGGCTTTTTCATAAAGCTGTTCTTTTAAGTGGCACCCTGCTCAGTATTGCAGAGAAAGAGTATAGTGAAAAACTTGGAGCATTTGTTTTAAAAGAAGCCGGGTTAACATCATCACAAATAGATAAACTTCAGGAAATGCCCTGGAGGGATTATTATACCCTGGCTGTCAAGGCAGGCAATAGGCTCAGGAATGAAACAGGAAACCCAGGATTCAAAGGAGTGAAGAGCATGTTAATGGGATTTAGTCCGGTTGTTGATGGTTATTATATACCCCGGCAGGCTTATACTCCGGATGCCAATCCTTTAACAGCAGACATTCCGATGATAATTTGCAGTACTTTTTATGAAACATCACCAAGCTCATTTGATTCATCTCTTGAAGATATCTCTTTAGATAAAGCAAAGGAAATGGCACAAACGGGATTTGCTATGGGAGAGCCTTTAAATGATCCCTCAGCGACGATTGATGCTTATGCAAAATGTTTCCCGGACAGAAAACCGGTTGAGATTCTATCTCTGGCAATTAACAACAGAAAAAGGGAGATTGACCTGGCTAATAGAAAGGTCGCGTTGAAGAAAGCTCCCGTTTACCTGTCATGGTTTGGCTGGAATCCACCGTTATTTGACGGCCGCCTAAGAGCATTTCATACAATGGATATTTCATTCTGGTTTTATAATACCGATGTTCAGATTTCTCATACAGGTGGCGGAGCAAGACCAAGAAATCTGGCCACAAAAATGGCAGGTTCACTGATACAGTTTATGAAGACGGGAAATCCAAACGGAGGAGGATTGCCGGTCTGGCCGGAATATACGGCTGAAAATGGCGAAACAATGATCCTGGACGATGTGAGTGAAGTGAAGAATGATCCGGACAGAGAAGCCAGAAAAACAATACAAGTATCTTAAAAATCCTATTAATGTTAACGTAAAAAAATAAAATTATGAAAGCAGTATTTTTTCCGATTTTCATGTTTCTTTTTTCATTATTAACAATTGCACAGCCACCTCCGACCAGAAGTTCAAAGGAAATATTGGAGGATAACAGGGTGAAATTCAGTTTATATGCACCTGAAGCACATGATGTAGAGATTACCGGGGAGTGGATGCCCGGGTATGGATCTATTTCTTTTGAAAACGGAGTAATGAAAAGGGGACCGATTGTAAGCGAGCAGCTCGTAAAAGATAACACAGGTCTCTGGACAATTACTCTTGGTCCGATAAAACCCAATTCTTATGGTTATAGTTATATCATAGATGGAGTTATGGTAACTGATCCAAGCAATGTAATTGTAAAAAGGGATGGTGCTACTCTTTTAAGTGTTTTATTCATTCCGGGAAAGGAGTCAGAATACATTGATGTAAACGAAGTTCCCCATGGATCTCTTAACAGGGTATGGTATAACTCGCCTTCTTTAGGCCTGTACCGCCGGATGCTTGTTTATACGCCTCCCGGATACGAAAACAGTACAGATAAATACCCTGTTTTGTATCTGTTGCATGGAGGTTCTATTGATGAAGAAGGATGGACTACAATGGGGAAAGCACATCTGATCCTGGATAATTTGATAGCACAGGGAAAAGCTAAGCCTATGCTCATAGTAATGCCCAATGGATACGCGAATCAAACAGCTGCCCCGGGTGAAGGCCCTTTTATTAAAAATGTGCCCGCTCCCGGAATGGCATTTTCGTATGGAGCTTTTGAGAAAAGCCTGGTTAATGATATAATCCCTTTCATTGAATCAGCATACCGTGTTATTCCAACTAAGGAGGGCCGTGCTATTACAGGTCTGTCAATGGGTGGTATGCATTCTTTCAATATAACGCTTAATAATCCTGATCTTTTTTCCTATATCGGTGTTTTCAGTGCAGGAGTAAGGAATCCTAGCCCTGAAATCGAAAATCAGATAGAAACGCTCAAGGCAAGTAAACCAAAACTTTATTGGGTGGGTTGCGGAGTTACAGATCCATTGGCCTATACCGGCACTAAGGCCCTTGTTGAACTACTTAAAAAGCACGACTTTAATTTTGTTTACAGGGAGTCTGAAGGTGCACATACATGGTTTACCTGGAGACCTTACTTAACGGAATTTGCACAATTGCTTTTTAAATGAGATTCTAAAGGTTGAGAGAAGAAACGGGAAAAGATGACTATGTTATTGAGGATGAGATAACAAAGTAAAACGAAGTACCGATTAAAGTCAACATGGATTCAACACTGCCAAATAAAAGGCTGGTTTTCTTTTTATTTGTTCTTGCCCCTTCGCTATTATGGTGCCAACAGCCTGAATCATTAAGAATCTCTGAAAGGTTCTTACAAGTGCCGATGATATCAGCACTTAACCAAATTGAAGCCAAATATCAGGTAATGTTTTATTATAAGGAGGAATGGTTCAGAAATGACACCCTGAATGTTGTTATAACAAATAATACCCTTGAAGAATCAGTAAAAAGGATCCTGAATGGCAAACCTTATATTTATAGGATAATAAATGATAGCAATGTGGTTTTTTTGCCAAAAGAAAAAGCCGCTGCATTCTTAGGGCAAATGACAGATTACAGCGTTGAAGCTTCTTCAGACCGAAATGTTATTCTGATAGGAGATGAAGAGGATGCGGGGAAATTAAAAACAGCTGTTTTAAGCGGACAGGTAACTGATGGTAAAACAAACGATCCGGTTACAGGAGCAACTATCCAGGTCAATAATCTTCCACAGGGTGCTGTTTCAAATGTTCAGGGTAATTACAAATTAATGCTGACCCCCGGTTCCTATACGTTAAATGTATCTTGCGTGGGATATGAACAATGCGAATACAAAGTAAGGATTGTTGGCAACGGAGTATTAAATATTGTGTTGATTGATAAAACAGTAACCCTTAATGAAGTTATTGTTTACGGCGAACGTGTCGACAGAAATATTACAAGCCATCAGATGAGTATTATAAAACTTGATGTAAAAAGATTAAAACAATTACCCGTGGTTGCAGGAGGGAAGGATATCTTAAAAGGGCTGACTGCAATGCCTGGCGTTAAATCGGTTGGCGAGTTTAGTTCAGGCATTAATGTGAGGGGAGGAGGAGAAGACCAGAATCTTTATCTGGTAAATGGAACGCCACTTTTTAATACATCACATATTTTTGGCCTTTTTTCTGTTATTAATCCGGATATTGTTGAGAATCTGTCATTATATAAAGGACATATTCCTGCTATTTACGGAGAAAGGGTTTCATCTGTCGTCGACATAAAAACCATTAATAATCCTCCGGAAAAATTCAGAATTAAAGGCGGTTTTGGTTCGTATGACAGCAGAATAACCACTTTGATGCCTTTATATAAAAACAAAATATTCTTTGATTTAAGTGGCAGAACCAGTTACTCGGATTGGATCCTGAACAGAATGAATGATTATAACCTGAGGAAAAGCAAGGCTTCTTTTTATGATATTAATGGCACACTGCATTTGAATCTGCCTAAAAATATTATTTCAATTTCGGGTTATTTATGTAGTGATGCATTCAAGTTTGCTTCAGAAGTAAAATATAATTACGGAAGTGAACTTTTATCAGTTAACTGGAACTATATGCTCAAATCAAATCTGGGTTCATATCTTACTTTATCTTATAGCAATTATCATGTAATAAAAGACGATATCAGCAGCACTTTTATGCAAAGTCGTATAAAGTCAGGGATTCAATATACTGGTCTGAAATACAGAATTAAATATAGCGGTATTCAGCATCATACAACTGATGCCGGGGTAAACCTGGCCAATTATGTTGTTCATCCCGGAGAAAAAACTACGCTTGATACCTGTTCAATAATAATTCCGGCAAGTCTGAAGTCTGAAAAGGCTTATGAAGGTGCCTTTTTCCTGAATGATGAATATACTGTCAATGATTTTGTTACATTCAACACGGGATTAAGAATATCAGGGTACCAAAGACCAGATTCCGGTAAGATATTCGGATTCGAACCACGTATTTCATCAAGAATACTGATAAACGAGCGTAGCTCAGTAAAAATGAGCTATAACCGTAACCTCCAATATATTTCCATGATTTCGTTATCATTAGTCTCTACACCGGGTGATATCTGGAAACTGGCTGATTCAAACATTAAGCCACTCATCGCCAATCAGTTTGCATTGGGCTATTACCGGAATTTTTCAGATAATACTATTGAAACTTCTGTTGAAGTATATTACAAGCGTTTATCTAATCTTATTGAGTATAAGGATGGTGCGGTTCTTGAGATGAATCCTGATCTTGAAGGTGTACTATTAAACGCCAAAGGCGCAAATTATGGTGTTGAGTTTTCATTTAAAAAGAACAGCGGCAAAATCGATGGTTGGATCAGCTATACCTTTTCGAGATCATTGCGAAAAATAACGGGTCTCAATCAGGGCAAGATAATCAGCAATAACAAGTACTTTCCGTCATCATACGATAAGCCTCATGATTTTAGCATTGTAGCAAACTGGCATGTCAATCGAAGATTACAGCTCTCGGCTAACTTTACATATTCAACCGGCCAACCAATCACCTTACCCGAATATAAGTATTCAACAGGCGGGGAAATTATGGTTGTCTTTTCCAAAAGAAATGAATACCGTATACCCGATTATCATCGGCTTGATCTTACAGTTACTCTCGATGAAAGTCTAAGGATAAAAAAGAAATGGAAGGGATCATGGAGCTTTTCTCTGATGAATATCTATGGCAGAAAAAATCCTTATACTGTATATTATAAAAAAGAAGATCCAGGTGAATTTAACAATTTTAGCAGCTTTAGTTTGTATAAGCTTTATTTTATTGGTAAACCAATACCTGCACTGAATTATACATTTGTCTTTTAATACAGTTCATATTGATGAAGGTCATTAAAATAACGGGGATTCTTTTAGTAGTAGTAATTATCACTATTACCTCATGCAGGGAAGTCTATTTTCCGGATGATATCAGATCTCTTGAACATACTTTGATTATTGAGGGAATGATATGTGAAGGTTTCTCTCCTGAAGTAAGTATCTCTTATGCTATGGGTTATTATGAAAACACGCAGATTCCTTTGAGCAATGCTACAGTATTTATTACCGATAATTCCGGAAATCAGGTTGAACTGCCTGAAGAATCAGCGGGTTCATACAGGCCTGTATCTGATGAATTTACAGGTGTTAACGGACGCGTATATACTCTTCACGTCAATACACCTGACGGAAACGAATATGAGTCAGATCCGGTGAAAATAAACGAAAAACCGGTAATCGACAGTATTTATGCCCGTCTCGGTGAACTGGATGTTTATTCATATAATTCTGACGGGGAACCTGTTACGAAGACCAAAATACAGAATGGTTTCTATCTTTTTACTGACCTGAGTGCAGAAACAAACTCAACTGTTTATTACAGATTCAATACCTCAGTAATAAAACTATTTTCTTACCTTATACAACCACCTATGGCTCCACAAGCATCTAGTATTTATATATGGGAACGTCCTGCCGTGATTGATGATTTTTATAGTGTTGATTTTATAATCGCAAATAATGGCCGTCAGATATTACCGGAACATAAAATCGGCTATTTACAATGGATTGATAATCCCCCTCGTTATGCTATTACGTCATCCACAACTCCCTGGGTGCTGATTCTAAAGGTTTATGCTATTTCAGCCGGAGTTTACGATTATTACCATTCAATAGACCGGCAATTAAATTCAGACAATCAGATGTTTGCTCCGGTTCCTTCACAAATAAAAACCAATATTCATTGTGTAAATGATCCGGCAAGAACAGTATCGGGGGTATTTGAAGCATCATCAATGGCCGTTAGCTATAAAGCATTTCTTTTTATTAACAAAAACATGTTCAGATCAAAAATTCTGACAACATTTCCTGACTATCTTGAAAGTGGTTCTCAAAGTGGGGATCCTCCTGATTTTTGGGTTGGTTTTTAGAAATGAAAGTAATTTAGGAATAATGAGGACCAGAAATAAAATACAAATCTTCACTTTTATCTTGCTTATCATAGCAATAAATGACTTACTCATATATGGAGGGTCAGT
>CAZWZQ010000042.1:15384-21647 GCA_964638955.1 uncultured Rikenellaceae bacterium | reverse complement strand
CAGAAGACGGAAGTCGGAAGCCTGAAGAAAAAACTACTGACTTCGGTCTTCGGACTTCAAACTTGAAATATGGATACCAAACCAACATACGAGGAACTCAAAACCAGGTGCGAAGATTTACAGGCACAGATAATCCGATTTCTGAAGGTTGAGCAGGATCTTGTTGATGCCAGAAGCAAGCTCGACCGTGACCTTTCACGCTTTAAATCAATACAAACTTACAGCCAGAGAGTTCTGAGTGCTGAAAGTATAGAGGAGTTTGCTAATATAACAGTCGAATCAGTAGTTGAGACTTTTGAAGTGGAGTGCAGCGTCTTCTTTTTATTTGATAAAAAAAAGGATGAGATTAATATCATATCATATTTTGGATTTGAGGAAGAGAACCATGATAGCTGTCGGATCGATAATGAATGGATCTCTTCGAAAGGTTTCAAGAAAAACGGGAAAGTGATCATTGAAAAGGTTGAACCTGGTTCCAAACCGTTCGGAGAAGCTGGATTATATAAGGTAATTTTATCACCCTATTATAATGAGGATGGTATTTTTCATGGTATGCTTATAGGAGGAGTATCCAATTCAAAAAGAGCATATTATGATGAGATAACCGAACATCTCATTCCCTCTTTTATGGTTTTCACTCAACAGATGAGTGCAATGCTTCAGAACTTTGAGGCCAAGAAATTTCTTGATAGTAAGGTACGGGAACGGACAGAACAGGTCACAAAGCAAAAGGAGGAGATAGAGACTATTAATGAGGAGCTTACACGGCAGAAAAATGAACTGCAAAAAACCCTGGATAACCTTAAACAGGCACAGACACAGCTGGTTCAATCGGAGAAGATGGCTTCACTTGGTCAACTGGTTGCGGGAATAGCACATGAGATAAACAATCCGGTGAATTTCATAAGTGCAGGAGTGGAGTCACTGTCAATGAACCTTGAAGAGATAGGTCAGGTGCTGGAAAGATACAATAGAATTACAGCCAACAATGTAAAGGAAAAACTGAAGGAGATTAATGAACTTAAACAAAACATTGAATATAAGGAAGCTATCAGGGAAATCAATAAACTGATAGACAGTATAAAAAATGGTGTTAACAGAACTACTGAAATTGTAAAAGGACTTCGCACTTTTTCACGTCTCGATGAAGATCTACTGAAAACTACGGATATCCATGAAGGGATCAACTCTACTCTTATTTTGCTGCACAACAAGTATAAAAATCGTATTGAAATTATTAAGAAATACAAAAAGATCCCGCTTATTGAATGTTTCCCGGGTCAGGTAAACCAGGTTTTCATGAATATCCTTTCAAATGCAATTGACGCAATTGAAGGAAATGGGACAATTACTATATGTACATCACTATCAGGGGAAAATGTCCGAATTAGTATAAGGGATACCGGGAATGGAATTCAGAAAAATCTGAGGGAAAAGATATTTGATCCGTTTTTTACAACCAAGGAAGTCGGAAAAGGAACCGGACTGGGTCTTTCAATCACACAGAGCATTATTGAAAAGCATAAAGGTAAAATAGAGGTTAAAAGTGAACCCGGCAATGGGACGGAATTCATTATTTTACTTCCTGTAAATCAATCTGATAAATAAAATAGAAAATGAATAAAACATTACCGCCAATTTTGTATGTCGATGATGAGGAGGATAATCTGGTAGTCTTTAATTCTACTTTCAGACGTGATTATGAAGTACATCTGGCTTCATCTGGTAAAGAGGGATTGGAAATCATGAAGAAATTCCCGATACAATTAATCATTACGGACCAGCGAATGCCTGAAATGACAGGAATTCAATTCCTTGAAAAAGTGATACCAGAATATCCCAATTGTATCAGGATGATTTTAACAGGTTTTAGTGATATTGAAGCAATCATCCTGGCTATAAATACTGGCCGGGTATACCGCTACATAACCAAACCATGGAATAAAAATGAGTTGAAATTAAATATAGATAAAGGACTGGAAACTTATAAGTTAAAGGAGCAAAACAGGGAACTCATTGAAGATCTGAAGGAGGCAAACATGACACTTGAACAGAAGGTCATTGAACGTACACATAAAATTGAGTTCCAGAACGAGGAAATTACGGCCAGCATTCAATATGCCAGCAGAATCCAGAAAGCATTATTGCCACCTGAAAAAGAATTTATCAAATTACTACCATCATATTTCATTTTAAGTAAACCAAAGGATATAGTAAGTGGCGATTATTACTGGTTGACACAAAAAGACGATAAAATAATAGTTGCCGTAGCGGATTGTACCGGACATGGAGTTCCTGGGGCATTTATGAGCATCCTTGGATTATCATTTCTAAATGAAATTGTTAATAAGGCTGTAATAATAAGACCAAATGAAATACTTAATCAACTCCGTGGTCAGATTATTAAGTCATTACATCAGACAGGAAGAAAAGATGAAGCAAAAGATGGACTGGAAATAGCTTTATGTGTCATTGATTTCGATCGAAAAAAACTGCAATATTCAGGAGCTTTTCGTCCTTTACTGCTTATTCGAAAAAATGTATTAAAAGAGTATAAAGGCGATCCAATGCCAATAGGTTTTTATGAATATGAAGATCAGTCTTTTAGTATAACTGAAGTGCAATATATGGAAGATGATTTAATCTACTTATATTCTGACGGATACATAGATCAATTAGGAGGTAATGACAGGAAGACTTTCAAATCAGAAAACTTTAAGAAACTTTTAACAGACATTCATAAACATCCAATGCAGGACCAGAAAAAAATTCTGGAAAAGAAATTTGAAGAATGGAAAGGCAAAAATGATCAGATTGATGATATAATGATCCTTGGAATTAAAATGTAAATATTAGGCAACAATAATTACCTATTTCCAATATTTTTCTTATTATGTATCAGTCTATTTCCTTGGATGAAAATTCAAAAGGAAATTTTGCAATTTTCGACATTTCCTGTCCGACCTGCATCATATCAAGATCATCTTTATCATAATGCCATTTTACATTAAGGTTCATACCTTTTGCCTTGATATCGCCGATCTGCTTGCAAAAATCAAGTATATATTTGGCTGATGATGAATTAAAATATTCAAAATCGAAGTTAAAGACTATCGGCTCTTTCATTTCCTGGCTCCTGTTGAGATACATAGTGTAATCATCAAACCATTTCAGTATTTCCAGATAGAAAGAGGCGACATCGGGGGGTCTTGATTCACCGGAAATCTCAAACCTGTTGTTTTCCGGGTCCAAAATCACCTTCGGTGAATTTGCTGTCGGGTCAATAACTAACTTTCTCATTGTGTATTTTTTAACGGATATTTTTAATTCAAAAAATAACTGGTCATCGTTAATTTCAGTAAAGGAATAATCAATTTTCTTTCTCGATTTCAATTTCATAAATATGAATCCAAGCCCGGCTCCCGCTCCATTCTCACCTATCCTGGTCTCTTTGTTCAGAATTTGTTCATGAAGAAGCTGTAGTTCGTCCTTCTCCATACTATTAACCTTATCGAGCCTTCTTACAATCACATCCCTCTTAACCGGCAGGATTGGATTTCCGGCATTGATTACTATTGTATCATTGCATTCTACCATTTTAATAAATGGCTGCCTGATTTGATAACCCGCAATATCCTTCAAGGTATGTTTTGAAATATTTTCAAGACATTCAACAAGAATGGCATAAATTCTCTTACGTGAAATGGTATCCAGATCAGAATACTCCTTTATACTCTTAAGGTTCTCCAGCATGTGATCAATAACTTTCTGATCAACAGGACCGGTATAATCCAGAAAAATTTTTCTCTGTAACAATTATTTGCTAACTTGATATAGTTTAAACAAAGATATACTTTATAATAAATCTCGTTAAAGGATGAATGCATTTACTCTCTGATCAGATAGTTATTTATTCATATGAGTGAAACAGTACTTGATGCTCTGGTCCGGCTCTTCGCATTAATAGCCGATATTCATGATGAAACAGTCATTACAAGCAGGGAGAGGGACATTGTAAGAATATTCCTTGAACGCCACCTCAATAATGAGCTGGCATTAAGATATATGGAACTGTTCGAGGAGTATCTTGGAATATATAATTCGGAAAGCATTACCAAAGGAAGTATTAAGGACAGGAAGCGTGTCTCGCTGAACGCGATGAGGATACTTGCAATATGTGAAAAAATTAATGAAGAGCTGCACCAGGACCAGAAAATGTATGTGCTCATACAGCTTATTGACTTTATATCCCTTGGAGAGGAAATAACAGAAAACGAACTTGATTTCCTGCATACTGTTTCCGATGCTTTCAATATTCCGGCGGTCGAATATCTAGATATTCAAGGATTTATAATGCAAGGCTTCCATGATGTGAAAGAGAAAAACAGGCTCCTTGTTATGGATAACAAGGAAAACAAGGAATTTGAAGGGATAAAGCATACAATAAATGAAAACCTGAAGGGTTTAATTACATTTCTGAGCATTGGAAGCACCAATACATGCATTCTCAGGTATGAGGGTAACGAAGATCTTTATCTGAACGGGCAGAATATTTTCCCGGGCCAGACCTATATTTTTGACCACGGTTCAACAATCCGGGGTTCAGGTATCAAAACAATTTATTATTCCGAGATCAGCAGCCGGATATCCGAAGCAGACTTTAAATGCAGGATCTCTATCGCTGCAGATAATGTAACTTTTAAATTCCGCAACAGCGAAAATGGCATTCACAACCTTGATTTTTATGGTGAATCAGGTGAGCTGATAGGTATCCTGGGCGGAAGCGGTGTTGGCAAATCAACCACCTTAAGCATTCTCAACGGGACTTTGAAACCACAGGAGGGGAAAGTACTTATAAACGGTTATGATCTTTATGATGAGGATGAAAGGGGAAATCTTAAGGGAGCGATTGGATTTGTCCCTCAGGATGATCTCCTGATAGAAGAGCTTACAGTATATCAGAACATTTATTATAACGCGAAAATGTGTCTCAATAATCTTCATGAATCTGAATTGGTTGAGGCTGTCGATAAAATTCTGACCGATTTTGATCTGGAGGAGATAAAAGATCTGAAAGTAGGTAATCCTTTAAAGAAGATCATAAGCGGGGGCCAGAGAAAAAGAGTCAACATAGCGCTTGAACTGCTTCGTGAACCGACAATTCTTTTTGTTGATGAGCCAACATCAGGCCTCTCCTCTGTAGATTCGGAAGCTGTCATGAACCTGCTTAAGGAACAGACTTACAAAGGTAAACTTGTGATCATCAACATACATCAACCGGCCTCGGAAACATACAAAATGTTCGATAAGATAATGATAATTGACAGGGGTGGATACCAGGTATATTTTGGAAACCCGACTGAGGCAATTGTTTATTTTAAAACCGTTAGCAAACATGCAAATCCAGATGAGGATCAATGTGTTAAATGCGGAAACGTTGATACTGATCAGATACTCCGGATTATTGAAAGAAAAGTAGTTGATGAACACGGGAGACCAACACGCACAAGAAAAGTCACACCGAAAGAATGGGCCGAAAAATACAGGGAGAGTTCTACCGGTAAAATCTTTAAAACCATCCACGAAAAGCAGAACCTGCCGGAGAACAACTATAGCATTCCAGGCCTCTTTAAACAGTCAGTAATATTCTTTATACGTGATTTCCTGTCAAAAGTGGCCGACAAACAATATATCCTTATAAGCCTACTGGGACCTCCCTTACTTGCTTTCCTGCTTGCCTTTTTTACCAGGTATACCAAAGAAATATATAAGTTCAGTGAGAATGACAATATCCCTGCTTTTCTTTTCATGTGCGTGTTGACTTCTCTCTTTTTTGGCCTGATGATCAGTTCAGAAGAGATAGTGAAAGACCGTAAAATACTCAAGAGGGAATCGTTTCTTAACCTGAGCTGGTTCAGTTACCTGAACTCCAAAGTAATGATACTGTTCCTCGTATCGGCAATACAGACAATATCATTTGTAATTATTGGCAACCTGATCCTGGGAATCAGGGGGATGACACTCAGCTACTGGCTTGTGCTCTTTACAACATCCTGTTCGGCAAACCTGCTCGGGCTGAATATCTCTTCAGCATTTCATTCAGTTGTCACAATTTATATCCTGATACCCTTCATTATTATACCACAGATGTTGTTCAGCGGTGTGCTTGTAAAATTTGACCAGCTTCATTTAAGCAGCACTTCATCATGCGAATTTACTCCTGTGATAGGAGATTTAATGACTGCCCGCTGGTCGTTTGAAGC
>CAZWZQ010000042.1:0-15284 GCA_964638955.1 uncultured Rikenellaceae bacterium | reverse complement strand
CCGGGTTATATGAAAGCCACTTCAAAATACGGGCGTGCACATTTTTATGCTCCTTATAAATTCATCGGAAATATTGAGATTGATACTTACTGGTTTAATATTATTGGGATATGGCTGGTATCGTTATTGCTCTACCTGGTACTCTATTTAAATTTTCTGCAGAAACTGATGACCTGGTTCGAAAACCTGCGTCTGCCAACTACCGAATCCTGATATTTTAATACCGTAACACCATCATACCGTCACACCATCACACCATCATACCGTCGCACCGTCATTTCAACCACTTCTCAACTGCCTCCGGACTTAACCCCGCAAGCCCCAGCTTGTTTTTCTTGTTGTACCCGTTGAGGTCATTTGCCAGCTTCCCTGCTTTTTCCACCTCTTTCAGCTTCGAGATGGTTGTATAGCCCAGTTTCCTGAGGGGATCTATCCACTCTTCCGGGATTCCATGCTGGATATATTCTTCCTTTTGACTTTCAACTTTCAACTTTTGACTTAACGGTTTCATCTGGGGGAACAGGAGAACATCCTGTATTGAAGGCTGATTTGTGAGGAGCATGGTAAGCCTGTCAATACCCAGACCCATTCCTGATGTCGGGGGCATTCCCACCTCCAGCGCTTTTACAAAATCGTTATCAATGAACATTGCTTCATCATCACCTTTTTCAGAAAGCTTAAGCTGCTCCTTAAATCTTTCCATCTGGTCAATAGGATCATTAAGCTCGGAATAAGCATTGGCAATCTCCTTGCAATTAATGTAAAGCTCAAATCTTTCCGTCAGTCCCGGTTTACTTCTGTGCATCTTCGTAAGAGGAGAAGTCTCTGTCGGATAGTCAATTATGAATGTCGGCTGAACAAGTGTATGTTCGCATTTTTCCCTGAAGATGGCATCGATCAGCTTTCCCTTGCCCATTGTCGGATCATGTTCAATATCAAACCTGTCGCATACTTTACGTAATTCAGCCTCATCCATTCCGGTTATATCCACACCTGTATTTTCCCTGATTGAGTCGAGCATACTGATACGCTTATAGGGAGGATCCAGGTTGATGATTTTATCATTGTAGGTAATTTCAGTCTTTCCGTGAAGATCCATAACTGTTTTTTTGATTATTTCCTCTGTGAAGGTCATCATCCAGTTATAGTCTTTATAAGCAATATATATTTCCATCACAGTGAACTCGGGATTATGTGTCCGGTCCATTCCTTCGTTGCGAAAATCCTTTGAAAATTCATATACACCTTCAAAGCCTCCCACAATCAGTCTTTTCAGGTAGAGTTCATTGGCTATCCTCAGGTAAAGTGGAATATCCAGTGTATTATGATGTGTGATGAATGGTCTGGCTGCTGCCCCTCCCGGTATGGGCTGAAGGATTGGAGTTTCAACTTCAAGATATCCCCTGAAATTAAAAAACTCGCGCATTGACTGCATGATCTGTGTCCTTTTGCGGAAGACATCACGCACATGCGGATTTACGATAAGATCTATATAACGCCGGCGATAACGCATATCTTGATCAGTGACAGCATCGTACAGGATTCCCTCTTTTTCTTTTACAATAGGCAGCGGATGGATCGACTTGCAGAGGATGGTAAATTCTTTCACATACACAGTCGTTTCTCCCATCTGGGTTTTAAAAACATATCCTTTAACACCAATAATATCACCGATATCCAGAAGATGCTTGAAAACGGTATTATACATTGTTTTGTCCTCACCGGGACATATATCATCGCGGCGGAGGTATATCTGGATCCTTCCTGAAGAATCCATGAGCTCCGCAAAAGATGCGTTGCCCATGATCCTCCTGCTCATTATCCGGCCGGCAAGACAAACATCCTGGAAATTGTTCTTTTCAGGTTCGAAATTATCAAGTATCTCCGTTGCGAAAACATTGGTTTTATATTCTGCTGCCGGATAGGGATCTATACCCAGTTTCCTCAGATCATCGAGCGATTTCCTTCGTATCTGTTCCTGTTCACTAAGTTCCGGAATATTCATAGCGGATTAAAATTTGTGCAAAGATAGAAAAATTCATGCTTAAGGCATCAGCCCCTGAGAGCCTCGATTACAGCATCAAATTTTTCACGAAGTAGTTTTGTTACAGGTCCGGGAATCCCTTTCCCGACAGGCTTATTATCGATCGAAATAACCGGTGCTATTTCAAATGAGGTGTTAGTGACGAATGCCTCTGAGATATCACCCAGGCGGTTTACCGGCAAGGCTTTTTCATTAACCGTTATCCCTGCTTCACGGGCCAGGCTAAGAACATTTTTCCTGGTAATTCCTGCAAGTACTTTCTCCGATTCGGGATGTGTGAAGAGCATGTCATCAATTACAAAGAATATGTTTGAATGAGCACACTCGGTAAACACATTATCATGTGTAAAAATACATTCAAGCGATCCGCATTCCATTGCTTCCTGGAAGCTCAGGATATTTGGCAACAGTGAAACCGATTTGATATCGCACCTGGCCCATCTTGTATCTTCCCGCAGTATTGTATGAATACCTGATGATATAAGATCTTTCCCGGGATGAAATGACCGGGCATAAGCATAAACAGTAGGAGAGATAGCAGGTGAAGGGAACGCATGTGAGCGTTTGGCAACACCCCTGGTAACCTGCAGGTAAACAAGTACGGGAAGATCAGTCAGGTTATTACGTGATATAAGTTCCTGAGCTACTGAGGGAAATGAATCAGCCTCAGGCCATGCTAATCGTATTTCCCTCATGCTTCTCTTCAGCCTTGCCATGTGGCCCTCCATGTCGTAAAAGAATCCTTCGTACCATCTTATTACTTCATAAACACCATCGGCAAAAAGAAATCCGCGGTCATCAGGACTGATGTGGATATGGTCAGCAGGAAGAAAATCGCCGTTAAAATATGCTGTTTCCATAATTTTTTATTCTGGCCCCCCCTGGGGAGTTGGGGGGTTATTCCGGTTCAATTATATCTGTTTTGTAATCAATTTTTGACCTTGCATCTTCCGGTGATGAAGCATCCCCGCAGGTTGCCTGTACAAAAAGGGATGCACCAAGTACGGTGGTCTCTTTTTGATCGATGATTTTTACCGGAACTCCGGTATAATCTGCTCTCAATTTGTTCCACAACCTGTTCTTTGAACCGCCTCCCACACAAAGGATGCTTTCAGTTTTAAAGCCCCCCGCTTTTTCAAGAGCTGTTTTTCCCTCATTAAGCCTCTCGGACAGAGATTCAAGCATTGCCCTGTATATCTCATCACGGGTCGATTCCATTGTAAGCCCAAGTATCTGTCCTGCCGGCTTGCCTTTCAGCTCCTCATAGAATTTTGGAATTACTTTTACTCCATTACACCCTGGAGGTACTTTTTCGGCAGCCGATATCATTACATCATAAACATCATTACTGATGTCACTGTAAAGATTTTTTCGTGCCCATTCGAGTACACCTGAGGCAATCCATTGATTACCTATATTATACAATCCGGAACGCGAATCAAGCTCAGTTGTAATTGACATATCAAGTTGTTCTTGTCCCGATTTATATTCCTCCGACCTTACCATGAGGATCTCCCATGTACCTGAACTGAGTACCGGCTGATTTTTTTCTGCTCCTGAACCGAAAATGGCAAACTGTGTGTCATGACCGGTTGCAACAACAGGAATGCCCTTCGGTATTCCCGTCTTCGAAGATGCCGGAGAATGAATATTACCTGTTATTGTACCTGCTTCGACAATATTACCAAACTTTTCTGCCGGGAAACCAATTCTTTCAGTTATTGACTTAGAAGGTTTACGGGAAGAGAGACTTGTCATCATTGATGTTCCTGCCATGGTTGTATCGTTAACCATTTCGCCGGTAAGGAGGTATGAGAAAATTGATGGCATAAAGAGGAACATGTGGCTTTTCTCGATAATAGCAGGTCTTTGTTCCAAAAACCAGATCAACTTGTTTATAGTATTAAATGTAAAGGGAAGAACACCGCACTCGTGATAGAGATCAGTGAGAGGAATATATTTCCCGATATTTTTCATTACTGCCTTTGTCCTTTCACACTGCCATGAAATGACAGGGTAAAGCATTTTTCCCGATTCATCAAAGAGAGTCCCGTCAACTCCAAATGTTGTTACTGTAACACCTATAATCTCATTTTGATTGATCTGTTTTATTACCATCTGTGAAGCCCGGCACATCTTATCCCATATCTCCTCCACATCCCATATCCTGAAATCCGGGTACAGAGGATCAGGTTTTGTGTTATTTGGTATTGATTCCGAAGCAATTATCGACCCTCTGCTGTTTATGGCAATAACTCTGACGTTGGTGGCGCCACAATCGAAGACTATAACAAGATCACCTTTCACCTTTATCCCATATCCTTTAAAAATGTTACTGATGATCCCAGAACAAAAAATGTTATAACATATAACACTATTGCAACAATCATCAGGATTCCAAACCATCTAAAACAGTATTTCAGGTTCCGGAAAGCCTTTGTTAGCAGATGTCTATCAGGTGTTTTCACGGTATCGGACATGTTTTTTGAAAAACGAAAAAGGTATAGTACAGGGAAAAAATAAAGAACAGCTGATGCAATTAAAACTGAACAGATAAACCATCCCGGGTATGTAGTTGAAGTATCTCCTTTATTGAAGATACAAAGAAATAAAACTGCAAATATTCCGACAATCAGGAGAACGCCAACGCCTATAAATCCGAGAATGGAAATAAACATTGCCCATTTTCTTGTTATATCAAGGTCTTTAAGGTTTTCCTGTTCTAATCCTGTTTTTATTTTTTCCTCAATACTATCCATCTTAACCTGAATTCTTTTTTATCAACCATTCCTTTATTAAAACTATTAATACCCAATAACCATTTTACCATTATACCACTATACCACTATACCACAATACCATTATACCCTTCTACTATTTATATAACGCCCCGTAATTTTTACAGGCCCTGTAATCCGATCCCTCTTTATCCATTCCGAAAGCATTCCATGAGCTTGGTCTGAATATCTTATCATCAGGCAGGTTGTGCATACAAACCGGTATCCTGAGTATTGAAGCCAGGGTAATAAGATCAGATCCGATATGACCGTAGCTTGATGCTGAATGGTTGGCTCCCCAGTTTGCCATAACAGAGTAAACATCAGTGAATGCGCCCTGTCCTGTAAGTCGAGGTGTAAACCAGGTAGTTGGCCATGTGGGATCAGTCCTGTCAGTCAATATCTTATGGACTTTTGCAGGAAGTTCCACTGTCCAGCCCTCTGCAATCTGAAGTACGGGCCCGAGTCCTTTCACAAGGTTAACTCTGGAAATTGTCAGAGGCATTATGCCCTTTGTATTAAATTGCGATGAGAATCCTCCGCCTCTGAAATAACCTGTATTAGCAGGTTCCCACAGAGTGGCTTTCAGGCATTCGGCTGCGTCTTTTTCTGTTATTTCCCAGTAAGGTTTTATACATGATTCACCTTTCCGGGTTTGTCTTCCTGAGAAATCAAGAGCTGATGCGCCGGAATTAATAAGGTGGATAATCCCTTTGGCAGCCAGTCCGGATGGTTTGACACCTGTTACCCGTTTTATTGCATTGGGGCTCCAGTAAGTACGTATGTCAGAAAACATCTGGGCAGTATTTGTGAGAAGATATCCGAAAAGCATTGGAACTCCGTTCATTGCATCATTTTCTGTAGCAACAAGATAAGGAGGTCTTATACCATTCCAGTCGAATGAAGAGCAAAGAATTGCTTCAAGGAAATCGCCATTCGGCATATGATCTGTCCACTGACGTTGTCCCTGGAATCCTGACAGGATCGCATTATGTCCGAGTGACTCCTCTCCGAAGCCAGACTTTTTAAGTCTTGGATTCCCAACCATGAGGTCACGGGCTATCATTGTCATCTTTACCACAATTTCCCACTCTTCATTCTTCCTGGCCCGTGATTTGGGTTTTGTGTTAAGGTCCTTACCCTCTTTGCAATATTTTTTTGTCCATGCAAGAGCTTTTCTGAATTCTTCCTTATCAAATATTTCCTCATTCAGCCTTCGATTAAACTCACTCATGTCGGCATATTCATTCCTCATGCCCAGGTATTCCTGGAAAAAATCCTCCCTGACTATCGATCCTGCAATACCCATTGAAACTGATCCCATCGACAGGTACGATTTACCTTTCATATACGATACTGCAAGACCTGCTTTTACAAATCGCAGTATCTTTTCTATTACATCGTCAGGGATTGACTGATCGCCTGCATCCTGAACATCATGTCCATAGATTCCGAAAGAAGGTAATCCTTTCATGGTGTGTCCGGCCAGTGCGGCAGCAAGATAAACCGCTCCCGGACGTTCGGTACCATTAAAACCCCATATCGCTTTTGGCATTACGATGTCCATATCAATTGTTTCACTTCCATAGCACCAGCAGGGAGTGACAGTAAGGCTTACACCCACACCCGACTTTTTGAATTTCTCGGCACATGCTGCTGCTTCTGCAACACCGCCAATGGTGGTCTCCGCAATCACACATTCCACAGGTTTGCCATTCGGATACTTCAGGTTTTTTGAAATGAGAGAAGCTGCATTCTTCGCCATATTCATTGTTTGTTTCTCGAGAGATTCCCTGACTCCCCGTTCACGACCATCAATAACAGGACGAATACCTACTTTTGGGAAATCACCTATTACTGTCTGGTAATTAGAGTTTATTTTTATTTCACCTGTTGCCATAGTATATGTTTTTAAAAATAATTTTTCAGATCAAACAAATATAATGTTTTTCTCTGTGGAACTCAACGACTTTTTTATCAGCCGTAGTTTTAACGAAGGCTGACTCAGTGTAACTCTGTGTAAGTTTTTCTTTTTTCATTATTATTTCTCGGAGATACTTTGATGAGACACATAGGAACACAGAGTTTTTGTACCTTTGCGCCAGTTGTTAAAACCAAATGGAAAAAGGTCGAAGATTACCGGGATGGCTTAAGATGCAGAGAGCAAGCGGAGCTAATTATTCCAGGGTAAAAAAACTGGTTGAAGCCAACCGGCTTAATACCATCTGTACCAGTGGTAACTGTCCCAACATAGGAGAGTGCTGGAATGCCGGCACTGCTACTTTCATGATACTTGGCGACATCTGTACCAGGGCATGCAAATTCTG
This sequence comes from uncultured Rikenellaceae bacterium, assembly GCA_964638955.1. Taxonomy (GTDB): domain Bacteria; phylum Bacteroidota; class Bacteroidia; order Bacteroidales; family VadinHA17; genus LD21. The sequence goes on along the minus strand of CAZWZQ010000042.1, from coordinate 8,136 downwards.
CAATACCAGGACAGGGAAACCACTGCCGCCTGATAATGATGAACCTCAGCGACTTGCAGAATCAATTAAATTACTGGGACTGAAGCATTGTGTGATAACCTCAGTTGACCGCGATGATCTTCCTGACGGAGGAGCATCTTTCTGGGCGGAGGTAATCAGAAATATAAAGAAAAAAAATCCGGGGATAACCATCGAAACCCTTATACCGGATTTTAACGGAATCCCAGAGAATATCAAAAAAGTAATTAATGCAGGACCCGATGTGATTTCACATAATATCGAAACCGTCAGACGGCTCACACCATTAATCAGAACAAAAGCAAAATATGAACGGAGCCTTGACGTTATTAGATATATATCTCAAGAGAGTAAAATCTCCAAGTCGGGATTCATGCTCGGACTCGGGGAAAAAGAAAATGAGGTATATGAAACCATCGATGACCTGGTAAAAGCAGGATGCAGAATATTAACACTGGGACAATACCTTAAACCCTCCCGGGATCATATGGAAACAGTTGAATATATTACTCCGCAAAAATTTGAAGAGTACAGGAAATGGGCTCTTAACAAGGGATTTGAATTTGTTGAAAGCGGTCCCCTTGTACGATCCTCTTTTCATGCAGAAAAACATGTAAAGACTGGATAATTATCACTATATTACGGAATCAGAATTGAGGAACCATAATTGAGCTATAGTGTTAAATATGAGGATATTGGCTTGATGGATTATAAGGAAACCTGGGATTACCAGGCTACAATCTTCAAGGAGCTTATAGTTAGCAAAAAAGAAAGGGAAAATGCAAATGTTTCAGGGACAGAACATAAACCCGGAACCCTGATTTTTGTGGAGCATCCACATGTTTATACCCTTGGGAAAAGTGGTTCTGAAAATAATCTCCTGCTCGACTATTTACAATTGCGGGCCAGGGATGCAAAATTTTTCAGGATCGACAGAGGCGGAGATATAACATATCATGGTCCGGGCCAGATAGTGGGATACCCGATATTTGACCTGGAAGTTATGAAGATAAGCCTTAAGGAGTATATTTTCCGTCTCGAGGAAACTATAATAAGAACAATTGGTGAATTTAACCTGACAGGATCAAGACTGCAGGGAGGTACAGGTGTATGGCTTGACCCGGAATTTAATGAGAAGGCAAGAAAAATATGTGCAATAGGAGTTAAAGCAAGCAGGTACGTTACAATGCACGGATTTGCCTTTAACGTAAACACCGATCTTACATATTTTAATTATATAAATCCCTGCGGAATTACTGATAAAGGAGTAACCTCGCTGGAAAAGGAACTCGGCAGCACACAGGATATCGAACAGGTAAAAAATATTGTAAGAGAAAAGCTCAGGGAGGTCTTTGACCTTAACTGGATTAATCTGAAGAACTGATGGAAAGAAGATGGATACTTAAAGAGAGAGGAGAGATTGCTGTTGTAAAGGCACTTGCAACTGTACTTGGTGTTTCAGAATCACTGGCTACCCTGATGGTTCAAAGGTCTATAACAACACCTGAGGAAGCTCATGCCTTTTTTAATCCAAGTCTTGATTACCTTCATGATCCTTTTCTGATGAAGGATATGAATATTGCTGTTGACCGCCTGTCTACGGCAATAAAGAAAAATGAAAAGATCCTTGTTTACGGCGATTATGATGTTGACGGAACAACCGCGGTGGCTCTTGTTTATTCATTTCTGAAAGAACAGTATTCGAATGTTGAGTACTACATACCTGACAGGTATAAAGAGGGCTACGGAGTTTCGATACAGGGTATTGATTTTGCTGTTGAGAATAAATGCAAGCTTATCATCACCCTTGACTGCGGTATTAAAGCGGTTGAAAAGATCCGGTATGCAAAAACAAAGGGTCTCGAAGTAATTATCTGCGACCATCATTTCCCGGGAGAGAAGATACCGGAAGCACTGGCTGTACTCGATCCGAAACAACCGGGTTGCAGCTATCCTTATAAGGAACTATCGGGATGCGGTGTGGGCTTCAAACTGGTCCATGCATATTCAAGGATACATGGGATACCATTCAGTAAGATAGCTAATTACCTTGACCTGGTTGCCGTGAGTATTGCATCAGATATTGTCCCGATAACAGGTGAAAACAGGGTGCTGGCCTATTTTGGTCTTAAGCAGCTTAATGAATCCCCGCAAACAGGACTTAGGGAAATAATAAGAGAAGCAGAGGTTTGCCGGGCTCTGACTGTTGAGGATATAGTTTTTAAACTTGGTCCGAGGATAAATGCTGCCGGCAGGATGGAAACAGGAAGCCGGGCTGTTGAACTTCTTATTTCGAATGATACAACACTGGCAACCGGAATAAGTAAGGAGATCAATACCTATAACAATGAACGGCGAAATGTTGACAGGGTGATTACCACTGAAGCCATGAGGATGATATCGGAGAATTATCGTAACACAAATGCCAAAACAACAGTTTTATTTAATCCATCATGGAAAAAAGGTGTCATCGGGATTGTGGCTTCTCGTCTTATTGAAACCTATTACAGACCTACAGTGATCCTGACTGAATCGAATGGTTTTGCAACAGGTTCGGCAAGATCGGTCCAGGGATATGATCTTTACCAGGCTATTGAAGCATGCAGTGACCTGCTTGAAAGTTTTGGAGGACACATGTTTGCAGCAGGCTTAACACTTAAAAAAGAGAATATACAGCCTTTTATGGAGAGGTTTGAGAACTATGTTAACAGCACAATAACAGAGGAACAGTTACTGCCAAGGGTGCTGATTGACACAGAACTCTCATTTTCGGAGATCAACGAAAAGTTTTTCAATGTTATGAGCCAGTTCCAGCCTTTTGGCCCGGGAAATATGTCGCCGGTATTTGTCTCAAGGAATGTTACCGACAGCGGTACAGGAAGAATGGTTGGCGCTAACGGTGAGCACCTGAAGCTTGATCTATGCCAGGAATCATCGGGAACAAAAACCATTTCTGCTATTGCATTTAACCAGGCAAACCACTTTGAATATATCCGGAATGGAAAGCCGTTTGATATTTGCTATTCGCTGGAAATGAATGAGTTTCGCGGCAATAGAAATCTCCAGCTCAATATCCGCGACATTAAAACGCCTGAATAATACGGCTATCTTTTTCAGGCGATCGGCTAACAGAAATCCGTTCCCGGCGATACTTCATACTTAAGCATGTCGGGATTGACTTCACCGAGTTCGCCTTCGGCTCGGTTGTTCCACTTCGTTCCGCAAATCCGAAATACTAAAGCCAGATCCTGAACTGAAATTTTATCTCATCACTTTCTTCCGCAGTATAATAAACTGATTGAACGGTTGTCAGCCTGTATTTGATCCTGAGTTCGGCTATATCAGCTATTTTCCATTTAACCATAAGATAACTCCGGTTCCCTTTTCCGGATAATGCAGGGATGCTGAAGCTGTACAGAAGATCATTCTCCCACGTAAAAAGCCTTGAATTCCAGTCATCTGTGGTGAATATACAATGCCTGAACCATAGGGTTAACGGAATTTGCCGGAACCTGTAATTTATGTCCTGCAGCATTAGCATTCCTTTACTTCCGGTTTCTCCAACAACCTTGTAATCAATTCGTGTTGTGAGATTCAGGTTTTCTGCAGGAGTATATTTCACTATACCTTTAAATGTCCGGGATGTTAGTTCTGCCATCCCGGATATACCTTTATCATCCTGCATGTCAGTCATTGAAAACCTGTATTTATATAACATTTCAAAGCTAAACTTATCGGAAGGGAGATATTTAATCCTGATCTCCTTTCTCTTTGCAATGGAAGGATAGCTGCACCTGTATTTCAGCCATGGAAAGGATGTTATATCGAATCCGGCATTAATGAAAAGGTATTTTGCAGCTTCAAAGGTAAAATTGCCAAGCATGCCATGTTCATTCCCTGTTGAGGTGCTGATCCCGGGACCATGGGCATGAAGACTTATAAACCCGGGTGAATATTTCCGGTACAGGAAATTAATTGATAATCTGTCTGCCGGTCTCGCTGTAAATCCCTGTACTAATGCAAAGTTCCATAATTTGTCAGCTGATACTTCACCAAACATCAGTATCCTTTTTATCACACTGTTATAATACACTGAATAAACATTGTTGCGTATTCCCTCAAAGGCATAAAGGTCATCGGGATCGCTGCTTTTTAAATTCAGGGGAAGTGAAAAGCTGTTTTCAGTCCATGTCAGACCAAATCTGACGGATGAGATATTATAGTTGACATTAATGCCATAAAATATCTCGTTTAAAATATCTTTTTTCGTCATCATAAGGGACCTGTTATGCAAACCTGTCCTGTAAAAATTCACAACATATTTTTCTGTCGAATCTGCTGATGTGCCCAGGGTTGCATCAACAGCATTATTTGAATAGAGAAGAGAAAGGCCCAGGTTCCTTATAGAAAACTTTGCTGCAACTCCCCTGAAAAAGTTATTCTCATCAGTAGAGGTATAAGGTCTTACCTCGTCCTGGCCAGACATATACCCTGATGACGTGAGGGAAAAACCCGTACTCATCCTTGAGTTGACATTTGTACCCTGACCAAAACGGGCTGAATAGTCACCAAGGATTATCTTTCTTACAAAACCTTTACCTGTATAGGTGAGATTGGTAGAAATAAAATCAGGGAAACTTTGAGGAGCAGGAAAGAATTTTTCACCGGCATCTTTTTCAACAGTAATGCCACCGGAAAATGATCCGATAGAGAACTTGTATTTTGAGAGTATTTTCCATGCTGAACCTAAAGAGGATGTATCACTTTCCCCTGGTTTTATGATTAGGTTTGTCAGAAGATTATTCCTGAATTTCAATTTTCCGGGACTATTATTTTCTTTTTTGACAAGGGAAATAAATGGCATCATCATTTCTGCCAGCTGACGGTCAAAACCTGGTACAGAAGCTATTTCATAAATGGAAACAATATCTCCGGATTCCTTTATATGATCGATCAATGATTTTATCTGAAAGTCTGTAATAAAAAAGAGACGGACTAATTCAGATTCATCGGCCGAATTAATCCTGACAGGATATTCAGATAACTCGTGAAGTTGTTCTATAAATAATGTGGCGGTTTCAGGATCTGACTCATCAGCAGCCAGTTCCTCTGCGATATTAGTAATTATGTCTGAAAGCTCTTCTTCCTGGCAATAAACATAACAACTAATAAAAAATATAATGTGTACCAAAATAATTTTATTAACCGCAAAGTACGCAGAGATTCTTGTAAAGTACGCAAAAGCAGGTAGTATGAGTTTATCTCTGGCCAATTGATTATAAAATTTATTTCTGTAAAAGTTCTTCATTCTATTAATCTTCGTTCAGGATTATTTTTATAAACTATGAGGTTAATGAAACTTAAATATTAATGATGCAGAAGAAGTAATTCCCAGTTTTTCGTGGGTTGCAAATGCAAAGTCGAGTTGTAATGAATTCAGGAGATATCCCAGCCCGAAGGTGAAAGAAGTATTGTCGGAGCAGAAACCTCCCCTAAGCCAGAGGCTCTTCATTACTTCATACTCAAACCCCGTCCTGATTATCAGCGTTTTACCAGTGCTCATCTCTGCTTCAGCACCTGCAAAAAGCACTTTGTTAAGCTTTATCCCCGCACCAGCCCTGAGAGTTGTCGGCAGAAATGATTTTCTCAGGGAATTTGGTACCGGATTAAAAATATGGATTCCCAGGCTCAGATTATCATCAGGTAATATCAGCAGCCCCGCCTCACATGTAACGGAATGCCTCCTATAATATTCAGAAGATGTTTTTTCAGAAAAATAGTCTATCTGCACTCCGGCTGCGATTTTCCTGGAAAGTGTAAGTCCACAGCTCACTCCTGCAGTTTCTCTTCTAAAGTGGTTATATCCGAAGTTCGAATATACAAAGCCCAGGGAACTATTTCCTGCAGGAATTATCACCCCTGCGGTTCTGGTTCCCAGTTCGCTGATATTAAACCTGTTCTCGTAGTTAATACCAGCTGATAAAAAGTTGTTGAAGGCCAGAAGTGCCTGGTTTTGAAATGAAGGCCAGAATCCGTTCTTCGTGATACAAACGGATGCCATCCCCGACTCGACTGCTCCTGCAGGAATACGGTAAGGATCACCTGCAAAGAGAGCCGGGAACAAAAAAACAAACAAAACCGAAACTGTTATTTTGTGCAGCGAGTACAAAATGTTTCAGGTATAAACTATAAAATTACAAAAAAAAATTAATACCCGAAAGGGGATTATTTAAATATTTTTTAACCGCAGAGCACACAAAGAAAATGCAAAGTACGCAAAGTAATAATCCTGTATTAAAATCCCTTGCAATCTTGGCGTTATAAGTTTTGTAATCTTTGCGGTTTTTTCTGCTTTTTCAACTTAGAGGATCAGGGGGCTAATTGGTTTTGTATTTGAATTTTACCTTCTTCAGCTCTACGTTTGCATCAACGATCTTCTTTTTCAAACCCTCCTTGTATTTTACAACTTCTTTCATCACTTTCTTATCTCCGGCACCAATTATCTGTGCAGCAAGTATGCCTGCATTCTGTGCTGCATTAATCCCGACGGTTGCAACAGGTATTCCCGGTGGCATCTGCAGTATAGAGAGTATTGAATCAAGTCCTTCAAGTGAAGCCTTCACAGGAACGCCTATGACCGGCAGGGGTGTCATGGCTGCTATAACTCCCGGGAGATGAGCTGCCATTCCGGCTGCTGCAATAATTACCTTTATTCCTCGTTTTTCAGCATTCCTTGCGAATTTTTCAACCTCCTCCGGAGTCCGGTGTGCTGAAAGGGCATTAATCTCAAATGGTATCCTGAAATCATTGAGTATACGTGCTGTTTTCTCCATCACCGGCATGTCCGATGTGCTTCCCATTATTATACTAACAAGAGGTTCCATATTTTTTATTTAAATTTAACTTCCTGACATGGGCAAAAATAAACTATTATTTTCATATTTTCGCTCCGGCCGGATAATCAATGACCGTCCTTATGAACGAAATTAAAATACTTGATAAGAAGTTCAGGGAACTTATCTCTGAACAGTCAATAAAAAAGAGGATAGATGAAATCGCGTTGCAAATAAACCGTGATTTTGCAGGCAGCGAAATTATCCTTGTCGGAATACTTAACGGTGCATTTATGTTTGCAGCCGACCTTTTCAGGAAAATTGATCTGACCGCCAGGATAACTTTTGTAAAACTTGCTTCCTATCAGGGCACCAGTTCATCAGGAGCAATTAAGGAACTAATAGGTTGGAATGAAGATCTGGAGAATAAAAAAATCATTATCGTGGAAGATATAGTTGATACCGGGGCGACACTGGAACGTATTGTCAATGAGTTGGTTATTAGAAATGTTGCTGAAATTAAGATTGCCACGATGCTTCTTAAACCTTTGGCATACACCCGGGATATTCCGATTAACTATATCGGATTTGAAATCCCGAACAAGTTTGTTGTAGGTTATGGGCTTGATTATAATGGTTTTGGACGTAACCTGCCATCTGTTTATACATTGATTAAATAATTCAAACTTAGTTTTTTACTATGGTTAATATTTTGATTTTTGGTCCTCCCGGATCAGGCAAAGGAACACAGTCAGTGAAACTGGCTGAGAAATTCAATCTTACTCATCTCTCTACAGGTGATATGCTGAGAGCCGAGATAGCTGCAGGCACAGAGCTAGGCCAAAAAATGAGCTCTATAATGTCGAAAGGAGAACTGGTACCCGATGAGGTGGTTATTGAAATGATAGCCAAAAAGATTGATACAACAAAAGGCAGTACAGGGTTTCTCTTCGACGGATTTCCGCGTACTGTGGCACAGACTGTTGCCCTCGAAAAAATGCTTAACGAAAGAAAGATGAAAATAGACAATATGCTGGTGCTTGAAGTTGATCATGATGAACTGGTAAAACGTCTTGTTTTACGAGCTGATCTCTCAGGAAGACCGGATGATAAAGATCCTGCAGTTATTGAAAACAGGATAGATGTCTATAAAGAGAAGACAGAACCCATAATAAATTACTGCCGCGAGAGAGGTATCTATCAACCCGTTAACGGAATGGGAACGATTGAAGATATTTTTGAAAGATTATCTGCTAATTTGGAACAGCTTATATGATCCTCCCCC
>CAZWZQ010000041.1:16343-21905 GCA_964638955.1 uncultured Rikenellaceae bacterium | reverse complement strand
TGTGATAAATCACTTTCAGGAGAGCCTGTTCTTATAATCCTCGTATCCGAACTTACGAAGAACTTTGAATTTCCCTTCCCTGGTCCATATACCTATCGAGGGGTGTTGTACTCCATTAAAGGTGGTTGTTTTGACCATTGTATAATGGATCATATCAAGGAAAATAATCTTATCACCCGGCTTCAACTTTTTATCGAAAGACCAGTCGCCCATGAAATCGCCAGACAGGCAGGAGGTCCCGCCTAAGCGATAAACAGGCTTTCCGGGTACAGGATCAGTTGCTCCCAGTATTTTTGGCTTATAGGGCATTTCAAGGCAGTCAGGCATATGAGCTGTAAATGAAACATTAAGCATGGCGGTCCTAATGCCTTGATTATCAACAATATCTTCGACAGTTGCCACCAGTTCTCCTGTTTCCCAGGCAAAGGCGCTTCCCGGCTCAAGAATGACATGGAGACCGGTTCTTTCCCTGAAATCTTTAAGAATTTTTATCAGGTGACCGGTATCATAATCTTTTCCGGTAATAAGATGTCCTCCGCCCATATTTATCCATTTTATGGCGGGAAAAAAACTGCTGAATTTATCCTCAACAACCTTAAGAACCTTTTCAAGAGCATAAGAATCAGATTCAAAAAGTACATGAAAATGAAGTCCCTCAATACCCTCAGGTAAACCAACAGCAAGATTTTCTGCTGTTATTCCCAGTCTTGATCCCGGGGAACACGGATTATAAATTCCATGACAGACTTCTGAGAACTCCGGATTGATCCTTAGTCCTGAAGATATTTTTTTCGAATATTTTTCAATTATATTCGAATATTTTCCATACTGGTTAAGTGAATTAAAAGTGATATGGGAACTGTATTTCAATATTGATTCAAACTCATCATACCTGTAGACCGGAGAATATGTATATGCCGGTGAACCGATCTCTTCATAGCAGAGTCTGGCTTCATGCAGTGAGCTGGCAGCCGCGCCTGAGAAATACTCTTTCAAAATATCAAATACACTCCACATGGCAAATCCCTTGAAAGCAAGGATGATTTCGGCGCCTGAGGCATCAGCTACATATCGCAGCAAAGACAGGTTCTTGCGGAATCTATCTTCATCTATAATGAAGCAAGGAGAAGGGACTATATTGTAGTCGATTTTCATAATTCCAAATCGATATCATACAGTTCCACCCATGGCAATCCAAGCAGGTTTAGCTGTTCCATGAAAGGATCCGGGTCAAACTCCTCAACATTGAAAACACCTGCCTTTTTCCAGATGCCTTCAAGGTACATCATGGCACCAATAGTTGCGGGTACTCCTGTTGTATAGCTTACTGCCTGTGTTCCTGTCTCCTTATATGCGGCCTCATGGCTGCAGTTATTATAAATGTAATATGCTTTTTCCTTTCCGTCTTTAATTCCCCTGATACGGCAGCCTATTGAGGTCCATCCGGTGTAATTCTCACCAAGGTTACCGGGATCGGGAAGCACAGCTTTCAGGAATTTGACAGGCACTATTTCTCTCCCGTCAAACATAACAGGTTCAATACCAGCCATTCCTATATTCTGAATTACACGCAGGTGGGTAAGGTATTCCTGACCGAAAGTCATCCAGAATCTTGCTCTCTTGAGAGTCGGGAAGTTTTTAACAAGAGATTCAAGCTCTTCATGGTAAATAAGATAGGATTCCTTCGTACCTATTTCGGGGTAGTTCAGGAGCTTATGGATCTGGTGAGGTTTTGTGTATATCCATTTACCATTCTCCCAGTATTTTCCTTTCTGGGTAACTTCGCGTATATTTATCTCGGGATTAAAATTTGTTGCAAAGGGTTTCCCGTGATCCCCCGCATTACAATCGACGATATCGAGGTACTGAATCTCATCAAAATGATGTTTGGCAGCATAAGCTGTAAATACAGATGTAACACCCGGGTCGAAACCACAGCCAAGTATTGCGGTTAAGCCTGCATTCTTATATCTCTCGTGGTAAGCCCACTGCCAGCTGTATTCAAATTTAGCCTCATCAAGAGGCTCATAATTGGCTGTATCGAGATAAGCCACACCTGTTTCGAGACAGGCATCCATGATATGAAGATCCTGATATGGCAGAGCCACATTTACCACGATATCAGGATTAAATGACTGTATCAGATTTACCAGCTCCGGTACCTTATCGGCATCGACCTGTACTGTCTGAATACGGTTACCTCCTATTCTTGATGCAATGGCATCACATTTTGATTTTGTTCTGCTGGCCAGCATTATTTCATTGAAAACCTCCGGGAGTGATGCCATTTTATGAACCACAACAGTCCCTACTCCCCCTGCTCCTATTACCATTACTTTCCCCATATAACCTTCTTATTTTAAGCTTAATATAAGAATACTGCCAAATAATTTTCTTATTAATACCCTCCATGTTTCAAATATACTATTAATAAATGACCATTCAATGGTTATTCATAATCTCTGATTATCTTTATAACGTGATTTTTCTGATGAGAATGGTATGAAGTTGATCAATCCCCTGCTTATTCTCAGGATACTAAGTACTATCCTTCTGCTTGAGACAATCTCATTTCTAATTTGCCTGCCGGTAGCTATTATATATGAAGAGCCTCTTTTTCCCTTGCTCCTTTCAGCTGCATTTACCGGTCTTTTATTTATTATTTTAAGAATCATTACACGCAATGAAAAGACTACAAAACTAAGTAACCGGGACGGTTATGTAGCAGTTACACTCTCGTGGCTTGTCTTTTCCATTATGGGTGCATTGCCATATCTTATCAGTGGAACGATTCCCTCATTCATTGATGCTTTTTTCGAATCAGCTTCCGGATTTACGACTACAGGGGCTTCAATACTACAGGATATTGAGGTTCTTCCCTATTCCATTCTTTTCTGGAGAAGCTTCACGCACTGGATCGGAGGCCTGGGTATCATTGTACTGGTCATAATCATTCTCCCCTCACTCAGGATAACGGCCCAGCAGTTAATGGGACTGGAATCATCGTTGAAGGAAAAAATACATCCTAAAACCAAATCTGTAGGATTGAGGCTTTTTTTCCTGTATCTCGGACTTACAATCTTTGAAGTATTCTTTCTGTACCTGGGAGAGATGGATCTCTTTGACAGTTTATGTCATACATTCGGCACAGTAGCCACTGGTGGTTTTTCAACTAAAAATACGAGTATAGCAGAGTTTTCTCCATACACTCAGTATGTGATTGCAGTTTTCATGGTGTTTTCAGGTATCAGCTTTTTAGCATACTATTACATGATAAAGCTGCAGTTCAATAAAGTAAAATACAATGAGGAACTCTGGTTTTACCTGGGTACAACATTAGTAGCCGTAATAGTTATTGTTGGAATACTGTCTGCAAAATCAACCGGTTCCTTTGAAACAATTTTCAGAGAAGGAGTTTTCCAGACTATATCAATAATTACCACAACCGGTTATGTTACTGCTGATTATTTATTGTGGCCGCGTGCAGCTATTATCCTGATATTCATCCTGTTATTTGCCGGGGCAAATACAGGCTCATCGACCAGCAGCATTAAAATGGCCAGGCATCTTATTGTTCTTAAAAATATAAGGAATATATTCACCAGACTTATTCATTCGAATGTCATAATCCAAATAAAACTAAACGGCAAACCTGTTTCAGATAAAGCCAATATTTCGGTAATCTCCTTTGTAATACTGTACCTGTTCATTTTCCTGGCAGGTACATTTGTGATAACAATGACAGGTCTCGATCCCGTTAGTTCAGCGAGCGGTGTTGCAGCAACACTGGGTAATGTTGGTCCTGCACTCGGATCCATAGGACCTGTATGTAACTATGCACACCTGCCTGATTTCACCAAGTTCATATTCATTCTTTTAATGATTGTGGGAAGACTTGAAATCATTGCAGTTTTTGCGCTTTTCACCAAATCGTTCTGGAAACTTTAAGAGCATGAGGTATAGGGCCTGGAGTTTAATGTGAATCTGACATGTATGCCTTGAGGGAAATAGATGGACAGAAATATTTCTATTCTTATTATGCATATATTTGTACCCGTTTTTCTTGCAGTGGGGTATGAAACTTATTAATCCTCTGATCATTTTTAGGTTAATCAGTATAATTATCCTGATTGAAGTTTTTTCTTTCCTCTTTTGTATACCTGTTGCCGTAATTTATGGTGAGGCTTTGTACCCCTTTGTCTGGTCAGCCGTTATAACAAGTGTTTTTTATTTTGTCCTTGATATTATCAGTGCAGAAGCAGATACATCACAGACCACCAGCAGAGACGGGTACCTGGCAGTAACACTGTCATGGTTTACTTTTACTTTTTTTGGTTCGTTACCATATCTGATCAGTGGTTCCATTCCGGAATTTATCGATGCTTTTTTTGAATCGACTTCAGGGTTTACCACAACAGGGGCCTCTATAATCTCAAATGTTGAAATATTACCCTATTCAATCCTGTTTTACAGGAGTCTGACACACTGGATTGGCGGTATCGGTATAATAGTCCTTGTTGTCATTGTTCTGCCTTCACTCAGAGTTTCAGGTTATCATCTGTTCAGCCTGGAATCATCATTGAGAGAAAAAATACTTCCAAAGACAAAATCAATAGGATTCAGAGTGCTGTTTATTTACTTAAGTCTTACCCTTATCCAGATAATTTTACTTTGGGCAGGCGACATGAATCTCTTCGACAGTATATGCCATACATTCGGAACAATTGCTACCGGAGGTTTTTCGACAAAAAATAACAGCCTTCAATCCTATTCATCTTACAGTCAGTATATTGTGATGATATTCATGTTCCTCGCAGGAATAAGCCAGATTGTTTATTACTATCTCTTAAAACGAAATTTCCGAAAAATAAAACACAATGAAGAATTATGGTTTTATATGGCAGTGATATTAATTTCAGGAGCTATAGCCACAGTATTACTGTTAAATAATTCAATAAGAACCTTTGAAGAGTCATTCAGGGAGGGATTTTTTCAGAGTGTCTCCATAATCACCTGTACTGGTTTTGCTACAGCCGATTACCTTTTCTGGCCTTTTGCAGGAGTAGTACTGGTCTTTATTTTAATGTTTGCAGGGGGAAGCACAGGATCAACAAGCGGAGGAATAAAAATGGCAAGGCACCTGATAGTCTTAAAAAATATCAAAAGTGTCTTTACCAGGCTAAACCATCCAAGAGCGTTTGCCGCAGTTCTATTAAATGAGAAAAGTGTTGATGAGAAAACAAATATTACTATTATATCTTTTGTGATACTTTATCTTTTTCTGGTTGTAATCGGCACAGTCATACTCTTGATAACAGGGATTGATTTAACAACTTCAGCAAGTGCTGTAGCAACCTGTATGGCCGGTATCGGTCCTGGATTAGGTTCTGTTGGTCCTATGAGTAATTACGCAGGTTTGCCAGGAATAAGCAAGGTTGTGTTAAGTATTCTAATGATCACAGGAAGACTTGAGATCATAACCGTATTTACACTCTTTACCCGGTCGTTCTGGAAGCTGTAACAGACTATCGGTTACCGGCATAAAGCATATTAAAAGACCCA
>CAZWZQ010000041.1:0-16243 GCA_964638955.1 uncultured Rikenellaceae bacterium | reverse complement strand
GACCCAGGACCAAGGACCAAGGTCCGAGCACCGAGAACCACATTATGTAACATCTATTTAAACCTGCTCCTTACATTCTCCAGATCTTCCGGAGTTCCCACAGTTAACCAGTAGCCGCCGTCTTCCCTGTAGGTTACTACCTTATGTGAATCTGTAAGGTGAAGGTACAGGGCTGTCATTGTATAAACACCTTCACGCATATAATTGAAAATCTCAGGATTTATTATATGTCTTCCCGAGAAGGCTATTTCCATCAGTGTTTCTGTTTCTTCTCCAGTAATTATCCTTTCGCCGGTAGCTTTATTGCACCATCCTTTCAGCAAACCTTCACGATCAACTAGAAACAGTCTTTTCCCAGGGCGGTTTCTGACTGCCAGAGTTGCAAGTCCTTTCATATCAAGGTGATAGTGGTACAATACGGAGAGATCAAGATCAGTCAGGGTGTCAGCATTATATAGCAGGAAAGGGTTATCGTCAAAGAAGTCTCTTGCCTTATACAATCCTCCGCCTGTTTCAAGCAACATATCCCGTTCGTCCGAGACAGTGATTTTATATCCATCCTTTTTAAGTTTCACGATTTCCTGCCCGACCAGGTCTGCCAGATGATGAATATTAATAATAATATCATCAAATCCCGAAGCGGTGCAATTTTCAACAGCAAGACGCAGGAGGCTTTTACCGTTTATGTCGAGGAGAACTTTGGGAATGGTCTTGGTAATTTTACCAAGCCGTGTTCCCTTTCCGGCTGCCATGATCATCGCTTTCATAGTGAGTAATTACTTATTTTCTGATGAGAGCCGTTTGAATACAGTTGAATCAGGAATAGATCTTATGGTTTTATACAATTCAGGCAGAGTAATGTGGTTTTCAGCCTTTCCTGCTATCTGTGTCAGCAGATGAACTCCCGGCACTATACTTTCCGTAAATGTGGGCTTCTGTTCATAAAGACCCCTGAAGCCGAAAGCCCCCAGAGCCTGCATGACACGGATCATGCTGAATCCTGAATAATAACCGCGGAATTTTCCCTTATCCTCATGAGATACTGAACAGAATTTTTCAATATAATAACTGAGCAGCTCATCCCTGTTAGTCTGACGCATGGGGATCTTTGCATCGTATAACAGCGATGCAACATCATACTGGGGAGCTCCTTTCCGACCTCCCTGGTAATCGATGAACCATGGTTCGCTATCAACCACCATCACGTTTGCCGTCTGGAAATCCCTGTAAAGAAAATAATCCTGACCTGTTTCGAGCAGATAATCGGCAAGTGATACAAAATCATGTTCAAGATTACGTTCATTGAAAGGTATCGCAAGAAGCTTCAGAAGCATGTACTTGAAATAATTGAGATCCCACATCATCGACTGGCGGTCAAAGCTCCTGTGAGGATAGCAGAGGTCAAGGTTAAGCCCTTTTATTCCCTCTGTCTGGAAAAGAATAAGCTTATCAAGTATTTTACGGTACATATCTTTTGTTTCGGTAGTGAAATCAGAGATGTCATCTCTTTCGTGCAACCAGGTGTAAAGGTTTACATTACCGAGATCCTTCAGGTAATAGATGAATTTATCAGGAATATAACCATAGATTTCAGGAACAGGAAGACCTTTGCTTAAGAAATGATTGGTGAATCCCACAAAAGCTTCATTCTCCTCAAGGTTGGGATTATATGCTCCTACTATACTTTTCTCCCTGTCAATGATCCTGAAATATCTCCTGTCGGAACCCGATTTTGTCAAAGGAGTTATTTTCAGGTCTGAACCTCCGGACAACTCCTTGTAACCTTCTGATATTAAATCTATTTCGCTCATAAATATATTTTCGCCGGCTGCTGCTTTTTGCCATATTATAACCCACTAAAAAGGTATAAAAATAACAATATAGGATTTAAGATCAATCCCTGAACATTTTATTTTTCGCATTGATCCCGATCCCGGGTCTCTCGTTCAGGGTAACCTTTCCATCGGTGATCGTAATGCCATCATAGCAATCGTTGCTGATGAGCAGGTTGCCATCCAGATCGGCCCAGTGAGCCAGAGGCGACAGTTGTGCCGCTGCCGAAATTGCACATGATGTTTCTGTCATACAGCCTATCATCACTTTCATGTCCATTTCCCTGGCCATGAGTGCCATCTTGTAGGCCGCATTCATCCCTCCGCATTTCATAAGCTTAATGTTTATAGCTGAATAGACACCCTTCATACCACAAAGATCATCTGCTGTCTGCAGTGCCTCATCGGCAATTACCGGAAGAGGTGAATTTTGAGTGAGCCATGCAATATCCCCGATCATTTCTTTAGGCATAGGCTGCTCAAGAAAAATGACATTATTCTCTTTAAGCCAGTGGGCCATTTCGAGTGCATAATTCCTGTCTTTCCATCCCTGGTTTACATCCACACATAAAGGTTTCTCTGAAACACTCCTTATTGTCTCGATCATCTCTTTATCATTTCCGGGCCCAAGCTTGACTTTTAGTATCTTATACGGTTCTGCTTCAGCTACCTTCTGCCTTACAACTTCAGGAGTATCAATTCCGATAGTGAAGCTGGTAAAGGGAGTCTTTTCGGGATCAAGACCCCGGATCCTGAACCAGGGTTTCCCCATGAGTTTTCCGACAAGGTCATGCAGTGCTATATCGACCGATGCTTTTGCGGCATAGTTACCTGGTGAAATGCCATCAAGATATGCTATTATATCCTCAATCAGGAACGGATCTTTAAATTGAGACAGGTTCACCTGTGAAAGAAATTTCATTACCGATTCATGGCTCTCCCCGAGATAAGGGGGCATTGAGGCCTCCCCAAAACCCTTTTTACCGTCATATTCGATTTGTGTAAGCACCACCGGGGTTGTGGCCCTTGAACTTATGGCAAGTGTAAAGACATGCTTAAGTTTGAGCTCATAAGGTATAAAACTTAGCTTCATGGATTTGCCTTTTCATTTAACCTTTTCAAGCTGCCTGTAGTTGAGTTTTACCAGTTCGCATTTGCGGAGCTGTGAATAAAACAGTTTGCCGGTTTTTTCAGAATACACTTATTCAGTTATTTTTTTATTCAGTTGTATTCTTGCCAGAAGCTCAATAGTTCTTAACCTGTCCTTATACAGGTTATGGGCATTCATTTTATTCACATCGAGAGCAGCATCGGTATTACCCTCCCACCTGCGGCACAGATAGAGAGGTTCGTAGATCCTGCCTATCCGGTAATGACGGCTTATGGCAAGCCCCACAGCATAATCCTCACCATAGCTGACATTAGGCACACCCATACTCCTGATAACCGGAGTATAAAAGGCTCTCGGGGCCCCTAAACTATTGATTCTCAACGCATTATTCCTGCCATTCTCAGGCGTCCATTCCCTGTGATCGATCAGTCCGGGAGGCAGATCATCAAGATCGAAGTTCACCATTTTATACGACCCTACAACCATAGCGCATTGCTGCTCATAAAAGGCTTCAACAATTCTGTTTATTACATTATTGTCGATATAGAGGTCGTCACTGTCGAGCTGAATGGCGAATTTCCCGCATTTTTCGTGAAAAATGCCCTCATTCCAGCAACCTCCGATACCGAGATCCTGTCGTTCGGGAATAATGTGAACGAGCCTGTCATCCTTTTTTGCAAAAGCTCTTACCAGATCCGTAGTCCCATCTGTGGAATGGTTATCTATCACTATCATGTTAAATTTGAATTTTGCTTTCTGGCTTATAACCGACTTTATTGCATCGCTGATTGTCATAACCCTGTTTTTTACCGGGATGATGACTGAGGCTTCATACTCAAAATTATCTGCATCAAAGCTTATAGATCTGAATTCCGGTTTCAGCCAGCCGTTAATTCTCTTAAGGTGATCGGTACAGGCTTCTTCCATTTCAATCTGTACCTTCCTGTTCCCGGGATCAACAAAGTCGAACTGTTTCTCTCCTGATTTTCGGATATCGCTTTCAGTTTCGGTGTACAGTATCTCGGGCAAATGTATAATGGAGTGACGCTGTGATATCTTCAGCCTGAGGTCATATAATCCTGCAAACCTGTACTCACGCTCCATCTTCTTATAAGCATACTGAAATGCCGAATCTTTATATAGTACCACGGATCCGAAATTAAAATCATCACGCAGGCTCCCTTCCTGGTAGTCGATAACAGGATGGGGCGAAAGCTGGTTGTTTTTGTTTTCAAGATAGTCGGAATAGACCATTCCGGCTCCGGTATTTTTACAAACACTGATCATTCTCATAAGTGCATGTTTCCCGAGGTCGAGTGGATGAGGCTTGCTGTAAATAAGGATATATTCAGTGTCGGACATCAGTGCCATCTTCTTCACGGCAGAAGTCGACGAAAACCCGGCACAAAACAAATAATCAACTTCTGGATCATTATAATCAACCGTTGTATCTTTTCCTGCTACAATTATTATCCTGGAAACTATGCCTGAGTTATTCAGCGATGTAACTGTTGATTCCAGCGACTTATTGTCGGATAATTGTATAAAACAAGTTATTTTCCTGTCCATGATTTATATTTTAACGTTTTAAAAATCCAGTATCTGTTTCATCAGCAGCACCCTTTGTGTTTCGTTCAATATCGTCTCAAAGGGGAATCCAGGTATCAGTGTACGGTACACCGCGGTCATCCCCCCGGTGTGATGTACAGTGTAGTTTACCCCTGTGCTGTTGTCCTTAAGCATGGGATATGAAATATAAGCATTATAAATCAAATTTATAAAGTTGTGAATTTACCTTACATCCTACAAATTTTCATTTATTTTTGTATCCTGACTCTTTCTTTAAAAGATGACGTTAAAGAATTTACTGCCGAATATCAATCAATGCATTGTAAATCAAAAATATACATATTATCTTGTATTTTAAGTCTGTTAGTTACAGGGGTAAATTCGCAGCAAACCGATCCTCTGTTTCTTAAATACCTGAATCATCCCTGGGTGGATTCGGTTTTTAATTCACTATCATTAAAAGAGCGTATCGGCCAGCTTATCTGGATTGATGCTTATTCAAACCGTGATATCGGGGAGGATGTAAGACTTAGCAACCTGATAAAAAAGACTGGTGCCGGAGGAGTTATTTTCTTCAAGGGCAATCCTGTAAAACAGACAGAGATGCTTAATTACTTCCAGAGAAACTCAAAAGTACCATTGATAATTGCTGAAGACGGTGAATGGGGTCTTGGCATGAGACTGGAGGGAGTCACAGACTTCCCCTGGCAGATGACCCTTGGTGCCATAAGGAATGATTCGCTGATATATCAAATGGGTAAAGCAGTGGCCAGTCAGTTTAAAAGAGCCGGTGTACATATAAACCTGGCCCCTGTGGCCGATGTAAATAATAATCCAGAAAATCCCGTCATTAACTACAGGTCATTTGGAGAGGACCCTGATAATGTAAGCAGTAAAACCCTGATGTATATGACTGGCTTGCAGGATTATGGCATTATCTCGGCAGCAAAACATTTTCCGGGCCATGGTGATACTGAAACGGATTCGCATATAAGCATGCCCGTGATAAAACAAACAAAAGCAAGAATTGATACAATTGAACTGGCTCCATTCAGAGCTCTTATTGATGCAGGAGTGACATGTATCATGCCGGGACATTTAAACATACCCGCCTTAGACTCTGTTCCCGGAATTCCTGCCACTTTTTCATTTGAAATACTTACCAGGTTGCTAAGGGACGATCTGTCCTTCAAAGGACTGATCATATCGGATGCCATGAATATGGGAGGCGTAACTGAATATCCGGCTCCGGGGGGTGCAGGTTTAATGTCGTTGAAAGCAGGTATGGATGTTCTTGAATGTCTGGAGGATCCTGCAAAAACAATTTATGAGATTACCGAAGGTATCAGGAAAGGTATTATTTCACAGGAGGCAATAGATGATAAATGCCGCAGGATACTTGCTATAAAATATCAGGCAGGATTAAGCGAAAGCAATTTCATTGATAAAGAGAACATTGAGGTTGAATTATCACCAGATGTTTCAGTTGCTCTGATCAGAGAATTATATGCAAATGCCCTGACTCTGTTGAGAAATGAGAATAATATTCTGCCGGTAAAAAACCTGGATAAGATCAAAATAGCCACGGTTGCTGTAAATAAAACAGCAATAACATTTTTTCAGCATAGAATTGCACAATACCGGCAGGCGGATAATTATTATATTGATCCTGCAGATAACAAAGCTGCAAACGATTTGCTCAACAAGCTTTCTGCCTATGATATAGTAATAGCAGGGATTTACGGAACAAATTATCGTGCCCGAAGCGGATTTGGCATAAAACCTGAAATGTCCGGATTTATCAGGAAACTTGTTGATAATCAAAGGACTATCATTACATGGTTTGGAAATCCCTATGCCATCGACAGGATCGGTGCCCTGAAAAATGCTGCTGGTCTTCTGCTGGCATACCAGGAAAACCGGTTCACAGAAGACCTCTCGGCACAGTTGATCTTTGGAGGTATAGGGGCACGAGGTGCATTGCCCGTTACTATTAACGATATGTGGCCCTATGATTTCGGAATATTGACACCGGGGAATATCAGAATGCAGTACGGGCTTCCTGAAAATGCAGGGATTTCATCAGCGCTTCTTAAAGTGAAAATTGATTCAATAGTAAATATCGGTCTGATGGCAAAAGCATATCCCGGTTGTGAAGTAATGGTCGCAAGGAGAGGTACTGTAGTGTTTCATAAGACATACGGATATCATAACTACGACAACAGGATAAGCGTACAGGATGATGATCTTTATGACCTGGCTTCAGTAACCAAGGTCTCGGCGACCCTCCCTGGATTAATGCTTCTGGACAGTGAAGGGAAATTCTCTCCTGATAAAACCCTTGGAAGCTATCTGCCCTATTACAGACATTCAAACAAAAAAGAGCTTCTTATGTCGGATATATTGTCTCACCAGGCCGGACTTACCTCATGGATCCCCTTCTGGGAAGAGGCGGTAAAAAAAAACGGGGAGTTTAAAAGGAATATCTTTGATTACAGATCGTCTGACAAATATCCGCTTGAGGTTGCCCGGTGGCTTTTCATAAACGACAATTACAGGAAGAAGATCTTTAAAGAGATAAAAAAATCACCGCTGGGTGAAAAGAAATATCTCTATTCCGATCTTGCCTTTATTATTTGCCCGGACATAATTGAAAAGCTGACCGGTGAAAAATGGTATGAATATGTCACTGCAAATATTTATAATAAGTTGGGAGCCGGTGATATATGTTTTAATCCCTGGATGAAATATCCTTTAAGCCGAATCGTGCCCACAGAGTACGATTCCCTGTTCCGTAAGCAGCATCTGCACGGTACGGTTCATGATGAGGGAGCAGCGATGCTGGGAGGTATTTCGGGGCATGCGGGACTCTTTGCCACCGCCAACGACCTGATGAAGCTTATGGAGATGTATCGCCGTATGGGATCTTACGGCGGGGAACAGATCATTGCCAGAGAGGTGTTGGAGCAATACACCAGGGTTCAGCATCCTGAAAATGATAACCGACGCGGCCTGGGATTTGACAAACCTCTTCTGGACAATGCTGAGCTGCCACAGGAGGAGGCTTATCCGGCGAAAAGCGCTTCACCTTCCAGCTTCGGACATTCGGGATATACCGGGACATTTGTCTGGATCGATCCGGAATATGAAATAAGTTATGTCTTCCTGAGCAACAGGGTAAATCCCACAAGAAACAATAACCTGTTATCCGATCTCAGCATCCGGGGAAATATCCTTCAGGCAGTCTATGATTCAATCCGGGAGTAGCATTATTCAAATATCAGATTGTCCCTTTTCTATAATCTGTCTTTCTTAAGCCATCGTTTTGATATCCTGTCTTCAGGATGTCTTTTCGAGAAATCGACCCAATAGTCAGCGATTGTTGTTTTTATTTCTTTCCTGAGCAGCCAGAGACCGATAAGGTTCGGAACTGCCATAAATGCTATGGTAATATAGGAAAGAGACCAGATTATTGTTGTGTCGGTAAATGATGCAATGAAAAAGGCTATTACAAAAATGATCCTGTACCAGATTACAGATTTTGGACCAACAAGGTATGTTAAGGCTCTGTCTCCGTAATAGGACCACGAGATGGCAGTGGAGAATGCAAAAAGCAGCAATCCTATGCTCACTATATATTTACCCCAGTCGCCCAGGACACTGTGTCTGAAAGCTTCTGCTGTTAGCGGGGCACTGTGTATCAGCGATTTACCTGTAACGGAAACGGAAGCGGAAGGTGGTTTCCATTGACCATCCGTAACATCGATCTCGCCCGTATAGAGCTCTTTATTGTCATAGAATGTAAAGTCTTCGGCTAATGATCGTGCAGCTATAAGCGAAACAGGCGTTATCATCTTTCCCTCAACGATTTCCAGTTGCCCGTCAAAGAGAGGAAGTGTTTTTCCCTTCCTGATATAATCCTGTACCACCTGCTTCTGCACAGGTATGTTTTCATCATAGATCCGGTTCAGGAAAGTCATATCGGCACTCTGAAATTGATTTTCAATCTTCTCATGCCATACTCCCGAAGAGAGAATAACAAGGCCGGTAAGGGTACAAATAATGATAGTATCAATGAACGGCTCGAGTATTGCAACCATCCCTTCCGATACCGGTTCAGGGGCTCTTGCCGCCGAGTGTGCTATAGGCGCTGAACCCTGTCCCGCTTCATTTGAAAAGAGACCTCGATTTACACCTCTGTTAATTGCGTATGCTACTGATGCACCCATAAAACCTCCAATAGCAGCAGTACCTGTAAAAACTGTTGAAAATATTGATAAGAATGATGGAATAATATTCTGATAATTAGTACCGATCACAAGGAGTGCGCCAATAAAATAAAAAACTGCCATACCAGGGACAAGCTTCTCGGTAACTTTGGCAATCCTTTTTATTCCTCCAATAATAATCAAGGCCAGAATAACAGATAATATTGCACCGGTGATTATCTGCTTTAAACCAAATGTTGCAAATATTGAGTTGGATATGCTGTTAATTTGAGGCAGGCTTCCGGTTCCGAATGAAGACAATACTGTTGCTGCGGCAAAAAAAGCGCCCATAAAGGCACCTGTTTTGATCACTTTGCCTGATTTCGTCTTTATATTCAGTCTCTTCTTCATATAATACATGGGACCTCCTGATACTGTTCCATCCGGGAGGATATCACGGTATTTGTGAGATATGGTAACCTCAACCATCTTTGTGCACATCCCAATGGCCGCTGTAACCAGCATCCAGAAAAGAGCGGCAGGACCTCCCAGGTGTATTGCCAGGGCCACACCGGCAATATTACCTGTACCTACCGTACCCGACAAAGCAGTTGAAAGAGCCTGAAAATGAGATGTATCACCAACATCAAGATGATGATCGTATTTACCCTTTACAACATCAACTGCATGCCTGAAGTACCTGAATTGCGGAAAACGTAAATAGAGTGTAAAAAAGATCCCTGTGCCCAACAACAGAATTACAAACCACGGATGCCCTCCAATGTAGCCGTCGAGCATCACGAGAAAATCATTTATTTGTTGCATATATTGATTTTAGCAGATCAAACTGAACCTGTCCGGACAAATGTAATAATTTCCTTTACAGATAAGAAGATTTTTTGAGTTAGTGGATATGTTTTATACCTGATAAAACAAAAAACCAGGTTGTCATTTGTGACCTGGCTTAATAATGTGCCCAGAACAAGACTCGAACTTGCACACCGTAACCGGCACCAGCCCCTCAAGCTGGCGTGTCTACCAATTTCACCATCTGGGCGACGAAAGGTATAGTGCCCAGAACAGGACTCGAACCTGCACATCATTGCTGACACTAGTCCCTGAAACTAGCGCGTCTACCAATTTCGCCATCTGGGCATTTTATAGCGGGGCAAAAGTAACAAAATTTTCAAAAAAAATCCAATCAAAATATATCATATTAAGGAAAAGTATATTTTTGCTCCCTGATTGTTATCCGATGTACAAGCATATTATAAAATCGTTTTGGCTTATTATGCATCCTTATTAAGGTCCGCATCATAATTGTAAGAATTTTTTTGATGCTGAGACCTGCAGGATGTGCAGGTTTTTTTATTAAAAAGGAAAATGGACATTATAAAAATAATGAAATTCGGAGGGACTTCTGTAGGGAATCCCGACAGATTAAGAGCGCTTATCCCGTTAATAACCGATAAGGACAGGAAGATAGTTGTTCTTTCCGCAATGTCAGGAACTACAAACAGCCTTGTTGAGATCACCGATCTGCTTTATACAGGCAATGTCAATGAGGCTTCTTCAAAAATTGAGGCTCTGAGGGCAGCATACCATCAGGTTGTTCATGACCTGTATGCTACTGATCCTTTCCGCAAAACCGGTCATGAGCTCATCGATTCCCATTTTGATTACATTAATAATTTCACACTGAGGGTTTTTACCAAACTCCAGGAAAAAGCTATCATTGCACAGGGTGAGCTTATCTCTACATCATTATTCCATCAGCTGCTCCTGGAAAGAGAGAAAAAGTCAGTGCTTCTGTCAGCCCTTAATTTCATGCGTATCGATAAGGACGGTGAGCCGGACTATTTCTATATTAATGAAAACTTAAACAGGGAGCTGCGGAAACATAAATCAGTAAATATAATTATAACACAGGGATTCATCTGCCGTAATGTTTACGGCGATATTGATAACATGAAACGCGGAGGCAGTGATTATTCGGCATCAATTATCGGCACTGCGCTTAAAGTGAAAGAGATCCAGATTTGGACAGATATCAGCGGATTTCACAATAACGACCCGCGGTATGTTGAAAATACAAAAGTTATCCGTGAATTATCCTTTGATGAAGCTGCCGAACTGGCATATTTCGGGGCTAAAATACTTCATCCGGCAAGTGTCAATCCTGCAAGGGAGAAAAATATTCCTGTCAGGTTAAAGAATACGATGGAACCTGATGATGAGGGTACACTGATAACATCAATGAGTAAAATCGCTGATTATAAGGCAGTTGCTGCAAAAGACGGAATATCGGTTCTGAGGATAAGGTCCGACAGAATGTTAATGGCATACGGCTTCCTTCGGAAAGTCTTTGAAATTTTTGAAGCTTACAGGACACCAATCGATATGATCACAACATCCGAGGTTGCAGTATCACTGACAATCGATAATCCCCGGTATCTCGATGAGATTGCACATGACCTCAGGGAACTTGGATCTGTTGAGGTGGAAAGAAACCAGACAATTATTTGCATAGTAGGTGATTTCAGGACAGAACGGGTAGGCTCGGCACCGGAAATTTTCCAGGCGCTTGATACCATACCACTGAAGATGATCTCTTATGGAGGAAGTCCAAACAGCCTCTCTTTACTGGTTGACACATCAAATAAAACCGAAGCCCTGAGACTTTTAAGTAAACATCTTTTCAACTAAGAACATGATCGACAATAAAACAATAGAAAAATTCCGGGATCTGCCCACTCCTTTTTATTATTATGATCTCGATATGCTCAATGTAACACTCAATACCCTGAAAAATGAGTCAATAAACTCGGGATACAAAATACACTACGCAGTAAAAGCCAATGCAAATCCAAGAATACTGAAGATTATTTCATCATATGGATTCGGAGCCGATTGTGTAAGCTGGAATGAAATTGCCGCAGCTATGGAGGCAGGTTTTAATCCCGAAGAAATAGTTTTTGCAGGTGTCGGCAAGACTGACAAAGAAATAGAAGCAGCTATCGGGGCTGATATTTTCTGCTTTAACTGTGAATCATTGCAAGAGATTGAAGTGATAAACCATCTTGCTTCACTCCAGAACAAAACAGTTAATATTGCACTGAGGATCAATCCATTAATCGAAGCCCATACTCATAAGTACATAACAACCGGCATTGAAGCAAGTAAGTTCGGGATACATACATGGGAACTCGACGACATCCTCAGAAGCTTACGGAAAATGCAAAATGTAAACCTTACAGGCATCCATTTTCACATTGGCTCACAGATAACCCGTATGTCAGTCTTTCAGAGTCTGTGCGCACATATTAATGAGCTGCAGGAATGGTTTGCATCGCGTAATATTTACCTGAAAGTTATCAATGTCGGAGGCGGGCTGGGTATTGATTATGAAGATCCTGATAAAAATCCGCAGTTTGCCGAGTATTTCAATCTTATCAATGAATTCGTAGACCTGAAGCCCGGACAGGAGATTCATCTGGAGCCCGGGAGATCGGTTGTCGGACAATGTGGAAGTCTGATATCCAGAGTATTATACATAAAGAACGGCAGTAATACACAATTTGCGATCATCGATGCGGGAATGACAGACCTCATTCGTCCGGCCCTTTATCAGGCATATCATAAAATTGAGAACCTCACATCAAAAGGGCATTTATACAGGTATGATGTTGTGGGACCCGTGTGCGAATCGGCCGATACATTTGCAAAATTCATCGAACTCCCCGAGGCACGGAGAGGAGATATATTTGCGATAAGGTCGGCTGGCGCATACGGAGAAGTAATGGCATCACGATATAATATGAGGGATCTGCCGAGGATTGTTTTTTCGGATGAGATATAGCCGAGTGCGATCGTGCGATCAAACCGTTATACCACCATAACATCGCACCGCCATACCTATCTAATTATCCCAAGACTATATAGGAAAACCATAGCTATAGCAACCGGTGCAATGAATTTCACGAAAAACCTGAAAAGAGGAAGATATCTTCCTTTGAGACTGCCATCATTTGTTAATTCTTTCTTCACCAGAGCAGGACTAAAGAACCAGCCTATAAAGAGAACTATAAAGAAACCTCCGATCGGCAGCATTATATTGGAAGTAAGGTATTCAAGGATACTAAAAATATTTTTATCAGCTACTATTATATTACTAAGAGCTCCAAATGAAAGTACTGTTATCACCCCCAGAACAGAAACAGAGAGTGTTGCAGCGATGGTCGCCTTTCGTCTGCTCATATTAAGCTCTTCAGTAAGATAAGCAACAATAACTTCAAGTACAGATATTGTCGATGTTAATGCAGCTATTGCCAGCAGCAGGAAAAACAATGTTGCGAAAATATTACCCAGGGGCATTTTCTGAAAGATCTCGGGCAATACAATAAAAACAAGACCTGTATCAGAGGCAGGCGAACCGCCAAGTGCAAACACTGCCGGGAAGATAGCGATACCTGCAATAATAGCTATTGCAGTATCTGCTATAGTTACCATTCCGGCTGATGATGCCAGGTTTTCATTTTTCTTTATATATGAGCCATACGTTATCAGTGTTCCCATACCGATGCTAAGAGAAAAGAACGATTGTCCCAGCGCTTCAAGTATCACCTTGGGCGTAAGTTTGCTTATATCGGGATAAAAAAGGAATTTCAGTCCCGCTTTTGCGCCCGGGAGTGTAAGAGACCTGATGCATAAAAAAATAAGCAGGAGAAGGAGAAAAGGCATCATCACCTTGGTATATTTTTCAATACCCTCTCTGACACCTGAAATGATTATGGCTCCTGTTAATCCCATAAATATCACAAACCATAAAAGAGGGCGGAAAGAACCCTTCAGGAATCTGTCAAACATACCGGTAAGTTCAGCATTGTTTTTTCCCGCCAGGTTGCCTGTGATCGACTGGTAGAAATATTCGAGTGTCCAACCGGCAACTGTTGCATAAAAAGCAAGTATCATGAAGGCAGCCGCAACACCCATAAGTCCGATAAGGAACCATGGTTTTCCGGGTGCAAGCGCTTTGAATGCTCCATAAGGATTCCTCTGGGCCGCCCGTCCAATTATAAATTCTGATGTCATTACCGGAATACCTATAGCTATAATACATATCAAATAAACCAGCAGAAATGCTCCTCCCCCGTTTTCACCTGCCACATAAGGAAATCTCCAGATGTTTCCAAGACCTATCGCCGATCCTGCAACAGCAGCTACTACTGCAAACCTGCCTGAAAAACTATCCCTGGTGGTAATTGACTGATCATTCATATTAATAATTATTTTTATCTGGTTTCCAATGCTGATAATTGCTTTTATATTTGTAGAAACCGGCACGCAAGATAATAAACGAAATCTACTCCCCGCAACTGGCAATAATAAAAATTTTTAAAGACTCCTGATAAACTTCAACTCAACGCCCGGAGATATAAAATATGGACCGAATTAATTAAAAATGAACTGGATAATGTTCTGAAAAACTAATAACCGGAAAAATGAAAAACAAACTAAGGATTATATTTTTTATATTGCTGGCAACAGTAGTATTCACAGGATGCAAATTCAGCAGATCAACCGGGAAGGATCTTATTTCAGGACTAACAACTGCCGGGAAAGATCTCTCGTGCAATAATGTATATATTGCTGTTGACAATGATGAAACAAAAAGAAATACCTTCATCTACGGAGAGACTTTTGTCATTTTCTTTAACGACATCACCGGATTTGCAATTGAAAACGGGAATGTTTTTCCGGGGATGGAGATAATAATCAGGGAAAAGGATGGCGATACACTGATGAGGGCAGATGATCTTTATGAGGGATATACTGAAGGTATGAATTATTCACCGCTTAAGCTTTCCGCTGACCTGACTGTTGCATCTCCGCTGAGATCGAAAGGCAAATACACAATGATCGTCAATATCAGCGATAAAAAAGGAGACGGGACGTTCACAACAAGCTTCGATTTTAATGTTATCGAAAATGAAAACATCAAAGTGAAACCTTCAAATGTTACCTGTGATGAGGTTTACATTTTTTCACAGGGTAAGAATAAGGTTATAACTGATAATAAG
Organism: uncultured Rikenellaceae bacterium; assembly: GCA_964638955.1. Classification (GTDB taxonomy): domain Bacteria; phylum Bacteroidota; class Bacteroidia; order Bacteroidales; family VadinHA17; genus LD21. The sequence continues at coordinate 1,443 of CAZWZQ010000041.1, read as the reverse complement.
ATAGATTTTGAAGATAATATCTATGTGATTATCGAGGGATTAACAGGATTCAAAAAAGAAAACGGATATGTTTTTCCCGGACTTGAGATGAAAGCTGTTGATGCCCGGAATAATCTTGTTCTGGATTATGATGATCTGTTCGCCGGGTACAATGAAACAGGAATAGCTATATCGGATTTCACTTCAAGGGTATCTGCTCATTTTAAAATTACCGGCACTTTTTTCAATAATCCGCTGCATTGCGAACTTAAGGTATGGGATAAAAAAAGTAATGCTTCGATTATGGTAACTACAGATATGAACTTAAAATAATTCAGATAGTAACTATTTATAATAATCTACTATGAAAAAGACCATTTCACGCCGCAGGTTTGTAAATAAAACAATAGGTATGGGAGCAGGTGCGCTGGTCGTTCCGGCTCTTACCGGATTTTCTTTCCGGGAAAAGGGGAAAGGATTAAGACCTCTAATCATTACCAGTCACACAAATGAGACGGGCCGGAGAGCCATGGAAGCAGGATGGGAGATCCTGAAAAACGGAGGTTCCTCAGTTGATGCTGTTGAAAAGGCAGCCAATGTTATTGAGGTTGATCCTGAAGATACAAGTGTAGGCTACGGAGGATTGCCCAATGAAAGAGGTGTGGTTCAGCTTGATGCTTCATTCATGGATGGGAAGACCTATTCGGCGGGAGCAGTAGCATCGCTGGAAAATATAAAGACCCCTGCTTCAGTTGCAAGACTAGTTATGCAGCATACTGATCATGTGCTTCTTGTCGGGACCGGTGCCCTGGAATTCGCAAAAGTCTGGGGTTTTAAGGAGGAGAACCTGCTCACCGAAAAAGCCCGTAAAATATGGCTTCGCTGGAAAGAAGAGATGAGTCCTGCAGACGACTGGGGCATTCCGGAACATCTGCAGAACCTGCAGAAGAAAGAGTCGTACCGGCATGATTTCCCTGATATTGAGCATCATTATGGTACAACAAACGTACTGGCGATTGATATAAACGGAGATATTGCAGGCTGCACAACCACGAGCGGATTGAGCTTCAAACTTAACGGACGTGTGGGTGACTCGCCCATAATAGGGGCCGGGCTCTATGTTGACAATGAGGTTGGAGCAGCAGGTGCAACCGGCCGCGGTGAGGACGTAATAAAATCGTGTGCTTCATATTATATTGTACTCAGGATGAGCGAGGGATATACACCTCAGCAGGCCTGTGAAGATGCTCTTCAGATGATTGTTGACAGGTATAAAAAGGTTAATCCCAACTTTTATCCCAGTGAGAAATTCGTAGCTATAAACAAATACGGGGAAACAGGCTGTGCCACAATGAAGGGCAACCGAATTCCGCAGATGTCAGTCAGAACTGAGAAAGGATACTCAAAGTATGATGGTATTGTGGCGTTTCAGGGGAAATAGGCGCAGGGCACAGGGCACAGGGC
>CAZWZQ010000040.1:0-22079 GCA_964638955.1 uncultured Rikenellaceae bacterium | reverse complement strand
ACTTTTTACTTTTTACTTTTTACTTTTTACTTTTTACTTTTTACTTTTTACTTTTCGCCTGTCGCCTGAAGCCTCTAATAAACATGCCCCTCTTCCTCTTCAAGTTCATCCCCTGTAATTTTCTTCCTGTTTATTGCTTTCCATGCATACCAGATATATGCCGCAACAAAAGGAATAATGAATGATACATACATCATTGTTTTAAGCGTGAACTCGCTTGATGATGCATTATGTATTGTAAGAGAACTTGCTATATGGTAAGAAGAGGGATAAAATGAGGTCCCGTTAAAACCTGCTACAAGGAATAGTGCAAATACCGTAAGCACTGTACCTGTACCGCTGAACCATATTCCCTTTATGCTGTTTTTGAATATTGTAACAGCAATTCCATAAAGGACTCCAACCACACCTGCCAGGAATATAATCAGTACTAAAGGCATCTGAAGGAAGTTGTGCAGGTACTTATATTTCTCCAAAACCACTTTCCCTGTTTCCCTGTTTGCAGCAAATCCATCCGACAGCAGCAGTGTAACAAGAAAGAACAGGAAGAACACGAGGAATGATACAGAATTAATTATCAGCTTCCTGACAGACTTCTTAATAAGCTCTTCGTCATCAACTGAATTAATTATATATAGTAATCCATTGACTCTAGTAAGGAACAGAACCGCCAGTCCCAGTGCAATGTTTCTTCCGTTAAGCAGTGCCTCAAGTCCGTGCCATCCTGTAGCCCACTCCACGTTGAACATTAAATTGAGGCTGTACTGAGAACCCGTAAAGAAAGTCGCAACTGCTGTACCAATAAGGAAAGGTCCCAGCGCCCCGTTAATAAAAAGAAAAAGGTCAAATGTTTTCTTTCCAAGAACATTAGACGGTTTCGACCTGTACTCATATGCAACTGCCTGAATAATGAAGCTGAACAGAATTGCGATCCAGATCCAGTAAGCACCGCCGAAGCTTGTTGCATAAAAGAGAGGAAATGATGCAAAGAAGGCACCGCCAAATGTCACCAGGGTGGTGAAAGTGAACTCCCATTTTCGTCCCAATGCATTTATTATCATTGTCTTCCTCATATCTGTATCGGGAAGGGAATATATCATAGATTGTCCTCCCTGGACAAACATCAGAAACACCAGCAGGCTTGCAAGCAGTGATACTATCACCCACCAGTAATATTGCAGAAAAAGATGTGATATCAATAGTGTTGTCATAATTACCTCCAATTAGTGTTTTGGGCCAGTCTTTATCTGTTTTACCATTATTGAGACCTCAGCTATCAGCAATGCTGTGAACATGAGGGCAAAGAGGATAAATGTTGTCATTACTGAGCCCGTGCTTATCCGGGTAACTGCTGCAGATACCGGCATCAGGTCCTGTATTATCCATGGTTGTCGTCCCATTTCAGCAAGGACCCAACCAGATTCGCTTGCAATATATACGAGTGGAATTGAGATCAATGCAATCCAGAGAAACCATTTGTTTTGTGCTATGGTGCCCCTGAGAACCAGATAAAGCGCAATTAAGCAAACAAGGATAAACATGAATCCGAGTATCACCATCAGATGAAAGGAATAGAATGCTATTGAAACATTGGGAATCGCTTCTTCGGGTGTTTCAAGAAAAGCATATCCAAAATATCTGAAGATCTCATTAACAAACTTCTCTTCGTGGAATATCTTTTTTATATCCTCTGCCGTTTCCTTATCGTTCTGTATTTTCGCTTCCTTGTAATTATTAAGAAGATCCCTTGCTATTTTACCTCTCTTCATTTTTTCAGTTACCGGGAAAACAGTACTGTCAGCATTTCCGTAAACAAGATCATTTATTCCGGGCACAAATGCGTTTCTGTCACCACTGGTCATAACTGAAAGAAAACCCGGTATCTCGATCCTGAAAAGAAAGTCCTTGACATTTTTCCTGCCTTGTTTTTCTTCAGAATCTTTCAGAACGCCCAAAGCTACCAGTCCTGCATTTTGTTTACCCTCGTAGAGAGCCTCAAATGCAGCGAATTTGACCGGTTGGGTTTTTGCCAGTGTTCTTGCGGAAGTATCTCCCGTAAATACAACCAGCAGTGACGATAAGAGTCCAAAAATGGAAGCAATAAGTATACTTCTTTTTGCCAGCCATTCTTCCCTTTTCTTTAACAGGAACCAGGAGCTTATGCCTAAAACAAACAGCGAGGCCAGCAGGAATCCTGAAGAGATGGTATGAAGAAACTTATCTACAGCAACCGGATTAAAGAGGACTGCCCAGAAATTTATCATCTCATTACGGGCTGTATCGGGATTAAATATCATTCCCACAGGATTTTGCATCCAGGCATTGGCAACCAGGATCCATAAGGCTGAGAGATTGGCGCCAATTGCTACAAGCCATGTGGAGGCCAGGTGAAACTTTTTCCCCACCTTGTTCCATCCGAAGAACATCACTGCGATGAATGTTGATTCAAGGAAAAATGCCATGATTCCCTCTATTGCCAGAGGAGCACCGAAGATATCACCCACGAACCATGAATAATTTGACCAGTTTGTGCCAAATTCAAATTCCAGGATGAGCCCGGTAGCCACGCCTATAGCGAAATTTATTCCAAAGAGAGTCATCCAGAACCGGGTAAGTCTTTTCCATTCCTCTTTACCGGTGCGTACATAGATGGTTTCCATCATCGCAATGATGAATGACAACCCAAGCGTAAGGGGAACAAAGATCCAGTGATAAATGGCAGTCAGGGCAAACTGGGCTCTCGACCAGTCTACCAGTGCCGGATTTACATTCTCAATCATTTATTTCCGTTCATTTGGTTAATTGATCCAGGACATACTCACTTCTCTGCTCATCAGAGTCATATTCCTTTTTAAGGAAATCCGGGAAAAAGAAGATTCTCAGGATCAAAAAAATAACAAATAGCTTAATTAATATAATGATCCAGACCCGCTTCCCCCATGCTGACATATTTTTGAATCCATCATAATAGAAACGAAACAACCGGTATGGGAATGAAAACAGAGATCGCATCAGGTCTGTTGGTTTTGGTTGTGGATTTAATATTATCTAATGTTTATTATGGTTTTTCTTTATCAGGTTTATTCCGTTTTATTTTGTTTCTGCGCTGACTGGCAGTTTTAACTTTCGCAGCCTCAGGATCGTCCTTTGAATCCTTTTCAAAGAGGTGGGTGCGCTTGCCAATATTTTCAGGTGAAAGACTTGATGTAATCTTTTGCACGGCTTTGAAGTTGTAGAAGAATTCCCTGGCAAAAACCCTGAGGACAGTATAGGTTGGTATACCCAGGATCATGCCCGGAATTCCTGCTGCAAAACCGGCTGCAAGAACAACAATAAAGATCTCAAGAGGGTGTGCCCTGACACTGTTTGAAAAGATAATAGGCTGAAACAGAATATTATCTGTAATCTGGGTTATTACAATAACCAATGACATGTAAAACACAAGAGGACTTACAACTGTTGAAAAGTCCTGTGTTATATTAGCCGCCACTCCCATTGTAACGGCAATAAAGAATCCAAGCCACGGCCCCACATAGGGAATTACATTCAGGATGCCTACGATAAGCCCCATAACAAGAGCCTGCTGAAAATCGATCCCTACAATTGTCATACCCACATCTATCATTATCATTATACATGTGCTCTGGATCAATATCCCGATAAAATATCTTGTGAGGAGGTTCTTAACTGAATAAAGAGCTCTCGAGAAATTTCCAGTGTATTTGTCCGGAACCCACATAAGTATGGCTTCAAAAAAGAGATGCTGATCTTTGAGAAAAAAGAATGTGATAAATGAGATAGAAAATATAGCAATAAGAAGGTTACCGACTGTGCTGATGACAGATCCCAGGAAATCCTGGATCATATTTATACTTAGAATCTCTGATACCTTACTTGTAAAATAATCTTTAATCGACAGTTCAGCAGCGAGATTACTGCTTAATGACCGTATAAGATTCTGTATCTTATTTATCGGCGTTTCGACCAGCTGAACAATCTTTGAGCTGTCAATAGTGGAGAAATAGTTCACCTGACTGCTTACAAGAGGAATAAATATTATGAAAAACAAGATAATAGCCCCCCATATTATTATCAGCGTCAAAAGTGCTCCTATCCACCTCGGTAATGACCATTTCCTTATCCTTATCCTGCAGAATAGATCAACAAGAGGTCGACCCATAATTGACAGAACACCCGAGACAAGAATATAAACCACAATATTACGGAAATACCAGGCAGCTGCCAGTAATAGCAGAACCACCAAAAAAATAAGTATGTTCCGGAATATTGTTTTCATACCGAAGACTTTCTTTTTACAAACCTAATTTAAATTTTTGTAATTACATAACTGTCATTTTGTCTGCTTAATTGTAATATGTATGCCATTTTGTCATCTTTTTCAATTTGGAACAGAACTTGACTATACTATCACGAAAGAATAAAAATTATGTATAACTTAAAAATAATGGAGGAAAAAGCCATGTTACCAACTATTACAAGAAGAACTTACAGCCCTTTTTTGTCAAATCTTTTTGATGATGATTTTTTCCCGGTACTATCAAACAGGACCAGTTCCATGCCTGCTGTGAATATCAAGGAAAATGACAAGAATTTTACTCTTGAACTTGCAGTTCCCGGTATGGATAAGAAGGACCTTAAAATTGATATAACGGATGATGTTCTTACAATCTCTTCAGAAAACAGAAATGAAGTTGAAGAGGAAAAGGATGGTTATAAAAGAAAAGAATTCAGCTACTCATCTTTCTGCAGAAGCTTCTATATTCCTGATAATGTAAACAGAGATAAGATTGGGGCTTCATACAAAGATGGGATACTGACAGTTGAACTTCCGAAACAGGAAGAAGACAAGAATAAGATCACCAAACAGATAAAGATCTCGTAATTAAGGGCACTGAACCGAAAAAGCAAAAAAGAGAGACTGTAAAATCAGTCTCTCTCTTTTTGTGCACATTCTTCTTCAAATTTTATTGCAAACCTTCGTCCAAATTCTTTAAGCATTTCCCCTTTCTGACCTGAGGGTTTGAATTTAAACGAAATGGCCTCATCAAAAACCTTCAGTTTCAAGTTTTTCATTGCTTCCAGGATTATCCTTGGTGCTTCACCGCTCCATCCGTAAGAGCCGAATGCCCCGGCAAGCTTTCCTTTATCCCTTATCGGATTGAGGAGTGCAAATAATTTATATACCGGAAGCAGTGTATTCTGGTTGATTGTTGGTGAACCTACCAGTATTGCAGCTGACGAGGTTATCAGTGCTTCCAGTTCACCAAGATCAATATGTTCAATATCAACGATATTCACATTAAAATTGCCGGTTTCAAGGATACTCTGTGAAATAATTTCAGCAGCCTGTTTTGAAAATCCGTATGCTGATACATAAGCAATGAGGATGTTTCTTTTTGTTTTATTTTCAACTGTATCAACATATTCCCTGGCATATTTTTCAGTCAGTTCCACTATTTTCGCGCGGTTATCTCTTAATATCGGCCCATGGCCGGTGCAAATTACCTGTATATCGAGTGGTTTTATTTTTTCTATTGCCTTTATCATGAACCGGCTGAAAGGCTTCAGGATAACGTCAAAATAGTATTTGACTGTAGAAAGATAATCCTCGTTCAGTTCATCTTTCATATCATAATCGCAGTAATGTGCCCCGAAGGAATCACATGTAAAAAGAACCCTGTCCTCCTCAAGCCATGTATAAATTGTATCGGGCCAGTGAAGATTTGGTGCTGCAATGAATTTTAGTGTTTTATTGCCAAGGTCAATGGTATCTCCATCCTTTACCACCAGCGATTTAAACGGAACATTTGCTATATCTTCGAGATATCTTATTGCGTTTCCGCTGCCAACAACAGTTGCAAATGGTGCCATCTCAAGCAGCATCTTCAGGCTTCCCGAATGATCGGGTTCTGTATGGTTTAGAATGATATAGCTTATATCTTTCGGATCAGTAACCGATTTCAGTTTCTTAAAATAGGTTTCGCTGAACTTTGCCTTTGCAACCTCGATAAGGGCCTTTTTTTCAGCATTTATAAAATATGAATTATAGGTGGTTCCATATTCTGTAGTCATTACTATATCAAATGTTTTGATATCATAATCAAGAATACCGATCCATTTAACATCATCTGTTACATCTATTATTCTGTCATCGTTTATTTTCATCCGTTCATAATCTCAGATTCTTGCAATTATACTCTTATTGGCTTTCACCTGCTGAAGTATGGGTATCTCAATTTCTGTTCCCAGTGGCAGGAAGATATCAACCCTCGATCCGAATTTTATAAATCCCAGCTCGTCGCCCTGTCTTACCTCCTGGTTTTCCTTTGCATATGTTACTATTCTTCTTGCAACTGCTCCTGCAATCTGCCTTATCAGGATTTCAGTTCCATCTGCGGTCTCAATAACAATAGAACTCCTTTCGTTCAATTCCGAAGATTTTGGATGCCATGCTACTATGTATTTCCCGTGGCAATATCTTATATATTTGACATGTCCCGAAACAGGATACCTGTTGCTGTGCATATTGAAAGGAGACATAAAAATCGAAACCTGCAGGCGCATATCCCTGAAGTATTCCTTTTCCTCGGCTTCCTCAATCACTACCACCTTTCCATCGGCCGGAGCATAAACCAGTCCCTGATCAGGTTCAAGATCTCTTTCAGGTAACCTGAAGAAAAAGAGGATAAATACATATAATGCCAGCGAAAAGACAAGAACTAACCACTTTGCCAGTGTTTTGTCAGCCATGAAAATCCCAACCAGTACATTGATGATCAGGAGTATGACAAAACCTGCTATTAATATCTTATATCCTTCCTTGTGAATACTCATTTGCCAAATTTTGCACAAAATTAATCAAGTCCTATGTATCATCCAAAAAGTGTAATAAAAAGAAATACCAGAGGGAAAGACAGGACAGCAGAGTCGAAACGGTCAAGAAATCCTCCATGTCCCGGCATAATGTTCCCTGAATCCTTTACGCCGATGCTTCTTTTCAGCATCGACTCAACCAGGTCTCCATAAGTACCTGCTATTGAAATTATTATGGAAATAATAATCCATGATATTCTGTTAACCACTCCGAGCCATCCGGAAAGCAGCCAGGCAACGACAGCTGCCAAGATCAGTCCCCCGCAGAATCCTTCCCATGATTTTTTTGGTGAGATCCTTTCCATAAGCCGGTGACGTCCAATTGATATACCGATAATATAGGCACCTGAATCGTTTGTCCAGAGAAGAATAAAGAATCCTACTACAATTCCTGGAGAAAATGCCGTAATACCATGAGGCAGTAAGGAATCAAGACCGGTATGTGAAAATGCCGAAAAGGGGAACATCGAAAAAGGAAGAACCGTATATATTATAGAGAATAATGTGTGCGCCAGAGAATCAAATGGTTTATTATCTCGTCTGTACAACTCGATCACCATTATCAGAATAACCATTGGCACAATGACAAGAAGGAATTTCCATGGCACTATTCCTGCGGCTATGAGAGTTGAAATAGTATAAGCGGCTGTTCCTGTTAATATACCAGGGATCACCTGGGATTTTACGCCGGTGTTTCGTATCATGAGATAATACTCATACTGGCTCCCGGCCAGAATTATCAGACCAGTAAGGAAAAAAGAAACAGGGTGGAGCCAGAATCCTCCCAGTATGAATATCACTATCCATGCACCGGTTAAAGTACGTCTGAAGAAATTATTCAAGTCAGAATATTTTATTCTTTAGGTTTACCCGTTACAGAGGGTGAGTTTTTTTTATTTTTCGCTTTCTCTTTTTCAGATCTTTTACCCACTGTTTTCTTTTTATTTTCAGGGGGTTTCGTGATATTGGTCTCCAGTGTTACCTTTGTGCTGTCACCTTTTCTTTTACCAAAAATCCGTTCAAGGTCCTCACTGAATATTACCTCTTTCTCAAGCAGCAGTTCAGCAAGTTCTTTGAGTCCTTTCATATTTTTCCTCAGCACATCCTTAGCCCTCTGATATGATTCGTCAATTATCTCTTTTACCTCGTGATCAATAACCTCAGCTGTTTTTTCACTGTATGGTTTTGTAAAGCCAAAATCCGACTGTCCTGATGAATCATAAAAGCTTACATTACCGACCTTGTCGCTCATCCCGAAGAATGACACCATAGCATAGGCCTGTTTGGTGATCTTTTCGAGATCGCTGAGGGCTCCTGTCGATATTTTTCCGAAGATCAATTCCTCGGAAGCGCGTCCTCCAAGGGCATAGGCCATTTCATCAAGCAGTTGTTCGCGTGTGGTTATTTGTCTCTCCTCAGGAAGGTACCATGCAGCTCCAAGAGCTCTTCCCCGGGGGATAATGGTTACTTTCACAAGCGGACTGGCATATTCAAGAAGCCAGCTCACAGTTGCATGACCGGCTTCATGGTATGCTATTGTTCTTTTCTCCTGCATTGATATTATCTTGTTTTTCCTTTCGAGGCCACCTATAATCCTGTCAATGGCATCAAGAAAATCCTGTTTTTCGACCACAGTTTTGTTTTTCCTTGCAGCTATCAGGGCTGATTCATTACACACATTGGCAATGTCAGCTCCTGAAAAGCCTGGAGTCTGTTTGGCCAGAAAACCTATATCAAAATTCTTTTCAATCTTTATTGGACGAAGATGTACTTTAAATATTGCCTCTCTTTCAGTAAGATCGGGCAGTTCGACATGGATCTGGCGGTCAAAACGGCCGGCGCGAAGAAGGGCCCTGTCAAGGATGTCAGCCCTGTTGGTTGCTGCCAGTATAATAACACCAATGTTTGTTCCAAACCCGTCCATTTCTGTAAGAAGCTGATTAAGAGTGTTTTCACGTTCATCATTGGAACCGAAATTAACATTTCTATTCCTGGCCCTGCCTACTGCATCTATCTCATCAATAAATACTATGCAGGGAGCCTTTTCCTTGGCCTGCTTGAACAGGTCCCGGACCCTTGATGCACCCACACCCACAAACATTTCAACAAAATCGGAACCTGAAATTGAAAAGAAGGGAACATTAGCTTCTCCGGCAACAGCTTTTGCCAGTAAAGTTTTTCCTGTTCCGGGAGGACCTATCAGCAACGCTCCCTTGGGTATCTTGCCTCCCAACTGTGTATATTTCTTTGGATTCTTAAGGAAATCAACTATCTCCATCACTTCAGTCTTGGCCTCTTCAAGGCCAGCTACATCATGGAAGTTGATTTTAACATTTGATTCCTTGTCGAAGATCTGAGCCCGTGATTTACCAACACTGAAGATCCCTCCTGCTCCTCCTGCTCCTCCGCCTGCCATACGACGCATGAAAAACAACCAGACAATAATCAGCAATGCCGGGAAAAGCAACCAGGAGAGAATATCTGCAAAATAATTCTTTCTGGTAATAAACTCAGGATAAATAAGCTCCTCATCAGTATATCCTGCTTCTTTCTGTATCTCTAAAAAGGATTGTTCAAAATTACTTATATCCCCGATAGTATGTACAAAATGAGGTTTTGGGGATTGCAGGCCTATTCCCCCTCCTTTTTTAGCCAAGCCCGGATACCTGCCTGACTCAAGAGCAATATTTGTGAGATAAATCTCAGCCCGCTCTTTGTTAGCCACAACTAATTTTTCAATGTCATGGTGATCAATCATGTCTCTTATCATCCGGGTAGTGGCTTTCTGCGCTGATCGACCACTGAAAATGATCTCAAAGAGAATAATGGATACGGCAAGGATGGCAAAAATCCAGTTCGTATTAAAACGAGGTTTTAAATTTTTATCATTCTTGCCCGGTGTGGGTTTATTTGTGTTTTCTGCCATAAAATTCTACTTACTTTATTTTATCTTCCACTGCTTCTGTAAGGGCGTCTGCCCAGAGTGATTCAAGGCTGTAAAAATGCCTGTATTCCTCAAGGAAAATGTGGACAACCACATTCCCATAATCAAGCAGCACCCAGTAACAATTATCCAGCCCCTCAACATGCAATGGTTTTTCCCCGGCATTCTTTCTCACGGTATTTTCTACCGAATCGCTAATTGAGTCAACCTGTGCTGGTGAAGACCCGTGACATATAACAAAAAAATCTGCAATTCTGTTTTCAAGTCTTCTTAAATCTATTTTCAGAACATCATATCCTTTTTTTTCAAAAATCCCTTTTGCCACACTGTCTAATAGAACTTCAGCTCCTTCTCTTCTTTTCTTCATCAATTATTATCAAATAGACATCAACCCGCAAAAATACAAACTTTTATCTGTATTTTTGTCATAGATGTTCTTTTTTGCAATTTCAGTGCCATTATGAAATTAACATCTCTTCTTTATACCGAAAAAGGAATAATAGAACTGATAATTGTCTGAATTCATGATCATTGGATCCAATCTTTATTTTTATAAGAATCTGTCATCAACAAATAGTGTGGCAATAGGGCTTTTAAGAAAGAATGAGCTTCCGGAAGGGTCGGTCATTTATACTGATTTTCAGACTTCCGGCAAAGGCCAGCCGGGAAACAGGTGGGAAAGTGAAGAGGGTAAAAACCTGCTGTTCAGCATAATACTTTACCCATCATCAGTAAGCCCCATTGAACAGTTTCTACTTTCAATGACCATATCTCTCGGATTATGTGATTTCATCGACAGGCACTATAAAGGCAGTAGAATAAAATGGCCAAATGATATTTATGTCAAAAATGACAAAATTGCAGGCATTTTGACAGAAAATTCACTCATGGAGGATACTATTGAAAATTCGGTTGCAGGAATAGGATTTAACATAAACCAGGAAAAATTCCCGCCCGGGATTCCGAATCCTGTATCGCTGAAGCTTCTTACGGGCAAAGAATACGATACCGGTACTTGTCTTAAAGAGCTTTTATCCGATCTCGACAGAAGGTATAAACAGCTACTTTACGGGAATAGAGATGAACTTCGCGGTGAGTATATCAACCGCCTTTACAGGTTCAATGAATTCCACAATTACAGGGCAGAAGAAAGAGAGTTCAAAGGGAAAATAATTGATATCTCGTTTTCAGGACTCCTCAGTATAGAGGAAGAAAACGGAAAAATCAGGGAGTTTTCATTCAGGGAGATTGATTTTGTTCTTTAGTATTGCTCCAACCATCAAACCTCTCCATTTCATCCACAAGTTTCTCAAGGAATTTCTTCAACGGATCTGCGGCAATCATTTTCAGAAACGGGTTCATTTCCGCAAGAATTATAACATTCACCTCAGCTGATCTGCCGGATAACTCTCTGATATCCATGACAAGTGAGAAATTCTTCACCTGTACGGCAATTCCTGTGAATACAACTTTACTGAACATAACCTTTTCGGTGATCCTGACTTCAACTGTGCCAAGCATCCCTGCCTGAAAACTGCAGGAATCCTGCTCCAATATCAGGTCGCTGACATAGTCAGCAGGAATGAATTGCCTGAAATTCCTTATATCCGTAACAAAATAATAACACTCTTCTGCACTGTATTTTAGTTCAGCTTTCCGGCTTCTAAAAGTTGAAATATCGCTCATGGAACAGGTTTATTACACCCCCCAGACTGAAGGATCAATCCGCCATTCTTTCAAGGTTTCAATATCCTTTTCTGTTATATAGCCTGTACTTGCTGCTGTTTCGATAAGAACAGAATAATTACATAGTGTATAAAGGGTGCATTTTTCCGCAGCAAAACCAACGGCAGCTTTATCAAATTCATAGGTAAATATTGCTGTCATCCCAAGTACTTCACAGCCGGCTTCCCTGAGAGCTCTGACAGCATTCAGGCTGCTTCTTCCTGTTGATATAAGGTCCTCAATAACAACCACTTTCTGCCCCTCCTTATAAAAGCCCTCTATCTGGTTTCCAAGTCCGTGATCTTTTGCTCCGGATCTTACATAAATAAAGGGAAGTCCCAGTTTATCAGCTACAAGAGCTCCATGTGAAATTGCACCGGTGGCAATACCGGCTATCACCTCAGCTTCAGGGTACAAACTAGTGATGAGCGCCACAAATGAATCACGAATATAGGTTCTCACTTCCGGGAATGACAGTGTTTTGCGGTTGTCACAATAAATCGGTGATTTCCATCCCGAAGCCCATGTAAAAGGATTTGACGGTTGCAATTTAATTGCTTTAATTTGTAATAGATATTCGGCTATCTTTTTTGCTCTATTCTCCATAGAAAGATGTATAAAGTACATTTCGAAAACAGATTCATACTGATAAGCCCTGAACCTGACCGTTTACAAAAATACGGCTTATTCCATAATTTCCGCGATACCAATGAACTTTATAAATTAATATCTGATTTTCAGTCAGATACGAGTATACATTCAATAAATATCTATGGTACCAATATTAAACACATCTGGAGGATCTTCAGAATTTATTTCACAGAGGTAGGTGCTGCCGGAGGGCTTGTAAAACACACATCAGGAAGATATCTTTTCATTGAAAAAAAGGGCAAGCTGGATCTTCCAAAAGGTCATATCGAGAAGGGTGAAGAGCCTGAGATATGTGCTATGAGAGAAGTAAAAGAAGAGTGTGGAATCAAAGGTCATAAAATTGTGAAATCACTCCAGCCAAGCTACCACACCTACAGCTGGGAAGGAATCTCATATCTTAAAAAAACTTACTGGTTCCTGATGGAATATGACGGGGTAATGGTTACCGAACCACAAATAAAAGAGGGTATTACGAAGGTAGAATGGCTTCGTCCCAAGGAGATCAGCAAAATAAAAAGCAAGGCATGGCTCTCGTTAATGGACATGATAAATACATCAATCTTTAAGATTTGATCTCTTCCCCTTTATAATCCTTTAGATTGATTGACGCCGGCACAAATTTCGAAGCATCGCCTCCGCTGCGGATAATATCACGTACAATAGTAGAATTTATTGCAGCATGCTCAGGGACAGTAAGCAGGAAGACGGATTCAACATCCGACACCAGGGCTTTGTTAACCTGGGCTATTGCCCTTTCAAATTCAAAGTCAGCAGCTGTACGAAGACCCCTGAGTATATATTTTGCCTCATGCTTTATGCAATAATCAACAGTCAGTCCCTCATAATGGTCAACTTTAATCCTGGATTCATCCTTAAATACCTGTGAGATCATCGACTTTCTGGTTTCAAGTGAATAATAGCTTTTTTTCAGTGCATTAGCGCCGATAGCTATGATAATCTCATCGAAGAGGATCAGGGCACGCCTGACAATAGCCTCATGTCCTATAGTAAACGGATCAAATGAGCCGGGGAAAACTGCAACTCTGTTCATTCGAATGATATTTTTTTAGGATTCCTGACCTTTTGTTTTAACAGGGAAAGATCAAGCACCCCCATTATTGATTCAACATAATGAAATTTCAATCCCCGTATATAAAGTTCTTTAATGTCTTCAACATCCTTTCTGTTTTCTTCCGACAGAATTATTTCCTTTATATTGGCCCGTTTTGCAGCCAGGATCTTCTCTTTTATACCTCCTACAGGAAGTATTTTACCTCTCAGGGTTATTTCACCGGTCATTGCAAGGTACTTCTTTACTTTTCGCTGGGTAAAAGCAGATGCTATTGAAGCTGCCATTGTTACTCCGGCTGACGGCCCGTCTTTGGGAATAGCACCTTCAGGTACATGGATATGAATATTCCATTTATCGGAAAAATTATCCGGCAGATCCAGCAATGCCGCGTTGGCCTTCAGGTATTCAAGGGCAATAATTGCCGATTCCTTCATCACCTCACCCAGATTACCTGTAAGAGTCAATTTGCCTGTCCCCCTGCTGATACTTGTTTCCACAAATAGTATCTCTCCTCCCGATGCTGTCCATGCTAATCCTGTGACAACTCCTGCCTGATCATTGCCTGAATAAATATCGCGTATATATTTCGGTGGGCCAAGTGTTTCAATCATTACCTTCTCTGAAAGAGCAGGATTGTATTTTGCTCCGGATGCAATATTTTTTGCTGTTACCCTTACAATTTTTGCCAGACGTTTATCGAGTTCCCTTACACCTGATTCCCGGGTATATTTCTCTATTAGTTTCTCCATAATATTGTCCGGAACAGCCAGTTGATTCAACTTAACACCATGATTTTCAAGCTGTTTTGGAAGAAGATGCTGACGTGCTATTTCAAGCTTTTCCTCAACCAGGTAACCTGTTATTTCGATGGTCTCCATCCTGTCGCGGAGCGCCGGGCTCACTGTTGACAGTGTGTTTCCTGTTGCAATGAAAAGTACCTTCGACAGATCATATTCCATCTCAAGAAAATTGTCGAAGAATGTGGTATTTTGTTCAGGGTCAAGGACCTCAAGCAATGCGGAAGAGGGATCACCTCTGAAATCCTGCCCTACCTTGTCGATCTCATCAAGAATAAACACAGGATTCGAGGATCCTGCTCTTTTTATGTTTTGTATTATCCGGCCCGGCATTGCACCAATATAAGTTTTACGGTGACCCCTTATCTCCGCCTCATCATGCAGTCCTCCCAATGACATTCTGACATATTTTCTGCATAGTGCCTTGGCAACAGATTTGCCAAGAGATGTTTTTCCGACACCGGGAGGACCATACAGGCACAGTATCGGAGACTTCAGGTCACCCTTAAGCTTAAGCACCGCCAGGTGTTCAAGTATCCTTTCCTTGACCTCATCAAGTCCGAAGTGGTCGTCATCAAGCACATGCCTCGCATTCACCAGATCGAGGTTATCCTGGGTGTATTCTCTCCATGGCAGATCAAGCAGGGTCTGAATATAATTTACCTGTACAGAATATTCAGCAGCAGCAGGATTAAGCCTGTGCAACTTGTCAAGTTCCTTATCAAATATTTTCCTGGTCTCTTCTGTCCATTTTTTTGCTTCAGCTTTCTTTCTGTACTCCTCAATCTCCTTCTCAAGGGGATTGCCTCCCAGTTCATTCTGTATCGTCTTCATCTGTTGATGAAGCAGAAATTCTCTCTGCTGCTGGTCGAGGTCGCTTTTTACCTTTGACTGAAGTTCGTTTTTCAGTTCCAGCAACTGGATCTCCTGTACAAGGAATTCGAGAAGCATGAATCCCCTGTCACGTATACTGTTAATTTCCAGAAGCTTTTGCTTGTCCGTAACTTTTATATCAGTATTGGAACAGATGAAGTTTATCAGGTAAGTGTTGTTTTCAATGTTCTTTATTGCAAATGAGGCTTCAGGGCTGATGTTGGGATTGATTTTTATGATCTTCAGCGAGAGGTCTTTCAATGAGCTTACTATTGCATCAAAATCCTTGCTTGCCGGCTCTGGTTTTTTTTCAGGAATAGTCCTGACCCTGGCAATAAAGTAGGGATCGGATGAGATGAGTTCATCCAGGACCATTCTCCTGCGACCCTGAATAATTGCCGTGGTTGAACCATCAGGCATTTCGAGCAGTTTTACTATCTGCCCTATTGATCCTACAGTATGAAGGTCATTAAAACCAGGATTTTCCATATCGGGATCCTTTTGTGCAACTGTCCCGACGATCTTATCATTTCTGTACACCTCCTTGATAAGCTGAATCGATCGCGGTCGTCCTATTGATATAGGCAGGACCACTCCGGGAAAGAGAACGGTATTACGTAATGATAATATAGGAATAGTCTCAGGTACTTCAACATCTTCAAGGTCACCATCTTCACCATCAGCAATGATAGGAATTATGTCTCCTTCACCATCAATTATATCAGGTAGTAAAAAATCATTGACCTGTTTTCTGAATTTCTTATCCATCGTCTCCTCTATACTATCCTTTTTTCATTATCCCTGCTCGCCCTGCCCGTTGCAGATTTTTTCTTCTTACTTATTTAATGTACTCACCTTCCGACCCCTCTCTGCTGATATTTACCCTGTTTATCTCCGGAAGTGCAAATTTACGGATTATTTTATACAATTAAGATGCAAGGTCCGGCAATCAATGTTTGTACCGGAATAAAAATAAAAAAGGGCTTTGTTATGAGCCCCTTTATTATTTTATCCAGTCAATATTACTTTTCTTTCTTTTTACTGACATGATTTTTATAACGATTCATGAATTTATCAACCCTTCCTGCTGTATCAACAAGCTTCATTTTTCCGGTATAGAATGGATGTGATGTATTTGATATCTCAAGCTTGATAAGCGGATATTCTTTCCCATCTTCCCATTTTATATTTTCTTTTGAAGGAGCCGTTGATTTGCTGAGAAAAGAGTAACCATTCGACATATCCTGAAATACCACTGGTCTGTAATTCTCCGGATGTATTCCCTGTTTCATTGTTGCCTTTATTTTTCTTTTAAAAAGTGCCTCTTTTGAGGGACTGCAAAAATAATGAACAATATTTAAATTACAAACAGAATTTTTATTTAATTATACAACAAATATATTTGCTAACATTCAGGCATTCTTAATTTCCTGTTTTTCAGCAATTTCTTCAATGCACCTTTTGAATTTCAACTCTTTATTTATCATATATCGGTATGTAACATGCACTTTTGCCTTTTGTGCTCCGAGCGCCTCATATATTGCCAGCATTTTCGGATTATAATCGCCCAACCAGGAGAGCTCCATTTCCCTGATCCACTTTTTACGTTTAAATATCTGGTACAGCTGGTAAAAAATTGCCGATTCGACACCGGTATTCTGGTGTGAATGAGATACACCTCCCGCAATTGCTCTGACCCTGGTAATTTCATTTGTCATTTTATAGTATAAGAACTTAATAATATTCCACAGGTGCAATTTACCATTCAGGTGTTTCAGTATCTGGTTAAGATCGGGAAGGAGTATAAAAAATCCTATCGGTTTGTCGTTGAAATATGCAAACCAGATCAGTTCTTCATCAAGGATGGGTTTTGCCTTACCAAGCGATTCTTCAAGCACAGAGGATTCGAGTGGTATAAAATCCTCCTTCAGGTAAATCCAGGCTGAATTGTATATCTCACAGATATCAGCAAAGTATTTCTGTCTGTTGCGGATCTCAAAATGACTGAAAGAGTAACCTGGTCTTTTGGAAAGCCATTCAGCAATTTTCATGATACGTTCGGGAAAGTTTTCAATTTTATTATCAGCTCCTCTTACAATCCTGTTATATGAGTATTGCTCAAAATAATTTTGAAAGCCATAAGATTCAAAAAAATCCCTGTAATACTTCTTATTATATGGCATTCCAAATCCCTGCTGCATGAATCCTTCAACAAGAAGGCCCCAGTAGCTGTCATTTTCGCCAAAATTTATTGGACCGTCAATTGCTTCCATACCGCGAGCTGCAAGCCACTCTTTTGCAATATCAAAGAGCATGAATGCCGCTTCCCTGTCCCGGACAACTTCAAAGAAACCCATTCCGCCTGTCGGCTGCCGCTGGGCAGAAGATCTTACCCTGTCAATAAATGCTGCAACACGTCCTGTTGTTTTATCAGAATCGTCCACAAGTATCCACCTTATCGCTTCACCATTTTTAAAGGTGTTATTTACTACCGGATCAAAGACACCTTCAATCATTGTATCAAGAGGGCATACCCAGTATGGATCATCTTTATACAATCGTTTGGGGAAATCATGAAATTCCTTCTTATCAGCAGGCGTCAGGACTTCAACTATTTTCATAGCTAAATTATCTGATAATTAATAAATTATTCTGAGCTTATACTATTATGCAAATATATAATTTTTCCGTGGAGCAAGTCTCCGCTTACCGTGAGCCGTCCCGATAACTATCGGGAGCCGGTCACCGTCTCAATGAATGTCTATTATCCTGTGGTCTATAAGAACGAAAAGAATTGAGAGCAGTGCCGAATAAAGTAAAAATATCTTTATGGGGATATATTCAGAAGGTTTGATTTTCATCCTGACCCAGACATATCCCGCCAGATATAATTTCCCTATAACATATACAATCAGAGTAGCAAGAGCAACACCCACAATATTATAGCCCCATTTTATCATAAGCAGGCTTAAAGGGATATTAATGGCCAGTTCAATTACCGCTGCTATAAGTGTTATATGTGTTTTTTTCCTTCCCATGATAATAGTCTGGGGAAAGATCAGACGTGGTATTACCAGCAATGAATATATAAGAAAAACATCTGCGCTCTTTTGAAAATCAGGGGTAAAGATGCGTGGATAGAACCATCTCGTAAAAAGCATGATCACCATTGTTATGGGAAACAACAGGTGCATAAGTCTTTTTGATTTCACCTTGATTTTTTCGAGTGACTGCTTCATCATTGAACGGGTAGAGAATTCAGGAAGCATGGCGCTGCTGAGCCCGTTTGCAAGCAGCAAAGCAAGAGGGAATTCCTTGGCCCCGTAACGAAACCAGGCAAATATTGCCGGATCACGATATACTGCTGAAACTATCACTCCATCAATATATTGGACTGATCCGCTTATCAGGGTGGTTAGTATAAGCGGGGTTCCAAGGTAAAGGTGCTCTTTCATGAACTTCCAGGAAACAGTCATCTGACTGTACCTCCTCAGCAAAATAATAAGCCATACCCATCTTATTCCTGTAATAATAAGCAATCCGTATACCGACCACAATATATCCTTCCCCAGCAGCACAGGAGCGATGATAAGCACAAGCTGGGCGCCAAATGTGTACAACCCGTATTGAAAGATACGATGTGCCCTGTTATTAAGCAGGTAGATATATTCGATCAGGCAAACAGGACTGCTAAGCAGCATATAGAGAAGGAGCAGATTCAGATATGGGACATTGCCGGAAAAGTGAAATACCGAGAAATTACTTTTTATCGAGTGGCCTAAAATAAAAAAGAGCAGGCTAAAGAAACAGAGCAACAGGAATGCATTAAATATCTCCGGTGATTTACCCGTACCGTTATCACCCATTTTCCTGTAGGTTCTGTTACGGTGGTAAAGGGGAAGAAGAGATTGTATGATGCCGGTTACCCAGAAAAAACTGATGAGACCGGCAATAAAAAGGAACATTTCCCATTTACCTATTTCGGCACGTGAGAGGTGACTTTTTGTAAATACAATGCTGATTATTAGGAAGATAACAAATTTCATCAGATGAAACATCTGAAGTCCTGAAATATTGTCAATAAATTTGAATCTTTTCAATAGTGACAGGTAAACTTTGTTAAACTCTGCTAATAACCTTTTTATATGCAAAAAATTGTTATTGCAGGGGAATTTCTTTTAAACCGTTCAAAGATAGCAATTGACTGATAGTATGAGAAAATAAAAGTAAAATTTTGTGATTAAGAATTTTGGGATTAATTTTGCATTCCAATACACGGTGGATGTAGTTCAGTTGGTTAGAATGTCGGATTGTGGTTCCGAAGGTCGTGGGTTCGAATCCCATCTTCCACCCAAAAAGAAAAGACTGCCTCACCAGAATGGTGTGGCAGCTTTATTTTTACAATGAGCGTTAAAAGCTTGCTTTTGTTGGCGAATTTAAAAATAAAGCTGCAACCCCGGCGGAACGCCGGGAGGCAGCCTTTTCTTTTTGGTGATCCCCCGGGATCGCCATCGAAACGGAGTGGAGATGGCAATCCCCATATTATTAAACCCCCCGATGAATCGGGGCAGGCTCTCCGGGGTTTTCCAGCGTGTTAACGGTCTCTACCCCCGGCTGAAGCCGGGGATTTTGAGCCACTTTCGTGGCTGTATCTGACAAGCCCATTCAGTGTCACAGCGAAGTACGACAGCTTAAGAGGAGCTATATCCGCCTTGACAATAACCAAATTTATATCCCCGGACATATAAGTAAAAACGGAAAAGAAGGTTATGTAACAATCCCGGAGTCTTTCCGCAGGGTTATTGCAGAATCAGACGAGTTCAACTCTGATAGGGAATACATCTTCCAGAGCCGGAACATAGAAAAACCAGTATCAAAAAACATGATGGGCTACCGGTACCGAAATCTCGTGAAAAGTCTTAAACTGGGGAGGGATTTTACGCTGTATTCGTGGAAACATTCAGGAGTGGTGGCAGCTTATAATGCAGGGATTGATATAAAGACCATTCAAAGTCAATGCCGGCACCACAGTCTTGAACAAACGGATATATATTTAAAATCGCTTGGATTAAATGTGAACCTGGCTATTAATAAGATACCTCAGTTATAGAGTTATCGTCAACATATAACTTAAATAATTCACCCTTTGTTTGATAACTTCCGCTCATTTACTCATTACCAGGAGTCAATTATTTTATTAAACAAATAAACGGACGATTATTGGCTGAATTCCAATATTGCCTGAGCAGAATTGCTGAGATGA
Source organism: uncultured Rikenellaceae bacterium (assembly GCA_964638955.1). Classification (GTDB taxonomy): domain Bacteria; phylum Bacteroidota; class Bacteroidia; order Bacteroidales; family VadinHA17; genus LD21. The sequence continues at coordinate 1,860 of CAZWZQ010000040.1, read as the reverse complement.
TAATTACCATTTAATAAATATTCGTTAAATGGCTAATCTTTGGCGTATATTTCTTATTTTTATAAGATAAACGCCATAATCGTTATGAACATATCCAAAATCAAACACAGGCAACAGGATCGGATCATGCTGCAATTCCCTTACGAAAAAGAGATGGTGAAGCTGGTCAAACAGATTAACGGTGCCACCTGGAGCCAGACACGCAGAGCATGGCATATCCCTTTCACAATTGAGTCATATGAGAGTCTCATAAAGCTTTTTCCTGATGTAGAATGCGGCATTCCGGAGTTTTCAAAAACGTCTGAAATACATACAACCAAAGAATCTGTTCCAAAGTCAGTGATAGAGAAAGATGTAAAAATTGAAGTAGTTGGGCGTAAAATATTTGTGAGCCTGCCCAAAAACGATGACGATATTCGTTTTATAATTTCGCTGCGTTACAGCAAGTGGGATAGTAAGAACAGGCAATGGATAATACCCGATTACCAAGGCAACCTCGATCTTATCAGGAAAAGGTTTGGTACGAGAGTAAACCGACTGATAATTCACGAAACAATCCCAATAAGCGTTAATGGCGTTGAACGCGAAATAGACCGGAACGAACTGTTGATTATCCGAACGCTGACAGGTCGTTTAAAACTGATTTTGGGATTCGACCAAGAAATAGCCACACTCGTGAAAAGTTTTGCCTTTCATCGTTGGGATGCGACAAATAAATGGTGGACAGTGCCTTACTCAGAGAAGTATTTGTCGAAGATCAAAGAACTTGCCTTAGCAAAAAGCTTGAAAGTAACTTATGAGGAAGAACCAAAGGGAGATAAAGGAGTAAGAAGAGTTTCACCCGGTGATGTTCCAAACTATCGCCGTTGTCCTGACGAAATGGTACAGAAACTAAAAGAAATGCGATATAGTAATTCAACCATAAAGACATATACCAATCTTTTCGAGGAATTTATGAACTATTATTTCAGGTTGGAGATAAATAGTATCAGCGAGAAGCAAATCATTGAGTTTCTGCGTTACCTGGTGAACGAACGCCTAGTTTCGGCATCGTACCAAAACCAAGCTATAAACGCGATAAAATTCTACTTTGAGAAAGTATTGGGTGGGCAGCGGAAATTTTACTTTATCGACCGTCCGCGTAGGGAGCAGAAGCTACCTGAAGTCTTAAGCACTGATGAGATAAAACAACTCTTTGCGGCAGTTAAAAACAGGAAACATCGGACTATTTTAATGTTGGGATATTCAGCCGGGTTGAGATTGGGAGAGATTGTGCGACTAAGAATCAGTGATATTGATCGTGACCGGATGCAAATAAGAGTAGTCCAGTCGAAAGGTAAAAAGGACAGATATACAAAACTTTCGGATAAATTTTTGCCTGTGCTGGATGCTTACATTGGAGAGTACTGCCCGAAAGAATATTTATTTGAAGGGGCACGTGGCGATGAATATTCGGTACGAAGCATTCAGAATATGATCCGGGATGTTGTTGCCCGGGCAGGGATTAAAAAACATGTAACAATGCACACATTGAGACATACGTTTGCGACACACAGTTTGGAAAACGGAGTAGATCTTCGCTACATACAATCGATGTTGGGGCACGATAGCAGCAAGACCACGGAGATTTATACCCACGTAACCACCAAGGGTTTCGACGATATAAAGAGTCCGCTTGACACATTGGATTTTTAATAAACTGTTCAATTTTCGAAATAGTTGTATATTTATTATATGAATGAATGCAACAAATAACAGCACCACACACAAGTCAGAAATAAACGCCACTATGGCGTTTACACAATCGTTAGCGGTTATTGTAAAAAGGCATTACAAATAATGAAACGAAAGATTAAATGA
>CAZWZQ010000039.1:0-22288 GCA_964638955.1 uncultured Rikenellaceae bacterium | reverse complement strand
GAAAGAGTGACCTATGTTCTTAAAGCTGTACATATGGAGGAGCGCAGGCATGAAAAAATAGGCTCCTATTCAGGAGGGATGAAGCAGAGAATGGGCATTGCACAGATCCTTCTCCACCTGCCAAGGATCCTTGTTGTTGATGAGCCTACAGCCGGTCTTGATCCCAGGGAAAGAATAAGATTCCGGAACCTGCTTGTCGAACTGAGCCGGGAACGTATCGTGATATTTTCAACACATATCATTGAGGATATATCGAGCTCCTGCAACCAGGTAGCTGTTCTCAATAAGGGGAAATTAAGATACCTTGGCAAACCCATCGATATGACAAAAGAGGCAGAAGGACATGTGTGGCAGTTTCATATTCCGGCAGGTGAATTCAGCAAATTCGTAAAGGATCATCTTGTAGTACACCACATGTCGGAAGGCGAAAATGTCAGAGTCAGAGTTATTTCCGAATCATTGCCATGGGGGAATGCTGCTGCCGCTATCCCCAACCTGGAGGATGCCTATTTATGGCTTTTACGTAAAAAGGAAAATAATGAAAACCAACACACTATATAACTATTTTAACTTAATTCAGAAGATGATTCTCTATAACCTGAGGATCATATTTGCCAACAAATTTATATGGTTTTTGGCCGGTTCGATAGTATTCTATCTTGGACTATCTGTCATTTATGTATTCTCAAGTGATATATCCCGTATGGAGGACCTGTATGGAGTATTTATATTCTCAGGAATATTACTGGTATTTTACCCTGCTGTATTCGGTATCCAGAATGACCAGGATGCAAGGACAATCGAAATATTGTTTGGTATCCCGAATTACAGGTATAAAGTATGGCTCGTGAGGATCATCCTGATATTCGTGATTGCATACCTGATAATGTTTGTTTTTACATTTCTCTCTTCTGTGTTGATAGTGAAATTCAATATCGTGAGAATGACAACACAGGTGATGATGCCTGTCCTTTTCCTGGGGATGATGTCCTTCATGTTGTCTACTGTAATAAGAAACGGAAATGGCACTGCAGTAGTAATGATCATTTTTGGTCTCTTCTTCCTGATACTTGGTGATATTCTGAGTAAAAGCCAGTGGAATGTCTTTCTCAATCCTTTCGATCCTGCCTATGGAGTAAGCGAAACTACATGGGCAATAATTACAATGAAAAACAGGATTATCTTAATTACAGGAACTCTGTTGTTTCTTCTGGCAGCATTATTCAACCTGCAAAAAAGAGAAAAGTTCATGTAGCAGATATTACTTTTTTTATACTTTTGTCCGATTTTCTAAGCCCATAAGATATCCATAAAAAGGTTTTTCTCAGCTGCCAGACTGATAATTCTTAATCTTCGCCGATCTCCACAGCCTCCCTCCGCCCTGCCAGCCTCATCGCAGGTAAGTGCCGATCCCTTCTGATCTCAAATATCGCAGAAATATTATTATCAGCCTCAAAATTTGCATATTCCAAAACATTATTTACCTTTGCAACCGATTTGAGGGGTAATTGAGCCTAGGGGACCAGAGTCCCCTATTTTGTTATCTGAATTTATGATGATCGAAAAAAGCAAAATAGAAAAGATTGTAAATGAGTTCATTAAGGGAAAAGATATTTTCCTTGTGTCTGTAAAAGTAAGCAGTTCGAACAGGATTATGGTATTTATTGATACAATGAAAGGGATAATTATTGACGAATGCGTGGCTCTGCACCGCCATATCGAAAAAAATCTGGACCCCGACACCGAAGATTATGAGCTGCAGATCTCATCACCGGGTATAGATATGCCATTCGGGGTTATTGAACAATACTATAAAAATGAAGGAAAGCAGGTTGAGGTGGTCGATAATGAAGGATCCCGCTTTACCGGCTGCCTGAAAAATGTAACCATTGGCGGTTTTGAACTCGAAACAGAGTTAAAAATCAAGGGCAAGGCGAAAGAGAGGAAGGATATCTCTTTCAATTTTGACCAGGTAAAATCAACGAAGGAATTATTTTCAATTAAATAACTATAAGAGGTTAGTACCAAATGGAAAATGTTAATTTGACTGACACTTTTTCGGAATTTAAAGAGCTTAAGAATATTGACCGTCCTACTATGATGAGCGTTCTTGAAGATGTATTCAGGGGCATGCTTGCCAAGAAGTACGGCACAGCGGATAATTTCGATATTATTGTCAATATCGATAAAGGTGACTTTGAGATATGGAGGAACAGGGTAGTTGTGAATGATGATGAACTTACCGATCCTATAACCCAGATACCACTGTCGGAAGCCAAAAAGATTGATGATGATTATGAAGTCGGTGAAGAGGTTTCTGATGAGGTTAAGTTCCTTGATTTTGGCAGACGGGCTATTTTATCACTCAGGCAAAACCTTACAGCACGTATTCTCGACCTTGAGAAAAACAATATCTATATGAAATACAAGGACAGGATAGGCGAGATTGTCACCGGCGAAGTTTACCAGGTATGGAAAAGAGAAATACTGGTCCTTGATGATGACGGCAATGAACTCATCCTTCCGAAGAGCGAACAGATTCCTTCCGATCATTTCAGGAAGGGTGATACAATAAGGGCTGTAGTTATAAAGGTTGAAATGAGAAATAATACCCCGTTTATAATTCTCAGTCGTACTTCACCTGTATTTCTTGAAAGGTTGTTTGAACTTGAAGTTCCCGAGATCTTCGACGGGCTGATTACTATAAAGAAGATTGTCAGGGTCCCGGGGGAAAGGGCTAAAGTTGCTGTAGAATCATACGATGAAAGAATTGACCCGGTAGGTGCATGTGTCGGAATGAAAGGATCCAGGATACATGGTATCGTCAGGGAACTTCGAAATGAGAATATTGATGTGATCAATTTTACATCAAATAATCAACTCTTTATTCAGAGAGCCCTCAGTCCGGCAAAGATAACCTCCATAAAGTTGATTGAGGAGACAAAAAGTGCAGAGATATATCTTAAGCCAAGCGAGGTATCTCTTGCAATAGGTAAAGGCGGCCTCAATATTAAGCTCGCCAGCCAGCTTACTGGCTATGAGATTGATGTATACAGGGAACCGGGCGGTGAAGATGAGGAGGATGTCAATCTTGAGGAATTCAGCGATGAAATTGAAGAGTGGATCATCGATGAACTTAAGGCAATAGGCTGCGACACTGCAAGAAGCGTTTTAAATCTTTCCATAAGTGACCTGGTAAAGAGAACTGATCTTGAAGAGGAAACCATAAGGGAAGTAGTAAACATATTGAAAGCTGAATTTGAATAATAACCTTGATTATTATACTTGTTGATTTTGAATTCAATATACAGGGCAAGGCATATTTATGACAGAGGATATAAAGGCAACACGGTTAAGTAAAGCGGCCAGGGAATTCAATGTAGGGATCTCCACAATAATTGATTTTCTGCATAAGAAAGGATTTGATCTTGAGCCAAATCCCAATACAAAAATTCCCCATGAGGCTTATCTTTTGCTTGTGAAAGAGTACAGTTCGGATATAAGCGTAAAAAAAGAATCTGAAAAGCTTATTCTCAAAGATCTTCACAGGAAAAAAGAAACTCTGTCAATTGAAGATGTTCCTGAAAAGACACAGTCGGAAGAGGGTGACCGTGAGGAAGAGATCATTGTCAAAGATTCCACAGGACTGCAGAATGTTGTTGATATTAAGACAGATATCAACAAGCTCGATATAAAGCTTGTCGGTAAAATTGATCTTGAAAAAACAGTAAAGAAAGAACCTGATAAAGAGGAACCACAAAAACCATCAAAAACAGGTGAACCGAATAAAGCTGAAAAGCAAAAAACAACACCTGAAGATGAAGCAGCCGCCACTATTAAAGACAAAAAGGCTGATACAAAAATCCCGTCTGGAGAGGAAGATGAAATACTGAAAAAAGAAGCTGCTGCCAAAGAAGAGAAAAGTAAAGATAAAGCCAGAGTAGCAGAGGAAGAAAACGGCAAAAAAAGAGAAGAGAAAATTACAGAGCCTGTTGCAAAATCACATGATGAAGATGGCAAAAAGGCAGTAGAGGTATTTGATGATGAAGTTTATCACGAGGAGGAAGAAGAAGTAATTGAAGTCTACAGAACAGGTATTGAGAAATTATCTGGACCAACAGTTATCGGAAAAATAAACCTGCCTGCCGAAGAAAAAAGAAAATCTGCACCTTATCAGCAGGGGAAACAAGATGGCGACACAGATTCAAGAAGGAAGAAGAAAAGGAAAAGGATAACCAAGGATAAAGATCAGGTTTCAGTTATAAAACCAGACCTGGGTGAAAAGAAGGAAAAGGGCGGTAAGAAAATTATTAAGAAAAGACCCGTAAGAGTTGAGGTTGATGAAGAAGAGGTTCAAAAGCAGATAAAAGAGACTCTTGCAAGGCTTACAACAAAAGGTAAATCAAAGGGTTCAAGATACAGGAGAGAGAAAAGAGAAGCAATAAGTCAGAAACACCGTGAGGATGAAGATCGCATTGAACAACAGAAAAATATACTGAAGGTTACTGAATTCGTATCGGTTAATGAACTGTCAATAATGATGAACATTCCCGTTACCGAACTCATTTCCACATGTATGAATCTTGGCCTTTTTGTTTCGATCAATCAACGGCTTGATGCTGAGACCATGGCTCTTCTGGCCGATGAATTCGGTTTCAAAGTAGAGTTTGTCAGCGCCGAACTTCAGGAAGCGGTTCGTGAGATTAATGATGAAGATGAAGATCTTAAGCCCCGTCCACCCATTGTTACTGTAATGGGACATGTTGATCACGGAAAAACAAAGCTGCTCGACTATATACGAAGGACCAATGTGATCGCCGGAGAAGCCGGAGGTATTACTCAGCATATTGGAGCTTATGGAGTAACACTTGATGGCGGAAGACAGATCACCTTCCTTGACACACCGGGACATGAAGCCTTTACAGCAATGAGAGCCCGGGGAGCACAGATCACTGATATTGCAATAATCGTTGTTGCAGCTGATGACGGTGTTATGCCCCAGACAGTAGAGGCAATAAATCATGCATCAGCAGCCGGAGTACCTATAGTATTTGCTATTAACAAAATTGACAAACCAACTGCAAATCCCGATAAAATAAAGGAGGCACTTGCCAACATGAATTACCTGGTTGAAGACTGGGGAGGAAAATTTCAGTCGCAGGAAATATCGGCTAAAAACGGACTTAATATAGACCTCCTTCTTGATAAAGTCCTGCTTGAAGCTGAAATGCTCGAACTAAAAGCCAATCCCGATAAGCCTGCATTAGGTACGGTAATTGAATCATCCCTCGATAAGGGAAGAGGTTTCACTGTAACGGTACTCGTGAAAGCCGGAACACTCATAGTTGGTGATATAATGATTGCGGGAAGTTGTTACGGACATGTGAAGGCCATGTATAACGAAAGAGGTCATAAAGTTATTGAGGTCGGTCCGGCTACACCGGCTCTGATCCTCGGCCTGAACGGTGCTCCCCAGGCAGGTGACAAGTTCAATGTAATGGAAAGTGACAGGGAGGCCAAAGACATAGCCAACAAGAGGGCTCAACTACAGAGAGAACAGGGCCTTCGTACCCAGAAGCATATTACCCTGGATGAGATAGGAAGGAGAATCGCCATTGGTAATTTCCAGGAACTTAATATCATAGTTAAAGGTGATGTAGACGGATCGGTTGAGGCTCTCAGCGATTCGCTGATAAAACTATCAACTCCCGAGATACAGCTGAACATTATACATAAGGCGGTAGGCCAGATATCAGAATCAGATGTACTTCTTGCTGCAGCATCCAATGCGATTATCGTTGGATTCCAGGTACGTCCTTCTCTTGCAGCCCGTAAACTTGCCGAGAAGGAGGAGATTGATATCCGCCTCTATTCAATCATTTATAACGCCATTGAGGAGATAAAATCAGCTATGGAAGGAATGCTGTCCCCGGAGCTTAAAGAGGAGATCGTTGCAACTCTTGAGATCAGGGATATATTCAAAGTCACTAAAGTCGGTACCGTAGCAGGATGCTATGTTAAAGAGGGAAAGATAACCAGAAATACCCGTGTGCGTGTTATCCGTGATGGTATTGTTATTTATACCGGCGAACTTGGATCGCTCAAGCGCTTCAAGGATGATGTCAAAGAGGTTGTTGGCGGCTATGAATGCGGACTTAACATTCATAATTTCAATGACATAAAGATAGGTGACATCATTGAAGGATACCAGGAGATCGAGGTCAAGAAAACTCTATAAAAGCGCTTTATATTTTTCTGCCGAAAAGAGATCGTCGGCTTCTGACGGATCTGTAATCTTTATTTTTATCATCCAGCCATTCCCGTAGGGATCTTTGTTCACAACCTCAGGAGATTCTTCAAGAGAAGGATTAACTTCAAGTATCTCTCCCCCTACCGGCATAAACATATCTGAAACTGTTTTTACTGCTTCAATGGTCCCGAATACTTCCTCTTTCTGAAGGGTTTCTCCCAGGGTCTCTATTTCAATGAAGACAATATCGCCCAATTCGCCCTGGGCGAAGTCGGTTATTCCAACATAACCCATATCTCCTTCGATACGAAGCCATTCATGATCCTTGGTGTACAAAAGATCTGCCGGTATATTCATGATAATAAGTTTTTAAAATTTTTTAATAAAAATTACGGTTTGCAATAATACTAAAATTAACGGTTTTTTCAAATTCCTGCAAGACTTGTCAGCAGGGAGGAGCTTTTCTTGTTGATCCATTAATAACCAGTTGTGTTTTTATGATCTTTGTCTGGAAAGGTCTTTCGTCACTACCGGTCAGATTGTTTATCATTAATCTGACAGGCTCTCCAGGCAGAAGAATCGATATGTTTATTTTATAAAAACCTTATAGCCCCATGGATTAAGTGTATGTTTTACACTTAATGATAATGATACTTTTTCTCCTGTAAAGTAATCCGTGTACTCACCCTCAAGCTCTTTAAGTGTCGGTTTAAAAGAGACATTTCTCTTTGTGAGGTTAAGGAAGACTACAACCCTGTTCTCATCCTTCTCCCTGTAGAAAGCAAATATTTTATTTTTGCGGTTGTTTTTTATATTATTCATGGGGCCACCGGAATCTCCGTTCCACAGGGCTTTGTTTTCTTTTTTCAGTTTAATGAGGTCAGCATAAAACGGTGTCAGATCACATGCATCCCAGTCTATAGTATCCCTGACGAAGAACTTCAGTTTCTTGTTGAGGCATGTTTCCTGGCCGCTGTATATCAGTGGTACACTATGAGCCGTAAATATGAGTATGGCAAAAACCTGCTGGGCGTCACCCATGAGCGAATCGATAGTTCCGGCCCATGAGTTTTCATCGTGGTTCGTCAGGAACATAAGACGGTAAACATTCTGAGGATATACTGCCTGTTCACGTTCAAAATATTTCATGATGGCATTAGCACTGTCCTTCCCCTGTGCCACACTGTTCATCAGGTGGTGTAGTTCCCATGCATAGTTCATGTCAAATCCCTTCTCCATGAAAGATCCCGGTTCTTCATGTTCAGCAAGCATAAGGACAGGTTTGATCCGGCTTAGTTCAGTCCTTGCCCTTTCCCAGAATTCTTTGGGAGTATTGTGAGGATGATCTACCCTGAATCCGTCAACTCCCATGTTGACCCAGAACTTCATGGCATCAATCATATAATTATGAAATCCCTTCTGTGACCAGTCGAGCTGGATAACATCTGTCCAGTTGGTGCCTATAGGGGGTGTAAAATTCCCTAATGAGTCCTTTATATACCATTCGGGGTGATCTTTAGTCAATTGATTATCCCAGGCCGTATGGTTGGGCACCCAGTCGAGCATAACATACATACCTAGCTCATGGGTTTTGTCAATGACATTTTGCATATCCTTAAGTGTTCCGAATTCGGGATTCACATCCATAAAATCCTTAACCGAGTAGTAACTGCCAAGTTTACCCTTTCTGTTTTCGACACCTATCGGGAATACAGGCATGAACCAAAGAACATCAACCCCGAGTGTTTTCAGCCTGGGGAGATGTTCAGCAAATGCGTTAAGGGTCCCCTCATCAGTATATTGTCGTGTATTTACCTCGTATAAAATAATATTTGCTGACCATTCAGGGTGAACAACTTCAGAGACGAAGGATTTAAGCTCCCTTTTCTTACTGAAAAATGTACATCCGGCAACAATGAGTATAATTGCCATTATCAGCGTCAGCAGATATACGATAATCCTTTCCATAGTTATCGATTTATGTTTACTTTGTAATTCTCTGTATTTCACACTTTTCCATGCCGTCAATCTGGTATTCCTTATTATAAATTATTATTCTCAGGGTTTTATCCGACAGGTTTTTAATGATCACATTTTGATGATTCACTGTTATTTCAAATAATATCCCCCTGAATCTTGCATGGAATGAATATGAGTCCCAAACGTCAGGGATCAGAGGGTCGACAAGGATCCTGCTGTCATGGATCTTCATTCCGGCAAATCCCTCAACAATGGCAAGCCATGTTCCTGCCATACTGGTAATATGAAGGCCGTCTGCAACCTCGTGATTATAGTCATCGAGATCAAGCCGGGTTGACCTGAGGTAAAGTTCATAAGCTTTTTTAATATTTCCAATCCGTGACGCCAGAATAGCATGAATGCAGGCTGATAATGATGATTCATGGACCGTCATAGGTTCATAAAAATCAAAATTGCGCCTTACTGTTTCAATATCATATTTATCTTCAAAGATATACAAACCATGGAGTACATCTGCCTGTTTTATGAAACAGGAACGAAGTATTCTGTCCCATGACCAGTGTTGATTTATAGGCCTTTCGCCTGCAGGTATCATCTCCGCTGACATTAATTCCTTATCAAGGAACCCATCCTGCTGGAGAAAGACCTGCCTTTCATCATCGAAAGGCAAATACATATTTTTAATAATCTTTTGCCAGAGATTTGTCTCTTCATCATAATTAAAATTTGTTTTGCCGAGTATCCTTTTAAATTTATCCGGATTTTCTTTTTTAATCGTTTCCATGCTGCTGATAGTAAATGACAGGGTCCATACAGCAATCGTATTGGTATACCAGTTGTTGTTAACATTGTTCTCATATTCATTTGGGCCTGTTACGCCAAGGATTACAAATTTCTTCCTGCTTTCCGACCATGTAGATCTCTGGCTCCAGAATCGTGAAATACCGATCAGGATCTCCAGTCCGTAATCAGCCAGGTAATCCATATCGCCTGTATGCCTTATATAGTTATGTATTGCATAGGCTATTGCTCCGTTCCTGTGAATTTCCTCGAATGTTATTTCCCACTCATTATGACACTCTTCCCCATTCATGGTAACCATCGGGTAGAGGGCTGCTCCATCCCTGAATCCAAGTTTCCCGGCATTCTGAATACTTTTTTCAAGATGTCTAAATCTGTATAACAACAGGTTACGGACAGCCTTCTGATCAGCTGTTTTCAGGAAAAATGGGAGGGCAAAGGCTTCTGTATCCCAGTAGGTACCGCCTCCATATTTTTCAGCCGTAAACCCCTTGGGACCAATGTTAAGTCTTTCATCTTTACCTGTGTAGGTCTGGTTCAAATGAAAAATATTAAACCTTATTGCCTGTTGAGCAGCAATGTCTCCTTTTATTACAACATCTGAGGCCGCCCATATTCTTTCCCACTCATATCTGTGTCCGGAAAACAACTTGTCATATCCTTTTGATTTTGCTTCTTTAAGCCGTTTTGTTGTATCCTCCATTAAAACTTCTTCAGGATTATTGAGAGAAGAAAGCACGGCAGCATATTTTATAATTGTGATGTTATCTTCAGGTTTTATCTTTATTCCGAAGGTGTTACCGACATATTTCTCGCGGTTTATGAGGGCAGTTTTTACTGAAAGCTCCTGCTTATTCCTGAAGGCTTCAAAGCAGATGCCTGCAGATACATGGAAATCGGTCTTCATTGTTCTGGTTATTATGATTCCCGAGCCTGAGGTTACTTTTCTTTGTACCTCTTTCCAGAATTTCTTTCCATAGTTGGCATCTTCATTCCTTACATCAGCATCGATATAAAGGTTAAAATCCACAAATCCTTCAAAATCGACTGATTTTACTGAATATCTGATTATTCCAATATCCGGTTCTGACATGCTCAGGAACCTTCTGGAGTTTATTTCAAGTGTCTTGTTGCCTGATACAATTACCCTGAAGCTCCTGTCAAGATATCCTTCTTTCATGTTCAATGTCCTCGTGAAAGAGGTGATTCTTGAGATTGCCAGATCGACAGATTCTCCATTAACAGATATATCTATTCCTATCCATTTGGGTGCATTCAGCACTTTATCAAAGTATTCAGGGTAACCGTTCTTCCACCAGCCAACACGTGTTTTATCGGGATAATAAACTCCGGCTATATAGTTACCCAGTAGGCTGTCGCCTGAATACTCCTCCTCAAAATTTGCCCTCTGTCCCATATAACCGTTTCCTATTGAAAAGATACTCTCCGATTCCCTGTTAATTTCAGGATGGAATCCCTCCTCTATTATGAGCCATTTATCTTTTTTATAAAAGCTGTTCATACACGCCAGTTTTTTTCAATTTCTTCCAATTTCTCAATATTCATCTTATCCAATCCTGAGACTACTTCATGAGCCTCTGTAAGTATCTCCGGTAATCCTATTCCCACGCATAACATCCCTGCATTCAATGCAGCCCTTACCCCTGCCACTGCATCCTCAAAAACAATGCAGTGCCGGGGTTCAATGTTCATCATCCTTGCCGCAACAAGAAAAACCTCGGGATCAGGTTTTGCCTTTTTTACCGTGTTACCGTCAGCTATTGCGTTAAATAGTTTTTCCATACCTACTCTCTTAATTATCAGGGGAGTATTTTTGCTCGCTGATCCCAAAGCAGTTTTTATGCCGGCATCTTTCAGCTCATTTATGAATTCAATGCTGCCGGGCAGTATCTCATCAGGGGTCATTTTACTTATATATTCTACATACCATTTGTTTTTCAGATTTGCATATTCTTCTTTTAATGCATCATCAATCTCCATTTTGCCTAACTCAAGAATAATCTCAAGTGAATCTAACCGGTTCACTCCTTTCAGTCTCTCATTATCTTTTTCTGTAAAGTTTATATTCAGCTGATCTGCAAGTCTTTTCCATGCCAGAAAATGGTATTTTGCAGTATCGACAATTACACCATCAAGGTCAAAAACAGATGCTTTTATAATCATCATCTTCTCTTGTCATCAATGTCATTGACAAATTTTACCATAATAACGGCTATTATCATTGAGATGCCACCTGAAACAAGAACATTCATCGTATTACTGTAAAGAGTTGTTTCACCATGCTTCCAGGGATACTTGCAGCCAGTATCTGAGGTATTGCGATGAAAAAATTGTATTAATTCTATTTTAAAAATATGAAAATTATCATTACAAAAAACTGCGTATGTCATTTAATTTCACGCAGATTAGTTGATTTTCAGGTAAAAAAATCAGGATGACTTTGTTTCAAACGTTTTCTGAAAAAAATAAAAAATTGTCTGGAATAAGAATTTTTACTGTACGAGAGTAAACTTGAGGCTGAATCCGAAATTTGTATTTGAGGTAGGGAATGTCTGTGCCACAAAAGGATTATTCATAGTGTGGTCGGCAAAGATCTGAAGGTTAAACCTGTCGCTCAGGATATAATCGGCTGTAAGTCCTGCCGTAAAAACCCTTTGTCCTGCAACCGGTTGATTTACATCCTCAATCAGTTTCCTTGCAAGTGTTTTATTATCACGGATTGACAGGTCGAACCGCAGGTTCAGATCACTCTTAAGTACCTTCTGCCCGCCACCGGTTTTAAGAATTATCTGTACATCATCAAACCGGTATCCGGCACCAACAACCAGCTCATTAGTGCGGGCATCTGCAATCTGGTTACTTGTAAGATTGAGCGATACAGTACGTGATTTTCTCCATTCAAACCGGGTCGTGAGGCTGTTTTTCCAGTTCATGTCAATATTTATTAAGGGACTGAACTGTTCGTTAATGGAAACTACATTAATTTCGTATTGCTGTATATAGTTATTCTGAAGATCCCTTATTGAGCTTACACCATACGTATTTTCAAGATAGTTCAGGTTGGTTGTATAGCTTCCTATCTGGAATGTGCTTCTGTATTGATGCGAGAGATTTATTGATCTGAATACTCTCTGTATAAATTCAAATTTCGAAAGTCCGTCAAATGTTATTCTCCAGTTAGGCATCATCCTCATCGCCGAGGGAAAAGTTTCAAGAGTCACCTTTTCGGGATCCGATTTTGTGTAGGCAGCAAGAAATGCAGGTATCATAACCTCCCTTGAAGTCTGTCCATATCCGCTTTTATAGGGACCCTCTAAAGGTTCTCCTGTAACAGGATTAATATCAGGATTATATGCAGGATCGACTTTAGATCTTTCCCTTGCTCTCCTTTCGGAAATAATCACCAGGTTCTCCTTGAATGCTTCAAAAGTCGGGGAAATATAATTATCCTTTTTTGATATTTTCTCAAATGCAGTACCCCACGATATTACTGATATTGAGAAATTTCCGTTAACGATCCTGTTACGTGTGCTGTCGGGGAAGTTACCATTATTATCAGCGATATAGTAAGAACTTACCCCTTCGAGAAATCTCCTGTCGGCATTGACATCGATCCTCATACCGGGGAATGGTTCGATCATGCTTCGTGCAGATATATCAAACTTGTTGTTATATGTGGCCGGAGTATTAAGCAGGGTATCTGTTGAAAGCCAGCCATAGGTAACTGCTTTGTCAAAAAATCTCCTGTCGCTGTATCCGAGTACGAATGGCCAGCCCGGTGCAATAACGTTATTGTATTCCGACATTCCAAGATATTTTGTGCCTGGCATATAACCCGGGAGATACTGTCCTTGTGAAGAGGTAACTGTCAGACTTGCCGATCTTATTCCCATTAAGACTCTAAGGATATATTCGCCTGTGATTATCAAAGGATTACGTTTAACAGGTACCCGTCCCTCTATCGTTACCTTTGCTCCATTGACCTGCTCCGTGGTTGTAAAATTTATTCTGGAGCTGTTAACTATATCAACATTCCCTTTAACCTCTTCACCTGTATCACTGACTATTTTGACTTTAATATCTGTCGTCCCGAGGTTATGTACTATTCCCCGCACGGCATTCGGCTTGAAATTCACATTATTCCTGGTGTATGTTACTGTTCTGTATTCAGGTTTCCTCCTTTGTGCGGCATCAGGGCGTGTATTGTTTTCTATATTCTTAAGAAACCTTGATTTGCCATAGAGTGTTGCAAGGTTTGCCATGGCCGTAAATGTAAGCTCATTATGGTTCTTTATTGAATTACCTATGTTTATGTTCATGGTATCGGGGTATAGAGGAC
Source organism: uncultured Rikenellaceae bacterium (assembly GCA_964638955.1). Lineage (GTDB taxonomy): Bacteria > Bacteroidota > Bacteroidia > Bacteroidales > VadinHA17 > LD21. Next base: position 8,897 of record CAZWZQ010000039.1, on the reverse strand, counting down.
CGGCCAGCCATGTATAATCAGCCCCGAAACGTGCATTGGCATTTACCCATGAGAGCAGCGGCAGCTTATTAACAGGAAGTGTATATGTGGCATTTATGAAATGGTTATAGGTTGTTGTCCTCCCAAAATTTTTAAGATTTGTCATTACCGAATCACGCCAGAGATCATACCTGTTACCATACCGTTCCCTGTCAACGCCACCTTCAGGTTCATCTATTCTTGCGAGGTTTGTTGCGGTGAAATCTACTTTTAACTGGCGTGTAATATCATATTTGAAATCATATATCCTGCTCCATTCAAAGTCTTTCCTGTAGGTTGGGGTAATGCGCAGATAGGGATTATTTATATTCCTTGTTTTTACCTCATTATAATAACGTATCAGGTCGGTTCTGAATGATATGCTTTTAGGAAAAACATAGAAATTAAAATCTTTTATTAGTCTGAATACCTGGCTGTTGAGGAATTTTACATTTTTAAAGGGAGCAACATTTGCGGGTTGTGCCTGGTAGTTATAAGCGAGTCCGCCGCGATAGTTTTTCTCAAGGTTTATTTCGGTTTTAATATTGCTGCGGTATATTTCGTTATAGGTATAGTTGACGCTCAGGTTAGCGATATCCCATGCATGAGGTTTTTCTCCTCTTTTTGATATTCCAGCATTGCTGACGGTAATGGTTTTTCTTCTTGAAAAATCCTCTGAGATACTTTTTATTGAATCCCTTGCAGCATTATCTTCGGCATTACGGAGGGCATCCCGGAGCAGGATATCAGGGTCGAGCGGATTATACTGGGGCCTGATCCTTGTCTCGGAATATCCGACATACACCGGAAGCCTTACCCCTGCCTCTTCAGGAAAGAATTTTCCGAGTTCAATCGTTGATGAAAGGTCATATCTCATCACCTGTTCCTTGCTGCGTTCATTCACCTTCTTATCTATACTTCCCCAACCGGGAGTACTTGTCTGACCAACGACATCAACCGTTCCCAGATCTGCCAGACGAGCCTGCAGGTGAGCATTGGCTGCCCATCCTCCATTTTCAATAAAATCGCTAAGCCGGAGCTCATTTACCCATACCTCCCCCCACTTAGGCTGACCGTCATCCGTTAAAGGATTTCTTGTCCTTATGGGGTTCCTTATTCCTATCATAATGACCTTCACATTGCTCAGGTTGGGATTTCCTGAAACGGAGATCCTGTGTCCATCACTCAGATATACGTAAACGTCCGATACACCTAATGATGATCCCTCCTCCAGTAATTTTTTGTTCCTTGCCTGTTTGGCATCCTGGAACACCGACAGATCAATATTGAAGCTGTTTTCTTCAGGCCACACCTGTGCCCTTGAGTCATCGGATTTATTGTCGTACCGTCCCGGGGGTGTCAGGGTCAGGGGGATCTCATATTCATAGAAATTGCTTTTATAGTCAGATCCTATTCTAATAAAAGCTGTCAGTTCGCCATCCATGAGAGGCTGCCCTTTAAGTGCTTCAGCATGGACTTCCATCCGAAGCCGCCTGTATTGCCTGATATCAAGACTGACATTCCGGAATGCGGCACGGGCATCACCATCTTCAAGGTTCTGAACTTTAAGGACCATCGACTGTTCATTAAGCTGTCTTAGCTGAGGATTCGAAGGATCAGTTATCCTGTTGAATCCGGGAGGAAGAACATAATTAACAGGCTCTTTGCCCGAGTTCTCTTCTATGCTTACTGAGCTTATCTCAAAGGTTCCGTCAGTTGCTTCCGGCAAAGTAATTCTCTCGCCGCCTTCCATGAATGAAATATTGTATTTCCTCCATTCAGCCCTTACCAGGTCAAGGTCAGCATAACGCATTATTACAGGTTCATTGAAACCCCTGAGAAACATTCTCATGAACCTGACAGATTTAAAATCACTGATTGCACCTATAACCCTCTGATAATCAGTAATCGGGACTTTAAACTGATACCATTTCACACTCGATTTATCGCCATTTGCAAGAGTAGCTTCATATTCTATTTCGTCTATAATAAAATTTGTCCCCACCACAAGGTCTCCGGGCCTTATACTTATCCTGTACTGATAATAGCTTTCTGTTTCGTTAAGGGTGTTATCGCGGTTTATATCTTCCATGTCGGGTAGTGTCGATCCTGAGGTTGGATATGATTCTGACGACATTTTGGAGGTCGGTGAATTACCTTCCTGACCGTTGTAATTCTTATATCTTTCAAGAATCCCCAGCTCCTGATAGTCGTAATCTGACCCTCTGAAATAATGAAAATCATCTCCTGAGGGATCATCAAGGATTTTACTGTATACCTCCGGGGTGGTTATTGCCCCAGCTCTCTGAAGATAATCTGTAAAGAATGTCTGTTCGTCCTGGTCCCTAAGACCGTCAAAACCCACATCCTGGTACAGGCGTGAATCAGGGTCATTATCAAAAGCATTCACCACAGATTGTACTGTAGGAACTCTTCCCCAGGAAGTCGTATCCACGTTTACCGGATCGGGAGATCCGGGTAGTCCGTGCTCAAAGCTTTTTCTTGAATCCCTGAGAATATCCTCCGATATATTACCCAGGTTTATATAAAGATCGCCGCCCTCATGATCCGGATTCTCAACAAACGGATCCATAAGCCAGAACTTTATATACTGAATATTTGCCGTTTCAAAATCACTGGTGAGAACCTCTCTCATAATACCTCCCCATCGCGATTGAGGATCATTCAGCTTTCCTTCGGAATTCATACCCCCCGAATAGAGGCCCGGATCAGTGTCAAAATTGTAAGGTCCTTTTTCGTCGGGGTAATATGCAAGGTTAAGTACGGTGATATTTGTGGGTATGCCTGTTGTACTTTCACGGTAAGGGAAGATCTCATTTTCATAGATCTCCCTTACAAAGTGGCTTGATTGAGTATCGGGATTATCTTTAATATGATCAGGAGTTGACGAGCCGTTCCTGAGGAATATCGGATCAATAACATACCATGCCAGCCTGGCCCTGTTATAACCGGTTACAGGATTATCATTAAATCGAGCTTCAGGAAAAAGAAGGTCCTGCCCCTGGGGAATACTTGCAATAGTCCATGCATTGAATGATTTAAGGTCCAGAGGGATCTCACTTGCCTCAAAATCATCTATATATGAATTGCCGGCATTTGAAATAGCCTTTGAATGACCGGGTATAAGATGGGCGAATTCCCCGAAGAATGAAAATGAAGAGGGGGTTTTTGTTTCGAGAAGGGGTATTTTATCAATAATATTCGTAAGCATCCTGGATTCAGTTTTATATGATGTGTTCAATCCCCAGATAGTGTTTGAAATAGGTTCTTCGCCGTAGTTAACCTTCTGTGTATATGGCCTTTCATTAAGATGGAGTATGGTTCCTCCGACATTGAAATTGTCAAAAAAACGATAATCGAAGTGTGTTCCCACAAGTGTTTTTGTCTGAAATCCAAAGAACTGGTTGCTTTCAAGCGAAACCTGAATAGGTGTTTGAGATTCAATAAGTGCAGCATTGATAATACTTACCGTACCCATATTGTAATCAACTGTATAATCAACATTCTCGGTAAGAGTCACTCCGCCAGCGGTTACTATGACCGATCCCTGGGGTATATTTATTGCATTCAACTGTATTTCAGATCCTGATTGAGAAGAATATTGCCCTTCCAGAACAAATTTATTTTTCTCGGCCATTTGCCTGGCTATAGTCTGTGTTGAATCATAAAGTTCCTGGAACACATACTTATCTGCCAGCCTCGAGTCATTTATCTTTTTTCTCAGGTGACTTCCAAAAGGTTCAAGAACAGGAAAGACTATCTTACCCCTGTCAACTATAACAGTCACATTTTCAACAAAATCAAAATAACCATCTGATTCATGGTCAAGTTGCGAATTCAGAACATCAAGCCCAAGCATCTGAAGAAGTATCTGATCCTCAAGCTTGTCTTCCGGCAGATAGTTTATTGAATTTCCGGTTACGTCATCCTGGTAAAGTACATTCAGCTCAAAATCACTTCTCTCAAGCTTACCTGATCCCAGCGAATAAATGTTCTTCATCATCAGATTCCAGGTCGGCAGTTTTGGAGTTAGTGTTGTTCCTTTGAGCAGTTTTAGAAAAAGAGTCTGGGGTGCCGTAATTCCGTCAGTTGAGAACTCTCCCACCTTATATACCTTACCGTTAATGGTATACTCAAATGCAACTGCCAGTACCTCATCTGTATTCAGGGCAGTATTAAGGGATATATATCCAAGTTGTTTATTGAGAATATATTCTCTCTCATTAAGTTTCCGGGCGTTTTCTATCTTTTCATAGTCACGGCCAATTTGAAATTCCGGATACAGGGGGTCAAATGCATTGGTTACCTGGTCAACATCTCTTACATCTGTGTATACAGTATTTAATTGTTCGTACATCCTGTTTGCGTCGTTATCAGGGTATAACGGAGTTCCGGGTGTCTCCTGGAATTGAGGAATATTGTTATAAATATGGTTCCTGTTTTCCGCTAAGTCCATGAATGCCACAATATTACGGTTGCTCCCCTCTTCAAAACGGCTTGTTTTATTGGTCACCCATACTTCAATCCTCTCAATATTTACACCTGAACTGACAATCGGCAGGCTTTTCAATGCTTCATCATATATATCCCTGAAATAATGAGACAGGAAAAAATGTCTGTTTGCCTCATATTCATCCGCAAATATTTCAAAGTCAGTCAGCTGGGCCCCTCCCTCAACCTGTACAACAGATGATTCACCTTTCTGCTGCGAAAGGACAGTAGTAACGGTAAGTTTGCCGAACTGCATTTCTGTTTTAAGCCCGAAGAGGCTGTAGCTCCCTGTGATCAGGGTTCCGGTAAGAGGAAGGGTTACATCGCCGGCTTCAACTTTTTTAAGTATCTCATCCTCCTTTCCGGAATACTGAAGCTTGGTCCTGTTTTCAAATTCGAACAATGCATCAGTATTATAGTTTACACCTAATTGCATCTTGTCACCAATGGTTCCGGTGACATTCATCTGTATCTTTTCCTTGAAGTCGAATGTGGGAATGGTTCTTAGTTTTTCGGAAAGGGTCGGGTTTTGAGTACGTGAAATATTGATTCCGAATATCAGTTCAGCGGATCCCTGCGGGATGATGTTTATGGTATTGCTTCCGAAGATCTTGTCAAATGCGGCTCCGCCTATTTCTATTTGAGGTATAAGTGTTGACCTGAAGCCCGATTCATCTCCGGAGATCCTTGACTGCCAGTAATCGCGCATTGCCTGTGTATATTCATATTTTCTGAATTCCTCGGGATTCATGTGCACCGGTGTGCGGTAATCAAATGATCCTACTTTTTTGTAGATTACATACTCATTTTTATCCGGATCATAGATCACGGTAGATGTAATATTTGAAGGATTATCGAGAAAGAGAGGGCTTTTTTTTGTCTGTTCCCAGGGTATCCCTGAGTCATCCTCCAGCTTTAATATTGATTTCCGGGTGGTATCACCAGTCTGAACAGACTCCTGGCTGAAGGCTTCCGATGAGGCAAACAGAAAAGAAGCAATCAGCACAGAATATAATAATACCAGAATATGTTTATGTGATATCCTTGATCCCAATCCGGCTAATATTCAGTGTCACAAGTTCTTAAGCGCTCTCTTTATAAGATCCTCAACAGTCAGATTTTTATTTTCCCGTAAAATCGTGTCAAGTACTTTAATGACAGCGCCTTTGGCAAACCCAAGCATTACTAATGCTGATAACGCCTCTTCTCGTTTTGTATTGTCTGAAAATGCAAATATTTCGCCGGTTACTGCATATTTACCAAGTTTATCTTTGAGGTCAACGATTATTCTTTGTGCGGTTTTAAGTCCTATACCTTTTATACTTTTCAGAGAATTGACTTCAGATTCTATTATTGCCTTTTCTATTTCCGCGGGGCTCAGCGATGAAAGCATCATCCTGGCCATAGATGCTCCAACTCCTGTTACTGATATCAGCAGCCTGAAGATTTCCCGTTCTTCCTTGTCGGCAAAGCCAAAAAGCTGATGACTATCTTCCCTTATAACTTCATGTACAAGCAATTTATATTCTCTTTTATCTTCCAGCTTTGAATAGGATGAGAGAGAGATGTTAATAAAATAGCCTACTCCAGATGCTTCGATTGTTAGAAATGCAGGCGTGATCCTGGTTATTGTTCCTTTAATATAATCGATCATAAGTTGTTTTCCGTATTTAAAATATCAGGAGGTAATTCATCAACTTTATCACTGTATGTTTCTATATCCTGATGTACTAAAGGATCTTTTGTCAGTTCAGCATATACCTGCCTGTTTTTATATATAGTACAGGCAAGATATATTGCCTGCCGGAGTGAGTTTTCAGATGCTTCACCTTTACCTGCTAAATGAAAAGCTGTCCCATGTACCGGAGATGTTCTTACGAATGGCAAACCGGCAGTGAAATTAACCCCGGAATCAAATGATAATGCCTTGAACGGAGCAAGCCCCTGATCATGATACATAGCCAGTATACCATCAAATTTGCTGAATGATCCGGCCCCAAAAAAACCATCTACTGCGAATGGGCCGAAAGTCATTATGCCTTCTTTATCGGTTTGTTTCATGGCCGGAATAATTATTTCCGCCTCTTCGGTTCCCAGAAGTGAGTCATCGCCTGCATGCGGATTAAGTCCCATAATGGCTATCTGCGGTTTACGAATTCCGAAATCGAGGATCAGTGAATGATTCATCATCCTTATTTTATTTGCTACCAGGTCGATAGTCAGCATTTCTGAGACTTTGCCCAAAGGCACATGACCCGTGACAAAACCTATTTTCATATTTTCGCTGATCATTAACATCAGAACGTCATCTGCATCTGATTTCGATTTCAGGTATTCCGTGTGTCCTGAAAAGGTAAATCTTTCCGATTGTATATTTTTTTTATCTATTGGTCCGGTTATCAGCACATGTATCTTACCGTTTTTAAGATCTTCAACTGCTCTTTCCAGAGAGATAAGAGCGGATTCGCCTCCCTGCCGGGTAGATTTCCCCAGTTCAACTCTTACATTGTCATCCAGACAATTGATCATATTTGCCCTTTTCTGATTTGCCTCTTCAGGGGATTTTATATTATTAAAACTGAAATTATTAATATTCAAGGCTTTGCGATGATATGCAGCTACCTTGGGAGATCCATATACCACCGGCACACAAAAATCATTAATTGCATTGTCCATGAGGGCTTTGATAATTACCTCATAACCTATACCATTAATATCTCCATGTGAAATTCCTGCTATGATTGTACTGGTTTCCATAATTATCACTTATATTTTTTATAATTTGCCGCAAGCATCTTCAGGAATGTTGCAAGCAGCCTTAATCCTGAACCGGGACCCAGTTTCAGTCTGTAAAAATCATCTTTCTTCAGCAGTCCTGTTCCGGCAATATCAAGATGTATTAACGGGTATTTTGTAAAATGCTCGAGGAATTTTCCTGCAGTAATTGCCCCTGCTTCACGGCCACCGATGTTCCTGATATCGGCAATATCCGATTTGATCATTTCCCCATATTCTTCCCAGAAAGGAAGTTCGGCAATCCTCTCATGCACCATATTTCCGCACTCTTCAAGAAGAGAAATATATTTCCTGTCGGCATTTGTCATTAAAGCAATAGCCTGGTTGCTGAAAGTCACTGCCGCAGAGCCAGTAAGTGTAGCAACATCTATTATCAGTTCGGGTTGATATTTTGATGCATAGCTCAATGCATCTGCCAGAACCAGTCGTCCCTCAGCATCAGTATTTCCAACTTCAACAGTCATTTTGTTATGCATTGTTATGATGTCACCCTGTGTATAGGCATTTCCCCCGGGCCGGTTGTCTGTAGCCGGTATAAGACCAATGACATGAATCGGGATCCCGGATTTTGCCACAGCATAAAGTACCCCTGTAACAGTGGCTGCACCGGCCATATCCCCTTTCATCATAGCCATGTAATCACCGGTTTTAATGTTAAGTCCGCCAGTATCATATACAATGCCTTTTCCGATCAGGATAATCGGTTTTTTATTAAGACTTTTTTCAGGATGCCATTCAAGAATGCAGAATGCAGGCGGATCTATACTGCCCCTGTTTACCGCCAGAAGTCCACCCATTTTAAGTGCCTCGATCTTTCCTTTATTCAATACCTCAACACTGAATCCTGCCGACTTACCTGTTTTCTGTATTACAGATGCAAGCTTTGATGCAGTAAGATAATTAACAGGTTCATGTATCAGGTCGCGGGCAAGATAAACCGCATCTGTGATGTATGTCAGCCAGCTAATATCAGTTTTGTCAACATCACCTGATAATAACAGCTTTGACGGGTAGTTTTTCTTTTCATCCTCAGCCTCTTTTGTCCTGTATTTGTTGAATCTGTAGAAGCTGAGAATCAGCCCTTCAGTAAAATCTTCAATTGCTCCCTTATAGGCCTCCCACGAGGTTATTGCAAGCTCAGTATGGTCATTTGACCTGATAAGTTTTCTTATTTTGAAAGCTGTTTTCCTTAACTCCTCCCTCGCTTTATATTCGCTTACGTCATCCTTGACCTTAACCAGGTAGGTGCATTTAAAATAAGAATTAATGAAAACATATTCATCTCCGGCCCGTAGCTGTTTCATGGCATATTCTTTTTCACTCTTATTCAGACGCAGGCTCTCAGGTATCCTCTCTTTTCCAAGGATGCACACAACAGATTGTTCAGGTGAAATATTGGGTACCAGTTTAATATCAGGCTTCATTTTTTCGTTCATTTTTTGAAGGTGTAAAGTTAATTAAATTATTGATTGTTTCGGATTCAAAGCATTACCTTTGGGATGGAGTATTTACCCCCTTTCAATTTCCCCAAAGTGGGAAAAGTTGGGTAGTGATGGGGTTGTTGAAAAAGT
>CAZWZQ010000038.1:14493-22590 GCA_964638955.1 uncultured Rikenellaceae bacterium | reverse complement strand
CTTGTAACTAACTTATTATCAATGAGATACAAAACGAAGGATTGCAGTCCCATCTTCCACCCGAAAAGAAAAGAGGGTGTCTCAAAAGGGCACCCTTTTTTATTATCCCTTTCCAAGTCTTTTATACTTAAAGTATCCAAAAAATGATATTGCTAAAAGAAGTATAACGATAATATAGATAAATGCCGGAACCGGTACCGGATCACCTCCTGCATATGAATGCAGCCCTGACAGGTAATAATTCACCCCAAAGTAGGTCATTAGCACTGATGAGAAAGCAAACAGAGAGAGTAAATTAAATGTGTAAATATCCTTAAAAGCCGGGATGAGCCGTGAGTGTGTGACGAGTGTGTATACAATGATTGTAATAAGCGACCATGTCTCCTTGGGATCCCAGCCCCAGTACCTTCCCCATGACTCATTTGCCCAGATAGCTCCCAGGAATGTTCCGATGGTCAGAAAATATAATCCGAGTGTCAGCGTCTTGAAATTAATAACTGTCAGCTCATCGATAGTACCTGAGATCCTTATACGATTACTGTTGTTTGTGAGTAACAGCAGGATCAGGTTTAAAAGACCCAGGATTGCTCCCAGTCCGAGAAATCCATAACTGCCCGTAATTACCGAGACATGAAGTGTTAACCAGTAAGACTGGAGAACCGGAACCAGATTGGTAATCTCGGGATCCATAAAACTAAGGTGAGCTACCATTAAGGTTAATCCTGCAAGTATTGATGTGGCTGAAAGGGTAAAAGCCGATCTGCGGCTGAAAATAAATCCTGCCAGCAGTGTCACCCATGAAATGAATATCATCGATTCATAACCATTACTCAAAGGCGAGTGTCCGGAAATAAACCATCTCAAAGCCAGTGCAAAAGTGTGCAAAAGGAAACCTGCAGAAAGAATCCAGCCAGGGATCCCTACAAAGCGTAATAATTTATTCTTCCCTCCTATTACGCTTATCATCAATATTATAAGCATAATCAGACCGGTTGTTGCATAAAGGGGAAATAACCGTTCGAATATTCCAAGTTTATAATAAAGTATCTCTGCCCTTATTTTAAGATCTGATGGTAACTGATAACCGGCAAATCTTTCCTGGTAACCACTCACCGATTCCGTCAGCTTTCGTGTCGTAGTAATATCATTTTTCTGCAATGCCTCTGCAATAAATGGCATAATATTATGCAGATAGAGTGAATCTTCACTGTTTATAGCATTTTTAAGTGCCTCCTCAGGGATACCCCAGTTCCTGGATCCATCTTTCAGAGGGACAATTTTTAAAAAATCACCTCTATAGATCATGTAAATGATATTAACTCTTTCATCTACTTTCATGATCTCTTTATCCATCTTGTTTCTTTGACCGGGTGGTTTTGAATAGGCTCTATTAACATCTTCAGATAATCTATAACTGCTCCTTGTTATATCAACCAGATCTGTAAAAGAGGCCATATTGCCATTTAAGTCAAGCTTTTTCTGCAATTCTTTATTTGACACCCTGATCAACTGAACATCCTGCCAGCTGGCAAAATCGAGATAAAGCCCCAGGAATACCTGCATTGATGAGTAACCTTCAAACCTGTTCTCCCTTGACACTTTTCGAAGTATATCACTGCTTAGTGTTGATAATGGCTCTGTCCTCCCCTTCTGATCCTGGACAAGTACTTTGCCAAATTCTTCAGCACTTTCCCTGCCGGGGGCCAGCTTCTGGCCATATAATCCCTTAAAACCCGAAACAAACAGAAACAGAAAAACTGCCATAATTCCTTTGCGTAACGCTGAATTCCAGGATGTAGCCCTTATGGAGCGAAATGATGAGCTTTTAATTATTAGCGATAGAATTATAAACAGGAAGAGTGATGCATAACCGGTATAAGTAATAATCATACCTGCCGGATCATGGTTAACTGAAAGTATTGTCCCCTGCTCATCCTGGTCGTATGATGACTGGTAAAATCGAAATCCCCTGTACTTAAGAATGTTATTCATAAAAATAACAAAAGGTTTTTCATAGTTATTTGCTTTGTCAAGTACAGTAACATCGCTTTTGTAACCTGAAGGACTCTCCGAACCCGGATAACGTTCAAGAATAAAATCATTAAGTCTGATGCTGAAGGGGAGTGTTATTTCTTGTGATCCCCAGGTTATTTTGAATTCCAGGTTATCCATCCAGCCAATTCCTTTCGAAATATTTTCCGATTGCCGGTTCCACAGAATGATGTTTTCCGATGTATCAACGGAATTAAGACTGAATATTAATGCGTTCTGCCCGGTATTTTGTTGATCCGGATTCACAGCGACCGGTTCGATTATGCCGGCTTGCGATATGGCACGCGGAACAATCCTTATATCCTTTACAGTAAAGATTTTCATGGGCTCCAGAGCTATTCTCCTGCGCGGGTCTTGTACCCGATTTTCCTCCCGGTCAATCATTCTCATCTGCCCCATCTCAAAATCTGAACTGATAAAGAAATTACCGGAATCGATCTCTATCCTGATATCTGTTTTTTCCGGACTTTCAAATCCGATGGAAATATTATGTATTGTTCTTAACTCTCCCCTCTTAAGTACTACTGTTGCCCCCTGTGTCATTTCCTGAGTAACAAGTAAAGTAACTACCGGTTCACCTTCAGGATCGTTTGTAACAGACTCAATAGCATTAGGTATTACTGCTGAAAGCATCAGCTTATATTCTTTTTCTTCAGCCATTATCTTATGCCTGAATCTGCCTGCAAAAGAGTATTTCTCAGTATGTTCACTGACAATTAAGCCATTATCATCTGTAACTGAGCAACTTATGTATTGGTCATTGGAATGGCAGAGGTTGACTGTTTCTCCTTCCCTTATATGAATTGTCCCTTCCCAACCGAAATATCTTGTTATTCCGGCTCCGATGATCATCAGTATGAATGAAAGATGAAAAAGTACAACCGGTATTTTAGATCTCCTGAATAATTTATTCTTTATCAGCTGCCCTGTAAGATTCAAAGCCAGAAGGACCAGGATCAGCTCAAACCACCTTGTATCATAAATCAAACTTCGGGATGCCGATGAGCCGAAGTCGTTTTCGATAAAGGTAGCCGCTGCCATTGCAACTGCAAATACAACAAAGAGGATACCCATGAAAACGGGTGAAAAAAGAAACTTAGCAATCTTCATCCTATAGGATTATTGACTATTTTTTGAAATTTATACCATGATTAAATTAATTCCTTCGTGTCCCTTCGTGATGCACTTTGTGTACTTTGTGGTTAAGAAAAGAATTAAACCACGAAGTATCACAAAGGTATACTCAAAGAACACAAAGGAGTACTGATACAATGTCAAATTTATGGTATTATTGATGATGTCTGAAGTCTATTTTTTAAAGGTCCTCATGTAATTGACTATATGCCAGATATTCTCGTCGGATACTATGCCCTCATACTTTGGCATTTCTCCCCTGCCGAATTTTGTTTTATAGAAGTGTTCGCCGTCTGTCTGATCCTGGTACCAGGCTCCTGAAAAATCACCGCAAAAGTCCTTGAGAGTCCTGGCTTTAACACCGTCACCCAGGCCTGATCTCCCATGACAGGACGCACAGTACTTAACATAGAGAGTCATACCTGCCTTAATGCTGGTCTCACTTTCAGGAACAGGGTTTTCTATAGTCTTATATTCATCAGGTACAGGCCATGGCTTTACCTGCTGCTGGGCATTTAAATTAAATAAATTCAGCGCTGACAGTAAAATAATAAATGATCCGGTAAATAGCGATCTTAGAATCTTCATATCACAAATTCTGGTTTATCGGTTTATTACAATTTTCATGCAATTTAATGATCTATCATTCATCACCTCCGTAAAACCCGGTTATTATTCCGCGGAAAAGAGATGTGGGTTTTGGTCCAACAGTACAGGAATAAATGTGAATGACTAAAAACAGCGAAATTAATAATCCCAGGATAATATGCAGAACATCAATAACGATATATGTGCCCTTTCCAAATAACTTTATAAGGGTCATATCAGGTATCATTAAAACTAAACCTGATATAATCAGCAGAGGTAGTGCAAAATACATAATGAGCAGATATGTCACTTTCTGCAGAGGATTAAATTTATTATCAACAGTTACCGGAAACGGTTGTTTTTCATGCCTGAATATTCCCCATAAGAAATATTTCAGTTGTTTCCCCATATCTGAAAAGAGATTTTTTTCGTTTATTCTGTAATACTTACCATTTCCTGAAACGGCATTACCGATAACAAACCCCAGATAACTGATAGTAAGGACTATAGCAGCAATATTGTGCCACCTTGAAGCACCTGCAAATGCTGCCATCAGTAAAGGATTTTCGCTGCCGGCATATTGCATTACTGCTCCTGTTACAATAAGAATGACAATTAAAATTGCATTTAAAAGATGCCATAATCTGACCCAGACAGGATATAAATACATCTCTTCTTCCTTTTTGTTTATTTTCTGATAATCCTTATTAAGATGTGTATCCCGATTATTGCCAGCAGTGCAGTAAAGATTTTAAGGCTCAAGTTATCAATTAATCTATATCTGTTCGGCCCAATAATTTTTATTCCGCTTAAACCAGCTTCATTAATTAATGATTCTGCACTTTCAAAATTCGAATAATTCCTTAACAGGGATGACATGGCAACAGGTTTATCGGAATGACATTCCATACATTCTCTCACTGCATTATCCGAAGATACAATATAATGGGGAACAAGTATGTTTCTTCCCAATGTCGCATGACACTCAACACATCTGACACTTTTAAAATGTACTTTTTGTCGGGGAAGCCATTTATGAATCCGTTTAAAATTAACCATATCGTGATCTGAAAAAAGCTCAAAGGTTTTCCTATTGGAATGGCAATTCAGACATATTGAATTATCATATGTAACTATCTCTGTGAGACTTTTACTGATTCGTGCCACAAGCCTGTAACTATGGGGATCATGGCAATTCCAGCAAGTAAATCCTTTCTCTTCAAGCCCGTAATGAACACTCTTTCTGTATTCATATTCAATCTCTTCAAATTTAAATTTTGCATAAGCGGGATCGCCTCCATGACAATCAAGACAGTGAAAATGCAACTCGGACTTCAACTCTTCCGGATGAGGATAAGTGCCAAAATCATGTGAGTGGCAGTCAGTACAGATGAAGCTTTTATGATTCGATTCATAAAATTGTTGTTTGCCAAGGATCATCCAGGGAAGCATCAAGCCTCTTTTCTGCTGGCCCGAGACTTCATCAGTATATTCAAATCTCTTCAATGAATGACATTTAAAACAACCTTCATTAGCTTCAGCAAAAGGAGAGACATAGCTACTCGTATCCTGCTGGAAAAGATCATTTTTCCTTATAGATCCATATGAACTTACGGATCCGCATGAAGAATAAACGGCAAGGAGGGAAAAGACCGGTAATAGCGATCTTAATTTTAATAATATCATATTCAGAACCTGTAAGAATTGTCCTCAATCAGTTTATCAGCTATCCTTCTCCTGGCTTCTTTTACATTTATTCCTTTTACCCTTGTCAGGTTATCTATTACTTTGACTACCTGTGCATTATCTTCATCGGAATCAAATGAAAAGACTGCATCACAGGCTGATTTCCTGATAATTTCAGCTGTATCATAGATATTAACATCAAGAATATCCTTATATACAGTGATATCATCTTTTATTGTTTCAAGCCTGGCCACCCTTAGTGACAGAGATTCTGAAACATAGGTTTCCATCATCATATCAGCTATGTTGTTCAGTATTTCCTGCTCATAGATAAGCTTCCTTTCAAATTTCTTTACTGCGCCATGTATACAGATCAGGATCACCTTCTTAAAATTGCTTATATATCTTGATTTTTCATCAAAATATTGTTCTTCATGCACTTCCCCTGAAGTAATTTTATCTAATTCATTAAAGAGTGCCTCAGCCTTACCATAAAGATCGAAATCTCCTTTCATTGCCCTTTTCATTGCTGTATCAACAACAAGAAGCCGGTTTATTTCGTTTGTTCCCTCGAATATCCTGTTAATTCTTGAATCGCGGTAACCTCGTTCCACATCCATTTCCTGGGAATATCCCATTCCTCCATATATCTGCACTGCCTCATCAACTACAAAGTCAAGCATTTCCGATCCGAAAACTTTCAGTATTGCTGCTTCAACAGCATAATGACTTATGGCTTCAATTGTTGCACGGCCTTTGTCACCGGTTTCGGATTTGAGTATATCTATTAAATCATCGATTTCCTTACTTACCCTATAGACTGCTGATTCTGTGGAAAATAGTTTTATAACTTGTTCGGCAAGTTTATGTTTTATTGCACCGAAAGTAGAAATCAGGACGCCAAACTGTTTTCGTTCATTAGCATATTTCACCGAGTCGGAAATTGCTTTTTTTGCTGCACCCAGAACACTGGCACCAAGTTTTATCCGTCCCATGTGAAGTATATTCAGGGCAATCCTGAAACCCTCTCCCCTCTTACCCAGAAGATTTTCGACCGGTACTTTCACATCGTTGAAGTATATTTGTGCAGTTGAAGATCCTTTTATCCCCATTTTATGTTCATCAGGTCCTATCACGACACCCGGGTATTTACTCTCCACTATAAAAGCACTGAGAACCCTGTCATTTTCGATTTTTGCAAAGACTATAAGTGTATCAGCATATCCTGCATTGGTGGTCCACATTTTCTGGCCGTTAAGGATATAATATTTACCATCTTCAGAAAGTACCGCATTTGTTTTACCTGCATTGGCATCACTTCCGGCACCCGGTTCAGTCAGGCAGTATGATCCAAGGTATTCAGCGACAGCAAGTTTTGGTACATAATGTTGCCGCTGGTAATCGTTTCCATAATAGACAATAGGAAGTGTACCGATTCCACTATGTGCCATGTATGCAACAGAGAATGAATAACCGGCTCCTGTTGTTTCGGCAACAAGCATTTGAGTAACGAAAGATTGTCCGAATCCACCGAATTCTTCCGGTACCGGAATTCCAGTTAATCCAAGCTCACCCGATTTCTTAAGCAACTGTTTCATGAGTTCCCTGTCGCCTTTTTCAAGATCTGCCATAACAGGATAAACTTCAGCTTCCAGAAAATCGCGACATGACTGGGCGATCATCATTTGTTCCTCATTGAATTCTTCAGGTATGAAGATATCTTTGGCATCAGTTTCACTAACCAAAAATTCACCGCTTTTCAGGACTTTTTTGTTTTCCATTACTGTAATTTAATTTGTTTCTTAATTTTCAATTTAATATCTATAAACCTAAAGATTGCACCACTAATTCCGCAACATCCAGGTTTTTTACATCCTCTTCCCTGTTCTTATACTTCAGTCCGTCTGTAAGCATTGTCATGCAAAAAGGGCAGGCAGTAGCAATAATCTCAGCACCTGTTTTAAGAGCATCTTCAGTTCTTTCAATAAAAACTTCCCTGTTACCTTTTTCAGCTTCCTTAAACATCTGTGCTCCGCCAGCTCCACAACATAATGCAAATCTTTTGTTTCTATCCATTTCCACAAAGTCGGCAGTAAGTCTTTTCAGAATTGAGCGCGGCTCTTCATAGATATTATTCCCTCTGCCAAGATAACAAGGATCGTGATAAGTAATTGTTACATCTTTAAATGATCCGGTATCAAGTTTCAATTTCCCCTCTGCAATATACTTATTAAGGAACTGTAAGTAACTTATTACTTCATATCTGCCTTCAAGATCGGGATATTCATTCTTAAAAATATTGTAGCAGTGCGGGCAGATAGCGATGATTTTAGTGACACCATATTTTTTAAAAGTCGCGATTACCTGAAGGGCCTGCATTTGATACAGCATTTCGTTGCCGGCACGGCGGGCAGGATCACCAGTACATGTCTCCTCCTTTCCAAGAACCGCATAACTCACTTTAAGATAAGTAAGAATTTTAGTAAAAGCCCTCACTACTTTTTTGTATCTGTCGTCGAAAGCGCCTGCACAGCCTACCCAGAAGAGGTATTCAGGTCTTTCTCCTTTTGCAAAGAGGTCGGACATTACAGGTACTTCGATTCTTTGAGTTGCCATTTTATTTTATGTTATTATTTA
>CAZWZQ010000038.1:2131-14393 GCA_964638955.1 uncultured Rikenellaceae bacterium | reverse complement strand
ACATTACAGGTACTTCGATTCTTTGAGTTGCCATTTTATTTTATGTTATTATTTAACTCTGGAGGAAGGTTGGGCAGGGGGTTAATGCACAACAATTTCCAGGTCTTTGGACCATAATAACCGGTCTTCCTTGGAATATTGCCAGGGAGCTCCATTATTTTCGATATTTGAAAAGATCGCATTCAGCTCTGCGGGTGCTGCAGCTTTTTCCATTACAAGGTACCTGCGCATTTCAATTATCATTGCTACGGGATTAATGTTGAGTGGACATTCGATAGTACAGGCATTGCATGTTGTGCAGGCCCATAACTCTTCCGCCGTTACAACATCAAGTAATGACTTGTCATCGGTGAATTCAATCCCATGTTTCCTTACATTTTTGCCAATATATTCGAGCCTGTCGCGTATATCCATCACGATCTTCCTTGGTGATAACTTTTTACCGGTAATGTTAGCAGGACAACTCGAAGTGCATCTGCCGCATTCGGTGCAGGTATATGCTTCCATCAGGACTTTCCATGAGAAGTCCCTGCAATCCCGGGAACCAAACTGCCCAATTTCTTCATCTCCCCCTGCTACATTATTTTCAATATACCCTGAAAGCATCATTTTTACTTCCTTTGTAATTGAAGGCATATGATCCATCTTCCCCTGCGGATCAAGCCTGGAATAATAGACATTCGGAAATGAGAGAAAAACATGAAAGTGTTTTGAATAAGGAATATAATTGAGGAATGCCAGCACACCAATAATGTGAAACCACCAGCAAAATCTTTCCATGAAAACAAGTGTTCCATTTGAGAATCCTGAAAACAATGGCTGTATTAATCCGCTGAGAAAAAAATATCCAACATTTGCATAATGGGTACCATGACGCATCTGAAGAATCCCATCGCTTGCATTCATGACAAGAATTGCGCTCATAAGGAAAAGTTCTGTGACAAGGATTATATTGGCATCCGAACGGGGCCATAATTTCATCTCACTGCTCCAGAACCTCTTGATCCTGATAATATTCCTCCTTGAAAGGAATACAATGCATCCGATTATAACTGCAATTCCAAAGATTTCAAAAGAGGAAATCAATACCGGATACAAACCTCCTGTAAAAGAAAAAAACCTGTGTGTCCCGAATATCCCGTCAATAAGGATCTCAAGCATTTCGATATTCACTATGATAAATCCGACATATACGAAAATATGCATAATTGCAGCTACGGGACGTGTTACCATTTTTGATTGGCCGATAGCAACTTTCGCCATTAACTTCCATCTTCGAAGCTTATTGTCATTAATTTTAAGTGGTTTCCCAAGTTTTATTTCCCGGGAGATGGTCCTTACCTTGAAGTAAAATAATCCGGCAGCAAAAAAAAGTATCAAAATAAAAACCAGGTTGGGGATCATATCAAGTTCTTTTCGGATTAAATGAATTAGCCTGTTTTTCGGGGATAAATCAGGATTTCATCTCCCTTACCGCTTCAATCAATTTCGGCAGCACCTTGAATGCATCTCCGACGATTCCGTACTCTGCAGCCTCAAATATGGGAGCATCCTTATCAGTATTTATAGCAACAATACATTTAGATGCGCTAATCCCTGCCAGATGCTGTATTGCGCCGGAAATACCAACTGCAATATACAGGTTGGGAGCAATTATCTTGCCTGTCTGACCAGTATGCTCGCCTATTGGTCTCCACCCTTCATCAGCTACCGGACGGGAGCAGGCAGTAGCGGCACCAAGAAATCCTGCAAGCTCTTCAATAGGGCCCCAGTTGTCAGGTGATTTCATCCCTCTTCCACCTGATACGACAATCTCCGCATCTGTCAGTAATATCTTCCCTGTCTGTTTCTGAACATCTTTTACTTCAGTTTTAACTGAAGAACTATCAACAGTAACATTCATGTTCTCAATTGAAGAGTTATTAGCTGTTTCATTAAGAACGAATGAGTTTTGAGCCAGGGTAAGTATCTTAATATCTGATTTTATCACAACATGTGCATATGCATTTCCTGAAAAGGTCTTTTTATAAACAGTGAAGGGACTTGTTTTAAGAGGCAGTTTGTTTACACCTGATCCTACTCCGGCCTTCAGTCTTACCGATAACCTCGGGGCTATCGCTTTCCCTGTGTTATTATTTGAGATTATTATTACCGATGCATTTTCTTTCAGTGCGATATCAGAAATCACATATGAATAAGCCTGACTGTCGAGTGTTGCAAGCAATTCATTATCAACATTTATGATCTTCTCTGCTCCGTAATTTCCAAGTTTTTTAAGTTCTGAGTCATCAATTTTACCGATTGAGAGAGCTGTTACAGAGGTATTGATCATTTTTGCTACCCCTGATGCATAAGAGACAAGTTCAAAGGTGAGTTTCTTAAATTTCCCGTCCCAATTTTCTGTATATACTAATACTGACATATTTTTAATGTATTATTTATTATTTATGATCAAATTATTTTTGCCTCATTCTGAAGCAGGTCGATAAGTTGTCCGGGATTTTCTGCATCAATGAATTTACAGGCTGCCCGCATAGGCGGTTTCTCCAAAACAGTAATTTCTGTAAGCGGCTCAAAAGGAAGGGGTTCAAACAGCTTTAGGGGTTTTGTCCTTGCCATCATAATTCCTCTCATAGCTGCTATACGGGGTTCTTTGGCAATTCCCTTCTGGACTATTGCCATGAATGGCACCGATATTGAAATAACCTCTTTCCCTCCATCTATTTCCCTGGTAATTATCGGATTACCGTCATCAATGGTGATACCTGAAACCGCTGAAACAGAAGGGATATTGAGGAATTCTGCTATCATTCCTCCCACCAGGGAACCGTTATAATCACTTGATTCTATTCCGCACATGATTATATCAAACTGTTCTTTTTTAATAACTTCAGCTAATTGGGCGGCAACATAATAGGCATCTGAAGATTCAGAATTTATCCTGATAGCTTCATCAGCGCCAATTGCCAGCGCTTTTCTTATTGTTGGCTCTGATGTTGCCGGACCCACATGGGCTACAGTAACAGATTTAATCCCATTTGACGGATCATCCTTTAGTTCCAGGGCACGGGTAAGTGACAGCTCATCCCATGGATTTATAACCCACTGAATACCAGTCGAGTCAATAGAGGTATCACCCTCATTGAATTTGATCTTTGTTGTTGTATCAGGCACATTGCTAATGCATACCAGTATCTTCATCAGGGCTGATTTATAATCTTTAATTAATATTCAATTCATTTTTAAAAATCACAGGATCAGTCAGTCTGACCTGAGGCGGCAAATATAACAAAATATGGTTTAGTTACAAATCACCAGTGTTCCATTTTATAAACATGTTCGAAATAACAATTTAAGTTATCTGTTTAAATTACTGATTATTGTATGTTGGAAATCATAATAAATCAGATCCTGTTCGAAATATCCATGTCGTTGAGATGATCGTAAAAAAAAGATCTTCCGGGAAGTTTTTCAAAGAATTCTAAATTATATAGTATAAATTCGAGGCTCCGGAATCAATAAATAACCGGTAAATGTTTTGAAGGATAGTATAAGAACATATGCAGGTGTCATTCTGGCAATGATCTTCTGGTCGTTCTCTTTTATCTGGTTCAAAATTGCCAATGAAATATACCTTCCTCTGACAATTGTCTTTATCAGACTTGTTATTGCTGTGTTGCTCCTCACCATATTTCTTTTTTTTACAGGAGGCTTCATGAAAATAAAGAAAACTGACAGAAAGTTTTTCTTTATTCTGGCACTGTTCGAACCATTTTTCTATTTCCTTGGCGAAAGTCACGGACTTACTTATGTTTCAGCTACCGTTGGATCTGTTATCATTTCAACAATACCGGTAATTGCAGCGCTGGGTGCATGGATTTTTTACAGGGAAAAGCTTAGAATAATCAATTATGCAGGTATTATCCTGTCATTTATCGGGGTGATAATATTTATCCTCAACAGGGATGGAACCATCTCATTCAGTATTAAAGGATTATCATTATTACTCCTGGCTGTAATATCAGCAGTTGGTTTTAATCTCACATTGAGCAGGCTTGTAGGTACCTACAGCCCGGCTTTCATTGTGACAGTGCAGAACATTATTGGAGTGGTGCTCTTCCTGCCTGTTTTCCTGATTACCGATCTTCGTCAGTTCATTAATACCGTGTTTGTTGCTAAAAGTTTTATCCCTATTATTGAGCTGTCTGTTTTTGCCTCATGCGGAGCCTTTATTCTATTTGCATATTCTATAAAAAAAATTGGAGTGTCGAGGGCAAATGTTTTTACAAACTCCATCCCTATATTCACTGCTGTATTTTCATTCTTCATTCTTGGTGACAAACTTACATTACAGAATATAGCAGGCATGGCAATTGTCATTACAGGTCTTTTCATGTCACAGATCAACGGCCGTCAGAAGAAAACTGATGAAGGTCTTGCACTTACAGGCAAAACCGCTTAACCGCTACATTATATATCTTACTCATTAATACTAATTTACGTCAAGAGTCCGTTTATGTAAAATCCTGCTATATTTGAAACTGATTGGCGCGATGGTCAAAAGAATCATATATATCCTTCTGGTAATTATGCTTGTTCCGGCTTTGAAAGCACAGACAGGAGGTGATAATGTATATGAATTCCTGAATCTGACTCATTCAGGCCTCATCTCATCGCTTGGAGGAACTAACGTATCGCTTAATACTGACAATCTTAATGTAGCATATCATAATCCGGCCCTGCTTCAGGCAAATATGAATAATAACATTGCTTTAAATTATGTCAATTATTTTGCGGGAGTAAACTATGGTCTTGCCATGTACTCAAGATCATTCCCCGGTACCGGTAATTTTGCGGCAGGAGTGACTTATCTGAATTATGGTTCATTTATCGCAGCAGATGTCTCAGGGATCATCACAGGTTCTTTTAAAGCATCAGAATATGCCATGTCAATGATCTTTTCACGGGAGATTGATACACTGTTCTCCTTTGGAATTAATTTTAAACCGGTATTATCTCATCTTGAAAACTATACATCATTCGGATTTGCATTTGATATCGGAGCTGCTTACAGAAACCGGTCCGGGTTTTTTTCTGCTGGTCTCCTGGTAAAGAATGCAGGTCTCCAGGTTACCAGGTATGCGGGGGAAGAACGACAGAAGCTGCCATTTGAGATCCAAACAGGTGTATCACAAAAGCTGGCTTATGCTCCATTCCGATTTTCACTGACCCTGAAACATCTGGAAAAATATGATCTTACCTGTCAGTATAATGATACAGTATCGACAAGTGCCGATTTTCTTCTTGGCTCAGAATTCTTTGAAAATATGATACGTCATGTTGTTGTGGGTGCAGAGCTGATCCCCCATAAAAATTTTTATCTAAGTGGAGGATTTAACTACCAGAGAAGACGTGAACTGTTAACTGAGTCGAAGATTTCTCTTGCAGGATTTTCCTGGGGATTCGGTATTAATACTTCCTTTATGAATATTGAATTCGGAAGAGCTACTTATCACCTGGCAGGTTCATCAAATCATGTCTCCATTATAATCAAACCTGATCAGATCTATAACAGGATCAGAAAGTAACAGTTTTGAAATTATAGCAGTAATCTGTAACTTTAATATCTTATGATTAAGAAACTGATCATAGCCATTGACGGATATTCATCCTGCGGGAAAAGTACCTTTGCCAGGGCAATAGCAGAAGAACTCAACTATATTTATATAGACAGCGGGGCAATGTACAGGGCAGTTACTCTTTATTGTCTTAGAAGAAAATTTGTTGGCAAAGGATTATTGGATCTGGAAGGTATTCAGGAAGAGCTGAAGAATATACATATTGAATTTGTCTATAATCCTGACAAAGGTGAATATGAGACTTTTCTGAATTCTGAAAATGTCGAGAAAGAGATAAGGGGTATAGAGGTTTCAGCACATGTAAGCAGGATAAGCATGATACCGGAAGTACGCTCATGTATGGTGGAATTGCAAAGACAAATAGGTGTATACAAAGGGATCGTCATGGATGGAAGAGACATTGGAACTGTAGTATTCCCTGATGCCGATCTTAAAATATTTATGACAGCTTCCGTGGAAATAAGAGCCCAAAGAAGATATGACGAGCTGAAAGCCAAGGGTATCAAGGTTGTTTTTGATGAGATCCTTAACAATATTATTGCACGTGATGTAACCGATGAGAACAGGGATATCAGTCCCTTAAGGCGGGCTGACGATGCTATCTTGCTGGATAACAGCAAAATGACTGTTGAAGAGCAAATGAAATGGGTGATGCAGATTATTGAGAAGATAATAAATGACAGCAGAGATTGATAAAAGATCAGGTTTTTGTTTCGGAGTGCAAAATGCTGTGGAAGTGGCAGAAGAAGCTCTTCTGAAAGGAGAAAAAGTCTATTCACTTGGTCCTATTGTGCATAATGACAAAGAGGTGGAACGCTTGTCTGACCTCGGCCTGGTAACGATTAACCAGGAACAATTCAAAAAGCTTAGTAATTGTAAAGTCCTGATAAGGGCACATGGAGAACCTCCTGAAACTTATCTGATAGCGGAGAAAAATAATATTACAATCATAGAAGCAACCTGTCCCATTGTTAAAAAACTGCAGTCAAGGATAAGGAAGGCATGGCTCGAAGCAAAAGAAACCGCCGGACAGATTGTAATATTCGGGAAAAAGGACCATGCTGAAGTAGCAGGATTATTGGGACACACAGAAAATGAAGGTATACTTATCACAGGTCCGGACGATCTGGACCAAATAGATACATCCAGGCCAATCAGTCTTTTTTCCCAGACAACAATGCATCTCCACGATTACCAGAATTTTGCTGATCTGCTTCGTGCCGAAATCAGAAAAAAGGGTGTAAACGATCCTGATAAATTACTAACTGTAAACAATACGATATGCGGACAGATTGCAAACAGGGAACCTCATCTTAGTAGTTTTGCCGGGAAACATGATGTCGTGGTTTTTGTCAGCGGCAGGGAGAGCTCAAACGGGAAAATGCTCTATTCAATTTGTAAAAGTATTAATCCTGATACTTACTTCGTTTCCTCTCCTGATGAGATAGATAAATCATGGTTTGACGGAAAGCGGCTAGCGGGGATTTGCGGAGCGACATCAACACCTAAATGGCTGATAGAACAGATTTACAATATAATTGCAGCAATATGACATCTTCAAAAGTCTGGTTTACCGACCTGAGGACAAAACCATCCCGAAACCTTCTCAAAAAACTTGAAAACCTTGTAATCAGGGCAGGCATTGAAAAAATTGATTTTCAGAAGAAATTTGTAGCATTAAAGATACATTTCGGAGAGCCCGGAAATCTCGCATACCTACGCCCGAATTATGCTGCAAGTATAGTTAAACTGCTGAAATCAAAAGGAGCCACTCCTTTTTTAACTGACTGTAATACATTATATTACGGAAGACGCTCAAATGCTCCTGACCATATTGAAGCTGCTTTTGAAAACGGATATAATCCCATTACCACAAATTGCCCGGTCATAATTGCTGATGGCATTAAAGGAACCGATTTCCGGGAAATAGAATTAAGTATGGAATTTTGTTCCAGTGCTAAAATAGGCACAGCAATTGCTGACGCCGATGTTTTAATTACTTTGACTCATTTTAAAGGGCATGAATTGACAGGTTTCGGAGGAGTTCTTAAAAACCTTGGAATGGGATGTGCTTCTGTAGGAGGTAAATTATTTCTTCACTCCGGGTCTTCGCCTGAGATTTTTGAGAAAAACTGTACAGGATGCCGGATATGTGAAAAATATTGCGCTCATAATGCAATCCACGTGGGAAAAGACAAAATCGCGCATATAGATTATGTTAAATGTGTTGGCTGCGGACAATGTGTTGCCGTATGCCAGTATGATGCTTCAAGAGTTGTGTGGCAAAATTCTTCGGAGACGGCTTGTAAAAAAATCTCGGAATATGCTTATGCTGCAGTTAAGGACAAACCTTCTTTCCATATCAGTTTCATAATTGATGTCTCACCCAATTGCGACTGCTGGGACTTAAATGATTATCCGATTGTCCCGAACATAGGTATGGCTGCCTCATTCGATCCTGTTGCACTCGATCAGGCCTGTGTTGATTTTGTCAAAGCAGCCCCGGCACTCCCCGGAAGCAAGATCTGTGAAAATTATGATGATGGCAACTTACAGGGAGAAGATAAGTTCAAACTTACTCATCCTGATACTTTCTGGCAGGCCGGACTTGAACATGCCGAAAAGATCGGACTGGGTAATACCAAATATGAACTTATAAAAGTGGAATAATAATTTCAGATTCGCTTCTTTTCTGGTTATCTTTGATCACCACTTCCATGTTCTATTATGAATGCTAAAGTCAGAGTTGCAAGGTTATCAGTTGTATCCAATACATTATTGATAATAATGAAGCTGGTTGTTGGGATCATTACCGGTTCAGTCAGTATAATATCCGAAGCTATTCACTCCTCCATGGACCTGGTGGCAGCAATAATTGCTTTTTTTTCTGTCAGGGTATCTGATAATCCGCCAGATAAGAGGCATCCTTACGGACACGGAAAATTTGAAAATATTTCTGGTGTAATAGAGGCGCTGCTGATATTTACAGCTGCAATATGGATCATAGTTGAATCTGTAAAAAAACTGATTGGCGGGGAGATTATCCTTGAAAAAATATGGATTGGTTCCCTTGTAATGGCAGTATCTGCAATTGTAAATATTTTCGTGTCAATAAGATTATACAAGGTTGCCCGGGAAACAGGGTCAGTTGCTCTTGAGGCAGATGCATTGCATCTGAAAACCGATGTTTACACTTCGATCGGAGTAGCAGTCGGGCTGATACTAATTTTGCTTACTAACATCAGATGGTTAGATCCGATTGTTGCTATTCTTGTTGCCCTGTTTATCATCAAAGAATCATATTCCCTGCTCAGACGTGCTTTTTTCCCCCTGCTTGACATTGCCTGGAGTGATGAGGAAATTAACGGGCTTCAGAAAAGACTTAAGGAAATGGGAGTGCATTATCATGATCTCCGTACCCGTGTGGCAGGGAATTACAGGTTTATCGACCTGCATCTGGAAATACCTGCAGATGAATCAGTTGGGAATGCCCACAAATATTGTGATATGATCGAGGATAAGCTTATGGCTGTCTATAAAAATCTTACTGTTACTATACATGTGGAACCAAGGTAATGGCTCAGAGCTGAGGGCGAAGGGCATGAATGTTTCACATGTATCATTTGATATATATTTATGATGAAATTCATTGGAGATTTCCATATACATTCACATTATTCACTGGCTACCAGCAAAGAACTTCGTCCTGACTACCTTGATTACTGGGCCCGGTTAAAAGGTATTAAAGTAGTAGGTACAGGTGATTTCACACATCCCGGCTGGCTTCACGAACTAAAAGAACAACTGGAACCTGCCGAGGAGGGGCTGTTTCGTCTGAAACAGGCAAACAAAAAAAGAACCGGTTTAACTGTTGAGGGAGATACAAGGTTTATCCTCACAACAGAAATCAGCAACATATATAAGAAAAAAGAAAAGGTAAGAAAAGTACATAATATAATTTTTGCTCCCTCATTCAATGTTGTTGAAAAAATACAGAATAAGCTGGCTGCTCTGGGTTTTAACATTACTTCTGATGGCAGACCGATAATCGGTATGGACAGCAGAGATCTTCTTGAATTGAGCCTGGAAGTTTCCGAAGATATTTTCTTTGTGCCGGCGCATATCTGGACTCCATGGTTTTCCATATTAGGCTCAAAATCAGGATTTGATTCTGTTATTGAATGTTTTGAAGACTTATCGAAATATATCTCTGCTGTCGAAATGGGTCTTTCAACCGATCCTCCGATGAATTGGATGTGCAGCTTCCTTGATAAATACACGTTGATTGCCAATTCGGATGCCCATTCACCCGAGAAGCTGGGACGAAATGCAAATATCCTTGATACCGATTTGTCGTATAAAGGGATTATCGATGCCATGGCATCAGGCAATCATGAAGACTTCTATGGTACCGTAGATTTCTTCCCACAGGAAGGTAAATATCATTTTGATGGTCATAGAAAGTGCGGAATACAATGGAGTCCTTTGGATACTTTACAACATAATGAAACTTGTCCGGTTTGCGGGAAAAAGATTACTGTTGGTGTAATGAACCGGATCGCCCAGCTTGCTGACCGGGATAATATAATGGACCGGAAAAACCGTCACCCCTTTTATAGCCTGATACCATTAAAAGAAATATTATCGGAAATAGAAGGCGTATCGCCTGATTCCAACAAAGTAGATCAGCATTACCGACACCTGGTGCATAACGCTGGTTCAGAGTTCAATATTCTATTGAATTTCGATATTGATCATATTAAAACAATAGGTGGAGAATTATTATGCGAGGCAATAAGACGCATGCGTAACAGGGAAGTCTATATACAAGAGGGTTTTGACGGGGAGTATGGTCGAATCAGAGTTTTTAAAGATGGCGAGACAAAAACTTTCATGCAGTCATCTTCTTTGTTTCAGGAATCTGAAAGCAAATATTTAACCACAAATTTGCCTCGTCCATTATTAAGCTTTGACCTTCCAGCTTTTCGTAAGTTAAAGCTCCAAAAACCAGTGACCGTATCCGCAGAAACAAGGCTATCAAAACAGATATCGCTCACAAACCAAAAACGATCAGGATTAAATGATGAACAGGAGGCTGCGGCAGGACATTTTTTTGGCCCGGCAATAATACTTGCAGGACCCGGAACAGGGAAGACGCAGGTTCTGACAACCCGTATTGCTTATTTAATTAAAGAAAGAAATATAAGTCCGGACAAAATCTTAGCTATAACGTTTACCAACAAAGCAGCCAGGGAAATGAAAGAAAGGCTGGCGTTTCTGCTGGATAAACAGATACTGGAAGATCTGAGGATTTGCACTTTTCATGCATTTGGACTGTCAATAATTAAAGAGTATCTGAAGAATTCAGGTATAACATGTAGTTTATCTGTAATAGACGAGGAAGATAAAAAACAGATACTATCAGAAATAGTCACGGAAAAATCCGAAATTACCGATCTGCGTGAAACGATATCTGAAATAAAACAATCATTGGTTCCTGAAACAAGTATCACTGATGCTACAATAGCTGGCGCTATCAAAAAATATAACCACATATTACGAAATTCGAATGCATTTGATTTTGATGATCTTATAAGCTTCCCTATCCGGTTATTTCAAACGCATACGGATATTTTGTCCGAATACCAAAGTAGAATAGAATGGATTCTTGTTGATGAGTACCAGGACATTAACCACGCTCAATACACAATGATAAAAATGCTGATGCCGGAACAAGATTCAAATCTGTTTGTAATCGGTGATCCCGATCAGGCAATTTACGGATTCCGGGGAGCTGATGTCAGGTATATCCGAATGTTCAGGGATGATTATAAAGATGCTGTTGTATTTAAATTAAATAAAAGCTATCGTTGTTCCGATTTAATACTCAAAGCTTCAGGGAATGTCTTGAAAACAAATCAGAAATTCCTGGAAGGATTACAAAAAGGAGTCAGGATTAAAATCTCTGAAAATCCGACTGATAAAAGTGAAGCGGAATTTGTTGCGCGTAATATAGAAAAGATGATAGGCGGCATGGGATTCTTCTCTATTGACAGCCAGATTGCTGAAGGTACCGGATATGAGAAAATTGAAAGTCTTTCAGATTTTGTTATTCTATGCAGAATCAGCAGGCAAATGCCTGTATTAGAAAAAGCACTGAATGATCATAATATCCCTTACCAGAAAATCGACGAAGATTCATTCCTTAAAAAGGAACCTGTTAAATCAGTACTGGATATCTACAGGATGATCTCAAATCCGGAAAATTATTTTCTGAAGTCACGCCTTCTTAAACAATTAAATATAAGCGAGGCAAGGCTGCAGCAGGTAAAAAAAACATGTGAGGGTAAAGCTCTTAAAAATAAGCTGGAATCCATCATCAGCCTCTGTTTTCAGAACCAGTTTAAAGAGAATGAACTCATTCACACCATGTTAGCGGAAATTGCAGAGCTATATGATGGAGATGAAGAGGCATTCCTCCAGCACATTTTACTTGGAACTGAAATCGATTCATGGAAACCAAAAACTGAAGCTGCAAATCTTATGACTCTTCATGCTTCAAAGGGACTGGAATTCAGTTGTGTTTTTATTACCGGGTGCGAGGAAAACCTGATACCTTATTC
>CAZWZQ010000038.1:0-2031 GCA_964638955.1 uncultured Rikenellaceae bacterium | reverse complement strand
ATCCCTGGTGTATCCCGGCACCAACAGCAGACTGGTATGTGTTGCTGACAGTCAGGGTAATAAAATCCCTGATTTTTCAAATGCCGGGTACAAAGGAGGAGGAGAGATAATGAAATACGACGACCCGGGAAGCATTGAACAGGTAGGGATTGAAAATCTCCGTGGTATATCAGAGTATGATCCTTCCGTCCGTTGGTATCTGTAAATTTTGACAAAAAAGTATTATTTTTAACCAGATAAAATAACTTATTAACCTGATTATTTGATTAATAAAATGAAAAAAGCATTTGTTTTTTACCTTCTCATTCTGATTTCATGTTCAAGGGGAATCCCGGAAAAAGAAAAGACTTTTTGCAATCCTCTTAATCTTAACTACCGGTTTCAATTCAGCGAAAGTGTATCATACCGGGAAGCCGCCGATCCGGCAATGATAAGATACAAGGACAAATATATCCTGTTTGTATCCCATAGCGGCGGATACTGGTACTCGGACGATATGCTTAAATGGAATTACCTGCCAATAAAATCATTGCCGATTGAGGACTATGCTCCGGATGCAATAGCAATAAATGACACGGTATATTTTACAGCATCCGCAACGGTCAGGAAACCATTCTGCTATACAACCGATCCGTTCCGGGATGACTGGAAACCCATGAATGACACTCTGCCCTTTGCGGTGTGGGATCCAAATTTTTTCCTGGATGATGACGGACAAAGATATCTTTACTGGGGATGCTCGAATTTTCTGCCAATATACGGAGTCAGGCTGAATTCAAAAATGCAGGCGATCACCAAACCGGAAGTCTTTATTAAACATAACCAGGACATTTACGGGTGGGAAGTCCCGGGTGAGCTGAATGAGCTGACAAGGAATGGATGGAATGAAGGAGCCTGGATGACAAAACATAACAACCGCTATTACCTTCAGTATGCTGCACCGGGAACGGAATTTAAAACCTATGCCGACGGTGTTTATACTTCCGATTCACCGCTGGGCCCGTTTGAGTATGAAACTTACAGCCCATATTCCTATAAGCCGGGAGGTTTTATCGGTGGTGCGGGTCACAGCTCAACATTCCAGGACAAATACGGAAATTACTGGCATATTTCCTCAATGTCAATTTCCGTACGTCACATGTTCGAACGGCGTCTCGGCCTGTTCCCTGCAGCTTTCGACAAAGACGGTGTACTGAGAACATTTACGGTTTTCGGCGATTATCCGACAATTATTCCTGACCGTAAGATCGATTTTGAAAAAGAGAGTCTTT
This sequence comes from uncultured Rikenellaceae bacterium, assembly GCA_964638955.1. Classification (GTDB taxonomy): domain Bacteria; phylum Bacteroidota; class Bacteroidia; order Bacteroidales; family VadinHA17; genus LD21. The sequence continues at coordinate 760 of CAZWZQ010000038.1, read as the reverse complement.
TCAGGGGCTGGATGCTGTTATCCTATAAAAAGAATGCTGAAGCATCCTCCTCTATGGAAAAATATCCTGTTAAAAATGCATTTGATGAAGATATAAGAACCTGGTGGTCGGCCGGTACGGGGAATGAAGGGGAATGGCTGAGCGTTAAACTGGATGACAAATCAACTGTGAATGCAATCCAGGCAAACTTTGCTGATAACGAATCAAAGCTTATGCCTGACAGTAAAGACATATATTATTGTTATCGTATCCTTGCTTCCGACGACGGAAAATCGTGGGATGTAATTGTTGATAAGAGCAATAATACAACAGATGCATGTCATGACTATATTGAACTTGAGAAGCCTGTCAGAACAAAATTCATTAAGATAGAAAATGTAAGCGTGCCGGATGGCAAGTTCTCGGTTTATGACCTGAGGATTTTTGGTACGAGGGAAGGTAAAATCCCCGGCATTGTTAATAATTTCACAGTAGAACGCAATGAGGCTGATACCAGAAAAGCCAGGTTAGAATGGCCTGAGGACAGCACTGCGACAGGTTATATTGTAAACTACGGCACTGATAATAGCAAATTATATACTTCAGTAATGGTATATGATTCCAATTCGCTTACGCTTACTGGATTGAATAAAGATGTAACCTGTTATTTCAGTATTGATGCCTTCAATGAATCGGGAATTGCCAGTGGTGCGAGAATAATTGAAAAATAGAACAAGTTTGAAGTGCCTGAAGTACTTAAAGTGCCTAAAGTACTTAAAGT
>CAZWZQ010000037.1:0-24574 GCA_964638955.1 uncultured Rikenellaceae bacterium | reverse complement strand
TTTTGGGAATACTACAGGAGGGCCGCTTGAAGACGAAATGCTTAAAGCTGCCTGCGAATTGTATGTCACTACAGGAGATGAAAAATATAAAAAATATATTATTGAGTTCTGGCCTCAAATCGAAAAACAGTTTGGAAGATATGTCTCATATGTTTTACAGGTATTCCCATTAATGGACGATTCTTATATAGAAAAAGCAGAAGCACATGTCATCCAGTATAAGACCCGTCTGGAAGAATTCAATAAACAGAATCCCTTTGGTGTTCCCGTCTCAAGAGGCGGATGGGCCGGGAATGGCTCTGCAATACGCTATATCATAACAAATTATTTTTTTCATAAAGCATTCCCTGAATTAATTGACAAAGAATATATATTCCGTGGACTTAATTATATTTGCAGTTAATGCAGTAAATGAATTACTTAATGGCGGATATTGAATTGACAGAGCAGTTAGTAAATAATTATAAACATACATTATATGAGTGAAATTCTTCAAAAGCTTGCACATTGTGTTGAGTATGGAAAGATTGACCGTACATGTCCCTATCCTCCTGACATGAAGGGACAGGATGGCGCGGATGAACTGGCAAAACTGGCTCTGGAAACAGGCGTAACACCCGACCAGATACTTGAAAATGCACTCATCCCTGCAATGGCAGTAGTAGGAGACAAATTCAGCAGGAAGGAGATTTATGTGCCTCAAATGTTGATGGCTGCCAAATCAATGAACAGCGCGATGAAACATCTAAAACCATTTTTCCAGTCTGGCGAGACGAAGAGAAAAGGGAAATTCATAATAGGAACGGTAGCAGGTGACCTGCATGATATAGGGAAAAACCTTGTAGCAATGATGATAGAGGGCGGAGGATGGGAAGTGATTGATCTGGGTGTGGACACCGGTACAGACAAATTTATGAAAGCAATCGATGAAAATCCCGGTGCTGTCATTGGACTCTCCGCTCTACTTACTACAACAATGGAAAACATGAATAAAACTGTTGATGCTATCAGAGCAAAATATTCTGACCTGAAAATCCTTGTTGGTGGCGCTCCTGTTACAATGGATTACTGTGTGAAAATAGGTGCTGATTTTTATTCACCCGATCCACAAGGTGCAGTGAATTATTTAAATCATCTTGTATCTTAACAGGAAAATCGAAATATGGAAACAATTCTTAAGGGACGAGCTGCAGAAGTGATAATAAGTACCGAAGGGCCAGTTGTTATTATCGGGGAATCCATAAATCCGACAAGAAGGAAAAAGCTGGTTTCTACATTACAGGAGAATAATTTTGAATATGTAATCGAACTTGCTGAAAGCCAAATCAAAGCAGGAGCTGACGTGCTTGATGTAAATGTTGGATTCCCGGGTGTGGATGATGTCAGGTTGCTCCCCGAAACAGTCAGAGTGCTTCAGGATAAATTTAATGTCCCTTTGTGTCTCGATTCACCAAATCCTAAAGCAATTGAAGCAGCGCTTAAAGTTGCAGCCGGCAAATGTCTGATAAATTCCGTCAACGGGGAAGAAACTGCATTGCAGACACTTCTTCCTGTTGCAAAGGAATATGGCGCGGCAATAATAGGACTTTGCATGGATGAGGAAGGAATAACCCATGACCCTGAAAAAAGAATAACAGTAGCGGAAAAAATAATCGAAAGAGCTTTAAAAATAGGAATAGATGCTGAGAATATAATTATTGATCCACTCGCTATGGCAGTTAGTGCCGATTCTAAAGCCTGCATAGTAACCCTGGAAACAATACGATTGATACACCAGAAACTTGGCCATAATGTCACACTTGGAGCCAGCAACATTTCTTTCGGACTGCCTGACAGAGAATCGTTGAATACCTCATTTATGGCTCTATCAATATATAATGGCCTGACGTGTCCAATTGCCAATCCTGAAAAAATAACTTCAATTGTCCGTGCCACTGATCTGGTGCTGGACAGAGATGATTTTGCTATGCGATTTGTTGAATACTACCAGAGCAGGCAACAATGATGAATTTGAATTAAAATATAAGATCTTAAAATGTCCGGTATTAAACCCGCCCGAAGATGGCAGCCTGCTTTTTATCCCTTTAAAAAGGAAAAATTCGGCAAACGGCTTTTGGCAAGAACAGAACTCTTTATAAAAGGGCCGGTTTTTGGGTGCAGAATGTGTGGAAACTGCCTTTTACAGGAGACAGCTTTTATCTGTCCCATGGAATGCCCGAAAGGTTTAAGAAATGGACCTTGCGGCGGAATAACACCGGAGAAAAAATGCTATATTGATGAAACCCGTAAATGTGTATGGTACAGCATTTACAAAAGAGCCGTTAAAACCGGCCGCGAAAAAACTCTTCTTGAAATTCTTCCCCCTCTTGACTGGAACAAGACCGGAACAGAAACGTGGGGAGATGTAGTGCGACAGATAAAAAAGACGGGTACATGGACTTTTATTAAGGGATTATTGTCGAAAGACAAAGAGAAAAAAGACCAGATATGGGATTCTGTTTTTAAAACTATCAGGCAACCTGAATGGTGGGGAGGGGATTCAGAATACCACCCCCAGGCTTATCAGGAACCAGCATCAGAACTCGAAAGGAAACTAAGAAATGGTGAATTTGTTGTTGCAACCGAAGTAACACCCCCTCTGAGTGCAAATTCAGAGAAGCTGATAAAAGAAATAGGACTTGTAAAGCCTTATGTAACAGCAGTAAACTTTACAGATGCTTCATCGGCAAATCCAAAAATGTCATCACTGGCATGCTGCAAAGTTGCAAATGACCTCGACACAGAAGCTGTGCTGCAAATAGCTGCAAGGGATACTACACGAACGGCACTTCAATCAATGGTGATCGGCTCAGGACAGTTTGGAATCAGGAATATTCTCTGTGTAACAGGCGACAGTGCCAGAATAGGTCCTGCACCTACAGCAGACCTGAACATGGTAGATGTCGATTCTGTCCAGATGTTATGGATACTCAGAAAAATGAGGGACGAAGCAACATATCTCGACGGAAGAAAGATAAAATACCCTCCACGATTTTTCCTTGGCGCCGCAACTACACCCTTTGCTGCCGAACCTGCATTACAGGCTATAAGAGATCATAAAAAGGTCAATGCAGGGGCACAATTCTTTCAGACAAATATTATTTTTGATACGGCAGGGCTTGACAATTGGCTGGAAGAGCTGGATAAAAAAAATGTGCTTGACAAGGTATTCATACTCGCAGGTATTGCACCCATGAAAAGTAATAAGATAGCCAGGTACCTGCACGAAAAGGTACCGGGAGTCTTTTTGCCGGGAAGAATTCTGGAACGGATGGAAAAGGCAGGCGACGGGGAAACAGAAGAAGGTGTGCAGATAGTTCTGGAGATCATTGAATCATTGAAAGGGAAGAAAGGGATAAACGGGATTCATCTGATGACACTGGGATGGGAGGAGATAGTGGAAAGGATAGTCAGGGAATCAGGAATTTACCAGGATAAATATGAGCGGAAAAACTTTTCAATTTGATTTTAAAGACCTGAATCTTAATGTCCCTCAAATTGAAAGTGTTATAGGGTATAAGAAAGGTGAATCGCATGAGACTTTTTCAGAACTTGTTGCCGAAGTACTTTTGGAGGCTGAAACTATATGTGAAATAAAAGCTGAATACAGGATTTTTAATCAGATTACTTTTAATGATATTGAAAAAACAGTAACATTAAAAGATCAGGTTTTTGATATAAGGAAAATTATTTACGGACAGATTAAAAAATCTGATTCAGCTGCCTTGTTTCTTTGTACCGCAGGAGAGGAGATTGGAATCAGAAGCAAAAAAGAGATGAAAGAGGGCGATCTTCTGAAAGGATATATATATGATGTAGTTGGCAGTGAAACGGTTGAAGCAGCAGCAGACCTGATGCATAACGATCTTGAAAAGAACATGAGTAATTCAGGGGAAGGTGTTACAAACTGCTTCAGCCCGGGATACTGTGGCTGGCTTGTAGCTGAACAACATAAGCTGTTTCGGCTGATGCCTGATAATTTCTGTGGAATAAGGTTAACACCTTCTGCACTCATGGACCCGATCAAATCAGTCAGCGGGATAATAGGTATTGGTGAAAATGTTAAAAGAGCACCTTATACCTGTAATCTGTGTGTCATGAAGGATTGTATTTACAGAAGGGCAAAAATATAATAGATCGAGAGCAAAAAGACACAATGACATTTAAGAATTGAAAAATCTAATCATAAAATGAGTACCATGAAAACAAGGGTAAAAGGGCAGGGGACGAAGTTGTTCAACTTTATCTGTCCAATCTTGACGCATCTGTACCTGTCCCCATACGTGCCCTTAAAGGATTTAAACGAATTCATTTACAGCCGGGTGAAACCAAAACAGTGACTTTCTCTGTTTCCCCGGAGGCATTTTCAGTTATTGATGAGCAGAATAAAAGAGTAATAAAACCCGGCTTATTTGAATTAACTGTTGGAGGATGCCAGCCAAAAGAAGATACAGGAGTGAAAGAACCAGGAATTCTTAAGAAGAGAGTTACATTACTTTGAGCTTTTTTATATTTCGTTGCTGGCGCCAACTTTAACTGTGCTTTTACTTACGGTTGATAATTTTTGTATTTATCGAATATCTCTGCAATATCAGCCTCCGTATGTGTGCCTGCATGAACAAGTACACAATACCTGAGCTTAAGCTCTGTCCCTCTCTTCATGAAAGTCTCTTCACCATTATCCGGCCAGTTCATTGGCGTGGGCGATATGAATCCGTAAGCACGTGTGAACCAGGGTGAAGGATACCAGGGATTTGTCGGGTGCTGCAAAATAGCAAGTCCTTCAATTACATTACCCCGCTTCCCGTAGTAATCGATCCAGGGAGAACTTTTTCCGAATGTTTCCTTTTCACCTTTAGCTCCTTCGGCATTTATCATTGTACCTCCATTGTTAACTGCAAGATCCTCTGCCATCCTGGCACTGAAAAGAGAATGGTTGGTCTTTCTGATGTGGACATCCATCAGCATCTCCATGGTTATTTCGACATCTATCCGGATTATTTCAGGCGATGGAGCAGTTATTATAAATACCCTTGTGTCCATGATCGGAGACAAAGCTCCCGGACGGCTCCAGATACATTCATCGGTGATGACGACTGAATCGCCTCCCTGTTTTTGAATTTGAGCATTTACAGAAATTATACGGCCTCTTTCCAGTCCTTCCTGCCAGTAATTACCTCCGTTAACCTGATCGCATCCGAAGAAAAGAGAAGAATGATGAGGATATACTGCATTACGCATGGAAGTTACCGATCCTCCTGAAACCGGTCCGTTAACAGGGTAGAAAAAAGGATATTTCTCATCTTCTGAGAAGATATAACTGGTGAAGAATTTACCATCTATTGTTACATTTATCTTTGAACCGACCTTAACAGCGTTGATCTTCGCTGCTGTTAGTGGCAATGCGATCACTGCGCCTGTAAGCAACAGCAAGGCGTGAATAAATAATTTCCTCATAATTAAAGAATTAAATCTTTACATAGTTAGTTCCGTAAGGTGCTCTTTGCGGACGGGCCAGCAAACTGTTTGCTTCATCGTCGTTTACAAATTTTTCCTTATCGGGGTCCCAGTACAGTTTTCTCCCAAGCTTCATGGCTATGTGTGTGACAAGGCACACCGTGCATGCCCGGTGTCCGATCTCAACAGGCGAAATAGGCTCCTGTCTCGATTTGATGCAATCAAGCCAGTTACCCTGTTGTGAATTACTCTCATACAGGTGTATCTCATCCGGTCCAATCTCTGAGGTCAGTATTTTGGGATCGCTTGCCTGCAGTGGTTTATTTGTCTGATTCTGGGGAACAGGATCACTGTCAGTTGCCCTGTAGTTTCCGCGTGTCACGAATATCCAGCCTTCAGTGCCTTCGTATCGTACGCCATTGGGATAGTTACCGCTTGTGAGTTGTGTTACTCCATTCTTATACTCTGCAATTGACATGAAATCGCCATGAACATCCCAGAGACCTGATTTCGGGAACTGAGCTACCGCCTCCATTGAGATTGGTCCTGTCAATTCAGTGTCCATACCCCATGCTGCTGAATCAAAATGATGTTGACCCCATCCTGTTATCATCCCGGCGCCGAATTGCTCGCATCGGAGCCATCCCGGGCGGCCGAAATCATTTTGAGGATGCACCCGTATTTCGGTATAATAGACCTCAGGTGTTGATCCAAGCCACATATCGTAGTTCAGGTTTTCAGGTATTGGCATTTCGGGTGCTTCGGGGCCGGCCGGATCTCCGGGAAGGCCGATCTTTACAGTATGCAATTGCCCTATTCTGCCGTTTCTGACAAGCTCGGCGGCAAATCTCCACTGAACACTTGAACGCTGCTGGGTTCCGACCTGAAAGATAACCTTCTGACGTCTTACCACATCGCTCAGCACTCTTCCCTCTGCAATGGTAAGTGATGTGGGTTTTTCCAGGTAAATATCCTTACCTGCCAGGGCAGCTTCCAGCGCAGGCTGCGAATGCCAGTGATCGGGTGTTGTTATCATGACGGCATCAATACTCTTGTCGGCAAAGATACTATGATAATCACCATGGGTTTTAACATCAACATAACCTGATTTACCCTGTCTGGTATAAATTTCTTCAATAAACTTTTTGCCAAGTGCCATTCTTTTTGAATCCACATCGGAAACAGCAACTACCGCAGCTGAATCAAACCTCATAGTTCCCATGATGTCACCTCTTCCCTGCCTGCCGCAACCGATCCAGCCGATATTGATCTTATCACTGGGCGGATTTTTTCCCATAACTGATGAGGGAACTATAGTAGGTAGAATTACCGTACCTGCTACTGCAGTCATACTTCTTTTAATAAATTTCCTTCTTTTCATATCATTCTATTATTTGATTGGTTTATGGATTTATGAAGATAGATAATTAAATACAAATATGGTAAATAAAAAGAGAGGCTGCCTCTTTTTTTTTGAGGAAGCCTCTTTCATCCGTGATGATTTTTTAGTAACCCGGATTTTGCTGGTATGTATTTGTACACCGGGTTATCTGATTCGCAGGTATAGGGCGAAGCAGATGATGATCATCAATATTGGGTGCTGCGTCCGGATTATATGCTCTAACCCGTTCAAGCAATTTTCCGGTACGTTTAAGGTCTAACCACCGGCTCTGTTCTCCAAAACACTCCCTTGACCACTCATCCAGGATGAAGTCAAGATCAACCTCTGCGGCAGTTACTTCCATGGCAGCTTCCATCCCGTCATAAGCTGCCCTGCGCCTGATTGTATTTATATATTCAACAGCATTGGTAGCATTACCATCTCTTCCCAACATTGCTTCAGCAGCAATCAGGTAGGTCTCACCGAGTCTGAACACAATAAAATCGCGTGAACCCTCCTGTTCATTCAAAGACGGGCGCAGATTGTCATCAATCTTCCACGGTGACGGGAATATATTGATATTATTATTCGTTACTGAAAGATCCGACATCCACAAAGACCAGCTCTCATCTATATCATTTATATTCCAGGAGAATATATTAGCATATGGAAGCCTTGCCTGAAGTGCATCAAATTTAGCCTGATCCAGGTCCTCATCTGTTATCCAGATGCATGTATCTCCTATTGAAGCTCCTGCAGGAATACCTCCTAAATCGTTGAAATACCAGACAATCTGGAAAGATTTATTAAACCTTGCATCTACATCGATCGGTCGGAAATTTTCCAGCAGCCACGCAGTCGGTCTGAAACGGATCCATGGACGTCCGTATCCGTGACCAAGACCACGAACTAATCCTCCTTTGTCATAGACTTCATACCAGGGTCTGAAATAAAGATGAGTTTCATTACCTCTTGGATTTAACAACGGATTAATGTCAAATTGAACTGAGAAAATAATTTCATTATTCTGTTCATTCGTGTGGGAAAGCTTTCCGTTAGCATCTGCAAGATTATATATCTGCTGATAGTCATCAAGAAGGATATGTCCTGAATTATTTATTACATCCACAGCCAGATTGGCAGCATTGCTGAAATCATCTGCCTGTGCAAAGGATTTATATGCTCTTGTCAGATAAATAAGCGCAAGATGATGCTGGGCTGCCGGTTTGGTTACTCTCCCGAACTCACTCTGAGTGAGTGGTAAATTGTCAATGGCAAACTCAAGATCATCAATGATCGCATCATATATTTGATCTTCAGGTGTACGGTTTGCCTCAGTTTCAACACCTGTTGTCTCTGTCAGGGTTAGGTGAACAGGGCCAAAGAACTCTACCAGAAGGTAGTAATAGTGAGCTCTCAGGAAATGTACTTCCCCCAGCATTATGTTCTTTTCGGCTTCCGGAATGTCAGCATCCGGAGCGCGTCCGATCACTGCATTACATGTATTGATACCGATGTAAAGATATTGCCATGGATTCCAGAATGATGGAGATTCAGCATTCAATCCGGCCTCATATTTATTAATTGCGTGAGCGCTTCCATGTCCGCCATTGGTATATTCATCCGTTCCGAATACAGTTATTTCACATCCATCCTCATCGCCGTAAAAATAACGTAATCTTTCATAAGCAGCATTAACAGCATCTTCGAATCCTTCCGGTGTACCATAATGAGTATCAACTGTTACTCCTGATATGATTTCCTCTTCCAGTACTTCACATGATACGGATGATATAAATATCAATACGAAAACTATAATTAAAGATTTCAATGTTTTCATTTTGCTATATATTTTATCAATTAAAAATTAAAAATCTAACAATACACCAATAGAATTCATCCTGGTGGAAGGAACATCACTTGTAACTTCACCACCATATACTTCAGGATCAAGGTTATCAGCCAGTTGTGAAAATATAAATGGCGTATCAAAATTAATGAATACTCTCAGCTTTTTAGCTTTGATTTTGGATAGTATTGTATTGGGTAAACTATATCCAAGCTGGATATTTTTAACTTTGAAGAAGTCTCCGGGATAATAACCCCTTGTAGTGCTATAATATGGATATTCCATCGAGCCATCAGGTTTGGGATGCTTATTGGTCGGATTTGTTTCGGTCCAGTAATCCACATCAATGTTGTTATATCGGCCCTGCAGTGTGGCGTTGCTTACTTCGAATGAATTATATATTGTATGTCCGAATACCCCCAGGAGCAGGAATGATAAATCCACTCCCTTGTACTCGAACCGCGATCCTATTCCAACAGTTAATGTTGGCATATCTGATCCGAGGATTACCCTGTCATCCTGGTTGAGTATATTATCACCATTCACATCTTCCACCTTTATTTCACCGGGATCCATTGCATAGACGGCAGCTGCATCTTCTTCACCCAGTTGCCAGACTCCCAGTTTATTATAATCATACCATACAGTTAAAGGCTGGCCAATGAACCACTCATTCCCCACATCATCCGTTTTTGTACCATAAAGATCGATGATCTCTTCCTTGTTGCCGAAAAAATTTAATGTTGTTTCCCAGCTGAATTCACCACTGGTAAGATTCCTGGTTATAAGGTTTACCTCCCAACCTCTGTTCCTTGTTTCACCAATGTTTTCCATTACTGAATTAAATCCTGAGGTGATTGGAATCTGTCTTTCAAGCAGAAGATCTTTAGTATTAGTTTGATATATTTCAACACTTCCCGAGATGCGGTTATCCATTAATCCGAAATCCACTCCGAAATTCAGTGTTGCGGATGACTCCCATCGTAAATCAGGATTTGCTATTGTGCCAGGGGCATAACCAAAAGCTGCGTTACCGCCGAATGAATATATTGTTCTGGTTAATGATCCTCGGGTCTGATATGGGTCAATCCCGGTGTTTCCTGTTACTCCGTAACTTACCCTTAGCCTCAGGTCAGAGAATAATTCCTGAGTTGACATGAAACCCTCTTTATTGACTCGCCACATAAGTGCAGCAGACGGGAAAAAGCCCCATTTGTTCCCTTCAGCGAGTCGTGATGATCCGTCATAACGACCTGTAAGAGTTAACATATATTTGCCCATGAACTCATAATTTACACGGCCCATGAACGACATAATTCCCCATTCAGAAAGATCGCTTCCAAACTCGAGTACTGTTTCGGCTGTCCCGATATTATGGAACAGTTGTGTTTCGTAAGGTACATTCTCAGCATATATATTGGTATACTCACCAGTTGATTTTTGTACACTGTAAAGACCTGTGAAATTCAGATCATGATTACCCGATGTCAAATTATAAGTCAGGATATTTTCAAAGGTATAGTTGTAAGTCCTCCTGTGTTCTTTTTGAGCCCTGGGAAGTCCTCCCTGACGGGATATGGAATTAGTGCCCTGAAATACGCCTCTCCTGTATTCGCGATAATCAGGACCATAGTTCATCCGGTATGTCAGATTTTTCAGTATATCCACCTCTGCAAAAATATTAGCGAAGACCCTGAGGGTATTTCGTTCATCAACCATATTTCCTTCTTCATAATCTGCCAGTGCATTCCACAACAATGGATCTGCTCCCGGGCGGTATACCATTTCTCCTTCACTATCATACGGTTCAGCCAGCGGTGAGATAGCCAGGGCGGTGCCGTATGGATTCGATCCCCAGTTCTGTACCGAGTTGGATAACTGTGTAGAAGTACCCACCCTGATCCTGTCAGATATCTTGTGGTCAAGATTTACCCTGAAAGAATACCTGCTAAAATCCTGGGTTTTTATGACTCCCCGTTCATTCAAGTAGTTGGCAGAAAGAGCAAATCCTGTTTTCTCTGAACCGCCTCGGATGCTTAGCTGGTGGTTCTGTTGGTATCCCTTGTCCAGAACCAGCTTCAGCCAGTCGACAGAAACGCCCCTGTCATGCGCTGCTATTTCTTCAGGCTGAAAGGCTCGTCCGCCTACTTCCTTCATTGTATAGTATTCATCCCCGTTCATCAAATCCGGAAGAGCAAGGACACTTGTAATTCCGTATTGTCCCGAGTAGGAAACCGTAGTTGGGAAGTCCCCTCCGCGGTTTGTAGTAACAAGGATAACTCCGTTTGCGCCTCTCGATCCGTAGATGGCAGTAGCAGAAGCATCCTTAAGTATTTCCATGGATTTGATATCCCTGGGATTAATATCAACGATATTCCCGTCGTAGGGAATACCATCTACAACGTAAAGGGGTTCATTTGTTGCCGTCAGGGATCTTCGTCCGCGGATACGGATGGTAACTCCTTCCCCGGGCTGGTTTCCTGAAGCCAGGGCAACCACACCGGTAGCCCTGCCCTGCAAAGCTGAACCAACATCAATTACAGGTAACTCCTGAATATCTTCCGTTGTAACAGAAGCTATGGAGCCAGTAATGCTTCCCCTTCGCTGTGTACCGTACCCAATAACTACAACCTCTTCAAGCATACCGATATCAACCTCCATTGTTACATTAAAAGTTGTTAGTGTGCCGATCTCTATTTCTGAGGTTTTCATACCGATAAACGAGAAAGAAAGAATTCTTGCGTTATCAGGTACTGATAGGCTAAATGCACCGTCAATATCAGTCAGTGTACCGACGGTGGTGCCTTTTACCATCACCGATACCCCTGTGAGAGGTGCCTGATTTTCGTCCGTTACTTTACCAGTAACTACTTTTTGTGCAGCCAGACTGATTGAAAGTCCAGCAAACACAATCAGCATTAGCAAAATTTTTTTCATAGAGTTAATTTAAAGGGTTGAAGAAAATATTTAAATCAAAAAATATTACCCTGGTAAATGTCAAAAAGTCATTCTTTTTAAAAGTTTTATGCCCTCTGATTAAAGATTTAAGTCAGTATTAAAAATCAAGCGTCATGTCAAATTTATGAAAAAAAATGAATTATGCAACCGATTGCGGCTTTTTTTTTAGAAAATATGAATTTTAATTTACTTCACCGGCTTCACGAATACTTTCGGCGGATAAGCAAAATAGTACCATGCACTCTCGGCTTTTTCTTTATCAACACTGCCGTTATATACCAGGAACCTATATCTCAGTATGTAATTCTGCCTCGGTTCAAGTAACCAGTCCATGTCTTTTGTCGGGCAGAAATTGGCGAACATATCCCCACGGTTATTCTGGTTCTCGGGCCATATTCTCAAAGGTTCCGGATAATTATAGTTGGTAGGGAATGACATCATTACAACACCTGCATATTCATCGTCAATCTCCCCCTGTACTATGCACCATCTGGCTTTGCTTCCATCTGCATCCTTTCTTGTTTTTCCTTCTGAAGTAAGGACTATGCTGTTATTCTTGTCCCATTTTTCAGTTGTTCTCCATCCCAGGCCTGCATAACGGTATTCAAGTATTTTAAACGGAGACTCACCGGCAGTGTTGAGTGAGATGTTGAAATCAACTATGAAGAAATCCTGGTCTTCCTGAGGGCGATATACCCTGATATTCTGTACTTCATTCAATGCGACTTTTTCCCCGCCGCTTTTCTTAAAGACTACATGTTCATGCAGTGCCCCGAATTCTGCAAAGACAGATCCGTTCTCGACTGATGTAAAATTTGCGAAACGAACAGTACCCTGTTTTGAATTTATATTCCAGAAATCAATTTTATCTCCTTCATATTCAACATGCGTCCAGGGATTCCATATACCATAATGATGATAATGATCAGGAGGCTGGATACGGGTAAGAACCTGTCCCTTTGGTGACCATAACGGATGTATAAATCCGCTCCTTTTATATGCAGTGTCAACACCTTCAGGTGGATATACTGTTCTGAAATAATACTGAAGTAAATTCTGATCTCCTTTGTGGATAATAAGAGCACCATCTTTTTCAGTGGCAGTTACAACAGATTTATTATCTGCTTTACCCTTAACCAGCTCGAAAACATGTTTTTCACCGGCAGCTGTTCCCGTTGTCACAATCCAGTGAAGACGCCGGGGATTTCCAGGTTCAATCTGAAAAGGTATAGCAGTACTGTTCTTTCCACTCACTTCAAAAAGGTTCAAAATAGTATCGGAAGCATAAGTTATTGCATCAAGATCAATACTCACCGGGATATCCAGTCCATAAGCAGGTTGCGAAAGGCTGACCTCAAGTGTGGCAATTTTCTGACCAAAACCGGTAAAGACCAGAAGGCAGAACAGAGTTAAAGAAAAAAATCTGCGGATTATTTGTGTTGTCATAATCAGGTTATAATGAATAGGTTATTATGAATATTTAAATTCTGAACCATAGAGAATTAGATACCGAATCACTTATATTGTTTATCCATGGCAGGATTGAATCTTCCCTGCCGTTTTCTCCTTGTTAAACTTGTCAAAGAATGCTTCATTTCATAAAATCTTCCCCGGTTATCTGATAACCGATTACAAAAATACTAAAATTTCTAATTAACTGCAATCGATTGCAGATTATTTTTTGTTTTCACTTTACATTATCCCGGGTTTTTATTTTATTTTTGTTTATTAAAGTCTTAAAAATGAAAGGCAAAAAGGAAATCACTATTTATGACGTTGCCAGGGCATTGCATATTTCTCCGTCAACTGTCAGCAGGGGACTTAAAGATCATCCTCATATTCGTAAGGCAACTCGCGAAAAGATTAAAGCAAAGGCCCATGATATGGGATATCAGCGCAACAAGTTTGCCAGCAGCCTGAGAAAACAGAAGACTGATACAATAGGTGTAGTAGTACCAAAACTGAATAGTTTTTTTCAAGCAACAGTTATCTCCGGGATCGAAAAGGTCACAAATAAGCATGGATATGGCTTACTGATAAGCCAGTCACAGGAATCAGTAAAGCATGAAGAATCATGCATTACAACACTTTATAACAGCAGGGTAGATGGATTAATTATTTCACTGGCTTATGATACCAAAACGCTGGATCATTTTAATATTCTTTATAAGAAAGACATACCTGTGGTCTTTTTCGATCGCGCTGCAGAGTGCCATGGTTGCATGAGCGTTATAATTAATAATTTCAAGGCGGGATATGAGATAACAACCCATCTTCTCGAACAGGGTTGCAAACGAATAGCACATCTTAGCGGAAATCTTCTCCGGAACGTATATTCTGAACGATTCAATGGTTATAAAAAGGCGCTTACTGATCATGGAATTAAATATGATCAGGATATGCTTATTATCAGTGACCTGAACAACGAAGCAGGAAAGAACGCGGCACAAAACCTGATGAAAATGAAAAAAAGGCCCGACGGGATATTTGCTGCAAATGACGCAACGGCCGTTGCTGCTATCTGTGAATTACAAAAACTCGGTATTAAAGTACCCGAAGAAGTTGCTGTCGCCGGCTTTAACAATGAACCCGTCAGTCAGGTTGTGAAACCAAATCTTACTACTATTGATTATCCGGCAATTAACATGGGAGAAATAGCCGCTACATCACTCATAAACAGACTTAATACCTCGGAACCATTCAATTTAAGTACAATCGTTTTGAAGCATAAGCTGATAATGAGGGAATCAACAATCAGGAAATAATAATAATAACAAATAAAAATCTGATAAAGTACTATGCAATACTTAATTAAGACAATATCCTTGTTTCTCTTTTTATTACTGAGTTCAGGATTGCAAGCCGAAGATGGGTACAGGTTATGGTTAAGATACGATACAATAACTGATCACGAGGTTTTAGAACAATACAATAAATTGATCAGTTCATGGATTGTGGAAGGCAATTCCCCGATTCTGACGGCATCAGCCAGGGAATTACAGATGGGACTTAACGGGTTGTTCGGACATATTGTCCCTGAAGCGGAAAAGGTTAAGAAACATGCGTTAGTTGCCGGTACACCTGAAAACTCTGAAATTATCGCTTCACTTGATTTGAATGAAGATTTAAAAGCACTCGGCGACGAGGGATACCTTATTATTAATACTAAATATAAAAGAAAGAAGATAATCGCTATCGCCGCGAATTCTGATAAAGGTATACTCTATGGAACATTCCATTTTCTAAGGCTTCTTCAGACACAAAGTGATATCAGGCGGTTGAACATTTCGATTGTCCCCGGGACAAAAATACGCCTTCTGAATCACTGGGATAATCTTAACAGATCTGTTGAACGCGGATATGCCGGCAGGTCACTCTGGAAGTGGGAATCACTCCCGGACACACTGGATATGAGGTATACAGATTATGCCAGGGCGAATGCTTCAGTCGGTATTAACGGAACTGTTCTCACCAATGTAAATGCAAATGCACTGATTCTTACGCATGATTATCTCGTCAAGGTTGCTGCCCTGGCAAATGTATTCAGACCATATGGCATAAAAGTATATCTGACAGCGAGGTTCAGTGCTCCTGTTGAGATCGGAGGACTGAAAACGGCAGATCCGCTTGATCCTGAAGTTATTGACTGGTGGAAGAAGAAAGCGGATGAGATTTACGAATTGATACCCGACTTCGGAGGTTTTCTCGTAAAAGCCAACTCGGAAGGTCAGCCGGGCCCGCAGAATTATAACCGCACTCATGCCGATGGCGCCAATATACTTGCCGATGCCGTTGCCCCGCATAACGGAATAGTAATGTGGAGAGCCTTTGTTTATGATAATAATGTGCCGGATGACAGGGCAAAACAAGCCTATAATGAATTCGTCCCCCTGGATGGAAAATTCAGGGAAAATATTCTGATACAGGTTAAGAACGGACCTGTTGATTTTCAACCGAGAGAACCATTTCATCCTCTTTTTGGGGCAATGCCCGAAACATCGGTTATGCCTGAATTCCAGATCACCCAGGAGTACCTGGGCAGTTCAGTACATCTTGTGTTTCTTGCACCCCTGTATGAAGAATGCCTTAAATCGGATACATATGCCAGAGAAAAGGGATCTCTTGTTGCAGGGATAGTTGACGGTACTCTTTATAACCATTCACTGACTGCAATGGCAGGAGTATCGAACATCGGCAGCGATATTAACTGGACCGGCCATCCCTTTGGCCAGGCTAACTGGTATGCCTTTGGCCGATTGGCATGGAATCCGTACATGGACTCGGAAGAGATAGCAGATGAATGGATAAGAATGACATTTACAAATAATAATGAAACAGTACGGATAATAAGCAAAATGATGCTTGCCTCACGTGAAATAACTGTTAATTATATGACACCACTGGGATTACATCATATAATGTATGCCGGTCACCATTATGGACCTGGGCCGTGGGTTAACAGGGGACGGCGGGACTGGACATCAGTATATTATCACAGGGCGGACAGTACAGGCATAGGCTTTGACAGAACCTCAAAGGGTAGTAATGCTGTCAGTCAGTATTTCCCTCCTGTGAGAGACATATATGAGAACATCGAAACTTGTCCTGAGAACCTTTTACTATGGTTTCATCATGTGCCATGGGATTACACGCTTAAATCCGGAAGAACACTCTGGAATGAGATATGCTTCAGGTATGATGAAGGAGTGAAATCAGTGAGATGGCTGCAAAACGAATGGGGAAAATCAAAGGATTTTATTGACAGTGACAGATATGAACAGGTCAAAGCATTGCTTATAAAACAGGAACGAGATGCACAGATCTGGCGGGATGGTTGCCTGCTCTATTTCCAGACACATTCAAACAGACCATTTCCGGAATATGTCGAAAAACCTGAGCATGATCTCGAATATTATGAGAGATACAGATATATTGATATTCCCGGAATTAGATAAATGCCTGAAGTGAGTTAAAATTTTGAGTACATAAAGTTAAAATAAAATAATTTTAAGTACTTTAGACACTTGAAGTACTCTAAAATTAGAAATATGCTTTTACTTGGAATTGATTCAGGAAGCTCATCAGTCAAAGTTTCGGTGATTGATGGTGAATCAGGTGAATGTCTTGCTTCAGCATTTAATCCCGGAGATGAAATGGAGATCATTGCCAGAAAACCGGGTTGGGCCGAGCAGGATCCGGAAACCTGGTGGGCAAACCTTAAAACTTCTATATCCGATTGTAATAATCAGCTGGGAGCTAAGAAAAAAGAGATTGGTGCAATAGGTATTTCATACCAGATGCACGGACTGGTTATTCTGGATAAACAACTGAGGGTTCTTCGTCCTTCAATAATCTGGTGCGATGGCAGAGCTGTTGAATACGGAGCAAAAGCATTCAATGGGCTTGGTGAGGATTATTGTCTTTCACAGCTCTTAAATTCTCCCGGGAACTTTACAGCCACGAAGCTTGCATGGGTAAAGGAAAATGAGCCTGATATTTATTCAAAGATCCATAAGGTAATGCTTCCCGGCGATTATATTGCCCTGCGACTTACCGGAGAACTTATGACCACATACTCAGGGCTTTCAGAAGGTATTTTCTGGGATTTTATGAAAAACAGTGTTTCAAAGGAACTAATGGATTTCTTTGGCTTTGATGAAGATATTCTTGCTGATGCCGTTCCCTCATTTTCAGTACAGGGGAAGCTTTTAAAATCTGTTGCAGAAGAGCTTGATCTGCCCGAAGCTATTCCTGTTTCATACAGGGCAGGTGATCAGCCTAACAACGCATTATCACTGAATGTTATGGAACCGGGAGAGGTGGCAGCAACCGCAGGAACATCAGGGGTAATATATGGTGTGACTGACCAGAAGAAACATGAACCTCTTTCCCGTGTGAATAGTTTTCTTCATGTTAATCATTCGGCTTCGCAGCCCCGTCTTGGTGTATTATTGTGTATAAACGGAACAGGCATACTGAATTCATGGTTAAGAAGAAATACGGGGAGTAATATAAGCTATGAAGAGATGAATAAAATAGCTGAAAAGGTATCCCTGGGTTCTGACGGACTCAATATCCTGCCTTTTGGTAACGGTGCCGAGAGGATGCTTGGAAACAGGGATGTGGGTGCACGGATACTGGGATTAAATTTTAACACCCATACAAATGCCCATTTATTCAGAGCAGCCCAGGAAGGTATAGTCTTTTCGATAAGATACGGACTTGACATTATGAAGGAGACAGGTATCATACCATTAGTCATCAGGGCAGGAGCAGCCAACATGTTCCAGAGCAGGATCTTCAGGGAAGCATTGTCATGTATTACTGAAATAGAGATACACCTTTATAATACTGATGGTTCACTTGGCGCGGCACGAGGCGCCGGTATAGGATGTGGTTATTACAAGTCTGTTAAAGAGGCATTTGCAGGTCTGAAGGAAGTTGGCATTACAATACCTGATAAGTCAAAAACAGAAACCTATAAAGAGGCTTATTCAACATGGCTGAATTACCTTAAAACAATTTGATCTTATGTATTTCAGATCAAACTTAAACACAAATTTTTATTTACCAGAATTTATTTAATCAAACCATAAAAACTATTAATATGATCTACAAAGGCAAAAAAGAGTATTATCCCGGAATAGGGAAAATAAAGTATGAGGGCAAGAACTCAAAAAACCCTCTGGCATTCAGGTGGTATAATCCCGACCAGGTTGTTTCAGGCGGGAAGATGAAGGATCATCTTCGTTTTGCTATTGCTTACTGGCACTCATTCTGCGGCGATGGCAGTGACCAGTTTGGCAATGCAACACATATATATCCGTGGCACGATGTGGCAAACAACGATGACAAAATAAAAATGAGACTCGACGCCGCCTTTGAATTCTTCACAAAGACAGGGGCTGGATACTACTGTTTTCATGATGTGGATGTTGTGGGCAACGGATCGGTTCTGGAGATTGAAAAGCGTCTTGACAAGACAATTCCCCTGATGAAAAAACTACAGAAGCAGACAGGGGTGAAACTTCTCTGGGGTACAGCTAATCTATTCTCACATCCGCGTTATATGAACGGAGCGGCAACAAATCCCGATTTTGCTGTTGTTGCATGCGCAGGGGCTCAGCTGAAAAATGCAATTCATGCTACCATAGAGCTTGGAGGAGAGAATTATGTCTTCTGGGGAGGAAGAGAAGGTTATATGAGCCTTCATAACACTGATATGAAGAGAGAACTTGAACACATGGGCATGATGCTCTCAATGGCACGTGATTATGGCAGAAAGAATGGTTTTAAAGGAACATTCCTGGTTGAACCAAAACCAATGGAACCGTCAAAACATCAGTATGATTACGATGTAGCAACAATAATCGGATTTCTTCGACAATATAAGCTTGACAAGGATTTTAAACTGAATATTGAGGTTAACCATGCTACTCTTGCCGGCCATACCTTCCAGCATGAACTTCAGGTTGCCGCTGATGCAGGATTGCTGGGAAGTATAGATGCCAACAAGGGTGATTATCAGAACGGCTGGGATACTGATGAATTCCCGACAAATATTTACGAGATTACTGAAGCCATGATGGTTATTCTCAGGGCAGGCGGATTCAAAACAGGAGGCATAAATTTTGATGCTCATATCAGGAGAAATTCAACTGATATAGATGATATCTTCATCGCCCATATCAGCGGTATGGATACTTTCGCCAGAGCATTGCTGATTGCTGATAAAGTACTGAAAGACAGCGATTACCTGAAAATGAGAAAGAAAAGATACTCATCATTTGACAGGGGAGAGGGCAAAGATTATGAAAATGGTAAGCTGACCCTCTCAAAACTCAGGAATATTGCTGTGAAGAACGGAGAACCTGCCGCTATAAGCGGAAAACAGGAACTATACGAACAGCTGATAAATATGTACCTGGCTTAAGAAATTATTTTGACTCTGAGTGGATGTTAAAATCCCGATTTCTATAGTTATAGCGACAAATAATTGAAGGTTATATCGATACAGTGTTAACTGTTGAAGTTACTATTTCAAATTTCGGGGGATTGTAAATAGACTTCTTAACGGCACATAAGTCTGCAGAGTTAATTGTAGAGGTCGAATGGAGCAGGAGCTGTATTGCCCTCCGCCATTATCGAGTGGCTGATCGGTCCTGATAATATGTCCATTGGTATGAGCTAATACTACTTTGCCGTTTTCAAGTGTTATTTCCATAAATAAGAGAATATGATTATAAAATAATAGTCAAACAAACTAATTTGTCATTTGTTCAGTTTTTTTGCGAGCAGCAAAAACAAATCAAATTGTTTCATTACCGTTCTCCTGATTCTTTTATTTATAGAAAAACACTTGTTGGCAGATATAATGTCAAAATTCATAGTGCGGATCTCTGATGTAAGTTTTACAATATCAAAACCTCTGTATCCTTTAAAACCCTCGCCATGAAACGAACCATCTTCGCTGTACAGATCAGCTATTGCCATGTATCCTTCCGGATTTAGCATCTGATGGAATTTTTTGATAATACTTTTATAATCAATTATATGATGAAGGACCATCTGTGTGATGATAATATCAAATTTCCTCCCTTCCCACTTATCTTTCTCCAGATCAAAGAATACAGTTTTGAGATTCGTTACACCCGAATCAAGGATCTTTCTGTTCATGATCTTTACCATTTCTGCTGAATTATCCATCATGGTAATCTCTTTCACGTGATCCTTCAGGAGAAAACTTGTCAGCCCGGTACCGGAACCATATTCAAGAACAGTCATATCATCTGAAAGGGGTATTATATTTATAATTCCATTTGCAACAGCTTGCGACCTTTCAAGACGCATCGGATCCTGATCCCAGTCGGCGGCTTTTAAATTGAACTCATTCATTATTTGTCATACAATTTATTAGTAGTACCTGATCACTTAATCTGTTTAAATTTCAGGAGCACGCTAAAAATTAAAGATATCAGTTAGTTTTTATCTTCAGAAAGGCCTTCAGAACAATTGAGAACAGCAATGATAAACCGAGAAACAGGATAATTGCCGGGGAGCATGGTATATCCATTACCCACGATAAATATAGCCCTAATACTGTAGATATGCTTCCGATTAGAAGACCTATTGATATTCTTTTAGTCCATTGGGTTGTAAATAATGCTGATGTTGATGCCGGAATGATAAGGAATGCAAACACGGTAAGTATCCCTCCTATACTTACTGCCTCGACTATTACTATTCCGAAGGTGAAATAAAAAAGAAAGTCCCAGAGTCTTGGATTAGAAATGTCTGATTCTTTCCCTTGGTATAACAGGGTTATTCCCTTAAATTTATTCCGGAAGATATAGTGGAATCCGCCTATTACTGATACAATTATCAGGAGCCTGATGATCTGAGGCCATGAAACCCACAAGATTGCTCCGATTAGCATATCGTGTATATGTACATCGCTGCCGGCTCCCTTATCGAGTATTATTACTGCAGCAGTAGTTGCCACGGCATAAGCTATTCCAATAATTGCTTCAAGGGGGATCTTTATTTTCCTGTTCTTAAGAATGGTAAAAATACCTGCAGCGAGCAAACAGAAAATATATGCAAGAAATGTCCTGGAATCATGATCGTGGACATCACTTCGCGAACCGATGCCAAGATGGTGTAATACCAATGTAACAGCGCTTCCAAGAGCAGCGATCTGAGCCAGGGCAATATCGATAAAAATGATCTCTCTTTCTATAACATGTATTCCGAAATAGGAAGTGATTAAAATCAGTAAAAGACTTGCAATAAAAGGAGCAATCATGAAATCCAGACCAGAGATCATATGTGTTATTTTTTAGTATTAATTAATAATTTACGGGTTGCAACTTTAAAAAAGGCCAGAATAAAAACCACAAGACCTAAAAGGGTAACAATTGCAGGAGCATTGGAGATATTAAAAGTATATGATATATAGATGCCCAATACTGAGCCCAGAATTCCTATTATCCAGCTCCAGATAAAACGTTTTTTCCATGAATCGGTAAAAAGTGTTGCCGCCGCTGTCGGGGCTATTAATAGTGTAAATACAAGAAACACGCCTCCACAGGGAACGGCTTTTACAATTATAACACTAAACGTAATATAGAATATCAATTCATACGTCCTTGTTTTCCATAAACTGTATGGCAGGCCGTTCTTTGTGCCGGATATCAGGATAAAATGTTTCCAGAATATCAGGTGTATGATTCCGACGACCAGGAAAATAATAAAACTCTCAAAAACCTTATTCCATGTTACCCAGAGAAGGTTTCCGGTAATTGTTTTGGATATGAAATTGGATCCTCCCGGAATTTTTTCTGCCAGTAATAAAGCCAGACCAAGTCCTATGCAATAGATGATCCCTATGATTGCTTCCTGAGGAATAACCTGTTTCTGAAATTTTGTAAGGGCAAAGAGAGAAATAACAATTATGGTAAACAGATAGGAAATAAACTGCACATTCAACGATTCCTCGGCATAACCAAGAAGAAGTCCGATCATAGTTCCCAGTGCAGCTATCTGTGCAACAGCAATATCAATAAAAATTATACCTCTTGATAAGATATGATTACCAAAATAACTAAGCACACCTGCCATGATTATGGTTAAAGTAATCGGGGCAGCAAGAAATTTCAAAGTTTCAATCATAAGTATCGGTGTTTATTTCAGTGGAATATCATAGACGGATAATCAGGAATTGTATTCATTGAATATTTGCATTGATTTGTTCTATCCAGAGGTCCATGAGGTCGAAATTATCATTAACTCCAGGGGCACCATGAACAAAAAGAGGGAGATAAAGTGCCTTAATCCCTGTTTTTTCTTCAATCATCATGGGGGTTTTCTTCTCAAAATAGCTGGCAACAAGCATTAATTTGATGTTTTGTTCCTTTATCAATTCAATCATGTACTGGACATGTTTGGCTGATGGCGGAATGCCCGGTTTTGGCTCAATGTACCCAACTACTTCAAGCCCGAAAGTATTTGCCAGGTATGCCCAGTTTTTATGATATGAAATTATTCTTTTCCCGCGGAATGGCATAGCTTTTTTCAACCAGCCACCCAGAAGATCAATAAGTTTACCTCCTTCATAGGGCTTATCAAGAAAGGTAAATAATGTATTGTTTTCAAGCATCCTGGTGAGGGTTTCTCCTCCAAAAAGATCGACAAGCTTATCCCCAAACAGGGCACGGTCGATCTTATCAATAAAATCATCCCTGTTCTTCTGATAGAATGATGAATTAGCCGGATCAACCTTGATAAGTCCGATTGTAATATTCCTGGCTATTGTCTTCCAGTTTATCGGACCAGTGTTGATATGCGGATTTCCCATTAAATGAACATCTCCTTCGGTTCTGTCTCCTTTTTCCACCTTCTGCAGGATATTTATTCCGTCAGATACAGAAACAAATCCGGTTTCACCATCCATGATCTTCCTGTTGTGGGCTTTATCAAGAAGAGTTGCAGACCACATCTCAAGATCCAAACCTGTTGTTATCCACATGTCGGCCTGTGAAAGCACTACGGCATAACTGGGTTTTGGAGGAACAAAGTGGGGATCCTGTTCTCCCTGGGCAATAAAGGATACAGTTGCCTTGTCACCTGCAATATATTCTGCAATTGATGCATAATCAGAAAAAGAACACACAATATTCAATCCGGAACTGCCTGACTGCCCGTAGCGGTTTCTCTGCTGATTCATTTGTGCATTCAGCCTTAAATTCAGTGACATGAGAATAATTGAGAAGAGTATGAAGGTTTTAAAAAACGAGTGCTTTAATCTGATATTTGTTTTCATGGTTTTACTATATGTATTGTTAATAAGCTTCATGTTTATGAGGTCCCATTGCCCAGTTAACCTGTATAATAAGTGAGTGGTCATCAGGTAATAAAGTCCCTGAATAGTATTTAGTTCTCTGATTGTATTGATATTGAATCCGTGTGAAGACAAATTCACTTTGCCAGAAATCGATGTTTACACTGTAATCCCACTCATACTGTCCCGGGTCGTATGGCATTTCCGAGTAACCAATCCTGCCTCCAATCCAGAATCTGGCATTCAGTTTGTTCTGTAATGTAGAATAGAATCCTTTACTCGTTATGTTTCCCGTATTCTCTTTTCGATAACTGTAAAGCAACTCTGTTCTCCAGTCAATGGTACGGTATTTTTCTCTTCCTATAGGGGCCCATTTATATGTTACTCCCAGGCTCCCCGCATAAGAACGGTTGTCTCCGACCGAATGATTTTTCCCTGTTACCCCGCTTAATCTGAACTCGATATAGCTGCTACGGGAGATATCGTAATAATTTTTAAACTGGCCTATATATAATAATCCTTCATTATTAAAGCTGAAAGTATCAACTGTATTTGTGCCGTTTATAACTGCCAGGTCAAAACTACTGGCATCTGCAAAGATAACTTCAGGAAGCATAAAGGTTGATGCCACGCCTGTACCGCCCAATCCTTTATTGCTGAAGAGGTTTACAAGGGCTCTCGGTCTGTCAAATTGCGGAAGAGCATGATCGTGATACCTGTTCAGAGGACCAAATTCGGCATAGAAAATACCAATTTTGAGATTCATGTTGAGCGGCAGGTTCAGCCATTCCATATAAGCCTCTTCAATACTTATTTTTTCTTTGGTAATTGAAATAAATGTTTTTCCACGGGTAAATGGATCCAGCGGAGCCACCAATGAAAGTTCTACTTCGCGCATGAAGAACCCGTTATTGCCATAAGAAACATCTCCGGGTTCTGATATATAGTTATTCTTCGATGAGCTTATTGCACTGAAAAAATCTCCTCCAAGACTTACATTGGGATTAAGTCCCTGTTGCTGCCTTACTCCGCTATGAAATTTTTTCGACAG
>CAZWZQ010000036.1:22956-25641 GCA_964638955.1 uncultured Rikenellaceae bacterium | reverse complement strand
ATTAAAATAATATTACTTTTTCAACAGCCCCAAGTGATTCAATATTCCCCTCCTTGGAGAGCCTGCTCCGCGATAGCGGAGGGCCAGGGGTGGGTTTCTTAACGTTAGATGACTTAACCAACTTCCTTAGGTTAGAAACTGATTACCATCCGCGGAGCGGATCCATAAATGATTGTTACTGGATTTAGAAATCAATTACAAATAAGAATTATCAGCCTCTGCACCCTTCACAAACGGAGCAATAGCTCTTTTATAGATTCCCTGGACATATGCTATAGCCATTCCGTAATTTGTAACCGGGATTCCTGCTTTAACTGCCGGCTGGAGCCTGTTATGAAGCTGCCTCCTTGTTATCATGCAGCCGCCACACTGGATCAGCAAAGCATAATCAGTAACAGGCCGGGGCAGGGTATCGAGACCGGCAATAACATCAAATTCAATCTTCTTACCGGTAAAGTTAGTTATCCATAGTGGGATTTTTGTCCTTCCTATATCATCACAGGCTATGTGATGTGTACAAGATTCAAGGATCAGCACCCTGTCACCATCTTTAAGTTCAGATATTTTCGGTGTTCCCTTCAGGTAATTTTCAAAGTCGCCTTTGAATCTGGCAAGCATAATACTGAAGCTGGTAAGAGGAATTTCAGGAGGTATCGAAGCATCAGCTTTTACAAAGACCTGTGAATCGGTGATGGCAAGGGCAGGTTTTATGCCGGTCTTCTTCAGGAATGCATCTACTTCCCTTTCCTTCATTACTATTGCAACTGCATCATTATCAAGTATATTGCGAATTGCCTGTACTTGGGGAAGGATCAGTCTTCCGGCGGGAGCTTCAACATCAATGGGCGTGATGAGGATTACGATGTCGCCGTAATTGATAAGGTCTCCAAGCAGGGCAGGGGTTTTATAGGAATGTTCGGGTATGGTCTCTTTTATCAGGCTTATCAGCTCTTCATAATTACGTTTATCGAGAGCTGAAAACTCAAAAAGCTCTGCACCGCTCTTTTCCCTGATCTCCTTGATGAAATCTGTTTTGGGTTGCTGAATATCTGATTTATTGTGAATTATAATAAAAGGGATATCCTGTGTACGAAATTTAGCAACCAGGTCATCTTCAAAGCTGCCCCATGTATTGTCAGTAACAATAAGCATTGCAAGATCAATGATATCAAGCGTTCTGACTGTTCTGTCGACTCTTTTTTTCCCAAGGTCGCCTGAATCGTCTATCCCAGCAGTATCGACAAGTATTACTGGTCCGAAATCTGTAATTTCGAATGATTTCTTAACAGGATCAGTAGTTGTACCGGAATGATCGGACACAATAGCAATGTCCTGACCTGCAAGACAGTTTATGAGGCTGCTTTTACCATAATTGCGGCGGCCATAAATACCGATATGAGGTTTGGAATCTCTTCCTTTGGACATATATATTGAAATAAATACGGTACTAAATTAACACTTTTAACTGCAGATAAAAGTGCAGAATAATTCGCAGATTTTCAGAGATTTAAATATTGGAACCCGAAACAGGTCTGGCATATGCAACAACATCAGCTCCTGTTATTTCGTCTTTGCAAAGTATGATAAGTCGCTCCAGGACATTCCTGAATTCCCTTATATTTCCTGTCCACTTGATCTTCTGCAACTCTTCTATTGCGTCCTTATTAATTTTCTTTTTGGTCATTCCATATTCCTTGCAGATCACTGTGTTAAAATGATCGGCCAGAAGAGGAATATCCTCTTCGCGTTCATTCAGTGTGGGAACATGAATGAGTATAACGCTGAGACGGTGATACAGGTCCTCCCTGAATCCGTTCTTCTCAATCTCATGTTTAATATTCTTATTTGTGGCGGTAACTATTCTCACGTTAACCTGGATATCCTTATCGGAACCGACACGGGTTATACGGTTTTCCTGGAGGGCTCTCAATACTTTTGCCTGGGCCGAAAGACTCATGTCACCTATTTCATCCAGGAAAAGAGTTCCTCCGTTTGCCTGTTCGAATTTGCCGATGCGCTGTTTAATTGCCGAGGTGAATGATCCCTTTTCATGACCAAACAACTCACTCTCAATGAGTTCCGATGGGATAGCCGCACAATTAACTTCCACAAATGGTCCTTTCGCCCTGTTGCTTTTCTCATGTATCTGGTGTGCCACCAGCTCCTTCCCGGTTCCGTTTGCTCCTGTTATCAGCACTCTTGCTTCGGTGGGTGCCACCCTGTCGATCATCTCCTTTACCTTTTTTATAGCCTCGGATTCGCCGACAATCTCATACATCTTGCTCACCTTATTCTTAAGAACCTGGGTCTGTGTGATAAGAGTCGATTTATCCATTGCATTCCGGATAGTGATAAGGAGCCTGTTTAGATCAAGCGGTTTTTCGAGAAAGTCGTATGCCCCCTTTTTGATTGCTTCAACAGCTGTGTCAATATTTCCATGTCCGGAAATCATTATAACAGGGGTGATATTGGAGATATCACTGATCTTTTCAAGGACCTCGATGCCATCCATCTTTTGCATTTTAATATCGCACAGGACAACATCATAGGTATTGGATGAAAAGAGTTCGATACCTGATGGTCCGTCTTCAGCAAGATCCACCTCATGCTTTTCATATTCCAGAACCTCTTTCAGAGTATTCCGGATAGCTTTTTCATCATCTATTACTAATATTCTTGGCATAT
>CAZWZQ010000036.1:0-22856 GCA_964638955.1 uncultured Rikenellaceae bacterium | reverse complement strand
AGCCATTTCCATATCTCTTTCCATGATGATTTCTTTCCGTACATCAGGATGCCCGTGCGGTATACCTTGGCTGCCATCCAGACAAATCCGATAAATGTTATCACCATCAGGAACATTGAAAGAAAAATCTGCCAGTATGGTACTCCAAAGGGGATACGTGCCATCATAACAATTGGAGAGGTGAAGGGAATTATTGAAAACCAGAAGGCTATTGAACTTTCCGGATTTTGCATGGTTCCCATGGCTACCATAAGGGCAAGTATTATCGGTATTGTGACCGGCAGCATAAACTGCTGTGTCTCTGTTTCATTGTCAACGGCTGAGCCAATTGCCGCAAAAACAGAGGCATAAAGAAGATAACCGGTAAGGAAATAAAATATGAATGATAAAATTATCAGGAGCCAGTCCTGGTTCATCGCATTTTCGAACAACCGAGTGAACTCCTCAAGACCTTGCGACATCTCTTCAGCCTGGGCAGGAGGGATGGACTCCTGGTTTTGAGTCATTATATTCTGAGGCATGGTTTGTGCTACCTCTGTGATGTCCTTATCTTTAAAGACAACTGTTTTTACTACTGCAACCATTCCAACTGTAAGGATAACCCAGATCAGGAACTGTGTAAGTCCGACCAGGGCTATGCCGATAATTTTACCCATCATCAGCTGAACAGGTTTTACCGAGGAGACAATGACCTCAACAACCCTGCTTGTTTTCTCTTCAATGACGCCTCTCATTACCTGGGCTCCGAACATAAAAACAAGCATATACATCAGGAAACCACCTATATATGCAAGAGCCATTGCTATCCCGGTACTTGTTTGTACCGACTGTCCTGAATCGTCAATTCTTATTGTCTGAACTGAGACATTCGTTTTTACATCCTTAAGGATATTGTCGAGGTCTTTAATATTATATGCCAGAAGTTTTTGTTTCTCAATTTCCTTTTCAAGAGATGAGGAGATATGATCGAGAAGACCAATAGACGGTTGTTTCTTTGAGATAAGCTGTATTGCATTTGGTGTATTTATTAACTCGGGTGAGATCCATAGGATGCCGTAATACCCGGCTTGTTCGAAATTTGTTTTCAAATCATTGACAGAGGTGTTTTCGAGGTAGATATAATCAGCATCTTTTGTGTCAGGTATTACATTTCGGAAAAGGTCAGATCCATCTTCAATAACAGCTATTTTTTTAAAATCCTTATCGTCGTTCATCATTATTAAAGTGGGGACCACTATCAAAGCCGCTATTAGTAAAGGTGCCAGGATAGTCATTATGATGAATGATTTTTTCCTTACCCTGGTAAGGTATTCTCTTTTAATAATAACAGATATCTTGTTCATAATGTGGATGTTTCAGAATTAATTACGTGCTTCTACTACCCTGATAAAAATTTCATTCATTGAAGGAAGGGCCGGGTTGAAGGAAATTATTTTTCCTGACTTCATTACCTCATTCAGTATCTCATTTGACGGGATATCCTTTTCAGTTTTAAGCCTTATTAGACTTCTGTTATCTTCATACCGGGAATCAAGGATTTTGAACTGACCATTTTCCTTCAGGCTTATCTCGTCTTCAAAGACAAGTTCATATTCGTTGGCAGCCCATTTTCTGCGGATATCATCCACGCTACCTTCAAGAATGGTCTTTGCTTTATTTATCAGTGTAATATTATCACACAGTTCTTCCACCGATCCCATATTGTGTGTTGAGAATATTATGGTTGCTCCTTTTTCCCTCAGAAACAGGATCTCATTCTTGATAATATTGGCATTCACTGGGTCAAATCCCGTGAAGGGTTCGTCAAAGATTATAAGTTTTGGCTCATGAAGCACAGTGGTTATGAACTGTACCTTTTGCTGCATCCCTTTTGAGAGTTCTTCAACCTTTTTGTCCCACCAGTCTACAATATCAAGTTTTTTGAACCAGTATCTCAGTCTCTTTATGGCTTCAGCCTTTGTAAGTCCTTTAAGTTGGGCAAAGTAGAGAGCCTGTTCGCCTACTTTCATTTTTTTATAAAGACCGCGTTCTTCAGGCAGGTAACCAATAACCTGTACATCCCCGGGAACAAGTTTACGGTCATTCATGAAAAGTTCACCGGCATCAGGCCCTGTTATTTGGTTAATTATCCTGATCAATGTTGTCTTTCCGGCCCCGTTCGGACCAAGAAGTCCGTAAATGGACTGCTCAGGCACTGATATACTTACATTATCCAGGGCAGTGAAGTTACCGAATGTTTTGGTAATGTTCTTTGCTTCAAATAGTGGCATAAAATATCAATTGTGGTTTTTAAAATAAGTGGTAAATATATAAAAACTCCTATTCAAAATACCCTCTCATTCTTTCGAAGAATCCTTTATCGTTCTTATCGGGTTTAGGAGTGAAGGTACCTGACTCTTTAAATTTTTCTATGATCTTTGCCTCTTCTCTGCTCAGATTTTTTGGTATCCAAACATTGACATTTACCAGGAGGTCGCCTCTTCCGTAGCCGTTAACTTCAGGTAGTCCTTTTCCTCTCAGGCGCAGTATCTTGCCTGGCTGGGTCCCCGGCTCAATTTTTATTTTGACATTATTATCAATTGTTGGTACTTCAACGTGTGCTCCCAGAACAGCATCCGGAACACTTATGAAAAGGTTGTATATCAAATCGTTACCTTCCCTGATAAGCTCGGGATGATCCTCCTCGTCAATTACTACGAGCAAGTCTCCATGTATACCGCCTCTTCGGGGTGCATTTCCCTTGCCGGCAACAGTCATTTGCATCCCTTTGCCCACTCCCGCAGGTATGTTTATCTTTATTACATCTTGCTTTTGTACTATTCCCTCTCCGTAGCAGACAGGACATTTTTTTGTTATGGTTTTACCCTCGCCGCCGCATGAAGGGCATACGGAAGTTGACTGCATCTGTCCGAGTATTGTATTTGTCACCCTTGTCACATGACCTGTTCCGCGGCATGTGGAGCATGTTGAAAGGCTTTGAGAATCGGCAGCTCCCGTTCCGCCGCAAGCTGTACAGGTATCATATCTTGAGACCTTGATCTTTTTCTCGGCACCATTTGCAATTTCATGTAGTGTAAGCTTGACCTTCACCCGGAGGTTACTTCCCTTCTTGACTCTACGTCCCCGTCTGCTGCTTCCGGTGAAGGCTCCAAATCCCCCAAAAGCATCGCCAAAAATATCCCCGAAGGATGAGAAGATATCCTCCATGGTCATCCCGCCTCCTCCAAAGCCATTTCCTGCACCACTTACGCCTGCATGACCGTACCTGTCGTACCGGGCTTTTTTATCATCATTTCTGAGGACCTCATAGGCTTCTGCGGCCTCTTTAAAATGCTCCTCAGCCTTCTTGTCACCCGGATTCTTATCGGGATGATACTTCAAAGCCTGTTTTCTGTAAGCCTTCTTTATCTCTTCTTTGGAGGCATTTTTTGATACTCCCAGAATTTCATAATAATCTCTTTTTCCCATCCCTTTGATTTTAACTCGGGGAACCGGTTACTATTCTCCCACAACCACTTTTGAATGTCTTAATACCTTATCCTGCAAATAATAACCTTTTTGTATCACCTCGATTATTTTTCCTTTTTTCTCCTCTTTCCCGACCGCTTTTTTAGCCACTGCATGATGCAGATCGACATTAAAGTTACAGTCGAGAGATTCGATCTCCCTGACACCGTTCTGCTTGAGGAATTCTATGAGTTTCACGTAAATGAGATCAATTCCTTTTTTCATTGCAACACTATCAGTTGCAGA
Organism: uncultured Rikenellaceae bacterium; assembly: GCA_964638955.1. GTDB lineage: Bacteria > Bacteroidota > Bacteroidia > Bacteroidales > VadinHA17 > LD21. The sequence goes on along the minus strand of CAZWZQ010000036.1, from coordinate 19,103 downwards.
TTCCATATGTGAAAGTGCTCTTTCAAAATCATCGATAAGAGGAAGAATATTCAGGAGCAGACTCTCTCCACCATATTTTGCCAACTCCATTTTCTCACGCAGTGTCCTTCTTCTGTAATTATCAAATTCAGCCGACAGACGCAGATATTTATCCTGCATTTCTGCCACTTTTTCCTCCGGTGATTTTTCAACGGATTCAACTTTGTCAGACTCAACATCTTTTGTGCTGGTGGATTGTTTCTCCTTATTTTCAGTATCAGTTACCTCCCGTTTATCAGCTGTGATGTTCTCCTGAACGATGCTGTTATCCTTACTATCAAGTGTATCGTCTTGTTTTTTCTGTTTTGTCTCGTGCTGATCCGGCCTCTTCTTCTTAACCATATTCGTATATAATTTCGATTTAATTATTTTCGGGTTGCAAATAGTTTGCCAAGAGTCAATGATTGACATTTTGACAGGGCAAGGGAATATATTATTTACGATATGCGATATGCGATATGTATTGTGAAATGAAATATATCGCCTATAGTCTATAATAAATGATACACCTTACAGCCTTTCTATATCCGCGCCCAGAGCATTCAGCCTGACATCAATTTTCTGGTATCCCCTGTCTATTTGTTCGATATTATGTATGATGCTTTTTCCTTCAGCTGAAAGAGCGGCAATTAGCAGTGCAACACCGGCCCTTATGTCGGGGGATGACATAACAGTGCCTCGAAGCTTAATTTGTCTGTCATGACCTATTACAGTAGCTCTGTGAGGATCGCACAGAATAATCCGGGCACCCATATCGATAAGCTTGTCAACGAAGAAGAGACGACTTTCAAACATTTTCTGATGAATGAGAACTGCACCCTTTGCCTGAATTGCAGTAACAAGGAAAATACTCAGCAGATCAGGAGTCAGCCCCGGCCATATTGCATCGGCAATTGTCATTATTGATCCATCAATGAAGGTTTCGATCTCATAATGTTCCTGGCGGGGTATATAGATATCATCGCCTGATCTTTCAAGTTTTATACCAAGCCGGCGGAATGAATCAGGGATTATACCGAGGTTTGCATAAGAAACATCCTTGATGGTTATCTCTGATTCTGTCATTGCTGCCATGCCAATAAATGAACCGATCTCGATCATGTCAGCCAGGATGGTATGAGTACATCCTCCCAGCTCTGTTACTCCATCGATAAAAAGAAGATTGGATCCTATACCGTCAATTTTTGCTCCCATTGAAACAAGCATTCTGCAAAGTTGCTGAATATAGGGTTCACAGGCCGCGTTATAGATGACGGTGCGGCCCCTGGCAAGAACTGAAGCCATTATTATATTGGCAGTGCCGGTTACTGATGCTTCATCAAGGTGTATATATGTACCTGACAGTAAAGGAGCTTCTATTCTGAAGAAGGGATCGGCTGTATCAAATTCAAATTGTGCTCCCAGTTTCTGAAAGCCGATGAAATGTGTGTCAATACGGCGACGACCTATCTTATCACCACCTGGTTTTGGGATACACGCTTTGCCAAACCTCGCAAGAAGGGGACCTGCAATCATGATAGATCCTCTTAGACTATTGCTTTGCTCCCTGTATTCGTCGGATTGAAGATGTTCGAGGTTTATTTCTGCAGCCTTGAAGTTGATTTTCGATTTCGTTTCTCTTGTGACGCTAACTCCCAGACATTCAACAAGATCTATCAGATTATTAACATCGCTGATGTCGGGAATGTTGTTAATTGTAACAGTTTCGGATGTGAGAAGTGTGGCGCATATTACCTGCAAGGCTTCATTTTTAGCGCCCTGTGGGATTATTTCCCCTTTCAGGGATTTCCCGCCTTGAACAATAAAAGTCGCCATCAGTGTCGGATATATCCTTTTTTCCTGCCGTATTGCTTATTCTGTTGTTTACCATGGATCTTTCCCTGGGGTTTTCTTTTAACTTGTGGCAGTAAATCCTTAATCTCAAGGATCTTTACTCCTTCGGTCATTTTAAGCCTGCCGCCGGATAGCATTATCATATCACTAATAATTACTTCATCTGCTACCTGGTTTCTGTTCCAGGTGACATATGCTTTCTTCATCTGGTTGACAATAAGAGTAGTAAAATATTCTTTCTCTTCACCGTCTTTCATTTCGGATGCAGCATCGATCATCATTTCAATGATGCGTCCATAGTGAAGATACCTTATATCCTCCTGCCGGTATGGTATCTGGTTGGGTTTTTCATTCAGACTGGTCGGTTCAAGCGGGGGATATGGGGGGTCGATATCCAGCTCAAAATCAGCAATAAGGGCAAGATGATCCCATAGCTTATGCTTGAAATCTCCTTCATCGCGCAGATGAGGATTAAGATTTCCCATTATCTGGATAATTGTTCTTGCGGCACGGTTTCTTTCCTCCCTGTTTTCTATGGTTTTGATATGATCGACCATTTTCTGGACATTCCTGCCATACTCAGGTAATGCCATCCTCTTTCTCTGAGTATTATAATCGTAAGTCATTATTTTGATTTTAACTTTAACTTTAACTTCTGCAAAGCTAAGAATTAAATGCTAATTCACGTAAGAATTAATATCACCATGCGATTGACCTTGAATAATGAGAATCACCATTTTATTTTTTTATTTTATTTTGCCTGTTAACTTTGAATATCACCTTCTAAATTTAATATTATGAGAATTCTGACGGTTGCTGTAGCATTTTTTATGATTTCGATATTTGTATCGGCATTTTTCAGTCAACTTCCCGATCCGGCAATCGATATTATTCATTATGAGTTTAATCTTAACCTGAATGATACTACCGATAATATTGAAGGCAGAACCATTATCATGCTCGTTTTTAGAGATCCTGTTTCTGAAATAACATTTAACTTTAAGAATTATGACAGCACCGGGAAAGGGATGAAAACAGCCGGTGTTACTTTTGACAGGGAAGGTGTGAAATGGCATCATGAAGACAACATGCTGAAGATCTATCCGAGGAAAATGGTATGCCGTGGTGATACAGGTATAATATCTATCGATTATTCCGGTATACCTGCCGATGGACTTATTATTTCACGAAATAAGTTCGGGAATCGAACCTTTTTTTCCGATCATTGGCCCGACAGGGCTTCCAATTATCTTCCCGTGGTTGATCATCCGTCAGACAAGGCAACAGTCGATTTTATAATTACTGCACCATGGCGTTATGAAGTTGTTGGAAGTGGTCACCTGATAGAAGAAAGCGACCTTCCCGGAGGTGAAAGGCTTACGCACTGGAAAGAAGATGTTCCACTTCCTGTTAAAGTTATGGCTTTTGGGGCTGCTTCTTTTGCCACTTCTCTGGCAGGAGTTGTGGAAAACATACCTGTTTGGTCATGGGTTTATGCTGAAAATCGTGAAGAGGGATTTAATGATTATGCTATCGCAGTAAAACCTCTTGTATTTTATTGCAGGCTTATAGGTCCCTATTCGTTCGAAAAACTTGCAAATGTTCAGTCGAAAACAATATTTGGAGGACTTGAAAATGCCGGGTGTATATTTTATTCAGAGAAATCCGTTACCGGACAAGGACGTTCAGAAAGCCTTATAGCTCATGAAATTGCGCACCAGTGGTTTGGTAATTCAGTAACTGAAAAAGACTGGCATCATATATGGCTGAGCGAGGGTTTTGCCACATATCTGACATCTGTCTATTTTGAAAAAACATATGGTGTTGAGCAACTGGTAAAAAGCATGACTGCTGCCCGTGAGAGAGTTATCAGGTATTATGAAAGAAACCCGGCCCCTGTTATAGATACAACAATAACCGACCTTATGAAATTATTAAATGCCAATTCGTATCAAAAGGGGGCCTGGGTACTTCATATGCTTCGTTTCGAGATCGGGGAGGAGGATTTCTGGAAAGGTATCAGGCTTTTTTACGAGAGATACAGGTACGGAAATGCACTGACAGATGATCTCAGACAGGTTATGGAAGATGTGAGTGGAAGGGATATGGGGTGGTTCTTTCACCAGTGGCTTTATGTCGCAGGACAGCCTGATCTTAAGATCACCACCGGGGAAGGTAATGTAAAAGGCACCATCATTGTTTCAATTGAACAGATGCAGGATTATCTTTTCACCTTTAATCTTGAATTAGGTTTAAAAGACTCAAAAGGAATAAGAAATGAAAAGATCAGGGTAAGTGATAAAATAACCCGGATAAGTTTAAAAGCTGATCCTGATGCATTAATAACCATTGATCCGGAAGTTCGATTATTGTTCAGAAAAAAATAACACGAAGCGGGTATAACCTTATAATCCCAGAAACTGAATTGCCACTCCTGAAAGAAATATCATGCTTCCTGCAATCAGGTGGGCATATTTTTCCAAGGGCTTGAGATTCAATTTACTTAATCCAAGTTTGAAGGCAAGTACAACCGACATCATTGTTGCTATTGTTACTATTGAGAACAGCAATGAAACAACAACAGCTCCGGAAATATTATTCTCTGCTGCCGGATACATAACGATTGGAATCAGGGGTTCACACGGCCCAAAAATAAATATCAGGAAAAGAACCCAGGGAGTAGTTTTAACAATGTCGGTATCATGTAAATGAGTATGCTCCTTATGATGATCATGTTCATGCTCATGATGTTCCCCTCCTATGTGATAATGAACATGTGTATGCCTTTTGTTCTTAATCAGGTTCCTGATACTGATAACCATATAAACGAGTCCGAATGCTATAAAAAGCCATGCTGCTATATTTCCCCTGAATGACTCTATATTAACGAGCCTGTTCAGGGAAATTCCTACCGCTATTCCAACCAAACCCAGGACAACAGAGCTAAGAACATGTCCCAGACCACACAGGAAAGTAATAAACATTGTTTTCTTCAGATTCCATTTTTTCGCTTCGCTAAGAACTATGAACGGTAAATAATGATCTGGCCCCAGAATCGTATGCACAAATCCTATCGAGATTGCCGTGACTGAAAGCACGTAAACAGAATCATTCATATTTATCCTTTCGGCAAGAAAATTTGTTTTCTCTGCAATTATATTTATAAATATCGAGATAATCTATCAGAGATATTAATTTAATTATCACAAAAAACCGATTTAATTCATGATTGCATGATTGCATGATTGCACGATCAATTATTCAATAACCAGCCGGTTCCGTTGAAGATGTACTCTTTAACATTTATGTTTTGTTTGTAAAGAAGAGACCTTGAGTCGTACAGGAATCTCTTCATCTGCAAATAGTCTTTTTGTTTCGGGAAGAACCAGGGCCGGTTCTCAAATTCGGAACAGGGAAGTATAAAAAACCTCAGTCTGTAGTTTTCAACCGGAGTATATACCCAGGTCAGGTAATAGCCTGCATTTAAAATGTTTACAGAAGTATCTGTTTTTTCGAGATCGATTTTTACCATCGATCCTCCGTCAGTTTTGGGTTTCCTCTGGTTTGAGACAAAATTACCCAGGGAATAGACAATAGCTTTATTGTTGTATGTTGTATCTCCCCTGTACCATATCATCTTCTGAAGTACGTGAGGATGGGAACCTATTATAAGGTCTGCGCCGCATGAGAAAAAGTATTCGGCCATTTCAACCTGAGTGTCCGAAGGTATTGTATCATATTCAATTCCCCAGTGAAGAAAAAGAATAATAAAATCAGCCTTTTTGTTTTTTGCTTTTTCAATGTCTCCCGCAATAAGGTTTCTGTCAAGCATATTTACTATAACAGGTTTCTGTACCTTTATCCCGTTTGTGCCGTATGTATAATTCAGCAGTGCTATATTAAGTCCCTTTTTGGTTATCATCAGAGGATAAAGAGAGTCCCTTGCAACTTTATTTACGAAGGTTCCTGTATGAGGTATTCCCAGACTGTCGAGCCTGTTTATGGTACCGGTGATACCGTTTCTTCCACGATCAACTGCATGATTGTTGGCTATGACAAGGTAATCAATGCCGGCATTACTGCAGGCATGAGCCAGTGCAGCCGGTGAGCTGAACAGAGGGTATCCTTTATATGGAGGACCGGCAAGGGTAACTTCAAAGTTTGCTATTGCAATGTCTGCCTCAGAGATAAGGGGTTTTATATACATGAACATGTCATTATAATCCCAGGTGCCTGTGTCCCCGTTTTCAGCTGACCTTATCTGTGTATCGTGGCCCATTATATCACCAATGAAAAGCAATGAAAGTCTATTCCCTGTATCATCAAACGATTGTGCTTTTAATAAGCACTGTAGAGAGATGAGAATCAGACATAACAATGTTTTTCTGAACATATTCCTGAGCTTTTATATCTTTATATTACGGTCACAAAGATAAATTATTTATAACTTTGATATCTTTCTCTATTTACAGGGAAGCATGAACAGGAATTTATTTAATCTCGATGTAAAACGGCTCTCTCTTGCCGGTGCAATAATCACTCTCGGAATAGTATTTGGCGATCTTGGCACAAGCCCGCTTTATACAATGAAAGCGATCCTCAGGGGAGGTGCCGAAAATTTAAACGAACTGCTCATCTACGGTGGTCTTTCCTGCATTTTCTGGACTCTTACTATTTCAACAACGATAAAATATGTAGTGGTAGCCATAAGGGCTGATAATAATGGAGAAGGGGGTATTTTTGCCCTCATTGCACTTATCAAAGATAAATCACAATGGATTGCCATTATTACTATGATCGGAGGTGCTGCACTTCTTGCCGATGGAGTTCTTACACCTGCTATCACAGTAACATCTTCAGTAGAGGGCTTTAAGCTATATAATCCTGATATTCATGCAGTTCCGATTGTTCTCATAATTCTTGCAGCTCTCTTTTTCATTCAGCAGTTTGGTACCGGCTTTATCAGGAAATCGTTCGGACCTTTAATGGTTTTATGGTTTTCGATACTTGCCATAATTGGTTTTTCGCAATTAATCCATCATCCTGATATACTTCGGGCTGTCAATCCTCAGTATGCTTACAGGTTTCTTGCCGCATATCCGGGAGGATTTATTTTACTGGGTGCAGTTTTCCTGTGTACTACAGGTGCTGAAGCACTTTATACCGAACTTGGCCGCTGTGGCAAGTCAAACATAAGGATCTCATGGTCATTTATTAAGGTTGCACTTTTATTGAACTATTTCGGACAGGGTGCCTGGCTGATGATGAATATTGATAAGGGTACATTCATGAATCCTTTTTTTGAAATGATGCCAAAGTGGTTTCTTATTCCCGGGATTATCATGGCGACTGCAGCAGCTATCATAGCCAGCCAGGCAATAATTACAGGGTCGTATACTCTTATCAGTGAAGCAGTTTCACTGAATTTCTGGCCTAAAATAAGAATCCTCCATCCCTCATTGATAAGAGGGGAGATCTATCTGCCTCTTGTGAACTGGTTCCTCTGGATAACATGCAGTTTTACTGTTATCTTTTTTAAGGAATCTGCAAATATGACAGCTGCCTATGGGTTATCCATAAACATTGCTGAGATAATAACAACCCTCCTTCTTTTATATTTCTTATTGCAGAAAGGGATAAATCACAGGCTGGTACTGGTTCTTTTCATGGTCCTTGTAACGGTTGAGGGAAGCTTCCTGATAGCTAATCTTCATAAATTCACCTCGGGAGGCTGGTTTACAATTCTGCTGGCTTCACTATGTTTCCTTGTAATGTTTGGCTGGTATTTCGGCCGTAAATTAAAGAACAGGTATATTACATTTGCCAGTCTTGACAATTACCTAAAGATTTTTAAGGATCTGAGCAAGGATGAGTCCGTTCCAAAGTTTGCAACCAACCTTGTTTATCTGATACGCGCCAACAGACTTGACCATGTTGAGTCAAAAGTGATATACAGCATATTTCATAAGCAGCCAAAGAGAGCGGATACATACTGGTTCATACATGTCGACAGGGTGAATGATCCTAACAGGTTTAATTACAAGGTGACACAGATCATACCCGGGATCCTCATAAGAGTTGATTTTTACCTCGGATTTAAGATTGCACCAAAGGTTAACCTCTATTTCAAGGAGGTACTGGAAGACCTTGTAAAATCAGGTGAAATAAAGGTTAAGAGTAGTTTTAACTCAATGAAAAAATATAATATTGAAGGCGATTTTAAATTCATTTTGATTGACCGGATAATGTCACGTGATATCTCACTGTCAAACTGGGAGAACTTCATCCTTATGCTTCATAATATTGTCAGAAAGATTGGTATTACGGATATCAGAGCGCTTAACCTTGATACCACCATTACAATTGAAGAAAAAGTGCCGATAATTATTGACCAGCCTGTTGAAAAGAGAATTGAACGGATGCATATGAATTCGACTGATAGCTCCTGATTAAGAGAGATAACCGGTCTTGCTTCTATTACTATTTACCGGTGTTTTATTCAGGTATGCCTTTTTCTCAGTATGTTATATGCACAGAGATAACCGCCTATGATGGCTCCTGAAAAACCGCCGCCGGCCTTGCCCCATGCCGATGCAAAGTAAAGATTATCAAGAAGTTTAAATGAATCAAATGTTTTCCGTGATGGTGTTTGGGCAAAGCCGTAAACTGCACCTCCTGGATTAAGAGTATAGCGTCTTACAGTGGATGATGTTCCTGTTTCAGAGTATTCAATAATATTTTTTATCCCGGGAATTATTTTATCAAGTCTTTGAATAAGTGTTTCGGTTATCTGCTTTTTCTTCGAAGCATACTCTTTTTTATCCAGGTTTTCCCAGTCTTTGAGATAATCAACGCAGCAAATTGCTCCAACGCTCTTTCCTGCGGGGGCAAGTCCGGAATCAACCTGTCCATAATCGACAAAAATAAAACTGCGTCTTGAAAAATCATCATTATTATTTCTGTAAATATCCCTGATTGATCTCACGGAACTGTCAAACAGAGCAGTTGAATAATAATTGTGTCCAAGTTCCCTGGGAGGCCTGCTGAATCCTAAGTACACCGTTAGCAATGAAGCACCACACTTCAGGCTGCTTATCTCCTTGTTAAGCTCCCTGCCAGTTTCGGGAGGGAGTAGCCTTGCAACATTGGGGATAGCATTATTGGCAACTATTTCGCCGGCCATAGCTTTCATTTCCTGCGAGTCAGGATCATTTTTCTTTTTATAAGTAACGCCGGTTACTTTATTGCCGTCAGTCGATATTCCGGTTGCGATATGATTGAAAAGAAACTCCCCGCCATGATCTTTCAGATAGGCTGCCAGATGATCGGACAGTTTCTGGGAACCTCCCTTAATAAAGCTTGCGCCACCAGTATAGTAGCTTCGTTGTGCCATTGTGTAATAAGCCAGTGATAATGAACATGGGTCATCATGGAAATAACCGATGTTGCCGAGAAGTATCAGCTTCAGGTCATCATTATTTATAATAGAATCAAGGAAGTCAGCAACGTTGTTATCTTTTTCCTCTGTCCTTTTCGGCGTGGCAAGAAGCTGGTCGAAGTAGGCTTTGATCCCTTCTTTTTCTGTCGGAAACAGTTCCGATAATCTCTCAATGGCAATTTCAGGTTCATGGGGGATGGTGACACTGTAACGATCATTGATGAACCTGTAGAACTCCGGGACTTTGATAAATTCGACGTTGGTGAAAACATCCAGGTCGTTAAAGATCCTGGTTTTCATATCGCGTGGTGAAGGTCCGTCCATCTCATGCAATCCTACTTCAAGAGTGAAATTACCTCGTTTAAAGGTAGTTGCACATCCCCCCGGATGGTTATGTTGTTCAATCACAAGTACTTTTTTACCTTCCCTTGTCAGCTTGGCTCCTGCAGTAAGTCCTCCAAGTCCTGCGCCGATAATTATAATGTCATATTTCATTGTAAGTGCCTAAAGTTACAAAGTGTTCAGGAAATAACCCTAAGTACTTCACACTTTAGTCACTCCACACTTTATTCCGGTATGGGATATCTCTTGAATTCCTTTGTCCTGTCGAAGAGGTACCTGTATGTGATATAGTTTTTTACAGGCACACTACCCACCGAAATGAATATCTTTCTCATCCTGGGATTAAAATCGCCGACCCATGAGAACTCAATCTCAGTATAATGTGGTTTTTTCTTAAAGACTTTAACCAGGTTATAAATAAAAGCCGATTCAATCCCCAGCTTCTGGAATTTTGGAATAACACCCATCAGCATACCCCTGGCCCGGGTCATCACCTTCTTTTTCTTCAGCCATAAAAACTTCAGAATATTAATAAGATGAAGTTTCCCGTTGAGATGTTTTATTATCTGATTCAGATCGGGGAACATAAGATATATAGCTATCGGTTTTTCCTCAAAGTATGCCAGCCATATCATTTCTTCATCTAAAATAGGCTTTGCTTTTTTCAAGGTCTGTCTGATATATTCGGGCTCGAGAGGTTCAAAATTTTGCTTGAATGATGCCCATGCTTCATTGAATACTTCGGCAAAGTCCTTTGTATACTTTTCCTGTTCTTTCCAGGTGAAATGTCTGAATTCGTATCCGGGTTTATTATAGACCCATTCTGCTATCCTGTTGAACCTGTCAGGCAATGGTTTGGTGATATCGAGATGGAAGCCTTCCATTTTATAATAGGCCTGGAAACCATATGATTCAAACAGATCCTGGTAATAGGGATGATTATAAACCACATCAAACGAAGGGTGGGTGAAGCCGTTTACCAGCAGGCCCCAGTATTTATCTGTCTCCCCAAAGTTTATTGGACCATCCATAGCTTCCATCCCTTTTTCTTTAAGCCATTCTTTTGCAGTATCAAAAAGAAGGAATGCGGCATTTTTATCATCTATACATTCAAAAAATCCTATGCCTCCTGTTGGTTGGTCGTATGAGTTTGCCAGGTTAAAGTCAATAAAAGCGGCAATCCTGCCTATAAGCTTTTTATTATCATCTGTGAGAGCCCACCTTTCTACTACTCCATGCTTGTGATAGGGATTTCTCCCAGGGTCAAAAACAGCTTTGATGTCGTTGTCTAACGGACATACCCATGTATTGTCATTTCTATAAATGACCCGGGCTGTGTCAAGAAACATTTTCTCTGTTTTTTTATCGCTGACTTTTGTTAAATTCATTGAAGAGTGTTAAGTGTATTATTTATTATAGATCTGACTTACAAGCATTTTGTACTTATCAAGGATAAATTGACGCTTCAGTTTCAATGTAGGCGATAGTTCCCCTGTTACAGGAGTCCATTCATCCTGTACCAGTCTGAATCTGTTTATTTTTTCAACAGGACTAAGTTTTTTGTTCAGCCTCTCAACTTCTGAAGTGATAAATGAATGTACTTTACTGTTTTGAATGAGCTCTTCATTATTAGAAAAGGAAATTTTATTCGATGTTTTCCAATCATCAAAATATCTGAAATTAGGAGAAATAAGTGCGCTGGCAAATTTTTCATGTTCGCCTACGACCATTATCTGGTCTATCACTGGTGACTCTTTAAAAATATTTTCAATTATCTGTGGTGCAATGAATTTACCGTTTGACAGCTTGAATATCTCTTTTTTCCTGTCGGTGACCATCAGGAATTTTCCATCCTCAATATGGCCTATGTCACCTGTATAGAACCAGCCCTCATCATCGAAGGCAGCCCTGGTCAGTTCAGGATCCTTGTAATAACCGGGTGTAATATTAGGACCTTTGCAAAGAATCTCTCCGTCATCGGCAATCTTTACTTCAACACCTTCTATTGTCATACCAACAGAACCAAGCTTCACCATTCCCTTTTCGGTTCTGTTGATTGTAATTATCGGTGAGGTTTCGGTAAGACCGTACATATTAATTATTTTGATACCTGCTGCCCAGAATATCCTTTCGAGCCTTGACTGCAAACTGGCTCCACCGCATCCTACAATTCTGACATTTCCGCCCAGTGCTTCGCGCCACTTGCTGAATATCAGTTTATCGGCGATCTTCAATTTTCTTTCATAAAACCATCCGTTTTCTTCGAATGGTTTGTACTTCAGACCCAGGTTAACGGCCCAGAAGAAGATCTTTTTCTTCATTCCTGTCAGCTTGTTGCCTTTTGATATTATTGTGCTGTAGAATTTTTCCAGCACTCTCGGGACGGCATCGAATCCATCAGGTTTGATCTCCGCCATATTTGCAGCTATTGTGCCCATATTCTCCGCATAATAAATACCGGTACCGCTGTACTGGGTCTGGTAGTTCCCCAGTCTTCCCCCAACATGGCATAAAGGAAGGATACTGAGATATTTATCTTCCGGTTTCAGCTTGAAAACATCTGTAGCGGCAAGGAAGTTGCTTACCATATTCCTGTGTGTAAGTATCACTCCCTTTGCCTTACCTGTTGTTCCTGACGTATATATAAGGGATGCAAAATCATCGGATTGCACAGAGCTTTTAATTGATTCGACCGTAAGCTTGTGTTTTTCGCTATTTTTCTTTCCGCTTTCAACTATCTCTTTCCAGTTTTTTACTCCCTCAATTTCATCAAAGGAATAAACCAGGAGAGACTGATCTGAAGCAGCTATTGAAGGGCTGATGATTTTCCACAGCTTTTGATCGGAAACCATAAGCATTTTTGCCTCACTATGGCTGATAATATATTGATAATCAGCCGTATTCAGTGATGTGAATACCGGAACATGGATAATCCCGATCATGGCCATTCCCATATCAACGAAATTCCATTCGGGGCGGTTATTTGTGACGGTAATTATTTTATCACCCTTTTGAAGACCGAGTTCAAGAAGTCCATAGCTGAAATTATATGAGTAATCAATATAATCCCTTGAGCTGTACTTCACCCATGCTCCATCCTGCTTTGCACATAAAGTATCCTCTTTTTGGTCAAAGAGGTTCTTAAACCTTTCGAGCAGATCAAAAGTCTTTTCTACAACCATTTTAGTAATAATTTAAATTTAAGTCTGTAGGGGAAAACATATATCATCTTGAAGATAATTATTGCAATTTACTAATTATAGAGAAAATAAAATATACAAGTGTTGGAAAGAATACCTGATTATTCAGTATGTTTTGTGATTTTAACTCCCGACTTGATTGCACAAGAGAAGGGAAATGTTAATTTTGTTACATTCATTCATCACTGAACTGTATTGAGTTATGAATGCAATGCCCTTTGTAATCGGGTCCATTGCCCTTTTCGCTTTAGCATACAGACTCTATTTCAGCTTTGTAGCAGCCAAGGTTGCTGTCAGGAACGACCTGGCAGTGACTCCTGCCCACAGGTTGTATGATGGTCAGAATTATTATCCTATAAAAAAGGGAGTACTCTTTGGTCATCATTTTGCAGCGATTGCAGGTGCAGGGCCACTTGTAGGTCCTGTTCTTGCGGCCCAGTTCGGATTTATGCCGGGTTTCTTATGGATGCTTATCGGAGCGGTGATGGCAGGAGCTGTACATGATTTCGTGATTCTCACGGCATCAGTTCAGCACGATGGTAAATCACTGGCAGAGATAGCAAAAGCCGAAATAAACAGAGTTAGTGGTATTACTACCACCTTTGCCATAATATTGATTATTGTCATTGCCCTGGCCGGATTAGGTCTTGTTGTTGTAAATGCCCTTGCCGAGAGTTCATGGGGTACATTCACCATAGCATCAACGATACCGATAGCGATTGTTATGGGAATATGGATATTCAGGATACGAAAAGGAAAGGCGGTTGAGGCAACTGTTTTTGGTGTAATTATGCTAATTATAGCAGTGGTTCTTGGCCGTTATGTGCCCGAATCGCAATTTGCAGCGTGGTTTACCTTTGATCATAAAACCCTGACTATCCTGATAGCTGTATACGGATTCCTGGCATCGGTTCTACCGGTCTGGATCCTTCTTTCTCCCCGTGATTATCTGAGCTCCATAATGAAGATCTCCGTAATTGCCCTGCTTGCCATCGGTCTGATCATTGTTGCTCCGGAAATAAAAATGCCGGCTTTTACCGAGTTTGGCAAAGGCGGGGGACCAATTATTCCGGGGAAACTTTATCCATATCTGTTCATTACAATAGCATGTGGTGCAATTTCAGGTTTTCATTCGCTTGTGAGCTCCGGAACAACTCCCAAGATGGTAATGAAAGAAGCTGATATTAAGCCTATTGCAGTAGGTTCTATGCTTACAGAGGGTGCTATAAGTATCATGGCATTGATAGCTGCCACCAGCCTGCTTCCTCTCGACTATTTCCAGATCAATGTCCCGGTCGATAAACTTCAGGCAATACTCCCAAAGCTTCATGAGATGGGTTTTACAGAATCAAATCTTGATCAGCTTTCGGCAAGTGTGGGTGAAAATATAGCAGGACGCACAGGAGGAGCAGTGTCGCTGGGTGTTGGTATGGCTTATATTTTTACATCAATCCCGGGAATGAAGCACCTGATGTCGTACTGGTATCATTTTGCAATTATGTTCGAGGCCTTGTTCATACTGACAACAATAGATGCCGGAACAAGAATAGGAAGGTTTTTATTGCAGGAGGCATTAGGTAAGGTTTATAAGCCGTTCGGTAAAACAAACTGGCTCCCGGGAAACCTTATTGCCAGTTTATTGATTGTATTTACCTGGGCTTACTTTATTTATACGGGAACAGTGTCGACAATATGGCCAATGTTCGGAGCTGCCAACCAGTTGCTTGCCACCATTGCACTTGCAATAGGGACATCATTTATTATTAACCGGGGCAGGGCAAAATATGCATGGGTGACTATATTACCAATGACATTTGTCGGTATCACAACCCTGACAGCCGCAATACTGAACATAAAGAATATTTATATACCCCAGCTAAATGTTGCTGAAACTCTTGTTCCGGGACTGATAAACCTTTTACTTACGGTTTGCATAATAGTATCAGTGATTATAATTTTTGTGAATGCGGTACCGGGGTGGGTGAGGTCGAAAGTCCAAAAAGAGAGAAGCTTGCACTGAGCGAAGACAGGAATTTAACCTGTTCCTCCATGTAATACACTACTGATTTTATTGAACAAGCTTCAATTAGTAATCCGGGTAAGACCTATTATCTATTTTAAAATGTTGGTTATCTTAGTCACCTGAATTATCAGCAATGATGGATATCATTCAACCGGTATTAGACTGGTATATGGCTAATCTGAACTACTTTACGGTGGCTTTGCTGATGGCCATAGAAAGTTCATTTATTCCATTTCCATCAGAGGTTGTGATACCATTTGCAGCATATAAAGCGGCACAGGGCGACATGAATGTTTTTGGTGTCGTTATTGCCGGTACTATTGGTGCATTAACCGGCGCTTTGATCAACTATTACCTGGCAAAATATCTTGGAAGGCCCCTCGTCTATAAACTGGCCGGATCAAAAGCAGGAAGAATACTGCTTTTATCGGAAAAGAAAGTCATGCATGCTGAAGACTACTTTATAAAGAACGGGAATTCATCGACTTTTATCGGACGGCTGGTACCTGCTGTACGTCAGCTGATATCAATACCCGCAGGACTGGCAAATATGAATATACGTAATTTCATAATTTATACTGTTGCCGGAGCAGGGATATGGAATATAATTCTTGCTGTTATTGGATATTTCGTTTATGAAATAAAAGATAAGATTTTCCCATACCTTGGTGATATTCTTATTGCCCTGGGTGTCGGTTTCGTAATCTATCTGATCTATAAGGCGAGAAGAAACAAAAAAAGAAAAGCAGACGGTTGACTTCATATGCAGCTTTGATCGCTACGAATGTTGTTTTCCCCCTTTTTAAGTTAAAATCGTGCAATAAATTCCAGATTAGTATTATCTGTATGTATCAGGAGATCATTAACTATCCTATTGACTCCGAAGCGGGCATCCCTGACCTCAAAAGAGATCAGAGAATTGTCAGGGTCTTATTCGATTCAACAAAAAAAATAACACTGAACCTGATAAACTTTATTCAGTTGACAGACTCACAATTCTGACAGGGCCAAGAAGTCCTGAAGGCAATAATGGTGAATCAGCCTGGTAAAATGGCATTGTAGTATAGGTGATTTTTGTTGAGACACCCGGTTGCTGATCTCCAATGAGTCTGTTAACCCAGAGGTTAGTCACCTTTATTTCGAGGTTGCTTTCCCCTGCTTTAAGAACATCAGTAACATTCACCCTGAATGGGGTCTTCCAAATAATTCCAAGTGATTTCCCATTAACAATAACTTCTGCAAGGTTCTTAACCTCGCCAAGATCAATCCATAACTTTACGTCACCGTTAAACCATTCTTCGTCTGCCATGATGGTTTTAGCATATACTCCGGTGCCAGAGAAATATTTCACTCCCGGATCTGTATTATCATTCCAGGCTGCAAGAGCATCAATTGATATTTGCTCAGGCGCTCCACGGTTGGGTTGGAAGCTTATTTCCCAGGGGCCATCGATAACAGCAAGCAGCTTTTCATTTGCCCGGAGTATGATACGTGATTTTTCCTTTGCTTTATCACGGAATACCACAAAAACAGCATCGTTTGGTTCCAGGTGCAGAGGAACTCTGGTAACCCCTTCTGCTATACTGTAAGAAGCCTGTTCGATTTTTGCAGTTTCAGGATACCATATCTCAGCTTCCCTGCCTTCAACACGGAATGTGGCCTCAAGGTCCTCCACCCGGTTGTTGCGGTTATTAATCCAGTAGAAATCAACATTATCCAGTTTGCGATGAACAAATAAAAGACGGGTATTTTCCATTGGTCTGGTATATTCAAAATCGGGCATTAGTTCAAGCGATTTCAAAACCTCTGCCAATTCTTGTCCGGTGAAGATCTTACCATTACCAAAAGTATTAACACCATTTTCGTTTGGCCAGAGCTGATCGGCTATTGACTGGAATTCGTTTTTGTCATCAGTCAGGCTGGGCGTATTTACAGGCTTCGGACCTGTAACGATTGCTCCATTGTTCACCATGTCACGGATCTTTTGCAGAACAGGCAATGACATGTATTTGCTGTTAGGATCGAGGGCCAGTATGTGGTAACTCATACCGCCGGGTGTGGTTATCAGTCCTTTACTGACGGTCAATAAATTTACAAGCGCATCGGCATTCACAAAGTCATAATTATAACCTTCGGGAATGGGTGGCAGCTTTTCACCAAACAAAGCTGTTATATTGTTGTCTTCTCCGTAGAAATAAACCACATCGGCAACAAATTTCCCCTGTTGCAGCATGTAGCAGCTGCGTGCCAGGTAAGTAATCCACGGAGCAGCCTGTTCAGCCCAGGTCTCATGACGGGTGAACCACTGGCCGAACGGGCCAAGACCAAGTCCGGGGATCTTATCATTTACTGGTTGATGTACTGAAGTGTGTATTACAAAACGGTTAAGTCCATTAGCCATTTCCATATCGGCTGTCGGCTTCAAATACTCAGGCGACCAGGCCCAGGCTGAACCTATAGCAGTCATTGATTCGGCAGCTGCCAGGTTTTGTCCGTATATATGAGCCACGGAAGCTGATTCACGCACATCGGCTTTATAACGTGTAGCAACCTCTGTTCCCGGATCAAAGCCTCCTGGAGTCCATGTGGCGCTCATTGGTATTGCGGCTTTGCGTTTAACATCCATACCGTCGCCTATGAAAGCACGCCCGCTTTCATGCGATTCTGTATAACGGGCCATACCACGTTCCTTCAGTATTTCTGTCAGCTGATCATAGTGTTTTTCAGCAGTAAGATCGCCGATAGTCTTTCTGAAATCCCACAGGAATCGCTCGCTGGCCTCAGTACTCTCCACAATATGTCCTGTCAGAACAGGCAGCCATGGTAAAATATCATAGCCGCGGTGGTTCATAAATTCCCGAATCATATCATCGGTCCAGTTTTGCACTCCGGCTTCCCAGCTGTCAGTTATCATGTATTGCAATCCATTCTGTCCCATCAGTCCGCCTGTGGCATCTTTATACTGATCGAGGTAATTATTAAAATATGCTTTGACATGTTCGGCACTCAGCTTATCCACTTCCAGTCCTGTTGCTTCCGGTGATGCCGGTGAATTTTTATGGCCCGTAAGAGAATAACCAAGTCGGATTACCACCCAGTTGCCTTCTTCCGGTGTCCATTCGAGAGTTCCATCGGGTTTCATCTTTGAGGTCAGATCGATAATATCTGATTTTTTTACAGCTTCATTTACATCAACTTCCGGAGTCATTGCAGCATACAGATCTGTTGCAGTTGCAAAAGCTGCTTTTTCCTCAAAGCGGTTTACACGGGGAACTGTATGCAGGACAAGTTCTGCGATCTGTGTTCCGGCAGGTGCTGATGGCCCTCTTTCCAGGTCTATGCCAAACAGGCTGCCAGGGAAAGATCGTGGTTGTCGTTCGGGAGCTTTCCATGTAAAGCGGAAGTATTTAGCAGTTACGGGACTGAATGTCAGTGTTTTCTGAGCAACACCCCCGCTACGGATATCAATTATCTTGTTAAAGTTTTTGCCATCGTCACTTGCTTCAAGCGTACGATTATCAGGATCTGCTCCAAATCCAAAGGTGCCGCCTGAACCACCGCCCACAATGGTGAGAGCTTTAATAGTTACAGGTTTGGAATATTCAAATTGGACCCACGATTTTTCACCAGGTTTGGCTGCCGGCAGAAGCATAGTTTTTGCAAGATCGCCATCTGTAAGATCAGCAAGATTGAAATTTCCGCCGCTTGAGGTAACCTTTGGCTGTAGTGATGATAATGAAATATCGCTTTCGGGCAGCCGGTAGGCTACTACAACAGCATCAGCATAAAATTCAGGCAAAGGTTCTTCCTGCGTACCTGTAAGAGAAAATCCGTCTCCCGGGGCAATGTTCTGAAATGCCCCTGTAGCCGAAGGAGGCTTTGGTAATATACCCGTAAAAGGTTTTCCCCCTTCAATTCTGGTCTCGCTCCACACGAATTTCTTCATAGCCTGTTCAGGTTCGACCCATGGTCCTCCGCTCTCGCTCCATCCCGGGGAACCGGCAATTGCCATTTCCAGGTCAAGGGAATCTGCAAGTTCCGTTGTGAAACGGAAAGCATCCTTCCATTCCGGAGTCATGTAAACCAGGCGTTTTTCAACTATCTGCGGAGTCATCAATGCAGCATCAAAATTCTGAAATCCGCCAATACCGACACGGTGCATCCATTCGAGGTCGGCCCGTATACCTTCCTTTGTAATGTTACCGTTCATCCAGTGCCACCATACACG
>CAZWZQ010000035.1:0-25706 GCA_964638955.1 uncultured Rikenellaceae bacterium | reverse complement strand
GCTTTTAATCCGGATTTTACAGAACCATCTAACCTTAACATTAATTAATGCAACAAATATGTTTCCCCTGACATTTTAATCCGTAATATAAGGTATTATTTGAGGATCTTGTAATATTACTCTTCTGATGAGTGTTTGTGTTTGTATAAATTTAATTTTCAAATACTTGCCAAATATATTACTTAATTATCCATGGTTTTTACAATCAAATTTATTACTATTTTTCTTATTATGCAACCGATTGCAAAAGATTTTTTCTGAATTTTTAACTATTATGGCTTAATGTATTTTTTTCAATAAATTTTTCAAAGAAAAAAATGAGGCCTTCCATTTCTGTCCGGCCTCATTTCAAAACCAACCTAACCTACCCATTTAGTATTATGAAGTACTATTTCGGGTTTGTATATTATTAAAAATCAACGACTTCGAAATATGCCGGTTTGGGATCAATATTTACATCAAAAAGTAAAGGATAGTTTTTCCTCCCGGCTACCGGAAAATTATCAAGCCATGTGTAATCATCCGCAAGACCCCAGAAAGTAACCCCGGTAATAGCATCTTTGAAAGACCGGAATTCCATAAAATACCTGCCGTATGCAATTGACTGCTTTTGTGCAAGATTATCAGTATAAGCACTCTCAGGATCAGAATTGGAAGTATAAACTGAAACATCCAATTCAGTGATTTGAAGCTCAATGCCCAGTGATTTATACTTATTGAATGCATCATTAATCAGTGAGCTGGACGGATAACTTATACTCCAATGTCCCTGAAGACCTATTCCATCAACAAGATACTGTTCTTTCAGTTTCACCAGGAGATCGTATATTTTATCTCTTTTAGTTGGATCTATAGCCGTATAGTCATTATAAAACAATTTTGCATCTGGATCAGCAGTCCTTGCCGCTTTGAAAGCTTCGATGATATAATCCTCCCCGCATATATTGTACCACTGAGAAGTTCTGTATACTGAACTGCCATCGTCAATTGCCTCATTCACTACATCCCAGGCATAAACCTTGCCTTTGAAATGAGTCAATACTGTTGTTATATGCGTTCGGAGTCTTTGCAACACAAGCTCTTTGGATGCCGTTGCTGATCCATCCCTGAAAATCCATGAAGGGACCTGGTTGTGCCAGCAGAGACAGTGTCCTCTCACCTTCATTCCGTTAGCCTCGGCAAAAGCAACGATTTTATCTGCATTGTTAAAGGTGAAGGTGCCTTCTGTCGGCTGCAGATTTGACCATTTCATGTCATTCTCGGCTGTAACACTGTTGAAATGACGCTTGATCAGATCTGTCTTTTTCTGGTTATCAATAAATGATGGAGGTATAGCCACTCCCATGTAAAAATAATCGTCAGGAGTATAGTAATCCTTTAATCCCTCATCACCCTGGTTGTATTCATCGATGTTCTTCTGGAGTTCAGTGGAATCATCCTTATTACAGGTGGTTGCTCCAATGAAAGAAATAAA
Organism: uncultured Rikenellaceae bacterium; assembly: GCA_964638955.1. GTDB lineage: Bacteria > Bacteroidota > Bacteroidia > Bacteroidales > VadinHA17 > LD21. Next base: position 24,232 of record CAZWZQ010000035.1, on the reverse strand, counting down.
TAGTAGGGGTAATAAAATTACTTTTCTACCCTTTTTCAGCATAATTTTTTATCCGTCGAATTTCTAATCAATAATAGATAAAGATAAAGTGTCCGCAGATCAACTGCGGACACTTATTATACCATCAGACTAATATCCCGGATTCTGAAAAGCAGCTTTTTCATCTGCGGTCATTTCCATGCCGTCAAGCTGGCCTTGTGGAATTGGGCGCAGATAGTGATAATGCTGAATAGTGCGCGTAATTGTTTGTGCATTATGGTCTCCTTTGACGCTTGAAGCTATTCTGTAAGTAGCAGCGACTTCGTCCCATTTTTGTGTGCGTACCAGGTCGAACCAGCGAAAACCTTCGCCGTAATATTCACGCGAACGTTCTACAAGAATATAGTCTATATCTATAGTTGCCGGTGTTGCAGCTATCAAAGCAGTGCTATGATCCTCTACTTTTGCAGCATTCTGAGCCCTGTCAAACTTCCACATGCCTGCCCGTGCCCGGATAATATTGATTAAATCTTTCGCGCTTTTACCAGCTGTTGTAGTTGCGCCTTTCACAGCTGCCTCGGCTGCAATGAAGTAGAATTCAGAGAATTTGGCTATGTTAAAAGGACGGCAGATTGAAGCATTGGGTTGCCCCAATCCACCGGCGTTGTCGGTGCGGTAAGTGCTCATTTTCCACGTACCCGGATATGTTACCCTGCTTATGCCGCTCGGAGATATTACATAGTCGGCTCTTCCGGGTAAAATCCCACCGCCAACATTACTTGGACCTGCACCGGCAGGGTAAGTAATAGGCGTCGCTGGTTCATCGGGCAGGAAAGTCAGTATTGGATCACCCGGATAAACCGGTAACCCGTTTGCACCATAATAAAAGGCAGTCTGGTCACCCCCTTTAGGCCAGTTGCCACGGTAAACAACTGTAAATGTGCCGTCATACCGTGAATCATCCGTTTTGTTGGCAAAGGTGTTTACAATTGCATCGATAGTGGGGGCCATACGTGTCCAGGGACGACCCAAATCCTGACATGCTTCACGCAGAACAGAACTTGATGAACCAGTCCCGTCTGCATTTTTAGCACTTCTGATTTCTGTGTAATTCCAGGTCATCATCCATGCAGCAAAATTATCCGCGCCGCCGCCACTGCCATACGTCAGGCTTGCTCCGTTATATTTTTCGCTTGTCTGGGTATGATCGGCATAGAGCAGCATTTCTTTGTTGCGTTCATTTCCTCCTACATGTAATTCATAAAATGTCGGCATTAGTCCGTAAGTACCAGGATTGTCAATAGCGGTAGTTGCAACATCATAAGCCTGTTGGAAATACCATTGGGCATTATGTCCATCAGGGTCAGTTCTGGCACAATCCGGATAAGTAGGAATGCTGTTTGGGTTTTCGAGCCACCACGCGTAAGTCAGGTAGGCCTTTGACAAAAACAGGCGTGCAACCGTTTTGGTTACGGTGCCCGTTAAACGTCCAACGTCGGGAAGATCGTTTACGGCTGTCAGCAGGTCAGGGAATATCGCTTTGGTATAGACCTCCGGCACAGTGTTGCGCACAGAGATTCTCACTGGGGATGTATTGAACTTCAGTTCCCCTGCACCCATATCCAAAGGTACTCCGCCGTATGTTTGTACCAGCTGAAAATATTCGAATGCGCGGAAGAATCTGGCTTCGGCAATCAGGGATGCAGTGAGGCCAACCTCGGTAGCATTTTCAATGATCCCGCTGGCCGTGTTTATGGCAGGGAATGCATTGTCCCACAAAGTATTGGTACCACCGGTGGCACTGGAAGTAATATTCCCCTGACCGCTAACGTCCATCACTTTGAAGTTTGCATCCGCACTCTGGGCGTATGTCGCTTCGTCAGTTCCTGTTACACCTGAATTATAGTAGTATGCATTCCCGTATATGTAGCGCAGGTGGGCATATAGCGACGTCAGCCCGCCGTTAACACCCTGTTCGGTTTTAAAAAACCCGGGTTCAAGAATACTGCGAGGCTGTTCATCCAGAATATCAGAGCACGCTACCAGGAACAACGCCAATAAAGCTGTTCCTATTATAGTTTTTATGTGTACTTGTTTCATAATTTTCCTTTTTTTAAAATGATAAATTTACTCCAATTACGTAGTTCCGGGTTGAAGGTGAGTTAAAACCTACAGTCAGTATACGACTATTGTAGCCACCTGTTGCAACATTCTGGTTACCGTATGAGTTGGTTTCAGGATCCATTTTCATTTCTTTGTTGAATTCTGAGAACATCACAAATGGGTTCTGTACGATGAAGAATACACGCAATCTAACATCAGGGATTTTGATCAAACTTTGATTTAAGTTATACCCGAGTGAAATGTTACGCATCTTAAGGTATGAACCATCGAAGTATGCCATAGTGCTGAGATACTTCGGATTGTCGGCACTTAATACACCGCTGGGAGCAGGATACTTGGCGCCGGTGTTCTCGGGGGTCCAGTAGTCAACCTTAATTTGCCCCCTTCGTCCTGTCATCAGATTGAGGTAGCTGCTTGGTCCGTTGAGGGTGCTGACGAGGACACCGCCTATTTGGAAGCTCCCGATAAGGCTCAGATCAAATCCCTTATAAGAAACACGGGTGTTAAAGCCTCCCTGAAAATCGGGATCAACATCTATAATTTGTCTGTCGTCGGGTCCGATTTGTCTGGTCGGTGTTCCATCAGCGTCGAAGTCGCCGGTGTATTTCACCTTGATCATACCTACATTACCGCCCGGTTCCAGAATACTCAGATAAGGATCGCTCTCTTGCCATAAGCCTATCTGTTCGTAATCGTAAATTGCATTGATGTTATGGCCAACGAACCAACCATTACCTTCATCCCTGGTTTGTCCTGAAGCAAGGGATACCAGCTTGTTTTTGTTCATATACAGGTTAATGCCGGCTTCCCATGTCCAGCCGTTGACATTGTCCAAGATCGTGCCATTGAGTAAAATTTCAAAACCTTTGTTTTGAGTTTCCCCGACATTTGCCGTGTAACTGCTTACACCAGATGTCCGGGGTAAGCCAAAACTCAACAGAATATCTTTGGTATTCGTCACATAGTACTCTATGGTACCGGACAAGCGATTATTCAGTACGGCGAAGTCCAAACCATAGTTCCATGTTTCAGAGTACTCCCATCCTAAACTTTCGTTAGGGAGCTGGGTTACATAGTACCCGGTTGCGTAAGTAGCATTACCAAAGTTGTAGTCTCTGGAACTTAAACGACCGAGAGTGCTGTAAGTTCCAACAGCCTGGTTGGAGGTTTGTCCATACCCTGCACGAATTTTCAGCCTGTCGATAACTGCGATATTCTGCATAAATGACTCGTTCTTGATATTCCATCCCACCGATACGGCAGGATAGGTATGCCATTGATGCCCTTTTGCCAGCCTTGATGACGCATCAGCACGGACGGTAACCGTCATCATATACCGGTTACTGTATTCGTACATCACACGTCCCATATAAGAAATTAAGCCGCTTTGCGTATAGCCGCCACTAGGAAATGATGGTATACTGGTAGTAATTTCACCAACAGACTGCCCCAGGCTATAGTATTGGAAAGCCGCCGAGGGAATACCCTTTGCTGACGTGCCTGAGCTGAAGTATGTGTATTGTTCGGCTTCGTAAAGCGCTACTGCATTCACCCGATGTTTACCGGCAAAAACACGGTCGTAATTTATAAGATTTTGAATGTTCCAGTGATAGGAATGCGAATTGTTGTTAGAAGCAGTTGATATAGTTGTCGGGTTGTTACTGCCAACGCCCTCTGCGGTGTAGCTGCCATTGTTTTCCTGCATAAAATCCAGGCCCAGAGTGGCACGATACTTTAAACCCTGAATCCCCGGGATTTTCACTTCACCATATAATGAGTTGTATGTTGAATATCCCCTGGTTTGGCTTAACCATTCATCCTTTAAATCTTCTACGACAGATCTCGTGAAGGTAAACTGGTCGTCTAACGGCATTCTAATGGATCTCTTTAACGTACCGTCTGCGTTATACGGGTCGGAAATTGGCGACATGCTTAATACACCGTACAACCCTATCTGGTTACCTTCATTCATATTATAGTTACTATTTGAATTGAAGCCGAAGAGGAAATACTTACCAACTTCCTGATCAATGGCACTGCGTATACTATAGCGGGTGAATTTGTTTGTAGGGATAACGCCTTGATCCTGGAGGTAGCCAATGCCGAAGTTGTAGCTGCCATTGGTGGTGCCACCACTAAGACCTACGTCATGGCTTATCTCGTTACCGTTTCTGAAAAATAAGTCTTGCCAATCGGTATTTACATTATCGAATTCATCAGGCCCATTTGTGTACCTGCCTGATGCTGCACGTATAGCTACAAATTCCGGCCCGTCCATCATTGGGTATTTGGCAAAAATTTTGTTAACGCTTTGACGACCATTGTAGGTTATCCTTGCCTTTTGTCCTTTTTGTCCTCTGTTTGTGGTAATTAAAACGACACCATTGGCACCACGTGAACCGTAAATGGCAGTTGCCGAAGCATCTTTCAATATATCAATACTCTTGATGTCGTTGTTGTTGATTTCATTGATGGACCCGACAAAAGGAATCCCGTCCAGTACCACCAGCGGATCGTTGCTTGCAGTTAGCGAGCGCGTACCCCGGATGCGGATTTGCAAAGTTGAGCCTGGTCGGGTTGAGGTTTGTGATAATTCCACCCCGGGCAGGCGTCCTTGCATGGACTGCGTGAAATTGGTCGACGGAATGTTGCGCAGGGCATCTCCGCCTATTGAAGCCACTGAACCTGTCACAGCTTCTCTCCGTTGGGTACCATAACCTATAACCACAACTTCGTCGAGAGCGGTTATCTCTTCCTGAAGAGAAACATTTACTTGCGCCCTGTCCCCGACAACGATTTCCTGGCTTTTATATCCGATAAAAGATACTACCAAGATAGACTGAGGTGTTACATTCTCTATTACATAGTTTCCATTCAAATCAGTCGTTGTACCTATGGTTGTACCTTTAACTGCAATTGTAGCTCCGGGAATCGGATTTCCGTTCTCATCCGTAACTGTACCTCTAACAATATTTTGCTGGAGATCAGAAAATTCGCGGATATTATCTTTCAGAGAAATCACAATAAGGTTGTTTTCAAAAACCTTATATGTATAGTCTGTCGATGCCAGTATCCTGTCAAGAACCTGATTAATATCTTTGTTTTTCATTTCCAGATCAACAATATTATTATCAGATTCAAATTGCTCATTGTAGAAGAAGCGATAATTACTCTCCTGCTCAATGATATCAAAGACATCTCTGATCGTTTTTCCTTCAGCTTTGAAGGAAAACTGACCAAATCCTATTGCTGAAATATTCAGGGTAAATGTTACCATCAAAATAGCTGAAATTTTCATAATTAAAAGGATTTTACATTTTTTCCTGGAAAAGTAAGAATCTAGTTTTATTTTCATAATTTTGTGCGATGTTAGTTAGAGTTAAACATAATTAGTCCCAAAACTTATCGGGAGAATTGATTGCAATTAACTTTGACTTCATTTGAGGGGAAATAGTCGAGATCTGTTTCCCCTTCTTAATAGATCAGGTAGATTTCTGCATAGGCAATAATGATTTAGGTTAGACTTAGAGTAGTGTTTAATTTTTGTCTTTATTCAGATTCTTTGAATATTTTTCTGCCTGTTCTTTATCTAAAAACATTAAAACAGTTTTACCGTTAAGTAAATAATCAACAGGTGCTGTGAGCTTTATTACATCCATTACCTGCTGGAAAGTTTCATCGAGCAGCACCCCGGAAAAGCGATGTTTTTTGATCTCTTCATCCTTGAAAACAAAAGTTACATTGTATTTCCTCTGAAGCTTTGTGCAAAGACTTTCAAGATTCTCACTTCTGATGATAAGTTTATTCTTTGTCCAGGCAGTCACTTGTTCAACATCTGTTTTTGAGGAAACCAATAATTTGTCTGTAATAATTTTAGCAGGTTTTACCGCCAGCGGTTCAATTTCTTTTATCTTTTCGAGCGTCAGCTGATCTGATCGGCAGGCATAAATGGCTTTCTGATTGGGTTCAAGCACCAGAATCCGATTCTTATCATTATTGCCTTTTTGAGAAATCTCAACCTCCCCATCGACAAGGGTTGTTTCAATGATCCCGTCATCAGAATATGCTTTCACATTGAATTCAGTACCAGTAGCTTTGATGTTAATATTCCCTGCATTAACAACCAGGGGAAGATCGATATTCCTGGCCACCTTAAAATATGCCTCACCTTCAAGTACCAGATCCCTGTTATGTAAGTTATAATCACTGCCATATTTTATTGAACTTCCTGCATTAAGCATTATCTCCGTACCATCGTTAAGTGTTATCTCGGATTTTGCACCCAGGGGGGTTTTTATCTCATTGTACAGGGCTATTACAGATTGCACAGGGTTAATTATATTACGATGTCGATTAAGGATAGTGCCCAGAAAAAATGCAATACAAAAAACTGCTGCTACTGCTATACCTTCATAAACCAATCTCCTGACCTTCATTCTTTTTTGAATCAGATACTTTTCTGATTCTCTTGTTTCTCTGCGTTTAATTTCAGAAAGTAATTCATTATAAATTCTCTCGAAGTCAACAGAATAGTTCTCATATTGACCTCCCTGGAACTCATTTAAGTGTGAAAATAACACACCTTTAAATGATCTTTCATTATCGGATTCGATAAACAGTTCATAAAGTTTATGCATCTCTTCCTGAGTGCACTTATTCTCCAGATATCTGGTAATTAAGATACCTATATCTTTTATTGGTCCCATAAATTTGTATTAAGTGATATATTTAATGCATATAATACAACCGGGGAAGGCGAAGTACTCATTGAACAGTGTGAAAAAGTTCAAGAGGTCAAAAGGAGTCGACCTCATTCAACTCTTTGGCTTTTTCAATGTAATGATAAAAATCCCGTGAATTCTGCTAAAATGAAATCAGCATTAATACCGGAAAAATTCCTCCCCTAAGAATGTTTTTTATAATCTTCAGAGCACGATACATTTGGTTTTCTACTGTGCGCACTGAAAGATCAAGCTTTTTGGCTATTTCCTTATGCGTGAGGCCTTCATATCGGCTTAATTGGAAAATCTTTCGCTGTTGAGCCGGTAAAGTTTCAACGATAGAATTTATTGATCTTTCAAGATCGTGTAAAAAAACCTGCTCGTATGTAAGGTTTGAATGAATTTCACTTTTGTGGATTTCCGACTCAATGAATCTGGCACGGATAGCTTTCTTTCTCAAATAATTATAAATGTAATTAACTGCAGATTTGTAAATATAACTCTTAACAGAGCCAGTCGCATTAAGAGTTTCCCGGTTTTCCCAGATATTAATAAATACTGATTGAACTAATTCCTCAGCTTCAACATTATTACTAAGGTACTTTAATGAAAAAAAGTAAATTTTCTTACTATAACGATTATAAAGTGATTTAAAGGCATCTTTATCATTATTCCGGATCCTTGTAACAAGAAGATTATCACTAATATTATCAATTTTGTTCATCGTAAAGACGCGAATTTAAAATCTAAAATCGGGCCCATGGAGAAATGATCATATTGTAAAATTATAATTATTTGGTAATAATTCGTCTGTAATGCCTGGTGATATTGTACATATTTGTCCGGTTTTTATGGCGGCCGGAAGATAATTATCATATCTTAGCAGTCACCAGACAGCCTGCATATAGTACTTTTAAGTAATTCAGATAAATAACTGACAAAGATTAAATAAAGCATATATTTCCTGATAATATAAAAAGAATTTACTTTACTCCCGGATATCCAATACGAATAATGTCTTCAGGTTTATACACAATTCTCACTGTCCCTGTTTACGGAGTACTGTATGTGTATACAGCTCTTGGCATATTCCTCGCAATAAGCCTCTCATGGCTGAATGCAAAAAAACCTGTATTCTTACTTACAAGATTATGGGCAAAATCAGTATTCCTGCTCATGGGCAAGATCATACATGTCGGGGGAAAAGAAAATATCAATAAGGGTGAGAAATATATTCTTATTGCCAATCATGCCAGTCTGTTCGATATAGTGGCTATAATGTCTTTTTACCCGGAAGTTTCATGGTTCGGACACGAAAGGCTTCTAAGGGTCCCGGTATTTGGCAAATTTCTGAAAATGACAGATTATGTTCCTTTTAGGGAACCTACAGTAACCAATACCCGCCATATGCTTGAACAGCTTATGGAAAAAGCAAATGACCGCTCGGTGGCACTGTTTCCTGAAGGAACAAGAACCACCAGCGGTAAAATTAATCCTTTTTACAGGGGGTTTATTTACCTGTTCCGGTCAAGAGAGATCGGGATACTTCCGGTTACCCTTAACGGTTTTTATGATTTCAAACCAAAAACAAGGTTTTATATCAATTTTGGATCAAAGCTTGAAATTGTAATTCATAAACCGATTGCGAGAGAAGAGCTTATAAACAAAAGTGACAGTGAGATAACAACAACAGTAAAGGCTGTTATCGAATCTGCATATCATTAATCAAATCATTATGACTGAAGAAAAAAAAGAAAAGTGGATTTTTATCGTTAACCCGATAGCAGGTAACAGTTTTGCCGGCACTCTGGTTCCCGAGATTGAAAACAAATTAATGGCGTATAATATTGATGGTGTGGTTGTTCTGACAGAGCGTCCCGGTCATGCCACAGAAATCTCAAAAACCTCAGCTGAAAAGGGTGTAAAGTATATCATCGCTGTGGGCGGTGATGGGACTTTTAACGAAGTTGCCAGGCCCTTAATAAATAACATGGAGGTTGTTGCCGGTGTTATCCCTGCAGGATCAGGTAATGATTTCAACCAGATCCCCGGGTTTCCTAATCGTTTTACTGACCATGAATGGGAGATATTTTTCAGGAAAAACGTGATAGCCCAGGATGTCGGCATAGTGAACGGGACTATTTTCCTTAACGGTCTCGGAATCGGTTTTGATGCTGAAGTCGCTGCCCAGAACTATACAAAAGAGGGCAAAGTAAGAAAAGGAGGATCAGATAAATACATCTGGCATATTGTCAAAACACTTCTTTTTTTCAGGGAGAAAAAGATGATTGTTGTTAGTGATGGCGAACGTCATGAAACAGACTGCTTCATGAACACAATTTCAATTGGCAGACGCTTCGCAGGCAGCTTCTTCGTTACTCCCAAAGCTATAGCTAATGATGCCTTACTGGATGTCTGCTCAATAAAAAAACTGAACCTGTTTCACAGATTCAGGCTCCTCTTAAGAGTTCCGAAAGGAACTCATATCACCGACAGGCGGGTAAATTACTTCCGGTCCTCATCCATCGACCTTGAATTTCCCAAAGAGGTCCCGTATCATGTTGACGGCGAACTTTTTTATGCCAAAACATTTAATATCAGACTTATACCGGCCGGCCTGAATATCATATACAACCCTGATGGCAGCCACTTTTTCAAAAGAGTGTGATGTGAACAGTTATATTGCCTTTTTTGACCTCGACCGTACAATTACGGGTGCAATCAGTGGTAATATCCTCGCCCGGGAAGCCTATAAAAAAGGACTTATGTCACTTTCAGATATTATTTACGCTATCTGGCTTTTATTTTTATATAAACTATCACTAAAAGACCCTGTAAAAATAATATATCAAATGGCGGGATGGGTCAGAGATGTTCCTGAAAAGATATTCAACGAACTGTCGGCGGAAATCTCGAGAAATGTCCTGATACCGGCTATTTATCCGGAAGCAGTAAGAGAAATAAAAATGCATAAAGAAAACGGTGCGGGAACAGTAATACTGTCATCGACTCCCGCTTCCGTAGGCCGTGAAATGGCAAAGGCACTCGATATGGATGATATAGTATGTTCAGAACTGGAGGTTAACAACGGACTTCTTACAGGCAGATCTATTGGACCGCTTTGCTTTGGAGAGGAAAAAGCAGTAAGAAAAACATTTTTATTAACTTTGATAATTATTGCTGCTTAGATATTCATTTATAAATAATTATACTTATGAAAAAACTTGCTTATTTTTTTCTTGTACTTTTATTTCTGACTGCCTGTTCAGGTGGAAAGAATGAGAAAATTGCCTATCCTGTTACCGCCAAAGGTAATGTAGTTGATACTATTTTCGGAACTCCTGTTCCTGATCCCTACAGGTGGCTCGAGGATGATATGTCGGATGAGACAGCTGCCTGGGTCAAGGAACAGAATCTTGTTACCTTTTCTTATCTTGAAAAGATCCCGTACAGGCAACAGATAAAGGAACGCCTGACTAATATTTATAATTATGAAAAGTACGGTATGCCGCACAGGGAAGGTGAGTTTACTTACTTCTCCAAGAATGACGGGCTCCAGAACCAGTATGTGATATATCGCCATAAGGAGGGTGAAGATCCTGAGGTATTTCTTGATCCAAACAAATTCTCAGCTGATGGCACAACCTCTCTCAGAGAGATGGGTTTTTCAAAAGACGGCAGCAAGTTAGCCTATGCGATTTCAGAAGGCGGATCTGACTGGCGAAAAATAATAGTAATGGATGCACTTACAAAAGGAATAATCGGGGATACTCTGGTTGATATCAAGTTCACCGGTATATCATGGCAGGGTAATGAAGGCTTTTATTATTCTACCTACGACAAACCAAAGGGGAGCGAACTTTCAGCCATGACTGATCATCATAAACTTTATTACCATAAGCTGGGAACCAGCCAGTCAGATGATAAAGTAGTTTTTGGAGCTGATAAAAAACGAAGGTATGTTGGTGGCGGTGTTACTGAAGATGAAAGATACCTTGTTGTGACTGCTTCAATATCCACAACTGGTAATGAATTGTATATCAAAGACCTGGCAAAGAAGAATTCTGGTTTTCAGACAATTGTCGGTAACTTCGACAACGATCATTATGTAATCGATAACGACGGCTCAAAACTCTATATTTACACCAACCTGAATGCACCTAATGCAAGGATAATAACTACTTATGCATCCAGTCCCGGTGTTGAAAACTGGACCGATTTCATTCCGGAAACTGAAAATGTTCTCCAGCCGTCAACCGCTTCGGGATTCTTCTTTGCTCAATATCTGAAAGATGCCATTTCTCTTGTTAAACAATATGATAAGAATGGTCAGTTTATTCGCGACATTACTCTTCCCGGAATTGGAAGTGCAGGAGGATTCAATGGTAAAAAGGAAGATAATGAGGTTTATTATTCATTTACAAACTATACAACTCCCTCCACAATCTTCAAACTGGATCCTATGTCAGGCGATGCAGATGTTTATAAAAGGCCCTCAGTAGCATTCAATAGCGATGATTATGAAACGGTGCAGGTATTCTACAATTCCAAGGACGGCACACGGATACCCATGATCATTACCTGTAAAAAGGGTACAATTAAAGATGGCCGTAATCCTGCTATGTTATATGGTTATGGCGGATTCAGCATCAGTGAGACACCAGGATTTTCGGTTACCAATGCTCTATGGCTCGAAATGGGAGGTATTTATGCAGTTCCAAATATAAGAGGAGGGGGTGAATATGGTGAAAAGTGGCACCTGGCAGGAACTAAAATGAATAAGCAGAATGTATTCGATGATTTCATAGCTGCTGCTGAATATCTTATTGATAATGAATATACATCCACTGACTACCTGGCAGTGAGAGGTGCTTCAAACGGTGGCTTGCTTATCGGCGCTGTAATAACACAACGGCCGGAGCTTTTCAGGGTGGCGCTTCCTGCTGTTGGCGTTCTTGATATGCTCAGATACCATAAATTTACAGCAGGTGCCGGCTGGGCATACGACTACGGAACAGCTGATGATAGTCCTGAAATGTTTAAATATCTGCTTGGTTTTTCTCCTGTTCAGAATGTAAAAGAGGGCGTTAAATATCCGGCAACTCTTGTTACAACAGGCGACCATGACGACAGGGTTGTGCCGGCTCATTCCTTTAAGTTCGCCGCGCACCTACAGGCAAAACAGAGTGGCAATAATCCTGTGCTTATACGTATTGAGACTAAAGCCGGCCATGGTGCGGGCACACCGGTGAGCAAGACTATAGAACAATATGCCGACATCTTTAGTTTCACTCTGTGGAACATGGGAATCAAAAAACTGAAATAAAAAATTCAGATGACAGATAAAATAATCCGTACCGGGATTGCCGGATCAGGTTACGCTGCAAGGTTTCACTATGAAGCTTTGCAGCGACTCTATTCGGTTAAGATCGAAATAAAAGGTTCCTACTCCCCTACTGCTGACAGGCTCAGAGAGTACACTGAAGCCCGCAATCTGAAAGCATACAGCAGCCTTGAAGCCCTGATCAACGATTCCGATGTCATCCATGTCTGCACACCACCTTCGACACATGAACAAATTGTAATTGCTGCCCTTGAGAAAAACAAACATGTGATAGTTGAAAAACCGTTTACCGGTTATTTCGGTGAGGGGGAAGATGATTTTAACGGCGATCTGTTTCCCCGTGAAAAAGGACTCGAACAGGCTCTTGAAAGTGTAAAAAGGATTATTGAGGCAGAAAAAAAGAGCCCTGGGAAAATCATGTATGCTGAAAACTGGATATATGCTCCTTCAGTGATCAAGGAAAGTGATATGCTTCGTAAAACAAAAGCCCAGATCCTCTGGATCCATGGGGAAGAATCACATTCCGGGTCACATTCCCCTGCATACGGACAATGGAAATTTTCCGGCGGCGGATCCATGATAGGGAAAGGGTGTCACCCCCTTTCAACAGCATTATATTTCAAAAAGCTTGAAGGTGAAGTAAGGAATGGTAAACCTATCCGTCCTGCGACTGTTTCAGCCCGTACACATGCAATTACAAGATTGCCAGTCTACATGGATGAAGGTCACCTCAGGACATCATATAAAGATATCGAAGATTTTGCTGTTCTCCACGTAGTTTTTGAAGATGGAACATTTGCTGACATTTTTGCCAGCGAGCTTGTCCTTGGAGGGGTACATAACCGGATAGAGGTTAATACAAATAACCACAGAACACTTTGCAATATCGGTCCCAACAACTCCATGCAGACCTATACGCCTGATGAGAAGTATTTTAAGGATGTTTATATTGTTGAAAAGACAGAAACTAAACAGGGTTGGTCATCTGTCTCTCCCGATGAAAGCTGGTTTACCGGGTACCAGCATGAGATGGAAGCTTTCTACCGGACTGCAGCTTTTGGAGATCACATTGAAAGTGATTCGACACTCGCTGCTGATGTAATTGCCACTATATATGCAGGTTATCTGTCAGCTGAAAGAAAAGGATCAGAAGTACCGGTTACATTATTATAAAAACCCACATCTAAAATGTGATGATTTACTCATACAATTTCGAGTCCTTTTTCCGTTTCCCCCATCATCAATTGTTGTCTTTCCATTTCAATATACCTCCAATTCACGCCATTCGGGTATTTCAGGGAATTTTGCATGAGGTTCGGTCTGGTACCAGTAACAGACTGATGCAATATCAGATCTCTGGGCAAGATATCTTCCTCCCTGCCTCCATCCCAGGTCCTGAATTGTAACTTTCAGATCCTTTTCAAAACGGATAGGGTCCATGATATGCCAGCGGTACAATCCAAAGCGCTGCATGACATTATAATGTCCATCGCCGCGTATAACCTGGTGAAGCCCGGTATAAGGCGTGCTGAACTCCGTGTAATTAACCTCTTCGACACCTGCTTCATTTTTCTTTCTTGTGTCAAAATCGTATGAGCCGCAGAAATAATCTTCCGTACCTGTACCGCAGATTGTCGGGAATTTTGTGTCGCCATCCATGAAGAATTTAATCTCACCTTCGCCCCACCATCCGTTATTATGTACTCCCCAGGCCATATAAACGCCTACATAATGGCCCTTACCCTTTATGCCATCAACAATTGTATAGTCGGAAGTTGTATTGGGATTAAGTCTTCGGAACTGGGCATGGAAATAGGCAGCATTGTCAGGTACATCGGTAAGAGTGTAGTCGATCTGATAGTAAAGTGTCATCCGATCGGCATCGCCAGTATTCTCCATGGTTATTTTACATTTCTTCCTGAAAGGCATTGTCCAGTAGCAGTTGAATGCGCTTCCGGGATTAACACACACAGCCAGCGAATTAAGATGGGCATAGCTTCCCCATCCCATACAAAAGAAATCGCCTACAGGGCATTCCACTGATGGTTCATTCTCATCATCCCAGTAAATGCGAAGAATGTTATAACGCCATTTCCCCGAGGGAGTCATCCAGATATGCTGGATTGCTCCCGGACCATCAATCTCAGCAAGAGTGAATGTTTCTCCGGGATTAATCCGGACATACGGATTTACCTTCCAGCCCTGCCCGAGATCACGTGCGGCATTGAATGCATTTGCAACATTAGGTTTATCCTTGTCGGCAGGATCAGCCATCCCTGCCCTGCCCTTTTCTCCCGTAAAATTTTCCGGGCTTATGGACCGGGTTTTAGCATTCGATAACCTGTACAGGTTACCCATGTTCATGTCGAGTCCGTTGAATTTACCCTGAGCCAGTGAAGCTAAAGGTAAAATACAGATTACTAGAATAGCTATAAGAATCCTTTTCATATAATTAAATTTAGATTTGATTATCAATACAATCTAAAATTAATAAATACACAGGAATTGAACAGGGATAATTTAATATATCCGATAAAGAAAATAATAAAGAAAGAGAAAAATCGCAAAGAGCTCAAAGATTAAGCAAAGCATGCAAAGCAAATGATGGTTCTTTGCGGTTAAGAAAGATTTCCGGATTTTAGAAAATATATCTCAATGAGATAGCGCCACCATCTGCAAAGAAATGGTCATACCCGAAATCGAAGGCAGGTTTCCAGTCCAGACCGATATTTATTGGAGCCTCTTTAAAATTATATTCCAGACCTAATATACCATCAACACCAACATATGTTCCTTCCCCGCCGCTATAATTGGATCCATAAAAGCCAACATGAGCACCGATTCCATAATACCAGTTAAGCCTGTTTATATCAAAAGCTGAGTTATGAATCTCATATAAACCTGTTATTTCAAAACCACTCCATCTTGTGGCTAAAAGTAATTCCAGGGCAGATTTTCCCGATACAAAATGCTTAAATGTCAATCCCTGGTTGAATCCGGCCCTTAAACCGATCCCATTTCTATAATCCTGGGCATTAATAAAAGCGATAAAGCATACACCAAGAGTTAATGTCAATACAAATCTTTTCATGATATTTTTTAGTTAATGTGACTTTAGATATTGATTCCTACTAACATCCTGATTTAAAAGCCAGTTGATTCTCTATATGAGTATGGCTTTTGTCAGTTAAACAATTTTATAATTTTCATAGAAGGTGTTAATTCCAAAATATTTTCTTAAAAATAACTTTACTCTGTATTTAAGTGATAATTTGTTTAATGACATATCGTAATTAAATTCCCAGTTTTTACGTTTAATACGTTCTTTCATCACCTCAGGGTGTGTTTCGGTAAAAAGTTTTAAGGCATCTGTCCTGGAATAATTATAAGTTTTTTCTTTACCAACCTTTTTATTCCAGTCTATTTTCTCATAAAACGTTGAAGTATTTTTCACTTTCTTCATCATCATTTCAGGTTCCTTGACCCAGCCATAATGATATATACATGCATCTATGGGTTTGACATTCAGCTTTATATTATCATCTTTTCTGAAACCCTGGGCATCCCTGAATGAATATATTGATTTGTTATTTCTTATAATTCTGATCTCATGTTTATACCACGAAACACCTACATAATCGTACGAACCATAGAAATGCAGATAATTGAACAGCAGGCCATCAACATTCGTATGATCCTTCCATTTTCCCATTGCTGAATAAATTGTATCAAGGTATTTTTCGTGGATCACTTCATCAGCTTGAATGTAAAATGCCCAGTCAGAATCTGAAGGCACCTCTCTGAAGGCTTTATTAGTTTCAAGAGCATAGACCTCACCTAATTTCTTCATCTCAGGAGAATCATCCCAGACAGTGTCAATAATCTTTATCTTTCGTTTATCTATTCCCTTTATAAGATCCTCGGTATTATCATCTGAATTACCTACAGCAACAATAAAATCGTCGCAAACCGGAAGAATAGATTTTATGGCTTCAAATACGGGATAGTCATATTTTACAGCATTTCGTATGAAAGTAAATCCTGTAACTTTCATTTCACATTTTCCTTTTAAAGATCAGATATGGATTTAATGACGATATTCTGAAAATGTATTAAATGCGAGAAAAATCATTCTCAGTTTTAATGCAAAAAGATATATTTTATTAATGTTGCGGGAATTTTCAAATACCTGCAACCATTTTATCAAAATCCTTAACAGGAATGGCTTCAGATGTTGTAAAGGCAATTCCTGTTAATTTACTGATTGCCAGTGAAGCCTTCATTACCTGTTTTGTATCAGGGAATTCCGCAATAATAACAAGGTCTGCATCACCAAGTAATGCATAAATGGAAATTATTTTCCCTTTGAATTTTTTAATCAACTGATTGGCTTTTTCAGTTCTGTTAGCGCTAATGCCCTTTTTGGCTTCAGGCGAATATTTACCAAATAAAAAATAAGTTGCCATTTTCCCCTCCTTTTTTAAAATTAACCAGAGTTTATTAAATCTTTGAATAATTTACAAAGATACTAATTAATTGATTGGAAGTCAAATAATACTGATAATGATTTCTGCAAGAGCAGTCAGGAAAATATCACACTGTAGCCAGCACCTCTTTACCAAAGGTCATGCATTCAGATCGCTTCAGATTGTCATACTCCGTCATCCCCTGAAATGACTGCATCTGCTTGCGTACATCGGGCTCCATAAGGCCGAATGTAATTCTTCCCAAGAATACTTTTGAAGGAACATTGCTTACACCACAGATCTTTGCAAGGTGATTATCGATGAAAGCTGTTTTTTGCTCGGGTCCTACAGGTTGCATCATATTTCCGCAAACTGCGAAATAACCACGTATTTTATGCGTCAGTATTTCTTTGTTTTTCTCCAGATACTCCCGAAGAAGTTGTGAAGTAACTCCGGAACGTATGGCCCCTCCTATCACAACATGATCATATCCTGAGAGATCGGGATTCTCCCGCACATCAAAGACATTGGCAATGCCATCCATACCCTCTGATATCCAGAGTGCTGCATCCCGTGTTGAACCGCACCAGGTGCCAAACAATACAGCCCACTTTTTATCGGAAGGCATAGGATAATATTCCAGGGGGAAAGCTTTTTTAGTAATAAGAAATGCGCCCATACCAAGTAATCCTGTTTTAAAAAAAGTCCGTTTGTTCATTTTATTATGAATATGATTAGCTATACAAATATACATACAGAAATGAATATGGTCAAGGTTATAATTTATATAATTATCATCATCTTTTAATTCTGATTATCAATCCATTATTTAATGTCCAGGAATTTCTTTAAATCGGGTGAAGATCTCTCAACAATTTTCCTGATCTCAGTCGCTCCCACTTCCTGGTCATAATTGGGAATATAATCCATTCCGGATTTTTTTAAAGCACCGTCTTTCAGATCGAGCACCATTACCCTGAATGGATCAGAACAATAAAGAAGTATCTTATTTTCAGCTTTCCAGCTTAAAAAAACCGGCACAGTGTCAAGAGAATAGCTGTTTATTGGTGTTTTATCCGAATAATCTTCTACTAACAGCATCTTATCCCTGCAGTATGCTATCCGGGTGCCGGTTTTTGAAAGCGTCGGCATATCCCCTTCTCCTGAATATTTTGAAATTCTGCCTGACCTAAGATTATAAAGGTATATCCCGTTAACCGTATCAGGAAAAGATATATTCAATATACCAATGGCAATGTCGGTTCCGTTTTTTTCAAGTCGTGATTTATATCTTGACGGCCAGCCTTTAACATCTGCAAGTATGGCGGCCATTTCAGTTCTATTATTCATGGTATCTGTCCTGAAAAGGCCAAAAAGCTGTCTTAGTACCTTTACCTGCCCTCCATCAGGGAACCGGCTGATTCCTTTAGGATTCCTGTATTCCCGTACCCGGGCAAGATAATAACATAAAGAGTCTGCATATACTCCTCCGGTCGACCTGTCAAAAGAATAAACCAGTTCCCTGTAATAGCATGAATTCAACATCAACATAATAATCGATAATAAAATCCAGATCTTACTTTTCATGACCATCACCCAATTATCCGTTTTTAACATAATTAATTTACTCAAGTTGCTTGTTACTGGTTCCTTGTAGAATTGAACAAGCAACTGGCAACTTAGATTAATTACAAATTTATTAAACTCATTTGTAAATTTCTTTGTAAATTGATTTCAATTTTAATCATAAACCAGGAGGTCCATCATGAGAAGAAGTCTTTACTATTGTGTTTCACTATTATTGTTATTTACACTATCCTGCAGTGATCAGGGTAAGATAATCATAACAAAAGTGTATGAAGGAGAAAACGGAAGAGCTGTTTTTTATGACACGGATAAGGAGAAGGGAAATCTCTTTATCTCACACAACTTATATCTGTATACTATTCTTGACAAGACAGAGGATAATACATGGATCATAGTAGAGCAGGAACCGGTTATTGCCGAAGAAGGGAGAGTAGAAACAGAGCTTCAGCTTTATAATATCCCCGAATCAAAGCAAATCTTCCTTGAAGATATTGATCCTTCCTGGTCTCTTTACGGCAGTTATTTTGTAAAGAAAGCAGGAATTGATTGTCTGGCTATTGCCATCGGTGTAGGTGTTGAAGAAGTATCTGTCCCTCTGGATGAACTGCTTGAAAAAGCGAAATCTGCCAAACATGAATATGTTGAATCATCACCATCTGAAGAAACAGAACAGGAAGCAGAGCCGGAAGTTTTATCAGAAATTGAAACCGGACAGGTTGTTTCATTGGAATTTGGAACAGAGGAGAACCAGATAGGTCAGGGCATGGCTGAAAAACAACTGGAGGGAGGAAAATCTATCTATGCAATACCCTCATTTGCCGCTTATAAAAATCAGTTGTTTATTATAGATGCAATCAATTTCAGGATACTTGTTTATGATTATTCAGGAAATTTCATCAGAAGTATAAGTTATCCCGAAAAATCAGAAGATGGATCTGTAAACGTGGCAAGGGATATTTGTGTTGACGAAGGAGTATTGTACCTCTCTGCTGTCTATTCAAATGTAGTTTATGTTGAAGATTCTGAAACTGAAGACATTATTGAAATAATAACCGGATCCGACACAGAGAAAGGGAAATTCGGATATGTGGATATTATTACACTTGATAATGAGAAGAATCTCATAATACCTGATTATGAATACAATATATATTATGTTTATAAAAAAGATGTGGACGGAATACACTTATTAAAAAGTTCTCCTTATAATACTACAGATCAGTATATATTTAACACAGAAGGGAAGTATTATTCTGTTGTAACAGAAGGACAGGAAGCAACACTATCTGATTCACAGGGAAATGTTATTGGCAGTTACATGTATAAATCTCCATCAGGTTATTCACATATAATCGATATCGACAATAATAATGTTATTTATGTACTGACAAACGAAGAGGAAGAGCCTGGTGCTCAGTATTCCACTGCTTCATTCATTAAAGTTATTCAGCAGGACGGTACAATCCTGGATGATATTCCTGTACCTGGCTGGCCCGGAGGTCCAATGACAAGATATATTGTTGTGGATGAAGAAGGTAATGTCTTTGTAGGAACATTTGATTTTGAAGGATCAGAAGATGAGCCTCCGACAGGTTTCATTATAAGTAAAGAAGGTTGAAAAAAATCAGCTCGCTGTAAGGACAATAACATTGCTTATTCCTGCTTTGGGAATCAGCACCACTGAAAATATTTAAAATATTAACGGGGCTATTTCGTCTATACTAGTAAAGAGCCTTTGTTATGAGTCCAAAAGAATCGGTAAAAATCACATCTGCTTATAAAGACGAGCGAAACAGGCTGCTCGGCTATATAAGAAACAGGATCCCCGACAGGATTGAAGCCGAGGATATTCTGCATGATGTCTTTTACCAGCTGACTGTAGGATTCAATGACATAAGGAGACTTGAAAATCTGACAGCCTGGCTCTACAGGGTAACAGATAACCGTATCAAAGACCTGTTCCGGAAGAAGAGACCTGTCACATTCAGCTATCGGGAGAATGCAGCTGAAAATGAAGAGGGGCCTCTGACACTTGAGGAAATACTGCCCTCTGTCGGGACAACACCCGAAGATAAGGATCTCAAGGAATTGATATGGGAAACAATCGAAGAGACACTGTCGGAATTGCCTGAAGAGCAAAGGAGGGTGTTCGTTGATAACGAGTTTGAGGATTTGAGCTTCAAAGAGATATCTCAAAAGACCGGCGTTGGAGTCAATACCCTCATCTCAAGAAAACGTTACGCAGTACTTGCACTCAGGAAAAAACTAAATGAAATGTATAAACTATTAAAAAATTACTAGTATGAAAGCGTTAAATGTATTAAAGTATGTCGGCTTCGGAATTCTCGGTGTAGGATTCATGATCGGAGTTATTTTCGGTGTCCAGGCCTTGTGGAACTGGCTGATACCGGTGTTGTTCAACGGACCGGAACTTACCTTCTGGCAGACTGTAGGAATATTCTTCCTGTCAAAAATCCTGTTTACAGGTATCGGACCAGGATCACATCATTCTCATGATGAAAAGTGGAAGAAAAAATATTACAATAAATTCAAAAGGACTCCTGAAAAGGATCAGGAAATAGTAACTGCTGAACCGGTGTAAAATGGAACGGGAAGAAAGAAATAACAGGGTGTATCCTGTTGAAAAGGCCGGAAGCCTTGATATAAGGCTTCGAAAGTTAGTACAGAATCCCCGGAAGATACTAAAATCATATATCCGGCCGGGGATGACTGTACTTGATCTCGGCTGCGGTCCCGGCTTTTTTACCATTGAGATTGCAAAGATGCTTAATGGTAACGGTAAAGTTATCGCAGCCGATCTGCAGGAAGGAATGCTTGAAAATATTAAAGAAAAAATCAGTGGCACACTGCTGGAAAATAAAATTGAATTGCACAAATGCGAAGCTGACAGAATAGGATTAAGATCCAGGGTGGATTTTATTCTGGCTTTTTATGTTGTCCACGAGATAAAAGATCACAACAAGCTCTTTGAGGAGATGAAAGCAATTTTAAAACCTGATGGCAAAATATATATTGTTGAACCAGCCTTTCATGTTTCGAGCAAAGGTTTCAACAATATGGTTGGAAAAATTCTTAGGACAGGCCTGGAAGTAACCCGGGTACCCGGGATATTATTCAGCCGTTCAATAATTGCTGCTGATCCTTTTGGATCCTGATTTTCAAAAGGGTATATCTTCCTGCTTCACTAGCAACCTGATCCTTACAACTGGCAAGTTATGCGAATATTGATCGCTATTTGTAATTTACTATTTCCTCCATGCTTTTCCTGGTCGAAGCTGATGAGGTGGCATCCACATTCTTTTTTAGAATTAATTTTTGCTGCTTCTGTGGTGATATTTGTGGATTTTTTTCATTCGTTCTTCAATGCCGGCCAATAATTTCTGGGCTTCATCAATATCTATTCTGCCTGATTCAAGCAGCTTCTCTACTTTTGTTTTTTCATCATTAAGCAGAGTCTGAACTGCTTTTTTGGTTGCTACTTCAACATAAATGTCCGGGTAGAATCTTTTAAAATTCCGCAGGAAAGTTTGCCCATGTATTATGTTCTGGCTTATTTCATCGCGCAGGAGTTCAATATTAACTTCATCCTCAGAAGTTAATGCCAATTCCTTAAAACCATCTATCAGTTTCAGGTTTTCGTTTTGCGCTTCAGCGAATCCCATTCCGAAATCATAACTCAAAACAAGCTTATTATAGTTCAGCTGACGATAGATATAAAAGAGCCATTTGACACGTTGCAGTCTGTTTAATAATTTTGAATTTCGAAGCATATTTTCCAGGTCGCTTCTCTCATCAAGAGGCATGTTTCCGTTACTGTCAAGCATCTCGCTGATAGACTCGCTGAGCTTAATTACTGTCTCTGAACTTATAATCCCCTTGTTAAACTGTTCCCAGTAGGTAGCCTTTTCCTTCTCCAAGACCCTTCGTCTGAGTTCTGCAAATTCATTGCTTTCTAATGTAGACTCAACTTTAATACTTTTAAAACCGGGAAGAAAGTTTTTAATGGTTTCAGTATCTGCATTCTTGTAATATCTTTCGGATGATATTTTTACAACATCTGCCTTCATCTCTTCAGTTACTGTCTTAAATGTCTGATTCAGTATTATCGCCTTTGAGGCAGCTATCTTTGTCAGACCTAATTTATTTATAATAAACTTAATGGTGGTGGCATTTATAAGAAGGGTAAGCATTACTATCCCTGCCGTCAGAAAGAGAAACTGGTCCCTTACATCAACCGGTAATAACTCCGTTCCTGCTACAATAAGTGCAAGGGCAAGTCCAACTGCTCCTCTTAAGGAACCATACCAGGTCACAACCAGGTCTTTAAAGTTAAGGCCATAGCCCGATCTCTTCATAAAAGGATAAAGCATTGCAAGCATGACAGCTCTTGCAATATGGATGCCGGTATAAATAATCAGGAGAACTACAAAATCGGTAACAGTAAAATTTACTCTGCTGGCAATTACCACTCCAACAATTATAAAAATTAGAGTATTAGCTATATAGACGGCCAGTTCCCAGAACTCGTGAAGAAATTTTATAACCTCGGGACTGATACGGGTTTTCCCCACGCTTGCCATTGTTATGCCCAGTCCGAAAATAGCGAGTACTCCCGAAACATGTAAAAAATCCTCAGCAATAAAAAACGTGAGATAGGCTGAGGCAAGAAGTACAATGATCTCCACCATAGCATCATTAAAGACTTTCTTGAGCCAGAACATAACCAGCCTGGCCATTATCAGTCCAAAAAGAGTACCACCTATAGCCACCTTCAGGAAATCAAGAAAAGGATTCATTTCTGCGGTCTGACCTGATAACGGAAGATAAAACACCATGAATAAAACGATAGCTGTACCATCATTCAATATTGCTTCACCATCTATCAAGGTAGAAAGTTTTTTGCTTGCACCCATCTCTTTCAGGATAGCTACTACAGCAACGGGATCAGAAGCTGAAATAAGGGCACCAAACATAAAAGCTATGGGCCAGGTCCAGTTAACCAGTCCGATATTTAAACCTTTTATCCCCATCAATAAAACTGCTGTGATTCCCAACGCTATAATAATACCAGGGCCCGCAAGCAGCGAAGCGTTGACAGATGTTTTACGGAATGTATGCCAGTCCATACCAAAGGCCGCCTCAAAAATAAGAGTGGGAAGAAATATGAAAAATATTACATGCGGATTGACGGAGCCGGCCCAGGAAATTGAATCGAGCACTATAGAAGATAATGAACTTGATGCAACATGAAATCGTGATATTACTCCAAGAATTACTCCTATTACAACCAGCAATACAGTATATGGGACAGGCATTTTCTTTAGTAAATGCCGGGTAAGCGTCCCAAGTATCAAGGCAACTATTATAAAAAGTAATGGCTCCATAATCTGTAAAGTTTTCGGCATTTAATTTAGGAAAAATGTATTATACTGAAACCGGAAATTCCTAATAATTATCATTTACTGAGAAATAAATCTGATCCAGGCAATAAACCGGTTTAGATTGTCTGATGGAAATCTGAATTTTAGTCTCCCCCTATTACCTGAATATAAATTCAGTTCAAACCAGTTTCTCCCTGGTATTTTCCAATGCCGTATCCGTACCCATTATATAAATGAGATGGTCTCAATAAGAGCATGAATGGAAATTATCTTTTCATGATTAAAATCTTTTCGCAACAGCTCACAAATCCGAATATTCAATTCCTCTTAACCAGTATCGACAACAACAAAACCGGGAATGGTATAAGATTAAATTCAAACTCTTTTAAAGAGGAAGGATCAAATTTCACCCCAACCATTATAAAGAATATTGGAATGAAGTCAAGTTTATACTAAGCCACCCATTATTGTGAATATGTGCTAGTTACAAAATTCGTTCTCAATTTCGCCACACCTTAATAATTAAAACCAATAAGATGTTGATCTCGCAGAATTTAAGTTTGAATTAAGATTTAAATTCCTGTCTTAAAAGTAGATTTGAGTTAATTA
>CAZWZQ010000034.1:24764-26876 GCA_964638955.1 uncultured Rikenellaceae bacterium | reverse complement strand
GCCCTGAGCTTTTTTTAACGCTCCCTTGCCTCATATCTGAATAATATCGTACATTTGATATACTGAAAGCCCCCGTGATTTTTTTTGTTGTAAACTGTTGTCAGGCAATAGCATATACAAAGTTTAAATATAAAATCATCTATTATGTATTTATTTTTTGATACCGAGACAACAGGCCTGCCAAGAAATTGGAGAGCTCCTGTAACAGATTTAAACAACTGGCCCAGACTTGTTCAACTTGCATATTTGTATTATGATAAAGATGGCAACAAAATTTCAGGCGGAGATTATATAATTAAACCTCAAGGTTTTACAATTCCATCCGATGCTTCTAAAATTCACGGAATTTCAACACAAAGGGCCCTTAACGAGGGGAAATCATTATTTTCAGTTTTACAAAATTTTAAAACTATAATAGATCAGGCTGATGTACTTGTCGCACATAATATAAGCTTTGATGAAAAAATAGTTGGTGCAGAATTTCTAAGAATAGGTATAACAAATCCTTTACCTGCAAAAAGAAAGATATGTACAATGGAACGCACAACAAATTTCTGTGCTATCGATGGACCTTATGGTTATAAATGGCCCAAATTATCGGAGCTTCATTACAAACTATTTAAAACAGGATTTGATGAAGCACACAATGCTGCAATTGATATAATGGCAACTGTAAAATGCTTTTGGGAATTAAAAAGGATTGGAATAATATAGCACGATACATTAATACGATTATACTAAGTAGTCGATCCTTAAAAAGTCTGTTTTAACAATAATTTACCAGGATCTGATATTCCCGGGTCAATATCTTGACAATTTCATTTAAGACACAGATAATAGACTTACGGATTTTCCGTAACATCTTCATCATATTGAATGCTGCACCTGCCAAAATAGTGTTAATCATGTCACCCTCAACGCCTTTGAGGTAGTTTCCGAGTACTCGGTGATCTTGTTTTAAATGTCCTATAATCGGTTCTATTGATGCTCTTCTTCGGAACCTTTCTCTGTCTTTAGCTTTTTGATACGCTGTTTTACCTTTTCCTGAGCCAGGTATTTTAATGTTGACTCCAAGAATGTGTTTTCGACCCTTGCAGCCTCTGTCAACCAGGGCAGTTTCAGGCAGTCGACCTATAAGATCTTCAACCTGTGCCAATTGAGGTTCTATGGTGTGCCCATCGTAAATATTATCTTCAAATGCCATGGCCCCAATTACTATCCCGCTTTTCTTTGTAAGGACAAAGCTGCTTTTATTTCCAAATTCATATCTTTTGTGTTCTTTGCCTTTTGAGATACATTTTACTTCCGGCGCATGAAAACTGTATATCTTGTTCTTGTCATCTCTTTTCTGTCCAAGCACACGGTAGTATAACCATAGCTGCTCATCATAACAGTTCAAACGATCTATTTCATCAAGACCACGTTCAACATCTCTTACCAATCGGCCTGCTATGGTTTTAAGTTTACGAGCAGCCGCATTGGCCCTTTTTCGCTTCTTCGGATGCTCCCGGAACCGCTGCTCAATCATTAATTGCTTTACTATACGCTTATAGCTTTGTCTCAATGTTATGTCTTCTTTTTCTGCGATCTTCCGACAACCCTCTATTATTTTCTTATGAAGTTTTGAGTCGGTCGGGAAAGTAATGTTCTTTTCCTGTACAGTTGTATCTATTAACACTTCTTTCTCATGAACTTCCTTAGAATCAAACAAGCTTATGCTGAGCTTTAATATTTTCTGTGCCCCAACTTCTCCTATTCGTTTACGAAAATGTACAAACTCGCTCGGATCAAATGGCTTTTCATACTGGAAAAAGGTCTCACCATCCCGAGTACTCGAGACTACGGAGGACAAAGGGTGTGACGGTATGACGGTATGACGGTACCCCACCTTCGCTCCGAAAAGTGGGAAATTCGGCCTTCCACCGACGATGCTTCATGCTTCATCTGCTCTCCGCTCTGTGCTCTTCGCCCTTTGCCGATCGCCTGCCGCCCTCACAATTCAATCAACGGCTTTTAATACGTTTTTTAATACGTTGATAAGAAAATATAGGATAATGCTTCCGTTTCACACCTTCGCCAAAGGCTCCGGTGTGTAATACGCGGAACTGCGTC
>CAZWZQ010000034.1:0-24664 GCA_964638955.1 uncultured Rikenellaceae bacterium | reverse complement strand
CGCGGAACTGCGTCACTTCGTTCCTTGAATCTTGCGATCATAAAATGACCAACAGGTATTGCGGTACAAAGGTATGATGGTACGGCAGTTCAGCGGTACAACAGAAGGATGGTGGGAGGGAAGGAATGGAGTTCTGTGAATGGTCGTGGAAACCAAATATTATGATATTAATAAAAAATAGCCTGAGTAATTTGCATAATTAGTATAAATGTGGTAATTTTATACCACACTAACCATCATGAGACTATGAAACCGTCATTTGCTAACTTTGTAAGGGAAAAACGTGTCGCTGCACGATTGACTTTAAGAGAATTTTGCCGGCTTGTCGGATTGGATGCTAGCAACTGGAGCAAAATTGAAAGAGGTCTGATGACTCCTCCACAAAGTAAAAAAGTGCTTGATGAAATAGCTTCTACCCTGAAAATTAAGACGGATAGCCAGGAATATAAAGAATTGACCGATCTGGCTGCTCTTTCGACAATTCCGGAAGATTTGCTGGAATCAGAAATAATTGAGCAACTCCCGGTATTTTTCAGGACTGTCAGAGGTGAAAAACCTACTGAAGAAGAGCTTAAAACCCTTATAAGCAAAATAAAATCAGCATGGACCCCGGAAAAATAATATCCCTCAAAATCACTCAGGAAAAAATCCGGGAAGAAGCAGAAACATTCAACATGGAATGCACCGAAAATAAATGATGATGACCTTTTCTCAATGGTCGCAACTTTGATTTGCAGTAAGTTTGATGTGTCATCTGAGGTGATTGAAAGAAGACTCAGGAAGGAGAATGTGATGGGGCTGATAGGTAGTTAAGATTTTATTATTTAATTATATTCATATTAAACCGATTCCAGATATTTAATTCCCTTCCCGTTTCTAATGGCATATTCAATTTCTTTTCTGGTAGAATCCCCGATATATCCCCCGGAATTAATTACAAAAATCTCGTCAGCCAGGTCAATCTTCCTGAGGTGCATGTCATCAAGCATCTCCTTGGTACTTTCCGAACATACCTCGTCGTCGCCGGAGTGACCGAATAATCCCACACTTATAACTAATTTGCCCTCAAGGGTGAGACGCTTCTGTACGGCAATGAAATCGTCTTTGAATTTCGTGCTGCCGCAGAGGGTTACTATTTTGTATTTGCCGATCATAGGGAAAAATTTTGTTTGTGTAAGATAAGAATAACGGTATAACGGTGCAACGCTACCCCACCTTCGCTCCGAAAGTCTGAGCTTCGGCCTTCGACCGACGACCTCGATAGGCAGAGGACGGTACTATGGTACTGGAACCAGTAAGATTTGACAATTAATGTGAAGCAACCATGAGATATCAGAAACTTATCAGAGAAATAGAAATATTAGGATAGATTTTTTGCATAAAAGGTCGAAAATCGGTACCTTTCGCAAAATATCACTTTTAGCATTATGCCAGATCAGTCTAATATAAATGTAAGCCAATGGATTGAAAACCTTGAAAAAAAAGGAAGAATTTCATTTTCATTGAACCAAATAGAGGAGGAATTAACTAACAACTCCGGAGTAGCAATTAAAAGTGCTTTAAAGAGATTATCGAAAAAAGGAAAGATAGTTTCATTCCACAAAGGATTTTATTTAATAATACCTGCCCAATATTCAAACAGGGGGATTCTTCCTGCTTCTTTATTCATGGACAATTTTATGAAATATCTTAACAGAGCATATTATGTAGGATTATTAAGTGCGGCTGCTTTATATGGTGCTGCACACCAACAGCCTCAGGAATATTTTGTTATGACTGATTTCCCAGTGCTTCGGCCTTCTCATAAGAAGGGATTAAAAGTGAATTTCATCAGTAAAAGTAATATTGAAAGTCGGTTGCTAAAAGATCGAAAAACTGAATCAGGTTATCTTAAAGTATCTTCACCCGTATTGACTGCCAGTGATCTCGTTCAATTTGAAAAAAGGTCCGGAGGAATTACCAGGGTAGCTACCGTATTAAACGAACTTGTAGAGGAAATGGATCCCAAAGAATTTAATCCAATATTTTTTACTTCGACTCCTTCTACCGCTATACAAAGACTTGGATATCTAATTGAGAAAGTTATAAATAACGAAATCCTGGCAAACGAATTATTTGAAGCATCACAGAAAAACGGATTGGATTTTTTCAGGATTCCGTTAAAAGCATCTGCTCCTGTCAAAGGTTTCTCCTCAGAGAACCGGTGGAAAGTAATCGTTAATACAGAAATTGATATAGACGAATGATCCCACAACAATATATTACCGAATGGTCTGAAATTGCTCCATGGAAAGCTAATGAACAAGTAGAACAGGATTTAATAATCTGCCGTTCGCTGGTTGAATTGTATTCAGATGAGTCTATTGCTGAAAAACTTGCTTTCAGAGGTGGTACTGCTTTACATAAGCTTTTTCTGGAACCCCAGGGCAGATATTCTGAAGATATTGATTTGGTACAGATCTCAGCAGAACCATTTGGTCCATCAATTGACAAAATCAGGATACTGTTGAGTTTTTTAGGAGAACCAAAGATCAGACAAAAGGACAAAAATACTACGATGATATTTAATTTTGAATCTGAGACACAACCTGTACAGGTTCTAAAATTAAAAGTTGAAACAAACTGCAGAGAGCATTTCTCAGTCTTTAATCATAAGAAAAAGATATTTAAAGTCAATTCACCCTGGTTCAATGGAGAATGTAATATCACAACTTTTGAGATCGAAGAATTATTAGGGACTAAGCTAAGGGCACTTTACCAGAGAAAGAAGGGAAGAGATCTTTATGACCTTTCTAAAGCACTAAAAACCTTTGCCTCTTTATCCAAAGAGAAAATAATACAGGTATTTCAACATTACATGAAGCACGAAGCAACAGGTATTCCATCTCAGGAATCTTATCTTAGAAACCTTGAAGCTAAAATGAAAGATCCGGAGTTCCTTGGCGACACAACTGCCCTTCTGAGACCTGATGAGACCTACAACCTGAAAGATGGATTTAATCTGGTAAAAAGTGAATTAATTAACAAGATGTAAAAAAATTCGCTAAAAGCTGATTAAAAATCCCAGGTGCCTGATTCCAGATTAATTTATACGAAAACCGTTGGGTGATTTCTCTGAATATTTATAGTAAAATTTACATTTACTCAAAATAGTGAGTGAATATACTCAGTAAAATGAGTAAAATGACGCTATTGGCTTTTCCAAATAATTTCAAAAACAATTAAAAAAACACCCGGAAACTGAAACACAATTGAATTTTTGACGTCTTTATGATATGTGTAGAATCATGGATAAAATTAAATTTCAAATACTTCAATTATGATCTTCAGAAATTTACTAATCGTATGGAGAAACATCAGAAAAAAAGCGATTCTCTCGATTATAAATATCGCCGGACTATCCATTGGCATTGCTGTTGTAACTCTTATCCTTTTCTGGGTGGTTGACGAACTGAATTACGATAAATTTCATAAAAACATCGATCAGATCTATTCGGTTTATGAACACCAGCAGTATTCGGATGGACAGGAATTATATACCTATTGTACAACTTTCCCCTTAGGTAAAGAACTTCTTGAAAAATATAGTGAAATTAAAAATGCGACTACATTTTGTAATGTCGGAGACCAATTAATTCGTGTTGAAGACAAAGAATTTAAAGTTAGTTCCATTGTTTGTGCGGATAATGAATTTCTAAATGTATTTTCATTTGAAATTGTCGATGGAGATAAAAATGCTCTTCTCTCTCCCGATAAAATTATTATTAATGAAAAAACAGCAATCCAGCTTTTTGGTGACCAATCTGCGCCTGGTAAAAGTATAATATTAAACGATGAATATACATTTACAATTGGAGCGGTTGCGAGGACCGAAGGCAAAAATACCAATGTGGGATTTAATATTCTGGCTCCGATTACTTTAATGGAAAAAGCATTCGGTTCCAACCTTGAAAGCTGGGGAAATAACTGGCCGCGAACCAGTATTGTTCTTTCTGAAAATACAGATGTTAAAAGTCTGGATGAAAAGATAGTAAATGTTATAAAAGAAAAGGGGCAGGAAAACACCACCATTTATTTATTTCCCTTTCAAAAGGAACGACTTTATTCCTATTCCGGTAAAAATAACCGGATTCAGTATGTTTATCAGTTTCTGGCAATTGCCTTCATTATTATTCTTATTGCATCCATCAATTTCATAAATTTATCAACCGCCAAAGCTGAACAGAGACGTCCTGAGGTTGGGATAAGAAAAGTGATGGGGGCCAGTAAATTTTCCATATTAAATCAGTTTTTACTGGAAAATGGGATAATGATCTTATTAAGTATTTTACTTAGTATAATTCTTGTATTCCTTTTTATTCCTGCCTTTATCTCCATTTCAGGGAAACAGGTAACTTTTAGTCTTATTCAGAATAAATACATGATTTATTTGTTGGGAGGAGCTGTAATTACAGTTTTGGGATTATCAGTCATTTATCCCTCCTTTTATGTATCGAAGTTTAATGCTGTACAGGCAATTAAAAAGACATCATCCGGAAAGCAACACAAAATAGGATTGAAAAATTTACTGGTTGTCATCCAGTTTGTATTGTCTGTCATATTAATCAGCAGTACGCTTATTGTTTCCCGCCAGTTGAATTTCCTCAATAATTTTGATTTGGGTTATAATCAGGCCAATTTGATTTACCTTCCGTTAAACGGAGAGGCAAAAAATAAACAGGAAGCTTTGAGACAGGAATTCAACAGAATTTCCGGAATTGTGAATTTTACACGTACCGACAGGATTCCTTTTTATGGTGGAAATTCATCGTGGGGATTTGATTGGCAAGGGAAAGATCCGGAAAACAAGGTACTTATTTGTTCTATGCAGGCAGACAGGAATTATTTCGAAACTATGGGAATAGAACTGGCTGAAGGCAATAACTTCCCGGGAAATTATTCAGAGGTTCAGAATCTCGAGGATATAAAAAACTCGCTACAGGTTATTTTAAATCAGGAGGCCATTAAAAGAATGCAGATTATCGATCCGATAGGAAAATATTTTGGAACCGGTGATGGAGATGTTAAAGCAGTAATCAGAGGAGTGGCCACGGATTTTCATTTTGAGTCATTACATGTTGATGTTGAGCCGATGTTAATTATACCTCTTATAAATGAACCGAGTTATATCATTGCAAGGATTGACCCTGCAGGTTTTTCGCAAACCCTTGACAAAATAAAAGATCTATGGGCAAAAGTATTACCGCAATCTAATTGTGAAATTCGGTTTTTCGATGACCAGTTGGAATCTATGTATAATTCAGAAGTTAAAATTTCAGAATTGTTCAAATACTTTTCTTTTATTGCCATTTTTATTTCCTGTATTGGTTTGTTTGGGCTATCGCTTTTTGTAATCGAACTCAAAAGAAAAGAAATCGGTATACGAAAAATTAACGGCGCGAAAATTGGCGAAGTAATATTCCTGCTCAACAAAGACTTTATTCGCTGGGTAATTATTGCCTTTATTATTGCATGCCCTGTCGCCTGGCTGGTAATGAATAAATGGCTCGAAAACTTTGCCTACAAAACCAACCTGAGTTTGTGGATATTTGCTTTAGCAGGGGTGATGGCGCTGGGAATCGCATTACTCACGGTGAGTTGGCAAAGCTGGAAGGCAGCGACCAGGAATCCGGTGGAAGCGTTGCGGTATGAATAAAGCATTAAATAATTTTATTATCCTTCTAGTCAATAAGATACTTAACTGTCATTCCGCTTTCCTGAGCATACTCTATCTCCCTTTTCGTCGATTCCCCGATATAGCCCTCCGAGTTGATCACAAATATCTCATCTGCCAGATCTATCTTTCTCAGGTGCATGTCATCGAGCATAAGAAACGGTATGACGGTGTGACGGTGTGACGGTGTGCTCCTCCTTCGTCCCGGGTAATTGGGCCGACGAAGTTCCGGGCAGCAAAAGCAATACTTAATGAATTAGTAACTAAAAAGCCCGCATGATTGAGATATTGATTTTAATGGCTTTTGAACTACGCAGGATACCGGATAGCATCGCTATTCCCTGTTCGGTAAATGCATATGGAAACGAAGGAGAAAATTTCATGGCTCCGAGGTTATCACAATTTGTGATAAGCTCCTTCCATTCAATAACAGTCAACTGAAACATAAAATCATCCGGGAATCTTTCTATATTCCTTTTAACTTGTTGTTTTAAAACCCTGGTCTCAACATTATAAAGCATTGCGAGATGAAAATCAAGCATGACTTTTTTCCCTCTGATAAAATAAATCTGGGAAATAATTTCTCTCTGAGGAATTAACTCATTCATTTATTAGCACTTAAACCTCTTAAAAGGTTTATTTGGAAATGCAAATCAAAAATAAAAAAACTTGTAATAAATAACAAAATTCCAGAGGGAAAAGATAGAGAGATTGTCAGATGAGAATGCTGAACCTGTTACGGTACAACGCTTTGTCAGCCATAGCTGACTGAAAGGAAGCGAAGGCTGGGTTTGACTTTACAGCAACCGGTATAAATCTGAATACTCAAAATAAATAAATCAAAGTTGAACTGTAATTATTATGTATTAGATAGATAAGAAAATTGCAATAGTGTTAAAACATTTATTTAACTTTGTATTATGGGAAATTATAAAGAAGATACAAGCCAACACTTTGGAACTATATTTTTCATAATACTGTTCTCACTCTTTATATTAATTTCTTTAGGTAAATCAGAAACTCAAAATACAGCATTATCAGGATCTCTTTTCCATACTGAACTGGTACTTGGAAATATCTCAGCTCATCCCGATGCAATCGTGTTTAATGCTGTCAATATACCCAATCTTTACAAAGAGAGCTTAAATGCCTTGCACAATACAAGCCCTGACCTGTTTACATTACATTATAAATTATCCCATTACAACCATAGTATATACCAGTATTTCATAAACATGCAAAAAACGAGGCTGGTAATTGAACCTCTGTTTCTATGGAGATTATATCATCCTGCTTCCCCGGGCAAAAATGATGACCTGCCGGTTTTAAGTTAATGTTGTTGGTTTCTCTTCGCGAAGAGAGAAAAGAATTGAATTTTAACTTAAAACTTATATCATGAAAACTAAGATTTTTATTGTTGCAAGCATTGTTGTGGCATTCCTTTTTGTAGGATGCTCAACAAATAAAGACTTTGATTATAAAGTCACTGTTTTACCTCTAACATACAATTCAGTTCCGACACTCAGCGATATGAATAAAGCTGCTGAGGTAATTAGTAAAAGACTGAATTACTTTTTCAGTATCCCTGAAGAAAGTATAATATCTGATGTTACTGATAATAAAATATCATTGACCATACACAATATCGATACCGGCAAAGTTGACCTGATTAAGAAGGTGATCACTGATTACGGCAAACTGGAATTCCGGGAGACATATGAGAATAGTGAAATCATTGAATGCCTGTCAGAGGCAAACAATGTGCTGCGGGATATGCAACCTGTTGCTGCAGAAGCTGATACTCGCGAAGAATCTGTAAAGGATAATCCATTGCTTGGAATCCTGAGTCCGATGATTACTGACCAGGGTAAGCCAATGCCTTCATGCATGATAGGTCTTGTCAGTGGAAAAGATACCTCACAGGTAAATGAGTATTTGAAAATGGACCAGGTAAAAGCGCTTTTCCCCGGTGATATTAAATTTCTCTGGAGCGCGAATCCATACAAGTATGACAGTTCAAAATCATTGTATGAGCTTCATGCAATTAAGGTCACTACCGGCGATAATCAGGCTCCTTTGGACGGAAGTGTAGTTACTTCAGCGAAGGTGGTTGCCGGATCATCTGACACAGATCTGAGGATCGACCTTTCGATGGATAGTGAAGGAGCCGCAACCTGGGCAGCAATAACACGTGAAAATACTAACCGGTGCATTGCGATTGTATTTGATGGTTATGTCAGATCCTATCCCAGGGTAATGAGCGAAATTACAGGAGGAGATACTGAAATTACAGGGAATTTTACTCTCGATGAAGCAAACGATTTTGTCAATATCCTTAAATCAGGTGAATTACCTTTTGAACTTAAGATCGTTGGAGCACAAATAATAAACAGGGAATAAATTCAATAATTATTGTTGAAGTTCAAAAGCTCCCGGAACAGGTTTCGGGGGCTTTCCTTATTTCAAGCTGATCTGAAAGGAAGCGAAGGCTGGGTGCAACGGTACCCCACCTTCGCTCCGATAAATCGGAGCTTCGGACATAGTCCGACGACTGGAAATAAGGATACACCCTTTCACGTCCATCTGAATACTGTGACAAACTTTATGTTATAAATATTTAATATTTTTATTTTGCAATTAGAGATATACTAATTTGATAAGCTATGAGAAACAAATATATCATCCATATTGCTATCTGTTTATTGTTTCTATTGCCACAACCACACCACTAAATCGCAAACCCCTGTAGATCAATGAATTGCATTAATTGATTCTGTGCAGAACATATTCTTTTTAGCATTCTGATATAATTATTATTTATAAAAGTTGTATTTTAGAAAAAAAAACAGACAATGAAATTTAAGATTAGTGTAATTATTTTACTTTCACTGCTATTGGTTATTTTCGCTTTGCAAAATACAGAAATAGTAGACGTTAAGCTATGGTTCTGGATGGTAAAAATCCCCAGAGCTTTGTTAATATTGTTATGTATAGCAATGGGTGTAATTATTGGAATGATTGCGTCCAGATGCAGTATTAAAATACTAAAAAAGGATGACAGGAATGAAAACGATCGCCAATAGTCATCAGACAATTTTTATTGACAATGAAATTTGAGACGTTAGTAGTAAATACAGCGACAGGCCCCATCCCGGTTAAAACCATTTTTTCTTTCGGAAATAAATTAGCATTCCTATTGCCACTATTACTATAACACCCCACATAATAAAATAACTGTATTTATAATGAAGCTCGGGTACTACATCAAAGTTAGTTCCATAAATTCCAGCAATAAAAGTAAGAGGTATGAAGATGACTGAAAAAACTGTCAGAAACTTCATAATATCATTAAGCTTGGTGCTCATAGTTGTATGATAAATGTTTAATTGGTCAGATAATATTTCCCGGTAATTATCAGTCGATTCCGTTGCGTGAATGATATTGTCCAGGAGTTCTTTGAAATGAACATATGTACTTTCGTTAATAAATTCTGATTCCATTTTTGATAAAGCCAATATCATCTCTTTGGCGGGATTAATGTTTTTCCGTAAATAATTCAGTTCTTGTTTATATGAATTAATTTGATCGATGACACTTTGGTTAGGATTAAGAAGCAGCTTCTCTTCCAGACCCTCAATTTTATCTCCAAATTCACTTATGATATATATGTAATTATCCACAACAATATCGAGCAATGTAAAGGCTAAATAATCAGTTCCGGAATTTCTGATTCTTTTTTTATGTGTTCTGATACGCTCTCTGATTGGTTCAAAAACATCTCCTCTCTTTTCCTGAAAGGAGATCAATACATTTTTAGTTAAAATTAAGCTCAAATTTTCAACTAAAATTGAACCTGTAGCTTCTTCTTGTTGCAGCATTTTTATTGAAAGAAGAATACAATTAGGATATTCTTGCACTCTAGGCCTTGCTAGTGTGTCCATTACACCAGCCAGGATAAGGTTATCAAACTTGAATCCACTCGCTATCTCTTCTATAATTGTGTTGTTATGCAGCCCGTCAATATTAAACCAGGTTACGGATTCTTTACGTTGATACTTCAAGACCTCCTTAACCGTTTCGATTGCACTTTCTTCCAGATTATCTGCATCAAAATCTATCACGCGTAACAATACTTTATTAATCTTTTTCTGGCCTCTGAAATATATAGCATCAGGCGGCAAACCAATTTCTTTTTTCTGTTTTAACGTAAATCTTCCCATGCTCTCTTTTTTTAAAACTTCATATTAAATCCAAAACTAATTACGTTATCTATTTTAACTATTTTACCTGCAATCCATTTAAAGCTACCAACAAATGAACACTGTAGATCAATGATTTGCAGCACAATGCAATTCTCTAGAATGACATGGATTCAGAGAGCCTCCTGAATCTCTCATAGACCTTTTCACCCTTTGCAATTTGTTCTGCATTTCTGCTTATCTGAGCGAGTCTCTCACTTGTCATTTTTCGGGTTTTCATAGCATATTACTTTCTTTAATACATATATATTCAGATAGTACAATTTACAAAATTTTCACTTGATTAAATATATGATTGATAAACTCACCGTCTAATTTACACCTTAATAAGGCTAAAATCAATTCTATTTCCTCTGAAACGGAAGCCTGGACGTTTTACACACCATAGTTTTCTATGATAAACGAAACTGAAAGCGTAGTTTATGGTGGAGTCGGTAGCAAAATCGGTAGCGGATGTGTAGTGGCTCAACGGCTCAACGGAGGGAGGTGGGATCGCACGAAGGACTCTATGACAGAAACATCGCCACAGGAAGGGCGAGTATCTTATCTGAAAGCTGTTTTATCGTATTATCATTGCTTAACAGAAATGACTGAAGCAGGGGCTTGTCAAGTAACGTCTCAAGTCCTGTAATATGTCTTGCATCTGTTCTGCCGGCACTACCTGACATTTTAATTTCTATGGCTATATATCCCTTCTCAGTTTCAAGGAGCAGGTCAATCTCCCTCCCGTCAACAGTACGCAGATGATAGAAAGAAACAGGGTAGTTAAGATTCTTTGCCTGTTTATAAATTTCAGTCACCACTGCGCTCTCAAATTCATTACCTGACTGATCTCCGCTCTTTTGAATTATAGCTTTCTGTACACCTGGGTCAAGGTAATGAAGCTTCGGACTCTTTGTCAGACGCTTGACCTTATTCCTGGTCCAAGGCTGAAGCTGTATGGTCTGGTAACTCATGTCAAGGTAGTTTATAAACTTCTGCGCTGTACTTACAGTTATGCCGGCTTCCCTTGCCAGATCGGAATAATTTATTAATTCTCCCGTCAGAAGAGATGTCATCTTCTGGATCTTTACAAAGGGCTCAAGAAACCTGAAATTCGCGAGATCCCTCACATCCCTCTCTAGGTAGGTACGCACATAACCTGTCAGCCATTCAGATCTTTCATCATCACTCATGGCAGGATTGATAATAGCAGGATAACCACCGAATTTAAGGTAATACCTGAAAGCTTCTTCCCTCTCTGCATAATCTGACTCCATAATAAAAGATGGTGGTGAATCAGGGATTTTACCGGATTTAAGATATTGCTGAAAGTATGATGGTTTTACAGTCTCTTCCCATTTATTTGTCAGGATCTCAGGAACAGTCAATGGGAAAAGCTCAAAAATGACACATCTTCCGGCAAGCGTTTCACGCACTTTACTCAATAGTAAAAGCTGGCTTGATCCTGTAAGCAGGTAACGCGTCTCAGGATATCCGTCATATACTGCTTTAATGCTTTCAATAAGTGACGGAACTTTCTGAACTTCATCAAGAATTGCTTTAGGATACAGGTGATGCCATTGGGCAGCTGTGAGTGAAGCATATTGTCCGGATAGCATCGGATCATCAAGAGCAATATATTTCATTTTCGGGAAACATAATTTCACTAGTGTGGTTTTCCCGGTCTGCCTTGCTCCTGTAAGTATAACAATTCTGCCTGTTACAGACTTGCTTTTCGTTATAATTCCGTTATTTATTGATCTTGATTTCATAAAATAGCATAATATTTATAATAAGAATAGCAAATATACGCTAAAATTTATAATAAGTCAAATTTTTCTATCCACTTTTTGATGGTATGACGGTATGAGGGGGGAGAAAAGGGCGAACGTCTTACCTTCGGCCTGTCTTGCGCTCGTCGAGCGTTGTCTTGCTCCTTTCAGTCGCAGTCTGATTATTTTTCAGACCAGTCGACGGAGTTCCTCGTCAGAGGAACGACAGACGTCACTCTGCGACAGACTATAAGACTATCTTCATCTCTCAAGCCATCTTCTGAATTCCGCTATCTTGCTGCGGCTCACTAAGATGTCATCATCCCGGGAATTGGTTATTTTTAATTTTAACCTGCTGCCGGAATAGGAAATGATATCAGCTATTGCATTGATATTAACGATATGCTTTCTGCTTATCCTGAAGAACAGAGCTGGATCAACAAGCTTCTCAACCTGCTCAAGAGAATAATTGATATCGTATGTCTTGCCCGTGCTTTCAAGAAGAAATGTTGATTTCTCAAGACTATAAAATAGATTTATGTTCCCGGTTTCAATAGTCTTGATGTGAATACCCACATTTACAACAAAACGCGATTTATATTTATTGGTCAACGATTTCATTACCTGGTCAACTTTATACCTCAGAGCCTGAATATATGAATCCCTTAAAATATTACCTAATGAAACGAACCGGTCTATGGCATATTTGAGATCGTCTATATTTACCGGCTTCAACAAATAATCAATACCGTTGAATTTAAACGCTTTAATTGCATACTCCTCGTAGGCAGTGGTGAAAATCACCGGACATGTTATGTCAACATGATCAAATATTTCGAAGCTTAATCCGTCTGATAACTGTACATCAAGGAAGATCAGATCGGGCATCGGATTATTGCCGAACCAGGCCACTGCCTCATCAACTGAAGAGATCACATGGCCTGTCTCTATTCTTGCATCAACCTGGCTTATTAACCTTTGAAGATATTCGGCCGCAGGTTTTTCATCTTCAATAATCAATGCTCTATACATTTTTTATACTTAAAACAGGAATTTTAACCACAAAGCTTTCATCTGATACTTCAACCAGGACATCTTTATCAGACAGGTATTTGTACCTTGATTTAATGTTTTCAAGGCCTATTTTGCTGGATACAATTTCAGTTTTTTTAGGCTGCAGGTTGTTTTTTACAACGACATAATCTTTATCTTCCCCGATCTCAACTATCAATTGTTTACCTGCCGAGATCGTATTATGTTTTATCGCATTCTCAAGAAGCATCTGCAACGCCATCGGAATAATATATTTATCAGCCGCATCGGGTAAGCTTATGTTTATCTGAAGCGAATCTTCATATCTTATCCGGTACAGGTATGCAACTGATTCAATCAGTTTCTTTTCAGTTGCCAGATCAACAACCTCTTTTTCGCGGCTTTCAAGCACATATCTGAAGACATTTGAAAATTCCCGGATAAATATCACAGCCTTTTCCTGGTCTTTATAAACAAGTGAAGATAATGCTGTTAAGCTGTTGAAAAGGAAATGCGGATTAACCTGGTTCTTAAGAGCTTCATATTCTATCAACAGCTTTTCTCTTTTAAGCTTTTCTTCATTTAGGGCTGCCTGCCTCCAGCTTTTAAAGAAATGAGTAAGATTGATAAGGATGATGCTGATAATGATAAAACCGACCAGGTATTTCAGCCCTTCATATGTTTTGCTGTATAAGATGTCAATTTGCTGTCGTTGTATTACAATAAAAATCAGGTAATTAACTGCAGTGAGAATAAGAATGCCACTTATTGTTTCAAGAAGAGCCGTTAAAAAAAACCTAAGGGTGGGTCTCTTCAGCCATGGGATATGCTGTTCGAGCTTCCATTCGATGTATTCAAAACTCTTCATGGAAGGGATGCCGATTGCCAGGGAATAGATAAGAACAAACAGCATGATACTGACAGATAAAAATCCCTGCGGGTATGCCAGGAGGGTAATAATTAATCCTATGATGACGGGAATTATCAGGTTCCATCGCGTAAACCTGAACAGCTTAAAATCGGATTTTATATAAATGTCAGGAAACATTATTGTCAAATTTAGACATTTATGTCAGACTCATTATTGCTTATTCCTGTTTTTCCGGCTGTTTGTCTGAATCCTGTTCGGTCGATACGGCTTTGCACTCGTTGTAAAGTTTCAATGTATCTTCTTTCCCCCATGCCGGATGAACAATGCTTTTCGGCTTAAAACTCCTGAATATATTTAATGCTTTTTCAAATAAGGGAATTGCAGCCTCTTTTCCTCCTCCGAAAAATTTGGGTGTGTACATCAGCGATTTACCTTTTAAATAATATATCCTGGGATTTCCGGGATCAAGATTCAAGGCATCATCAAGAGCACCGTTAGCTTTCGGAAGGTACAGTGGGCCGTTGATCATCGGGCTGATCGACATACGGGCAAAATATAACATGCTTTGAAGCACACAGATCTCCGATTCGTCGGATTTGATCTTAAAAGCTTCATCAAGAAGATCCTGGGCCCTGTCACAGTACATTTCCATGATATTTTCATCAGTCTCAATAAAACTCATGTTGATATAAGCATAGGCCCCGTAATAATATGGTATCCAGTCATCTGTGTAAACAAGAAAGATCCGTTCGCAGCAGTTGGCTAACTGCCGGTAATTCTCCGGCTTATACTCCTGATGAGCCAGGTCAATACTTTTCCTCAGCACTGAATAATACAAAGTATCGCTGCCGGAAATAGTCTGAAACAACATAATTGAAATTGCCGCAAAGAATATTATTTTCATTTTATATATTTTGTTTAAACTAAATTATCCTTTATGCCTTTGTGCCATTGCACCTTTGCACCTTTGCACCGTTCTTTACATTTCAGGTTTGCCCGTAAAGGAGACAAACAGGCCGATCAGGTAAGACCTGCGTGACACCGGCAAGACAGGTGCTGATTCATATACTCCGGATTCATCCGGACGACCTGCATACCTGTATCCGAAAATATTCCCGCTGCCAGTGATATTGCTGACCTGGGCATAGATCATAGTAAACTTCCCGAAAATCCTGGTAAAATGGAAAATGCTCAGGCTCAGGTTATTGTATGATTTTGTTCTTTGTATTTCAGAAAGACTGATATTCGGGTCGATATAAGGCCGTCCGCTTGAGAATTCATAACCTGCGCTGATATATGATTCGGGTCTTTCAATATAATGCTTATAAATCAATGACACATTATGTGTTGCAAGGAAAAACGGAGTGTGCGTAAAACTATAATCCCTGTAATTGCGCCTGCTGTCAATCAATGAATAGGATATCCAGAAATCTCCGTTTTTTATTGTTTTTGAGTCCCTGTAGAAAAGATCAATGCCTTTTGCATATCCCGATCCGTTGTTATTATACGCCTCAGGCGCAATGGCATAAAGAGAGTCGTATTTTATAAGCCTGTCATAATTTTTATAGTAAGCTTCAATCCTGAATATCCTGCTCTCTTTAGTCAGCTGGTAATTGATTATGAAGTGTTCGGATTTTTCTGTTTTCAGCTTATTATTGTAGCCCAGGTATTCGCTTAAAGGCTGTTCGGAGAAGCTTCCGTATCCCAGCGACAACTGGCTGTTCACGGTAGTTTTATAAGCTAAAGAGAAGCGGGGTGAAACGTAAAGCTCATCAGACATCGGTAATGATTCAGCTCTTCCGCCGATACGTGTTGATATCCTTTTCAATATTTTTATTTCTGACTCAAAAAAAGCTGAAATTACAGGACTGTTAAACTTCCATTTATATGAATTGCCTGAAAGAGGTACATAATCTCTCAAATAATCTTTGTTTAACAGGTCTCCACCGAATTTTATATTCAGATTTTCACTTACAGGCTTTGTCAGGGAGAGCTTAAGCTCATATGATTGTTTTGTGGTTTCAATATTATCTTCATCCATATTGACTTTTTCAATATCAAAACTGTACGAAGCACCCGAACTCACTATCCAGTCTTTCCCGATTGTGCCTTTGTACGACGATACTATGAACAGATCGTTATTCTTTAGGGAGATGAGGTCATCCATCCTTGTGTCGAGGTCGTAATAATACATGCTGCTGTTATCCAGTGAATAATTGGCCAGGATCTTTATCAGGCCTCTTTTCCCTGTTTTCTGACGGAATGCTATCGTCTGGTTAAAACTCTGAGGTTCACGATCCCATTTGATGTTCGTGTTGAAGATTCTGTAAGAGGGATACATATTTATATATTGTGTTGAACCAGACAGGGATGATTTCTCCCGTTTTTTTGTTCCGATGAAATTGACACCTGACAGAAACAGGGAAGCACCTGCTTCATCTTTTTCCGGGGTGTCTATCGAATTCATGATCAATACTGAAGACAATGCCTGCCCGTATTCGGCCGAGTACCCGCCCGTACTGAAAACTGTACCCCGGAACAGCATGGGTGAGAATCTGCCGCGAACCGGTACTCCCGGCATTTTTGCAGTGTATGGACTCTCAACCATCAGTCCGTCAATGATCGTTTTAGTTTCATTTTGTTCACCTCCGCGGACAAACAAACCACCTTCATCACTTGCATTGCTTGTTCCCGGCAATGTTCTCATAACGCTTAATGCATCACCGAAACCTACGGGATTGGTAGCCATGTCAAGCTTGTTCAACACCACGGATTTTTTCTTATCCCCGGCTTCAAATGTGCTGGCATAAACGACAATTTCTTTTAGCTCGATATCATTTTCGGCAAGAATGATATTAAATTTAATAGTGTCATTCTGAAGCCTGACGGGCTCTTCATGTGTCTTATAACCAATACAGCTCACGAACATTGTCATATCTCCCGTCAGGTCAGTTAATAATGAAAAATTACCCTGCTCGTCGGAATTTGTTCCTTCGATCGTTCCTTTTAGATAGATATTTGCCCCAATGACTGGCTGATTTTTGCCGGTCTGAATGCTTCCTTTTATGGTTGTCTGGCATAATAAGCTGCCCGCCTGCATAAACAACAATATTATTGGGATGATAGCCTTTGTCATTGATTTTATTTTTATCTATGCAAATCTTATCTCTCTGCTGATGATTACAAAATAAAAGTTACCGACAGGTTAAAAATGAATGACGAAATGCAATGGAGACAAATGAATTGAAGTCCGTCACCAAAATTAGGTAAAGGCGCACTTTGTACACCGTAGCTTTCTTTGACTACCGGAAGGGGCTGATAGCGGCAGCGAAGACGGGCTTATCTTTTCACGCCAGTCTGGTGGTGACTGCTTCTTTTCAGGACTCAGATTCGGTTTATCCTGATCTATTTTTTCTTTTTCATCGTTTTTACCACCGTGGTGTTGTTTCCCGGTTGGCATCCATTTAAGGATTCTTAATGCAAACACAAAGATAAGAAAAATGGTAAAACGGCGCAACGGCGCAATGGCACAACGGTATAACGGTAAAAGGATTCAAATAAAAACAATGTTTAAAAAATACTTAAATTTGAATTATGATAAACGGGACTGAAGAGGTTTTTGATTTATAATTATGAATAAAAAATTTGACCGGTTTGTACAGTTGTTAAACAGGGAAATAAGGTTTCTCCTGAGTATAAGTTTTGGGATATTCTTATTCATTCTTTTTTTCCAGCCGTTTCCTCTCGAAAGGTTCGATTTTAACAACAGACTGCTGTTTGTTGCCGGTTTTGGGGCCATTGTCTTTTTTTTCATGTTCTTACTGAGGATTGCTTTCCCCCGGATAATTCAAAAGAATGATCAAAACGGCAGCGAGCCTGCCCTGTCTTTGTACCTTGACAGCTTAATTATTTTGACTTTATGCTCCGTTGCTTTTACCTTCTATCTGCGGTATGTGGGATTTGTAAATATCTCCTTCTATATAGTTTTTAAAATAGTATTGATCTGTCTCGCCCCGCCGGTGACTTTAAAATTAAATGATGTAAATAAAGGATTAATTCAACAAAATGAATCTTTGATTTCTGAGCGGAAGACAATTCAAAAACAGATTGAAAAATATGAAGAAGATAATCTTAATAAATCTATTGAGTTTATTTCTGAAACAGGCACTGAAA
Source organism: uncultured Rikenellaceae bacterium (assembly GCA_964638955.1). Taxonomy (GTDB): domain Bacteria; phylum Bacteroidota; class Bacteroidia; order Bacteroidales; family VadinHA17; genus LD21. The sequence continues at coordinate 6,862 of CAZWZQ010000034.1, read as the reverse complement.
ACCTCACACTTCTTATTGCAGAAATTATCTTTATTCAATCTGCTGATAACTATGTGGAAATAGTATATATGGATGGTGATAACTTTAAGAAAATACTTATACGGAATACTATGAAAAATATCGAGCTTCAGATTAAACCGTATTCGAATTTTATTCGCTGCCACAGATCGTGCATAGTAAACATGCATTATATCGAAAAACTTCATCAGGATTATAGCAGTCACTGGATAACATTAAAGGGATACCAGGAAAGAATCCCTGTTTCAAGGCAGTATCTGTTAAAGCTCAGAGAAGCTTTATAGGTGACCAGAGGCGAATGGCATTTACCCCTAATCTCTGATATTTATCCCTATTTTTTTGATTAATCCCTGATTAGCGTGCATTAGTCCCTTCTTTTTGCTATGGATATATCATGAAAATACCTTTGTCAGAAATTATCTTTTACCGCTATGAATATTCTGTTGGTATATCCTCAGTATCCTGATACATACTGGAGCTTTAAGTATGCTTTAAAGTTTATTTCCAAAAAGGCTTCGAATATACCTCTGGGTCTTATTACTGTAGCATCATTATTACCTGACCACTGGAATAAGAAACTCACGGATCTCAATGTTTCCAGGCTCAGGGATAAAGATATTATTTGGGCAGATTATGTTTTCATCAGCGCCATGTCGATTCAGCTGGCTTCGGTAAAACAAATTATCACGCGATGCAAACAGCTTAATACCAAAATGGTAGCAGGAGGCCCGCTGTTCACGGAAGAATATGATCAGTATCCTGAAATAGATCATTTAGTGCTAAATGAAGCAGAAATAACTTTACCTCTTTTTCTTGAGGATCTTAAAAACGGAAGGCCAAAAAAGATCTATCAGTCAGATAAATTTGCTGATATGACAAAATCACCTTTGCCCGATTATTCACTTTTAAAATCTGGCAAATATGCAACGGCTGGAATACAGTACTCAAGAGGATGCCCTTTTGATTGCGAGTTTTGTGATATTACAGCCCTTTTTGGACGTCATGTTCGCACAAAGACATCGGCGCAGATAATTGCCGAACTGGATCAATTGCTGCAAATAGGATGGAGAGACAGTGTGTTTTTCGTAGATGATAATTTTATCGGGCATAAAAAGAAATTGAAAACTGAGTTGCTTCCGGCGATTATTAACTGGATGGAATCAAACGGCAGTCCGTTCATGTTTATCACAGAAGCCTCTATTAATATGGCTGACGATAAAGATCTTATGAATATGATGGTCAAAGCGGGTTTTACTAAAGTATTTGTGGGTATTGAAACTCCGGAGGAGAGTTGTTTGATGGAGTGCAACAAACTGCATAATAATAATCGCGACCTGAAAGAGTGTGTAAATATAATCCAGCGTTACGGGATGGAAGTTTATGGAGGATTTATAGTCGGATTTGATAACGATCCGCCGAATATATTTCAGCGGCAGATCGACTTTATTCAGAAAAGCGGTATCATAACTGCAATGGTCGGGCTTCTGAATGCCCCGCGATTATCAAAACTATACAAGCGGCTGAAAGATGAAGGCCGGATAACTGACAAATTTTCCGGCGATAATACCAATTACTCAATGAATTTTAAACCGGTAATGGATAAAAATGAATTGTTGAAAGGATATCAGAAAATCATTCAGAATATCTATTCCTGTAAGGCCTATTATGCCAGGGTACTATTGTTTCTGAAACAATATGATCCCCCTTTTCACGAGCCGCTTTCATTGAACAGGTTTATGGCATTTATAAAATCGGTAATATATATAGGAATTTTAAAGAAGAACCGCAGATACTTTTGGAAACTCCTTCTCTGGAGCATTTTTAACAAACCGAAGTCATTTCCACTGGCAGTCACCTACAGCATTTATGGATATCATTTCAGAAGGGTTTTCAGAAATATCAACTGACAAAATTAAAGTCTTGCTCATTCCATTTGCATGGGACACGACATTTTTCGTTCCGTCGTGCGGAACTCCGTCTTTTCATTTCGCCTCCGCTGAACGCTGAACATTTTTTCATAGAAGGTGTTTTTAAAATATAATTTCTATATTTACCGCCTTTAAAAGGAAAAGTGTTTATAATAACCTCATAATCTGAATTAAAATGAACATTAAACAAATGAGAAAGATTGCAGGGATACTGGTCGTCTCTGCTATTATAGGTACAAACCTCAACGCACAGACACGTAATGATGTAATTTCGGCTTATAATGAAGGCGCCAAGGCTTCACAGACTGATCCCGGTGCTGCTATTGTTGCATTCGAGCAGGTGATTTTACTGGCAGACAACGTTGGTGATGAAACTGCTGATCTTAAAGAAAAAGCAACGAAAGTGTTACCTGGATTATATGTTAAAGTTGCACTTAATGCCTATAATGAAAAGAAACCGGCTCCGGAAATCATAGATGCTGCAAAGAAGGCTTCCGCTGCTGCTGAGAAATATGGAAGCACATCAAATAAAGCAACTGCCGGGAAAATCCTGGTACAGGGCTATAACAAGATGGGAACCGATTTCTTTACGCAGAATGATTATGACAATGCCCTTCTGGCATTTGACAGCCTTTTATTGATCAATCCCGGTTATCTTAATGCAATATACAACAAGGCCCTCATATACATGAGGCAGAATAATAACGACGCTTTCGAGGAAACAATAGATTCATTTCTTGGAAAGCTGGAGAGCGGAAAGGATGATGAAAGGGAGAAACAGGCATCTACACTGGCTCTTGAATATTTTCGTGCCGCCGGATCACTGGCAAACCAGGAAGATAGTCTGGATAAAGCGCTTGTCCTGCTGAATAAAGCTGCAAAATATGACGACGACAAGGACCTTTTCTACTACTTCGCCGACGTGTATAACAAACAGAAGAATTTCGACAGCGGCGCTGAATATGCTCAAAAAGGACTCGATCTTGAAACAGGTGAAGCCGAAGCTAAAGCGAAGTTTTACTATCAGCTTGCTGTTGCACAGGCAGGCAAAGGAGAAACCGCCAATGCATGCGCTTCATTTAAGAATGCCATGTACGGACCCTTTGCCGAAGCATCAAAAGCACAGAGAACAAATCTGAAATGTGAATAGATACTCCTTCGTCCCGATAGTACTATAACCATTCCTTGATCTCTTTGATGGATGAGACCGGAATGAGAAGTTCCATGGCACGCTTGTCAAGGTCCACACCGGCGAGATCAGCTGCCCAGCCGCCAAAAGAGGTAACACAAAGGACTTTTTTGTTTCTCTGCCATGCAAAGGCTATCTCCGAGAGAGTCCCGGCGCCGCCACCCGCTGCTATGATGATATCGGCCGTGTTTATTATGATGAGATTGCGCGCCAGACCTATCCCTGTGGGTATGGCAATGTCGATATACGGGTTGGCCTTATCTGCTGTGTCTTCGGGCAATATGCCGATGGTCTGCGATGAAAATGTACCTGCCGATTGCTTCACTCCCTTACAGACAGCCTCCATAAAACCTCCCCGTCCCCCACAGATAATGATCCTGTCGGGAGTGGCTATCTCCCTGCCAAGATCAATACCGAAGTAATATAAATCTTCGCTGCAGACAGGTGTATTGGGTCCAATGATGCCGATTTTTTTCATTGTAATACGATATTATGGATTAAAGGTAGGAAAAGTGGTGTAATGACACAACGGCAAGAAGGATTGTATTATTTATGATATGCAAAATAAATCCTGTCTTATTCATAAATTATGTTGACATTTGTCAATTATATGAAATACAGGTTATTTTCAAAAACTACACTTTCTGCATTTATGAAAATGCCGGCCGGTATCTGTCTGATCTTCTTTCCGGTTCATGACGGTATAGCTCAGAGAGCATCATTTATATACGATAACCTGGAGCGGACTTTTCATGCTCATATTCCGTCATTACATGATGAATCAGTACAGCTGCCTCTGGTCATTGCATTACATGGAAGGGGAGGAAACGGAGAAAGCATGGTTATTGTTACACGCAAAGCTTTTGACAGGCTTGCCGATAAGGATGGATTCATTGTGGTCTATCCTGATGGTATAGAGCTGAACTGGAATGACGGCAGGATGGATGAAGAAGCAAACGACCGTGCACACAGGGAAAACATTGATGATGTCGGCTTCATTTCTGCATTAATAGACTCTATGATAAAGGATTACAACATAGATCCAAAACGGGTTTATGTTACAGGTATTTCAAACGGTGCTATAATGTCATATCGCCTGGCCTGCGAAATATCTCATAAAATTGCTGCAATTGCCCCTGTAGACGGAAATATTCCTCATATGCTTTACCCTGAATGCTATCCTTCCAGGCCTGTTTCAGTACTGGCCATTAATAATGTCAATGATCCGCTGGTACCATACGAAGGGGGGAGTATTTACAGCAGTATACGCAGGATAAATCTTGGAAAAGTCCTGTCAGTGGATGAATCTATTGGATTCTGGGTAAACCGGAACCAGTGTTCAGCTTTGCCGGTAGTGACTGAAGAGCCCGACCTGGATCCCAAAGATGGTACAAGAGTGACAAGGAAAGAGTACACTGACGGTACTGACGGAACTGAAGTAATTCTTTATTCAATTGATGGCGGCGGCCATACCTGGCCGGGCGGTTTTCAGTATCTGCCTGCATGGATCGTAGGAAAAACCTGCAGGGATATTAATGCCAGCGAAGTGATCTGGTCCTTCTTTAAAAGACATTCCAGGGAGTTATCAGAGAAATAAGGCCATTAGCCTGACAGACTGTAATCGGTATAATCATAAACCCTTTATCTTTGCATAATATAAACGGGGAGGAATAGCTATTAAGACAAAATCGTTTCAGGAGAGAGGCTGGCTTAAGCTTGATAATGCCGCGAAGCTATTTCCGGCAATTATGTCGAATGATCTTACTTCCGTATTCAGGATAACTGCCTCGTTGAAGGAACCTGTCAGATATTCGGCCATCAGGGAAGCTGTGGCAATAACGGCGAAGAGATTCCCCTATTTCAGTGTCTCCCTGGGAAGCGGAGTATTCTGGCATTTCCTTGAGTTTAATGATCAGTTGCCGCGTATACAGGTTGAAGAAAAAATCCCCTGCACCGCATTTGCTGCGAAAAGAAAAAGCGAACCCCTTTACAGGGTGCTAATTAAAGGCAAAAGGATTTCGGTTGAGTTCATTCATATACTGACCGATGGAGGAGGGGCGATAGAATACCTTAAATCGCTGCTTTATACTTACCTCATTATTACCGGCAAGCATATCAGTACATCGGGAGAAATAATACTGCCTTCGATGCCGGTATCCGAAGAGGAGTACGAAGACGGATATAACAAGTTTTTTCAAAAGCTGCCTGCTCCATCAAAACTCGTTAAAGCCTGGCATCTTCCTTACAAACTTAATAAGAAACCAAAATTAAGGATGCTTCGCGCTGAGGTCAGTGTTAATGAAATCCTTGAGTTATCCCGTAAGCATAAAGTGTCTGTTACAGAGTATTTTGTGTCTGTCTATCATTTTTCTCTTCAGAAAATATTTTTATCCGGGAAAGAAAAAAGTAAAAAAGGAAAACGAAAGGTACTGAGGATTGAAGTACCGGTTAATATGAGAAAAATATTTCCCAGCAGAACAATGCGTAATTTTTCTCTTTTTGTGTTGCCGGAGATTGACGTAAGACTGGGGACTTATACGTTTGAAGAGATACTCAGATCAGTTCATAACCAGTTGCAGATCAGTGCGGATGTCAAACAGTTATCAAGATTTCTGTCGTCGAATGTCAGTTCTGAAAAGCTTTTTATTATAAGGGTGATGCCTCTCTTCATAAAAAAAATGGTTATTGCTTCCGTATATAAAGGGCTTGCTTCAAAGCGCTGGACAGGTATGGTAACGAATCTTGGACTGGTAACTCTTCCGGGAGAAATGGAGAATATGATTGATAATATCGAACTCATTCCACCTCCACCCAATCCAAAAGTGAAGGTAGGCTGCGCTCTGATTTCATATAAAAACAACCTGAGGATCTGCTTTAGTAATATCACACAATCATGTGAACTTGAACGGCATATTTTAAGGCATCTCGCGGATGCCGGTATTCATGTTAAAATTTTAAATGACGATTAAAAAGCAAAGACAATGGCAATATGCGTTAATTGCGGAGTTGAACTGGATAATGGATTAAGGGTATGTCCTCTTTGCGGTAAGGATCCTTTAATTAAATCTGAACAGGCAGATATCTCCGATAATTATCCTTCAGGGATCATTCAGATTCAAAGAAAAGAAAACAGAAGATATCTCTGGGAATTAAGCGGGATAATAGCTTTTTCCGGAATCGCTGTTTGTACAATAGTCGAACTGCTGATAAGTAAAAACCTGAAATGGTCACTTTATTGTGATGTCTCAGTATCAGCAGCATGGATAGTTCTCACTTTATTCCTTTTTGAAAGCAGGAGGCCCTACATATTAGTCTCCCTGTTGATGGCAACAGTACTTACATCTCTTTTTCTGATTGACGTGATTGCTGCCGGTCAGAATTGGTTCTTTCCTGTCGGCCTTCCAATGATAATTGCTGCATTTATTACTACAGGTATTATCATTATTCTATACAGGACTGCCCATTTTAAAGGGCTGAACATCATTGCTGCAGCATTAATTATTTTATCAGGATTTTGCATTATCACTGAAATGATCCTTGATAAATACCTGAACGGATCAGTGGATTTGCGATGGTCGCTCATAGCAGCGATTTCAATTCTTCCTGTCTCCCTGGTATTTTTCTTTTATCATTACCGGCTTAAAAAGGGCAACCGCCTTGACAGCTTTTTTCATGTCTGAGATCAGAAGGGAAGACATGAATATAACGTATATGGTACAGAGCATGG
>CAZWZQ010000033.1:0-28152 GCA_964638955.1 uncultured Rikenellaceae bacterium | reverse complement strand
TTTCATGCCTGCGCTCCTCCATATGTACAGCTTTAAGAACATAGGTCACTCTTTCTTCCCTAACCTTTTTATCAATGATATTTTTCAGCATTGCCTGATAATGCAGGTATTCGTGAGCACTCATGTTCTCATAGCTTCCGAATTCCTGTGGCAGATAACCTATCAGACCCTGGAGCTCCTCGCGTTTTTCGAGTGTATCGAGACCATTTATCCAGACCTTGCCGTAGCTCTGTTCCAGGATACCGCAGATGATCCTCATGAGCGTTGTTTTCCCTGCTCCGTTTGGCCCCAGAAGTCCAAACATTCCGCTGCCGATGTTCAACGATACACAGCTTAGGGCTTTAAATGGTTTTTTCTTTTTACCGATAAGGGGAACTGCTGAAACGATCCTGTAGAAGGTTTTTCTCAAACCTCTGAACTTTCCTTCAAGCCTGTATATATCAATGCTTTCAATATTGAGCTTTTGACCGGTTCGGTATATGAACAGACCGGAGAACCATAAGAATCCGAGAATCAGTACAACCGCGATGTTATCCCATCTTAGCTGAAAGAGGACCAGGTTAAGTAAGGGTATTATCCAGAAAACAAAAAGATCAGTTCCCGAAATTATCTTTTTCATGAACCTGCTTTTTCCCCGGGACGATATATTGGTGAAAAGTTCCCTGAACTGGTTCCATATGGCTGAGAGGAAGAACCATGTTCCGATACTGAATAGAAAGATCCAGAAACCTTTATCCAGATAAAAATAAGTAAAGTAAACCATGAAGATGATCAGGGGCAGTTGCCACATAACCTGTGTCATATCTTTCCACTGCCGTAATTGCCGTTTAAGACCCAGCCTCGATCTTATCCTGGCACCTGCCTGCCATTCCCTTAACCAGCGGTTCTCCCTGTCATAAATCTTTACCAGGCTTTGAACATAGATATTTATTTTTTCATCATGCGGAATAACAGTCTCCCTTGCTTTTCTGAGGCTGTTCATTATGAACCATGTAGCCGCAGGTACAATTATTATGCTGAGGATTGTAGAGATAAGCTTCCAAAGGAACTTGTCAATATAAGTGTAAATCAGGAAGATAAGCAGGGCGAAAACGATCAGCTGGATAACTTTGTTTTTCCAGTCTAGCGATTTAAACCACTCCAGTGCATTCTCGAGTCCTGAATAGAATGTAGGGATAAAAACAAGGGTGAGAAGTGTGCTGAGCGAGAGTCCTCCGATAACTGTTATTGCAAATGATGCACCTATGACCGATACAAACTCCGCTTTGCCCATAGCCAGTGGGAACATAGCTATTACTGTAGTTGAGGCTGTAATGAGTATTGGCCTTATCCTTGCAACACCTGCTGACATTAATGCCCGCGAACGGCGATTACCCCGTTTCCTGAGGATATTGGTATAATCGATGAGAATAATTCCGTTATTGACAACCACTCCCAGCAGGATCAGGAACCCGGTAAGAGTGTTTGCATTCAAAAGAGAATTGCCTGTAAGTATAAGAGCTATTAGCGATCCCAGTGCGGCAAGGGGAATGCTGAAGAGAAGAACAAATGGTACTACGAGGGACTCAAATACAGCGGCCAGAATCATGTAAATGAGAATAAATGCGATGCCAATAAGCTTATAAAAATCCTTAAGCTGGTCTTCTTCATGGACAACCTCAACTGCAATGCCGGCTGGTATGTTCAACCCGGCAATTATTGATTCAACCTCTGCTCTTGCTATTTCAAGGAGATCTTTGTCTGATCTTATTTCTGTATTGAAATTATATGTAACAGTGACTCTTTTCTCCTGGTTTTCCCGGTGGATATTACCAGACCCGTAAGCGAAGATGATATCTGCCAGTTCCTGCATTTCCATTATGGCTCCGCCCGTACTACTTACCTCAAGCCGCTTAAGGTCATCAATTGTTTTATCGGTGTTTTTTGTCAGAGTATCCTCTTCTGCATATTTTATTATTATATCGTAGCTTTCGGTACCCTGCCTGAATGTTGCTCCCGAGGAATACTCATTTCCGAAAGTGGCCAGGGCTGAAGAGAGATTCATAAGGGTGATGTTGTTTCTCCCTATATAATCCATATCAAAATAAAGCTGTACTTCGGGCTTATTGTCCTGGATATTCAGGCTCACATTTTCGATTGAAGTAAGATCATCAACATAGGTTTTGATATCATCGGCAAGGTTTTTCATTTGTTCAAAGTTTTGTCCCTTAACGATCACACTTTCGCTTTGTGATCCGATACCGAGCATATTCATAAATCCTGCTCCCGGGTTCACTGTTTCACCACCGCCGCCGGATGTAAATCCACCTCCTGTGGAAACCTCGTCCATACTTATTTCGGCAGAAGGGATGTTTTTTGTTCTTTCCAGGATGTCATTTTTAATTTCGGGAAGGCTTCTTTTGCTCTTTTTATCCCACTCTTCCGGCAGGTTGATTGTCACAGTAGCCTGTTCCTCCTCGATGCGGCTCACAATATCCTCTTTCTCCGGTATGGAGGCAAGCCTTGATTCAATCTCTGTTACCACTGCATCAGTTTTCTCAAGGGTTGATCCCGAGGGCATTGTTACACTTAACCTGAAATCAGGAGTGTTTATCTCCTGCGGTGTGTTCATGCTTAGTGTCAGGCTTATAAGAAGTGCAGCAAAGAAGACTGTAAGTGTGCCGATGATTGTCAAAGCTGGTTTTCTCATACTTGCTTTCAGAACAAGATGATATGCCTGGATCAGCCTGTCATGTATGGAGAGCTTCTTAAATATGTCCGACTTGCCTCCCGATCTCCCGGAAAGTAGAAAATAGGTGGCCATCGGAATAAAAAGAAGTGCAACCGCAAGCGAGACCATCAATGTTGATATTATGGAAACGCCAATGTTCTTCCCAATAATTTTTATAAGGAAATTTGAAGAAAAGATAAAGGGAAAGAAGACCATAATGGTCGTAAGTGTTGATGCCAGGATGGCCTTCCACACCTCAGAAGTGCCCTGTTTGACAGAGGTTCTGTAATCCATGCCGGTTCCGGCAAGACGATATGTATTCTCGAGCACCACCACCGAGTTATCGACAAGCATTCCGACGGCAAGGGCCACGCCTACAAGAGTCAGGCTGTTTATAGTAATATCGTAGGCATAAAAGAAATTGAAGGCTGCATATACTGAAATAGGTATTGAAACAGCAATAATTGTAACCAGCCTGATATTCCTGAGAAAGAACCAGAGAATGATAACTGCAAGTAAAGCACCGGTAATGGCAAGTTTGATTATCTGGTTGATATTCTCTTCCATTGTTTTGGCACTATTATACTGGACTACAATATCGACCCCTGCAGGAGCAAGTGTTTTATTTAGGGCATTTACCTGTTCAAGAGCATCGTGAGAGAGCTTAATGAGATTGGCCTGGTTATCATTTACCAGGTTAAGAGTTACGGCGTCCATCCCGTTTACCCTGCTGAAAGATGTCTGCTCCTTGACACCATAAAATATTTCGGCGATATCCTGCAGCAGGACTGGCCCTTCCTGTTTTACTATTATACTGCCGATGTCCTTTACATCGGTATATTCAGAAGTAATATTTACAAAAAATTCGTTATTCCCGTCAACGACCTTGCCTGCAAAAGTCTTCTCACTGCCGTTATTATTAAGCAGTGTCCTTATTTGTCCCATTGTTATCCCGAGTGCCTGACATGCCTTTTCATTAAGACGGACCTCAATAGAATTCTCCTGACCTCCGTAAACCTGAACGCCTGCAATTCCGTCGATATTCTCAAACTTGGGTTTAATCTCCCTGTCGGTGATGTTCCTGATCCTGTCAACTCCGCCTTCGCCTCTCACCTGAAGCGCCATGAACTGGTTTGTGAGCTGTTCGAGGTCTATCTTAATAACATTAATAATAAACTCATCAGGTATTGAATTCTTAACTATATCTATCTTTTCCTGGAGCTTCAGGTAGGCATATTTGAGGTCGGCATTCTGATTATAATAGATCACTATTGTTCCATATCGGGAAGAGATATTCGATTCTATCTTCTCAATGTCTTCAAGGGTTCCGGCCGCACCTTCAAGAGGTATAATTGCCTGTGTTTCAATATACGACGGATCCATTTCAAGGGGAGTGGCCACCTGTACTATCAATGCCGGAAGCTGGGCATTCGGTATCAGTTCCAGCGATAATTTCTTATAAGAGATGAAACCGAGCATTGCCAGCCCGACAAACAGCATACTGATGAGGATTCTTCTTTTTAAAATGAAATCCATTTCTCTCTTAATTATTATATAGTATTGGCTGCAGCTATTCTTTTTCCTCTTGCAAGGCTGCTTAAAGTATCAAGAACCCAGTAAACACATGGAATTACCACCAGGGTAAGAAGAGTTGACGAGAAGAGTCCTCCTATGACTGCCATGGCCATCGGGGCTCTCAATGATGCACTTTCCCCAAACCCTATCGTCAGAGGTAAAAGAGCCAGTATGGTCGTTATGCTTGTCATCAGGATAGGCCTTATACGTTGTGATCCGGCAAGTATTATCGCCTCTTTTTTGTTCATTCCCCCATCCCTCAGCTGATTTATGCGGTCAATCAGGATTATGGCATTATTTACTGCAATACCTCCCAGCATAATTATCCCGATATATGCCATCATGTTAAGGGACTTTCCAAATAAGAAGAATGTCAGTATTGTCCCAATCCCGGCAAGCGGAATTGTAAGCATAATTATAAAAGGCTGCACCAAGGATTCAAACTGAGCAGCGAGTACCATGAATACAAGAATAAGAGAAAGGATCAGGGCGAATGAGAGGTTTGACATTGATTCTTTTCTTTTAAGCTCCTCACCGGTAAATTCCATCTTGTAATCAACCGGAAATGTTACTGCCTGCAGTGACGATCCGGCTTCTTTTACCACCTTATCAAAGGCCATTCCCGGCCTCACCATGGCGTATACATAGCATGTTCTCGACTGGTTTCTTCTTGTTATCTCCCTGGGACTTATAACTGTTTTGATATCAGCCAGTTCGCTTAGTGGCACCTTGATATTTCCGGCGGTTATCATGAGGTCATGCAGCTGGTGAAGGGAAATATCTTCAAGTTTGATGGTTATATCCTTCATTTCGCCCTCTTTTTCAAAGCTGCCTGCTGAGGCTCCCTCAAGGTAACTTTTTAACTGGCTGATAACGTTTTCGACTGTAACGCTATAATAACTTGTTTTAAAGCGGTCGATGGCAACTTCAACTTCAGGTGTTCCTTCGTCCATTGATGTTGTTATATTATAGAGGCCGGAATTTTCCCCCAGTATTTCTTTCGATTCATTAAGTACTCTTTCGAGCTCTGTGAAGTCTTTTCCTGAAATCTCAAGTGCAAATGGCGCCTCTGTTGTTCCGAGTGATGTCTGGAGTGCTGTTTCGTCCCTTGTAAAACTCACTTCCAGACCGGGAATGGTTTTCAGGTAACTCTCAAGCTGTGTTATCACATTTTCGGTTTCATCTATATAATCATCTTCAAGTACTACTTTCAGCGAAGCTATGTTTTCACCTTTTACTGTTGAACCCTGGTTCAGAGTTGAATTATTATCCTCGCCTGCCTGGGAGTAAATCATTTTCAGCTTATTGCCAAGGATCTCCCTTAAAATTTCTTCTGTTCCGGCAGCAGTGCTGAAGGTTCTTTCAAGGCTGGTCCCCTCTGGCAGTTCTAATTTAACGGTAAATCCCGCCGTTTCTGCTTTAGGCATGAATTCACTGCCAAGGCGGGGTATCAGTAATACGGCAGCACCCAGAAGTATGGCTGACAATATTATGACGAGTATCCTTTTTTCCACGATCTTCTCAAGAAACGAAGAATACCAGTTAAATTTTACAGGAGCACTTATGTCGGATTTTTTCTTCCTGTCGGAAAAGAAAGTTGAGACAAGCATTGGAATAACAAGCATAGCCACCACCAATGATGAAAGCAGGGCAAAAGCTACCGTCCATGCCTGATCCCTGAACATTTCACTGGAAGCTCCGTGAAGGTATACAATGGGCAGGAAGACAACAATAGTGGTGATTGTTGATGCCGTGATTGCTGCACCAACCTGACCCGTACCGGTTATCACTGCCTCTTTAATCGACATGCCTTCCTCCCTGTTACGGGTAATATTCTCGAGCACCACAATTGCATTATCCACCAGCATACCGGCTCCCAGTGCAAGTCCGCCCAATGTCATTATGTTGATCGTCAGGTGGTTAAAGTACATCAGGTTAAAGGTGGCAATGATAGATACGGGTATTGCTATGCTGATGACAAGGGTTGTGCCGATCCTCCTGAGGAAAACGTATAAAACGACAACTGCAAGAAGGATACCAATTAAAAGTGTGTTTTTCACTTCGCCTACGGCATTGTTTATATAGGTTCCCTGGTCGGTAACCTTAATAAATTCATAACCTGGCAATGCCCTGCCAAGAGAAGCAAATGCCTCATCAAGGCTTTCCACTACATCCACAGTGTTGAATTTGGGTTCCTTATATATTGAGAGTCCTATACACTTCTCACCATTTATCGTGACTATATTTTCCGGTTCCTTGTTTGCGAACTGTACATCTGCAACATCGCGCAGGTATACGGGAACTCTTTCAGATGGTTGTGTCGCCGTAGAACCTGAAGGTAAAGATGTACCCTGAGCCGATGGCTGTTTGAAACCGACAATGATATTTTGGAGATCTTCAAGATCCTCAAGAACACTTACCCCCTTAACAACGTATTTGGTCCCCATATCCACTATAGAGCCGCCTGACACATTCCTGTTGTAATTGTTGACCTGTGCTGCAATACCGTCGGCAGTAAGACCGAATGACTCAAGAAGATATTTATTTGTTTCAATGACCACTTCACTTTCTTCCTTGCCGCCAAGTTTTACATCAGCCACACCCTCTATTCTTACCAGCTCATTGCGTATATAATTTTCAGCTGTTTTCCTTAGTTCATCCAGATTGGAGATACGTTCATTCTTCAGCCCGACAATCATCACAGGTGTTGCGTTCGGGTCATACTGCGAGATTGTAAAGTCGTCAAGATCAGAATTCTGGCTGAATGAATTCAGCTCCTTCTGCAGATCCAGAAATGCTTCATCCATGTCCCTGTTCCAGCTATATTCGACTGTTATGCTGGCCGAACCTGCACGCGACACAGAGGATACCTGGACAACACTGCTCTGACGCATTACCAGGGATTCGATCTGATCGACATAGTTCTTTTCTATCTCCTCAGGCGGTTTCTCTCCGGCAGTAAGCTCAATATAGATTTTGGGATTATTGAGATCAGGAAAGAGATCGGTACCGAGCTTACCAAATGATATGAATCCCAGCAGGACAATACCCAGCATCAGCATAAGCACTGTTACAGGGTATTTTACAGCAAATCGCGCAATCGCATCCATAATTGTTAGTTGATTATTTTCACTTTAGACCTGTTGCCCAGGGTTTCAAAGCCTCCTGTAACAATCCGTTCATTTTTTGAAAGCCCGCTGATCACCTCTATTTCTGTGATATTTTCCAGGCCTGTTTCTATAATCCTTTCAACAGCAATACCGCGATCAACGACAAACACGGTTTTACCTCTCTGGCGGGAAAGGATTATATTTTTGGGAATAACAATTACTGAATCCTTATGGTTTGTAACAATATCGGCTTTTACAAACATACCCGGGCGAAGCAGATAATCGTGATTATCAATGGAAACTGTACCCTTGAAAGTGCGGGTATCGGCAACTATCGCGGGTGACAATTGCGTCACATTTCCTATTATTGTATCTTCGGGGATAGTGTAATTTGTCAGCTTGACAACCTGACCCGGTTCAATCACCGAGATATATTTTTCAGGCAGCTGCACATCCATATACATCGTCTGGTAGTCCATGATCTTTACAATGACGACTCCTGTTTCTATTTGCGTACCCTGGGTGTAATAGGGAAGATCAACAATAACACCATCTATCGGTGCCACAGTCTTTGTTTTTTCAAGCTGAAGCTTTGAATTAATCACTGTTGTCTTTGCATTTTCGTAGTTTATCCCGGCTGTTTTCAGCTCTTTAAGTGTAACACCTCCCTTTTCGTACAGGGATTCCTGTTTCCTGAGCTCTGTTTCCATTAGTTCGAGGTTCAGCTGGTTTGTCTCCATTTGTACAGAATTGACATACTCTTCGTCCTCGAGCCTGGCAATAAGTTCCCCGGTTTTGACTTTTTCTCCCATTTTCCACATTTTCCCGGTACGTGGATTTTTCTCAAGAAAATAGGTGGCGACAATCTTCGATTTAAGTTCTATTTCACCTTTTGGGAATGCTGTGCCTGTTGTGTTGACGAACTCCTCGATCGTCTTAAGCTTTATCTCTTCAACCGAAACCGGAATTTCAACATCTGCTGTCAGGTTCTGATCCTCGTTGCGGCAGGCAGCCAGTGCAACGATAAATGCAATTAAGATTACTATTTTTTTCATTATGTAACGATTTATTCTTCTATTGTCATTACCGGTGAAACCGGCTCATTATTTTCAAAATCATATAGTGTCTGGATCTTCAGGTTCAGAAGTTCAAGCTTATAGGAAATTAGTGAATTGGTATATGAAAGCTGTGTCTCCGACAACTGGTTCTGAAATATATTCAGATCCATACCTGTGAGATCTCCGTTTTTATACTTTTCAAGGTTCAGATCATAAGTAAGCTGTGCATTGATGACATTCTGGCGGGCTATTTCGATCTGGTTTTGCAGGTTAATAAGGTTCCTGTATACTTTTCTGATGCTGAGTATTATATTATTTTGCTCTTCCTCGAAGGATATATTTGCAGATTCTATTGATGCTTCAGAGGCTTTAATACGTGATTTTCTCTCACCCCAGTCCCATAAAGGAATTGTAAGGGAAAGAGAAACACTTTCATTGTCTGTGGGATTTTCGTAGACATTGCTGAATTTCTCATTGTCTCCGAAGAGACCTACAGAGAGCCCCAGGCTTCCTCTAAATTCATTTAATGATTTGGTCTGGATCAGGTCAAATTCGGAAGATTCAATGTTTATTTTCCTTTGCCTCAGCTCCATTCTGTTTGCTAATCCCTGGTCAATAGCAAAAGATATATCTATATTAACAGTATCCACCTCAATGTTGGGGAGAACGATTAAGTCGTCAAAAAGACTCATCCCTATCATTATCTTGAATTCGTCCTTGGCATTTTCGAGAGCAACCTGTTTGTTTTCATAGTCCGATCTTGCAGTGGCAAGGTTCAGTTCAGCCTGAAACATCTCTTCGCGCGGTGAGATGCCGGCATCAACCTTGTTCTTCGACACCTCGTAACTTTGCTGCATATTCTGATAGGCCTGGCTGGCTATTTCAAGACTTTTCTGCTGCTGGTAAACATAATAGAAGGCCTGGCTCACCTGGTTTTCAAGCGATAAAAGCTGAATGGCATAATTAAGCTGTGAGTTTTCAAGAGCAAGCTCGAGCTCCCTGAGCTGTAGCTTTGTTCTGTTATATGTGAACAGAGGCTGATCAATGTTGAGTGAGAGATTGTTGCTGAATCCTTTTGTAGTTTGGTCGGTGTATTCGCTATAAGAGTCTGTATACCCGAACCTGTTGGTTAGAGAGACTCTTGCATCTGTAAGGACAATAGGCTGTGATACTGTGAACAAGCCAAAGCTTTCAGTTGTCCGGGTTGAGTTCCATTTTGATATCAGCTCGTTGAAAGTCCTGTTCTGACTGTATCCTATTGGATTTATTGTTAACGAAAAGTTCGATTTCAGTGATGCATTCTGTGCATTCAGATTCTCCTGGCTTCTTACAAGGCTTAGCCTGGTTTTCTGCATCGTCGGACTGTTTGTCTCTGCGATCTTCAGTGCCTCATCAAGAGTCATCCCTTTTTGGGGGAAACCATTTAACGCACTGAATATCAGAAGTAAAATCGTCAGAAGAGCGGTGATTCCGGTTTTAAATATTTTTTTCATTATTGTTATATTTATTTCAATATTTTTCTTTTCTACTCTTTACCCACCCCTAACCCTCCGCTATCGTGGAGCAGGCTCTCCCAGGGAGGGGATCCTTATAATTTCAACCTTCTTCAACATTATCTCACCTGCACCCATTTTATTGCATCACCTATAACCAGTCTTCCTGTCGACTGGTTTGTAAGTTCAACCTTAGCGCTGTCGGATGAGAGATAATAACGCCCCATGTTATTCCAGCCGGCTTCAGCATTTTCAAAATCCACTGTTACTTCTTCAATGCCCTCATTATGGTAAATTTTATAATGTATATCCTTATAAAGATCCTGTCTCCTGCGATTTTGCGGCGGAGGTGGTGGCGCACCTGATCCTGTTCTCACACTAATGGCCCTATTGCTGGCTTTACCGATATAGCAATATATATCATAATAACCAGGTTCATCAATTGCCGTTGTCCAAGTAACAGATAGATCTCCCGTACTGCCGCTGGTATAAACCGAAGAAAGAGTATACCTGCCATGGTAATATGAATTGACAACAGGTTGCCAGTAACCCGGACGATCCCATTGGCGTATCTGCTGGTAAACCTCTCCCCGGTTGTTTTGTATACCCAGAATTTTTTTAAGAGGACTTACGGTTCCTGTAATTCCAGTACTGAAACCGGGGTCCTCATTATCAATAACAGTCTCACCAGGTAACAATAACTTAGGTGCCGATTCCAGTACTTCTTCTCCGTCTGTTTCTACGATTTTTGTTTTGGATTTTTTTATTTCATTAATAGTAAGATTGATCTCTCCCGGTATATTCTTTGCAAAAAGTGTATTTATAATCATAGCCCGTGGTTCAGTATCAAGGATTATGTTTATCTTCTTTGTTTCACCGGGGCCTAGTAATACTATCCTTGAAATATCAGTAACCTCCATACCCCTGCCTTGCATGGAAATATTAAAAGTCCCCTCCCGCGATATAATTTCCATTTGCCGGCCGCCTCTTCCCGGACCGCCTGTTCTGAAGGAAACATTGAATATTCCTGCAACAGATTCAGGATTTGACGCGACAAAGGTAACCCTATATCTCACCCTGTCACCAGTAACGATTTCACTGGCCTGAAGGTCGGCAAAGAGAAATCCCGGTTGTTCTTTTTCATTAAACCACTCTTCAAGGTAAGGATAAAATGTAAATCCGAATCTCTCGTTAAAGTCATCACTTAAATTAGCGATGTCGGTCCTTTGAAACCGGTGATCGTTTAAATACTTCTGAAACCATTCATTAAACTCCCTGACACCGGCTTTTGATCTTAACAGGTTAAACAAATAATCTCCCTTAAGGGTTATTGCCAACCTTATTGTATCAATTCCGGGATTTATTGCAAGCAAGTCCCTGAAGCTTCCAGATCTGAAAATCAGGTTTGTCCTGTCCAGATCGGAAAGACCGCCCATGAAATACCTGAAATTATTTTCCTCCGGCATATTGATCTTCTGCAGATGAGATTCGAAAACAGAATTAATAACAGGATATTCCAATGAATAGAAGTTGTTCTTAAAGAAATAGAAGCTTGGTCCGAGACGGTATCGTGTGGGTTCATTTATAGCAACTCCATTCCTGTATCTGAAGTTTTCCCCGCTGATGAAGGTATTCCTTATGAAGTCATTAAACAGTCTTACCTGCAGCTCTTTATCAGTAATGACCTGGTTGTTCCTTTCCATCCTTTTTTTATTGCGGGCAAATCTCTTCCGGAAATCTGCATTCCGGGTTGTGGATAATTTTTCGGGAAGGAGGACCATTGCAGGCTGCACCTCAGCCCTTGTTTGTGTGCTCATTCTGGGCAGGGAATAAAACTGGACAGGAACTTCAACCAGACTCAATGTCTTAAAAGGATATTTTGTTGAAAAATTTATTTCCAGGTCTCTCATAATACCTTCTACAAGTAGCTGCAGAGTATCTTTTAATTCTGCAAGATCCTTTTTGTAATAATCATGTCCGGGAAAGAAATGAGTGATATATTTTATTGTATCAACAATCAGTGTATCTGTCATGTAATCACCAATAGCAAGTGTCATCCCTGTAAGGGGAGATTCAGGAGTAAAAACAAAATAATCATTCTCAACTTTCATGATTCCCTGCGATACCGGTTTAAGTCCATCCCCTGGTTTGACACGCAAAGTATAGTTGGTAAAGTCAACTTTTATTCTTACGGGATTGGAAGGATAATAATTCAATGCGGGTACAGGATACCATTGACTCTCAGGAGTTAATAACACATATTCACCGGTCAGGAAGGCTTGCCTCTTATTCACGTTCAGCATGGCGATCTGATAGGGATGCTCTTTAAGGTTATCAATATAATCAGGATAGCAGAAAGATTCATCAATTGAACCTGAATAAAATATTACAAGACTGTCGGATTCTCCGGGACCAAGAAGTTTATGTGGTTCTATTTCAATTATATGATTTGTCTTTTTGAAATCGAGGTTTTCTCCGTCAGATACTATTTCAGTTACATTCAGGTGTGAATTCAGTGAAAAAAGATATTTATCGACTGCCTCTTTATTGTCGTTATAAAATTTTAATCGTGCGGATGCTTGAATTGAATTCCCATCGTGTGTTAATTCAATTTCAGCATCAGCCAGACTGACAAAATCCCTGTTTTCAAATTGCCTGTTGGTCTCAATTACAATATTTTTTTCATCAATATCTGTATTATAAATCGAGTATGTATTTAATCCGCATATCACTGCCCCTGTCATAAACAGGAACATAAATACATAACTCAGGCCGGTTAGCAGTTTTGATTGAGGTAATCGCTTAAATATCAACACGGTGGCCATTATAAATGTCATGCCCAGAAAGAAATAAAGTAAACGCTGGTTCAGGATCAGGTGAATATTGTCAAATCCAATGACTCCTGATTTAAAAACAGGAATACCGAATGCCATATAGTCAAATATGAATCCTGATCTGTGCCATAACCAGAACATATCAAGAGCAGCAATTCCAAGAAGAAGAAGAAAAGTAATGGCCTGGTTCCTGATAACTGACATCAGCATAAAAGCAAATCCCAGGCTGAATATTAATGTGGGCACGCATATTATAAGCAGATACCAGATGTATGACATCGAGTCGACTGACATGCTTTTTGAAATGATGTTTATCACCATGCCGATGGCGAGGATAATTATATCAAGTCCGATAAAAAGTCTAAGTATCCCCAGCGTCTTGCCCATAATGTATTCGAAATTTGACATTGACCGGGTGTAGAGAACTTCGTTTGTGTCGACCTTTTTATCCCTCTTCAGAAAATCTGCAGAAAGAAATATAACAACAATAGCCTGACCGATATTTAAAATATACAGATTAAGCAACGGCAGGGATGATGGAATAGAGACCAGCTCCCAATCTTCATCTCCTATTGGCGAGTAGATGGCTGTATTCATAATAGTCAGTATGAAAAGAGCACCAATTGAAAAAAGTCTGAAAAACCAGCTTCTTCTCAGTATTGTTGCTTCATACCTCGCAACGGTTCTTATATTATGAAAAGGTGCCACAATTATTTCGCCCCTGTTACTATTCAATTAACTCAGCATGCATTTTATGTTCCATGTAATATACATAAGCGTCTTCAATATTCGGTGTAATTCCTGTTGATTCGAATTCAGGGATATTTTCTGAAACAACCTGTACTTCCCAGCCCGATTCTACAGGAATTGTGGAAATTATATCGTAACGTTCCTTTACTGTTTCATATTCGGCAGGCGAAAGATTTATTTTAAAGACGTGACCTTCAGCATGTTTAATAAGATTTTCAGGAGGTCCTTTAAAAACAAGTTCTCCACGGTTAAGCAATGCCATTCCCTGGCATGTTGAAGAAATATCCCCGACAATGTGAGTTGAAAGAATTATTGTTACGTCGTTCTGACTAAGCTGGGAAAGGATATTTCTGAACCTGATCCTCTCATCAGGATCGAGCCCTGTGGTGGGTTCATCAACGACAATGATCCGCGGACTGGCGATAAGAGCCTGTGCAATACCCAGTCGTCTTTTCATGCCACCCGATAGTTTATTAGCCAGCCGGTCGCGTGCTTCCAGCAATCCTACCTGATCAAGAAGCCTGTCAACTTCGCGCAGCCTCTCTTTTTTATTTTTCAGACCGGCAAGTGAACCTGAATAATCGAGAAACTCCCATGTTCTGAGTGATGTGAAAAACCTGAAATCCTGAGGCAGGTATCCCAGCATGCTGCGAAGCTGCTTCCTGTATTTTTGAATATCCCTGCCATCGATCAGGACCAATCCCGAAGTAGGTTTCATCAGCGTTACAATTATTCTCATAAGGCTCGATTTCCCGGCACCATTTGGACCAAGAAGCCCGAACATCCCCGTTCCTAATTCAAGGTTGATATCTTTTAACGCATGATTTCCGTTGGGGTATATTTTATTCAATCCCTGAATCTCAATTTTCATACTGCCGGTTTGCTGTTTAGGTAATTTATAGCGGGTAATTACATTATAAAGACGAATTATCTTCCAATTGCTGCTTAAAGGATTATAAATATTAATAAATAATTCCTTTGTATGAAAAAAAATTGTAGTTTTTTTGTTTTTCAACGTAAAAGGCACACAAAGGATTTATTTTGTTTGGGTCATGTTCTAAACAAATTCATAATTTTGTAAGTTAATAATTCTTAAAAGTGTCATTTATAACAAATAAACGAAAGATAATAAACGATCCGGTTTATGGATTTATTAACATTCCGGGTGATTTTATTTTTGACCTTATTGAACATCCCTGGTTTCAGCGGCTAAGGAATATCAGGCAGCTGGGTCTGACAAGCTTTGTTTATCCCGGTGCTGTTCACAGCAGGTTTCAGCATTGCCTTGGAGCCCTGCACCTTATGGACAATGCCCTGCGAACTCTTAAAAGCAAGGGTGTTGAAATCAAACCCGAGGAAGAAGAAGCTGTTTTAATAGCCATTCTTCTGCATGATGCCGGTCACGGACCCTTCTCGCATGCCCTTGAGACCTCTATAATAAATGGTATTTCCCACGAGGATCTCTCCCTGCTCATGATGAAGAAACTGAACGAAACCTTTAACGGAAAACTCGATCTCTCTATAGAAATTTTCAAAGGAACGTATCACAGGAAATTCATGCATGAACTGATTGCAGGTCAGATAGATATGGACAGACTGGACTATCTGCGGAGAGACAGTTTCTTTACCGGTGTCATTGAAGGATCTGTTGGTTCCGACAGGATCATACGGATGCTTAATGTGGTTGATGACAGCCTGGTAATAGATGAAAAGGGGATCTATTCCCTTGAGAAATTTCTCATAGCCCGGCGATTAATGTACTGGCAGGTATATATGCATAAAACAGTACTTGCTTCTGAAAATCTCCTTGTAAAGATACTGCAGCGGGCAAAGGAACTTGCGGGAGAAGGACATGACCTGTATGCCACACCGGCCCTGAAGTTCTTCCTGTATAACAGGATAGGTCCCGATGATCTTTTAAGAAACGGGAATTTTACTCCCGGACTTGTTGCTTCAACATTCACCAGACTTGACGATTCGGATATCCTGGTTTCAGCTAAATACTGGGCTGACAGCTCCGACAGGGTACTGTCTGATCTTTCTTCCAGGTTGATGAAAAGGGACCTGCTTGCAATAGAATTGCAGAATGAACCGTTTCCTGAGGAAAGAGTGAATAAGCTGAAATCTATGACAGCTGAAATGACGGGATTAGATGTGGAATTAACAAGTTATTATGTTTATACAAGCAGTATTTCAAACCTGGCGTATGCTCCCGGAGCCCCTGAGGTGAAGATATTGCTCAAGTCAGGCAAAACAGCAAACATATCTTCTGTCTCGGATATGTTCGACCACAGATTTTTATCAGAAAAAATTACAAAATATTTCCTTTGTTACCCGAAAGAATGCAGATAACTTAAAAATCAGATCATGGAATTTACAGCAGCAACAATTGCCGGATTTCTGAAAGGTGAAATTGTAGGGAATCCCGATACTATTGTTAACACGATAGCAAGAATTGAGGAGGGGCAGGAAGGTGCTCTCTCATTTCTTGCAAATCCCAAATATGAACCTTACCTCTATACAACAAAATCATCTGTTGTGCTGGTTAACAAAAGCCTGGTGCTGTCTGCAAGTGTAAAAGCCACACTTATTAAGGTTGATGACGCCTATGAGTCGTTTGCTGCGCTTCTCCAGATGGTAAGCAAAGCAAAACCGAGGAAAAAAGGAATACACTCAACTGCTGTAATTGAACCGACAGCTGTAACAGGAAAAGATATCTATATCGGAGCATATGCCTATATAGGTGAGAACTGCAAAATTGGTGATAATTGCCTGATTTATCCCCATGTTTATTTAGGCGACAATACGGTAATAGGAAATAATTGTGTTTTACATTCCGGCGTCAAAATTTATCATGAATGTATTCTTGGTGAGGGTTGTACTGTACATGCAGGGACAGTTATCGGGAGTGACGGCTTTGGGTTTGCACCTCAAACTGAGAATGAATTCATGAAAATACCGCAGATGGGGAATGTAATTATTGAAGATAATGTGGAAATAGGAGCAAATGTAGCTATTGACCGGGCCACAATGGGATCCACAGTAATACACAAAGGTGTCAAGCTTGATAATCTCATACAGATAGGGCATAATGTTGAAGTGGGTGAAAACACTGTAATGGCAGCACAATCAGGCATTGCAGGTTCAACAAAATTAGGCAGGAATTGTATGATCGGAGGACAAGTGGCCTTTGCAGGACATAGTAAAATTGCTGATGGGGTAAAAATCGGAGGGCAGTCAGGGATACCGGGAAATATCAGAAAAGAAAACGCCGTCCTGACAGGATATCCTGCCATAGACCATGTAAATTTTCTGAAGTCAGCCGTGATCTTTAAAAAACTACCGGAACTGAAAGAAAAGATCGATGAGCTTGAAAAGAAGATAGAATCGATGAGCCAGTAATAAGTTAAGATGCTGGTTTAATGAAAATTATCTTATATTTACACCGTTACAGGCTATTTTTTTAGCTCGTTCTGGTTTTTTTTGTTTTTTTTGTAGCGAAATTCAGATTTAGCTCATGAGCGAAAAACAGAGAACCCTTGGAAGGGAAATAAAGCTTAAAGGTAAGGGATTACATACCGGGATCAACGTAACACTGACGTTTAAACCGGCACCCGCTAACCATAGATATAAATTCTGCAGGGTGGATCTTCCTGAGAAACCTGTTATTGAAGCTCTTGCCGATTATGTTACTGATACATCAAGAGGAACAACACTGGTTCAGAATAATGCATCGGTTGCTACAATTGAACATGTTCTCGCAGCTTTGTACGGTATGCAGATTGATAATGCCCTGATTGAACTTGACGGACCAGAAGCTCCGATCATGGGAGGCGGTGCAATTAAGTTTGTAGAGGCAATAAAGGAGGCCGGAATCGTTGATCTGAACGAGGAGAGAAATTATTTTATGGTCAAACAGAAAATTACCTATTCAGATGAAGAGCATGGCATTGACCTGATTGTTTATCCCGACGACCATTTGAGCATAAATGTTCTTATTGATTACAACAGCAAGATCCTCGGCAACCAGTATGCCATACTGGATTCAATGGATGACTTTGAAAAGGAAATAGCCGATAGCCGTACATTTGTCTTCTTCCATGAACTGGAACCCCTGCATAATATGGGTCTTATTAAAGGAGGGGACCTCGACAATGCTGTAGTCATCCTTGAAAAAGAGGTGGAACAGTCTGAAATTGACCGAATTGCGAAGCTTTTTAACAGACCGGGAATAAACAAACACACTGCAGGAATTCTCAACAATACCGAGCTGCATCATCCCAATGAACCTGCCAGGCATAAGCTTCTTGATATAATGGGCGATCTTGCTCTTGTCGGACACCCTATCAAGGGAAAGGTTGTTGCCACACGACCGGGTCATTATGCCAATACAAGACTGGCAAAAATAATGAGGCAGGAGATGAAAAAAGCTCTCTCCAAACACAATATACCAGTATATGATCCCTCAGTACCCCCGATCTATAATCTTGAAGAGATAAAAAAACGCCTGCCGCACAGAGCCCCATTCCTTCTGGTGGACAAAATAATCGACATAGATGAGAATTCAGTCGTCGGGATTAAAAATGTTACTTTCAATGAACCTTTTTTTCAGGGTCATTTTCCTGATGAACCTGTTATGCCAGGAGTGCTGATAGTTGAAGCACTTGCTCAGGCGGGAGGAATACTGGTTTTAGATAATGTTAATGAACCGGAGAAATATTCTACGTATTTTCTCAAGATTGACAAACTTAAATTCAAACACAAGGTTGTTCCTGGTGATACGGTAATCCTGAAAATGGAACTCATTGAACCTATACGCCGTGGAATAGTATCCATGTACGGCCAGGCATTTGTCGGCAACAACCTTGTTGTTGAAGGAGAAATGGTAGCCCAGGTTATCAAAAAAAAATAATGAGTCAATGATTTCAGAATCAGCTTTTATTCATCCCGATGCCAGAATAGGTGAAAATGTAAAAATTGAACCGTTTACATATATTGCCGGTAATGTTGTTATCGGAGACGGAACCTGGATAGGCCCGAATGCGGTAGTCCTTGACGGGGCAAGGATTGGCAGGAATTGCAAAATCTTTCCGACTGCTGTCATATCTGCAATTCCCCAGGATATGAAGTTCAGGGGAGAAGAATCAACAGTAGAGATCGGAGATAATACTACATTACGCGAAGGAGTCACTGTAAACCGCGGTACTGCAGCAGTCGGCAGTACTATTATCGGTGAAAACTGCCTTCTCATGGCTTACTCACATATTGGCCACGATTGCCTGCTGGAGAGGCATTGTATACTTGGAAATGCCGCAGGACTGGCCGGTGAGGTGAAAGTAGGGGAATGGGCTATACTGAGCGCGGGAGCACTTGTTCACCAGTTTGTACGAATTGGCGCCCATGTAATGATTGGAGGTGCCACAAAAGTACGTACCGATGTGCCTCCATTTATTAAAGCCGACAGGGATCCACTTTCTTTTATGGGACTTAATATCGTAGGGCTGACGCGACGGGGATTTGAAAAGGAAAGAATTGATGAAATACACAATATATACAGGGTAATATACCAGATGGGAATGAATAACTCACAAGCCCTCGAAAATATTGAAAAAGAAATCAAGCCGTCACCCGACAGGAATTATATCATTGACTTCATCAGGAATTCGGAGCGGGGAATTATAAGGGGTCACAGATAGATTTTATATTATTCACCATGGATTGCACTGATTAACACGGATTTTCTCCGTGTTTATTTCTGTGTCATCCTTGCTCTCTGTAGTAAATTTTTTTTGGTATCATATATATACTATATCCCTTCCAAAAGGATTCAATGCGATTGCCGTTAGTTTAAAATGCTGTAAACCGAAAGGGATACCGATGATGGTAATACAAAGTAATAATCCAAAAATTGCGTGGGTCACGGCGATCCATAATCCTCCGCAGATCAGCCATAGCACATTCATTAAAATATAAAGACAGCCTGACGCTCGTGAATGGACGCGCGTATCGCGACCGAAAGGCCATATCGCCAGAGCTCCCATTTTAAATGTCTGAATTCCGAAAGGAATACCAATAATGGTTATCATGAGAGCAACGCTCCCGATAAAATACTCGATGGCAATCACAATGCCTCCGAAGATCAGCCAGATAAGATTGCCGATTATGCTCATTTCACTAACTTTATTCAAGGATAACAGTTTTATCTTTAGGATATTTTACTGAATAGGTCAGTATTATCTTCCTGGTTTCCTGTGGCTTGACAGTCAGGTCCCATTTTATTTCACCGGATTGCTGATTATGCCGTCCCCCGGTCAGTTCAACAGCTTCAACGGTTATACTGCTGTTTGATGATATAGGGATCTGATCATTCACTGTTATATTGACAGGGTTCGGTTTATTATTCCTTATTGTGATCAGGAATGAATATGTCTCAGTCTTGTTTGTGCCGATTACTCTCTTACTGGTGTAATCCTGCCGTTTTTCCCTTTTTACAAGAATGCTGTTATCGGTTCCCAGTGATATTGTCAGTGTATCGGAGAGCTGGTTTACATTGAGATTTGACTTACCGACAAATGTATTTTCAAAATAGAGAGTTGCCTCACCACTCTGGAGGCTCTGCTCGGCCCAGTTGGTAATATTGCCGGTAAGATAGGCATGAGGAGAAAGTTTTGGTACTGTCATGTATTTATATTCAGCGGGGGTGGTTGTACGTTGTATCTCAATGGTCTGGACCTTACCGTCAGAGGCTATTGTATACGGTATGGCAACATCGAAGGTGATGGTTGTTTCGCCGACCTGTTTTTCAACATATACCGGAGCTGCCTCTGCCTCCTCTTCTCTTGCCATCTTCATTTTATCTGCAGCAATTTCCATAACCATTGGAGCCTGGGTTCTGGCTCCTGCAGCTTTTGCTCTTACTATTGGCATGGGAGTGAAATAATCAATGAACCAGGGATAGAGTGTTGGCACATCGCCGGCAATCCATGGTGTTGCATTTGAAAAGCTAAGCTTAACATCTTTCCATGTTACACCCGTATTCTGGAAAAGATTTGCCTTATAGAAAATATTTACCGGTTTTGTGATGTCATCCACCCTGATATCGTAAGTAGGGTACCATCCTGCATTGGAAACTACGTAATTTATTGTCAGTCTTCCTGAAACAAGTTTTTCTGAACTCACCGAAATGGATATCTCGCCTGATGGCAGCTGCTGTTTGCCAATCCTATCGGAGATCTGTTTCTGAAGGGCTGCAATCTGCTTCTCATAATCCTTAATGAGCCTGTTCTTTTTCAGGATGGCTGTTGTAACCTTATCCATATTGCTGGTATACAGATCCATAACGCTTTTCAGCTGTTCTACTGAGAAAGTGGTTTCTTTTACAAGTATTGCCCTGTTAGCTATAAGAAATGCCTCTTTTTCCTTTAGTACATTTATTGCAGCTTTTTCATCCTCCACCTTTAGCTGAAGGGTTTCGATCTGGGCTCTTATACTTTTTATTTCGGGCAGTTCCTCAAGGTTCTCGAGATAATTGTTCTGATGGTTGACCGAGAGGATCATGAAATCGCCAAATCCTTTTACCTGTATGCTGCGGGCATCAATATACGGTGAAAGGCCTCCCAGTATCAGAAGTGTTTTGCCGCCGGGTATGTCGACAGTCGTTTCGTGAGTCATCTGTGCCCTGTCGGGATAAACGGTTACGTGTATCAAGGCGGCTTTTATTTCCTTTTCGATGTCAGCTGAAAGGTACTGGAGTGTTGCCGTGGATAATATTAGAATAAATAGAAGTTTTTTCATCTACTGAATGTTTGATTTAAGCAATAAAGGTAGTTTTTTTGAAATAACTATTAAGCCCCTCCAAGGCTTTATATTGTTTAGGAGGCTTATACCCCCGGCCGAAGCCGGGGGTTTTATGTATCGCCGCTATCACGGCTGTTAATACAGTGTAACCACTTAATGATTTATTCAACCGGCACCTCTTTATGCGCCCGCGGGTTGCCGGATACAGGGTGATCGACAATTTTATGCTCTTTATTATCTGCAGGTTCCCAGCCCATTATGAAGAACAAGGCAAAGAAACCTATCACATAGGCAACTGCTATATGCCACCCTTTTCTGAACCAGAGAACTACATCGCGTCCTTCAGGAAACTTATTGGTAATTGCAACACCTGCTGAAGATCCGAACCACACCATAGAGCCTCCGAATCCTACCGTATAAGCCAGCATACCCCAGTCGTAATACCCCTGATCGAGACATAATTTGGTCAGGGGGATATTATCAAAAACAGCTGACAGTATTCCCAGTGAGAATGCAGTAAACCATGAAGCATCAGGAAGCTCTTCCACCGGCATCATGGATGCACACATTACAAGGCAGAGTAGAAAAATAGTCCCTTTAAGAGCAGCCGGAACCTCTTTCCATGGGACCTTTATTATTAACATACCGATAACTAATGCTATCCAGACACCAAGAGCCGGCATATCATACAGGATATTTGATAATATTGCACCGATCAGGATCAAAATAACGACATAGATTCTTTTCCAGTTAATCTTTATACCTTTTACAAGGTCCTTCTGTATCCTGAAATATTTATCCTGCTGGTGAGATCCGAACCAGGCAAAAAATGCAAAGGCGAAAATTGCTGCAACAAATGCATGCAGGACGTTAAGCGCAGAAACCCCATCAATCCACATCATTGTTGTTGTGGTATCTCCCAAAACGCTGCCTGCACCACCTGCATTGCTTGATGCTACAATTGCTGCCAGGTATCCAATATGTACTTTATTCTTAAATACAACAAGTGCAATTGTTCCTCCTATAAGTGCGGCAGCTATATTATCAAGAAAAGCTGACATTATAAATACAAATATCAGAAGTAAAAAGGGCCCTTTCCAATCATTGGGCAGATATTTGGGAAGGACATCGGGAACACGGGATTCTTCAAAGATCTTTGCAAGGACAGCAAAACCGAGAAGGAGCCCGAGAAGATTCAGCAGTATGCCCCATTCTCCCTCCCGGAGCTCTATGTGTTTTAATTGTTCAACAAAAGGTGTCTCACCGAATATATGTTCCGCAAGGTGAAATCCGGAATCAAATGTGAATTTGTAAATAAGAAGTACCGTTAGTCCTGTAACAGCTACCCGGAAGGTATGCTTATGGAATAATGCAACACAAAGAAGTATTAATCCGAATATTATGTATTCAATTCTAACAGGACCAATGGACGGGGGTTCACCTGATGAGGCAAGTATTATAACCGGGAATAATATAAAAAACAAAAACAAAAAAGCCTTTTTAAAGGCTCCATTCCTGATGTTTAATCTGTTGTTAGTCATTAAGACAGGAATTTTCCATAACCAATTACCGGCACAAAAGTAATAAAAAATATAAAAGCAGAATTGTTTAAATAATTTAAAATCCTGACCGGGATCTTTTGTAATATTTACATCCGATTATCTTATTTCATAGTATTCGGAAGGAATATAACTGACAGTTCTCTGTTCCTTATCACTTGTGGGTTTCCACCCCCATACAAGATATAATACTATGAATCCCAGAATAAATGCCAGTATCACATGCCATCCTTTTTTTACCCACAGAACAACATTGCGAGCATCCTGGAATTTGTTGGTTATTGCCACACCGGCTGAGGATCCGAACCACACCATTGATCCTCCAAAACCAACAGTATATGCCAGCATTCCCCAGTCGTAGTTGCCCTGTTCCAGACACAGTTTTGTAAGAGGTATGTTGTCAAAGACTGCTGACAGGAAGCCAAGTGCCAGGGCAGTAAACCATGATGCATCAGGAAGTTCTTCAACAGGCATCATCGATGCACACATAACAAGTGATAACAGGAAAATAGTACCTTTTAATGCTCCGGGCACCTCTTTCCATGGTACAGGTCTGAGTAGCAAGCCAAAAACGATTGCTATCCAGACTCCGAGTGCCGGCATACTGTATAAAATATTTGAAATGATAGCACCGACAAGGATCAGAACAACATGTACAAGCTTTAACCAGTCAATCCGGATATCAGGAGGAGCATCCGGCTGGATCCTGTGATATTTATCCTGTTGATGGGCTCCGATCCATGCAAAGAACAATAAAGCTGCAAAGGCTGCAATGTATGCATGTAGAACGTTAAGTGCAGAGACCCCGTCGATCCACATCATTGTTGTTGTCGTATCACCAACCACACTTCCGCTGCCTCCGGCATTACTGGCTGCAACCATTGCTGCTATATACCCTAAATGAACCTTATTTTTGAATACTACCAGGGCAATTGTCCCGCCAATAAGAGCAGCGGCAATATTGTCGAGGAAAGAAGAAAGTATAAAAATAAATATCAGCAGAATAAAAGGGCCTTTCCAGTCATTTGGAAGATATTTTGGTAGCAATTCCGGAATCCGCGACTCTTCAAATATCTTTGACAGTACTGCAAATCCCAGCAGCAATCCCAGCAGGTTTAGAAGAATACCCCATTCTCCATCTCTAAGCTCCTTATTCATAATTTGTTCACCAAACGGCGTGTCACCGAACAGGTGTTCACCTAAATGAAATCCGGGATCAAAAATGAATTTATATGATAGTAATACAACAAGACCGGTAACTGCTACACGGAAGGTATGCTTATGAAAAAGAGCAACCCCCACAAGAATTAGTGCGAATATTATAAATTCAATACGCACCGGCCCCAACGTTAGCGCCTCTCCGTTTGATCCAAAAAGATAAACAGGAATCATTAATGATATCATAAGCAGAAATACTCTTCTGATGTTCTTTGAAAGAAAGTTACGGGTAAGATTGTACATAAAAACGGAATATTAAAATAAGGAGATATATTTCTTATCCGGCCGCCAAATTATATATATTTTATGAATTAAAATCCATTCATCATATTGTTTTTATCATACAGACCTGAATAATAAATTTGAGGTCTTACCGGCAGATAATCTATTAAATTTAATAATTTTGCATGCTTATTTAGATTAAATATAATTAGTATTAAACAATTCGGGTCGTTGTTAGTTTATACTTAGGAGTGAGGGTCCGCCTTAAAAATGGATAAAGATCAGGATAAGATAATAAATGATGTAACCTATGGTGAGTACAAGTATGGTTTCTATTCCGATATTGAAATGGAACAGATTGCCAGAGGTCTCAATGAGGAGATTATCCGGACCATTTCAGGAAAGAAAAGTGAACCGGACTGGCTTCTTGAATTTCGCCTGAAGGCCTTCCGTCACTGGCAGACCATGAAGATGCCGCAGTGGGCAAACCTGAAAATTCCTGCCATTGATTACCAGGACATCATCTATTATGCGGCTCCAAAGAAAAAAGCATCCCCGGAAAGCCTTGATGATATCGATCCCGAACTGAAAAAAACATTTGATAAGCTTGGAATACCTCTTGAAGAACAGAAACAGCTTTCAGGGATTGCTGTTGATGCTGTAATGGACTCAGTATCAGTAAAAACAACCTTCAGGGAAACACTGGCAGAATCAGGTATTATCTTCTGCTCATTCAGCGATGCAGTAAAGGAATATCCCAAACTGGTTAAAAGATACATGGGTACAGTAGTCCCTTATACCGACAATTTTTTTGCTGCTCTCAACTCGGCAGTATTCAGCGACGGTTCATTCTGTTATATCCCGAAAGGAGTAAGATGCCCTATGGAGCTTTCAACATATTTCAGGATAAATGCCGCCAATACGGGTCAGTTCGAGAGGACACTTCTTGTAGCTGATGAGGAGAGCTATGTAAGTTATCTCGAAGGCTGTACAGCTCCGATGCGTGATGAAAACCAGCTTCATGCAGCTATAGTTGAAATCATTGCTGAGAATAATTCTGAAGTTAAGTACTCAACAGTACAGAACTGGTACCCGGGCGATAAAGAGGGGAAAGGCGGGATATTCAATTTTGTGACCAAAAGAGGTCTCTGCCGGGGTGATAACTCGAAGATATCCTGGACACAGGTTGAGACTGGATCTGCTATCACATGGAAATATCCGTCATGTATACTTCGCGGCGATAATTCAACCGGCGAGTTTTATTCTGTTGCCGTTACAAACAACCATCAGCAGGCGGATACCGGGACCAAGATGATACATATAGGCAAGAATACAAAAAGTACTATTATATCAAAAGGTATATCTGCAGGTGAGGGACAGAACAGCTACAGGGGCCTGGTGAAAGTATTGAAAAATGCAACCGGTGCCAGGAATTTTTCACAATGCGACTCACTGCTTCTTGGCGATAAATGCGGTGCACACACCTTTCCTTACCTGGAGGTTGATAACCAGACAGCCATCGTTGAACATGAAGCTACAACATCAAAAATAGGAGAGGACCAGATATTTTACTGCAACCAGAGAGGTATATCAACAGAAGATGCAATCGGGCTCATTGTAAACGGGTATGCCCGGGAGGTGATAAATAAGTTACCCATGGAATTTGCCGTTGAGGCACAGAAGCTTTTACAAATAAGTCTTGAGGGCAGTGTAGGGTAATACCCGGTTTTTAGTCTTTCAGGCAACGTACAGAATACCCGTATTTCTTATCATCAGTTGAAACGCCAACATCTCCGCTCTGGAAATCTAAGACACGTGAATAAGCAGTTGATTCCTCGTACTCTGTAGAACTCCACCAATAACCATAATACTTAAAATTGAAATAGTGACCCTCTGTTGAGCGGTGACCGCCAGGGAAGGCTGAGAATCCAAAATTATCAGTACCATATTGAGTATCATCAGCTCCCCATAATGGTTGTTCATCCGTGGCACAGTCCCCCCCAAGAGGAGAATCGATTTGACGACATGATTTTAGCTTGTTGCCAACATTATCGGTATTCATTTCGTCATAATTGTTAATCAGATATTCTGTCAGTTGATTCCAGTCTTCGTTTGTCGGGACTCGCCAGCCATCAGGGCAAAGACCGGAAGAATTATTAACTGCATGCCAGTTGTATAGCAGACCGTAGGTTTCACGCATCTGCATATCGGAGGAAATGCCATCGACTAAGTAATCGGGGTATACGGCATAGGCACCTGAAGTAGCTGTTTGCCAGTTAGTGTCATCTCCTCCTGTTGACATGTTTGTACCATCTTTATAATTTGTGGTACACAGATTCTCGGCCATCCATTCCTGACCGCCTATTATAACTGTGGTATAATTATTACCGTCGATATCGGTAACACCGTCTCCATAAGTTATATAGTTGCCATATTCTTCAAGGGTTTTAAACATTACCTGGATGCCATATCCCGTTCCGACGCTGTTAGTAGCATAAGCACGGACATAATATGTCGTACCTTGTTCGAGATTGATAATAGTGCTTGTAAAAGTTCCGTCACCGGAACCTTCATCGGTATATCCTATATTATTTTCAATTGTAGGATTTTCATCGGTGTTCCAGCAAATTCCCCTTGTTGTGATCTCTGAACCTCCGTCACTCGTAATATCACCTCCTGAGACTGCTGTATAAGTAGTTATCCCCGTAACTTCGGCTGTAGTAATAACGGGAATGGTCGGGGAAAGAGTCTTAAAAGAAACCTGGTTGCCGTATGCGGTCCCGGTGCTATTAGTAGCATAGGCCCTCACAAAGTAGGTCGTCGCAGGGTCCAGGCCCGAGAGATAATTGACAAATGAACCAGTACCCGGATTAAGATCTATAGTTTTCTGATCTAATATAGTCGGATTTTCCGTGGTGTTCCAACAGATTCCCCTTCCCGTAATTTCGGAGCCACAGTTATCGGATATATACCCGCCCGCCTTGGCACTATCCATGCTTATACCCGTAACCTGTGTTGTTGTAAGTACCGGGACTTTGAGTTCAAGTGAAGTGAATGTTTTAATCTTACCATATATTGTTTCAGTACTTACAGAGGCATAGGCCTTGAATTCATAAAGGGTGTTGGGCAGAGGATTGCTAAGACTTATTTCGAATACTGCCTCAGCAACGGCAGAGCCCGGTGATATATTCGTGAAACTGCTGCCTGATTGTTCAGTATTTCTGAAAGCGATACCATAATCTGTAACTGCCCCCTTTCCGATGTCAATTATCTCGCCTTTTAGTACAACTTCATCATAGCTTATATTCTCTTCAAGTACATCGAGCGTAATAACTTTAACTATTCTTTCCGGTTTCTTACAATCGCCAAGGAATAATGATACAAATAAAATTATTAAGCTTAATATGATATATCCGCAAAATACTCTCTTCATTGGCAGTTTATTGCTTTAAAATAAAAATAAAATCACCTCCTTCATCGCCTACTCCCTGGATAACTCCTGTACGCGGTATAGAAGGACTGTTGTTTTCCACTGCCACACGTATCCTGCTGTACAGGCTTTCAGAAGGAAGATATTTATCATTGTTATTCTCAAGCCTGTCGAGCAGGTATTCGATAAAAATACTCTGATCCGGCACCTCTGATAATGTGCCGCTGGTAATGGCTTTACGGCTGGGTAACTTGTATAGCTCCTCAATACTTTCTGATGCATCATTCATCACGTTGCGGGATTTGAAAATAGAACCCGCGAAACAGGCATCTGATATAAGTAGTGTATGTTTCGATTTAATTGCCTTCAGATAATCTACAAGGGTACTGTTGGGGA
>CAZWZQ010000032.1:0-36687 GCA_964638955.1 uncultured Rikenellaceae bacterium | reverse complement strand
TTTCCAGCAATCCAATGAGTGTGCAATATTACCAGCCAATGGGCCGGCTGAATGTCCAATTTCCCGGACATGATGAGGATAAAGTGGAAAATTATACCAGAAAATTAAACATGGATAGTGCTTTGGTTACTGTTTCATATCAACTGGGCGGTGTGAATTATAAAAGGGAAGTATTTGCCAGTTATCCTGATCAGGTTATTGTAATGGGGTTAACAGCCAGCAAAAAAGGTGCAATTGATATTAATGTATGGTTATACAGTCTTCAACCCTCGGCAACTACCCATTTGGAACAAGATGTCATCGTAATGGAGGGTACAACCATTGAGAATACTACAAACCCATATGACTTAAGAATATTACCTGCACAAATGAAATGGCAATCGAGAGTGAAAATAATTCAGGAAGGGGGAAGTCTGACAATAGGTTCAGGGGAGAACAGGAATATGGTTATGGTTAAAAATGCCAATACGGTAACTTTAATCTTAGCAGGAGCTACGAACTGGAAGAACTGGAATGACATTTCAGAAAATGAAAAGGAAAAATGTAATGAATATGTTTCCAAAGCATCACAATACACTTATGCCCAGCTTAAAGAACGACACATAAAAGACTATTTCCCATTATTTCATTCCTGTAAAATTGATTTAGGTAAAACTGAAAATTCAAAGTTAAATACAACAGTAAGGATGGATAAACTTAGAGCCGGAGAAGATGATCCATTATATATATCACAGTACTTTCAATATGGCCGATATCTTTTACTTGCGGGGGCCAGGGAAAATACGATGGCTTTTAATAACCACAACATATGGCTGGATGATATGGAAGGACGCTGGAGAGGGAGATGGACATTAAACATAAATATTGAAGAATGCTATTGGCCTGTTGAAAGTACCAATCTCCCGAATATCAATGAATCATTGCTGTTATTTGTTGAGAATTTAGCCAAAGCCGGGGCAAGGACAGCCAATGAGCTATACGGTTGCAGAGGTTGGACAGCCCACCATGGGACGGACATATGGTTTAACACGGCGCCAACCGACGGGAATCCTCAATATGCAACATGGCCAATGGGAGGAGCGTGGCTTATGCAACAATTATTTGATCATTATGAATATAGTCGTGATACATCATATTTGAAAAGAATTTATCCATTACTAAAAGGAGCTACTGAGTTCTTTCTTGATTTTCTGATGACTGATCCTGAAACAGGTTGGCGTGTGACTTGTCCGTCAACCACCCCTGAAAACAGTTTTCTTACTGATGAAGGAAAAGTTTGTTCTGTTTCGATGGGGACATCTATGGACAATCAGCTCATCCGCAATCTCTTTCGAAATTGTATCACAGCATGTAAAATATTAAACAGGGACATTGAAATGCAAAAAGAACTTGAAGCTGACCTGGGAAAGTTACCTCCACATCAGATTGGAAGCTTTGGCCAGTTGCAGGAATGGTTGTACGACTTTAAGGAAGTTGAAGTCACCCACCGACATTTATCACACCTTTTTGCAGTTTACCCGGATGATGACATTACTATACGAAACACTCCGGAACTGGCAAAAGCAGTTGATGTAGTACTTGAAAGACGGGGGGATATAAATCTCGGTTGGTCCGGTGCATGGAAAATAAATCTTCATGCAAGGCTGGAAGAGCCGCAACCGGCATATGATATCCTGAGAAATATGTTAACAGATGTAAGTCTCCATCCAAGGCAGGAAGACAGCCGTATTACTCCTTCCTTTGAAGGAAATCAGGCAATC
This sequence comes from uncultured Rikenellaceae bacterium, assembly GCA_964638955.1. GTDB lineage: Bacteria > Bacteroidota > Bacteroidia > Bacteroidales > VadinHA17 > LD21. The sequence goes on along the minus strand of CAZWZQ010000032.1, from coordinate 34,927 downwards.
CAGGGTGTGACTGCCGGTATTACAGAGATGTTAATGCAAAGCCACTCTTCTGAAATATCTCTTTTACCTGCATTGCCCGATGAATGGAAGGAAGGGGGTATTCAGGGTCTTATTGCGAGAGGCGGTTACGAGGTAACTATTTTATGGCATAATGGTAAATTATCCAAAGCAGTAATACATTCAAAATTCAACAACAAATGCAGAATAAGAACTAAAACCAGTGCAAAAATTCTCCTCGATGGTAAAGAAATAAAAACTTACAGTCCGGAACCGTATGTAATTGAATTTAATGCAGAAGCAGGAAAATCGTACGAAATTGTTAGTTAAAAGAAATATTTGCCAGAGAACCTGAGCAATCCAATCCAGCAGCTTATGCGACCCTGGTTCCAGATGAATTTCCATCGGCTCTTTTTCCGGAAAATTGTCATTCAGGTATTAGAATTCATTCAATAAAAAGGTGCGTTATCAGATTAATTAAAACGACAACGCACCCTTAATCAAATTTGAAAGCCTGGTTTTGCCTAACCAACCAGAAAACTTATATTTAACCAACCCTTATTACCAACCAGTAGTTTGTGATAACGTACTATTAGTCTTAAGAATTTCGCTCGTTTCTATCGGGAGCAAATACATTTTTTCCAAAAATGTTCTATCAAGATATTTAACAGGAGTATATGTTTTCACCCCTGTATTTATATCTTTTAGGATTTCAATACCGTAAAGCGGCCTGTTTTCGACATCCATGGCAATTTTCCATCTCCGAAGATCCCAAAATCTCTGTTCTTCGAAAGCCATTTCGACTCTGCGTTCATTATAAAGTCTTGCCCTAAGGTCTTCCCCTGTGACAGTTGCCGGTATCGCAGGCATGCCAACTCTTTCTCTGATTAATGAGATATATTCCCTGCAAGCGTCTTCATCTCCAAGTTCAAACATAGCTTCTGCATAATTCAGGTAAATTTCAGCTAAGCGGAATATAGGCCATGGCTGGGTATAAGGTTCCTGCCAGCTAATACCTTGAGTTTCCGGCATAAATTTCCTGAGGATATAGTTGCCACGTGGATTATCACTACTTTGTTTATAGGAATCATATCCCCAGCTGTTACCATCGGATGCTATCCACATCTCATGGAGATCTCCATGATATAGAGCCCCATCATAAATAATAGTGGAGTAGAAACGAGGATCGCGATTTACATACGGATTCTGGGGATCATAACCTGAAGCAGGATTATCGGTTTTAACTCCGGCTACCCAGATAAAAGGAGGTTCCCCGTTGGTCATATCATAATCATCCACCAGGTTCTGGGAAGGTCCGTTACTTGCCCACCATCCGCCATAAGCGCCGTAGCGGCGACCCAGATTATTCATTGGCGTCGAATGATAGTTTGCAGTTGAAAAGGTTCTTGCAAAAATTAATTCGCTGTTTGCCGTTCCGCTGGGCTGGTTAAAAAGCTTCGCATAATCGTTATACAGCGAATATCCGCTATTTAAAAGGGCTTCAGCAGCGTCTGCAGCTTTTTGCCATTTCTGCGTATCGTGTGTCGGATTCCAAAGAGGTGAAGCTACATACAAATACAATCGGGAACGTAAAGCCTTGCAGACATCCTGAGTAGCCCTGCCGAAGTTTGCATCACTTGCGGTATAACTTACCGGTAAATCAGGAATTGCCGCTGTCAGATCTTCCTCTATAAACTCAACACATTCATCGAATGAATCTCTTGGGAAAGAAATTCCGGTAGCATCAGCCATTTCATAGGATTGAGTGATAATAGGCACACCTCCAAATCTTTTTATAAATTCGAAATAAATGTATGCTCTTAAAAATCTTGCTTCGGCTATCATTCTTTCCTTATTATCAATTGTAATCTCAAGACTTTCCATTTTTTCAAGAAAGATATTAATCTTTCTGACGTATTGCCAACCGGTATTCCAGTAATAAACATTACCGCCCCCGTTCCATGCCGTATTTGCAACACTTGTAATGTTATCAGCATTAATAGAACCTGCGGGTATATTACCAATATCCCAGGTGATAGTACAAATTGCTTCATCAGTTGCTTTTGATTGCATGTGAATTTTATGCCCGTGCTGAATGGCATTGTACAATTCATTATGGTAAGCATTTATGAGATTTTCATCTATCCATACTGCGTTCTCAGCCACACGATCCGTAGGATCGATATCAAGAATATCATCACTGCAGGAAACAAATGTCCACATTAATGCGGTTATTATAAGTATCTTTTTCATATTTTTCAATTTTAGAATTTCACATTAATACCTAAATTGATTATTCGTTGCTGCGGATAATACAGGTATCCACCGCTACTTTCAGGATCCGCCCATTTTATTTCTTTAGCCCATGTAAGCAGGTTATATCCGCTTGCATAAACCCTGATATCTTCCAATCCTATTTTTGAAGGTATTCCTTTAGGCAGTGAGTATCCGAATTCCATGCTTTTAAGCCTGACAAATGTGGCATCAAATAAGAAGAATGTCGTAGATCCCGGTTGAAAAGCATCTGCCCGGGGCATGGTTCCGTTTGTATTATCAACAGTCCAGTGGTCTTTAGCACGCTCAACACAGGCATTGGTAAAATTAGAATTTCCCAGACTTGCAAAGCCATAGGTATAATCATTGTCATCCATGTAAGCACTGGTTTGACCCTGGAAGAATAAGCTCAGGTCAAAATTCTGATACTGCATTCCGATATTTAATCCAAATACAATCTCAGGTGTATTTGATTTATCAACCCTGATCCGGTCTTTTGCATCAATTACCCCGTCGTCATTCACATCAACTATCTTAAGATCACCAACCTGGGTTCCGCTTTGATGCGGGTAACCAGCAAGTTCTTCCGGTGTGTTAAAAAGTCCGTCGGTTTCATAATATAAGCCTGATCCAACCGGATGACCGGTTTGAGCCTGATAAGCTTCAGCCGGCGGAGTTTCATCCATAAATATGATTTTACTTCTGGCAAAAGACATATTTCCTTCAACGTTGTAATTCAGTTTGTTGAAGCTGTTTCGATGACGCAATATCAACTCAAAACCATGGTTATCTACCTTTCCGATATTTTCATCCGGCAAACCTGAGAAACCTAAAATAGCTGGTATTGAGAGGCTTCTTGCTACCAGAATATTCGATCTTTTTTCTGTAAAATAGGTAAATTCCATTCCCAGCAAGCCGTTCCACAATGAAGTTTCCAACCCTACATCGGTTTTTTTACTTACTTCCCAGGTAATATTCGGATTCGGCATTACGTTGGCATAAATACCCGGTACATCGGAACCTCCAAATACATAATTGTTCCCAAATGAATACGATTGTAAATATTGATATTGTCCTACACGATCGTTACCTATCTCGCCATAAGAAAATCTTAACTTCAACTGGTCAACATCAGGAAGAGCGGCTTGAAAGAATTCCTCTTCAGACAAACGCCATCCCAACGAAACTCCGGGAAAGAAGCCATAACGTTTTCCTTCCGGGAAAATCTGGGAACCATCGTAACGAAACAAAAACTCAGCCAGGTATTTCGATTTGTAATCATAATTAAGACGACCAAAATAGTTATTGTAAGCTCCTGCTGATGCCGAACCCCCATTGTCCTTATCTTCCTTGGCAGTGCTTCCAACATCAATCTGGTCGATGGCAGAGCTCACAAAGTTTTTCCTGTATGCTGATACCCAGCTATAAGTATTCTTTTGCTGTTCCTGACCTACCATGGCCATCATATGATGATTACCGAAAGTATTTTCGTAAGTAATCCTGAAGTTATACAACATAGTCGTCCACTTACTGTATCTGTCAGTAAGCTCAACAGTTTTGGCACCATCCGCCCATTCCTTGTCGTACTCCCCTGTACTTACATTATATACATGGTAGTAATAGGGGAGCTGAAATGTTTTTTGAAATTCATTTCTTATGTCATAATTGAATGATGCATCCACCTTCAGCCCTTTTATGAAAGGTATTTTATAAGTTGCTGTAAATGTTGAATATATTGGAGTGTCATAGTAATTATTGTAACCTCTTTGATCCAGTAAAAGCGGACTTTGCCCAAACCTTCCGCCAGCAAGTAACCCGTTCGGATATACGGCAGGCAATGTGGGATTGGCCGTCAAAATATTTATAAAATTAGTTCCATTATTAACAAATGTATATTCCCTGTCATTGAATATTCCATTTATATTGGCTCCAATACTAACATTCTCGTTTAAAGTTACATCCACTTTTGCACGTATGTTATATTGTTTGTAATCGGTAGGCATGTGACGGAAGGCGCTACCCTGATGCAACCCGGCAAAAGAAATCAGGTACTTTACAGCTTCTGTTCCGCCGTTCACCGAAAAACTCGCGCGTTGTTCAAGTGAATAAGGTTTCAAAACTTCGCCCATCCAATCTGTGTTTGGATATAAAACAGGATCGGAACCATTCTGAAATTTCTGTATGGCTTCGTCAGAATAAAAAGGGATATAAGTGGCCGGCCTGCCCTGCCTGTACCAATCTCCTTCATTATATACCTGAGCATATGCAACTGCATCAAGCATCTCCGGAATCTGGGTCGGATGCTGGAAAGCGGTATTATAGGATATACTAAATACAGGCTTACCAAGCTTTCCGGTTTTAGTAGTCACAATGATTACTCCATTTGCTGCACGGGCGCCATAAATGGCTGCAGACGCATCTTTCAAAACAGAAATACTCTCGATATCTTCAGGATTCAACCTTTCTATATTTCCGCGTTCAACCCCGTCAATGATGACAAGAGGAGCATTAGCATTAATACCATCATTCGGATCAGTATCTATTGTTCCGGTTCCCCGAATTAATATATCGAGTCCTTCCCTTCCCGGTTCCCCCGAACGTTCATTTACCATTAAACCAGGCAATTTTCCAGTAAGGGAATTGGTAACATTGGGCTGGGGACTCTTTACAATCTCATTTCCTCCAACAGTAGCAATAGATCCTGTTAGTGTTTCTTTCTTTTGAGTTCCATAACCAACAACAACAACTTCCTCGAGTGTCTCAACGGCAGAAACCAGTTTTACATCAATGACAGTCTGTCCGGCTACCTGAATATTTTGTGTCAGGTACCCGATAAATGAATATACTAAAATTGCCTCCGCATTCGGGACTTCAATTGTATATTGTCCATTTATGTCTGTTGTAGTCCCAATAGTTGTTCCTTCGACCCGAACATTCACCCCCGGAAGGGATTCATTGGTTGCGTCATCAGTTACTGTACCGGTAATTATCAATTGCTGAACATTGTTTTGTCCGACGACACCCGGGAGGTTATCACCGGCCAATGTTCTTAAGGGTGCAATAAAGCTAAGAATTAAGGTAAGTTGTAGCAGTAATAATAGCTTTAGTTTCCCCTTATGGGAACTAATAATCCATTTACATTTTTTTTCCATAGTTTTACGTTTGTTTTAGTTAATAAAAGTAGATAGCTTTTATAATTTGTTACAAGATGTCCGGCTATACTCCCCTGCTCCTGTTACTAACGCTTTTTTCATTGCTTGTAATTCCTTTTGTTAATGATGTTAGATTGTTCGCTCTTCATTCATACCGCTAACCGAAAATGACTTACAAGAATACATACACGGTAACTTTCTCGTGTAAAATTAAACAATTTTTTTAATATGCAATAGATTAGTAAAAAAAATTTGCTGATTTAATTTTAAATTGTAAAATCTGACACTCTGATATTTCTCAGATGTTTTCTCATATTCGACGAGCAATCCCTTACTATTCAATATTTAAACCTGCCTTCACGGACCGCTAAAGGGTATTGAATAAAGATAGATCTGTGTGGCTTTTATGTTTACACAGCCCCCCGGTCAATTCAGGTAATCAATATGTATAATTCAGTGTCAGATCAGGATTAATATTCCTTTCTGATTGCAGGATTGTTTTTTTAAAATTATAATCATTTCCAATGAAGGATTGATTATCGTTTTAAGATCGATGTATTCCATTGAAAATCTACATCAATGAGTATCTCGGTATGTGAATTCTGTGAAATGCCCTGAATTTCATCAATCAATAAATTAGCAGCTATTCTGCCCATTTTTCTCGGATCCTGGTTGATAATTGATAAAGTCGGACTGAACAAGTGGGCTGTATCGCTGAGGCCATAACCCAGAATACCAATATCATCAGGAATTTTTAATCCGGTCTTTCTTATTGCTTTGTATGCCCCCGATGCAACACGGTCATTAACTGCAAGTATGATTTCAGGCAAATCACCGGTTGCACTGAGATTTTCAAACGCCCTTATACCATCGTCGATTTCATATCCGCCTTCGATAATCCAATCTTCCCGAATTGGAATTCCATTGTTTTTCAATGCTTCTTTATAACCATTGCACCGCTCACTTCCAATGCTTGTACTTGAATAGCCCGCAAAATGGGCAATTTTAGTATAACCTCCGGAAATTAATTGATTAAGAGCTTCAATAGTGGCGACTTTATCGTTGAAAGCAACATAACTGAAATTTATATCCTTGAGAGCACGGTCAAAAAACACCAGGGGAATTTTCACTTTACTGGCATATTCAAATACCTTGTGATCGGATGTTTGTTGCGAAACGCAGACAAGGAGGCCGTCCACGCGCATGCCGATCAGATTCATAATATTATTTCTCTCAAAAGATTCTTTTTCCCGTGATACCGTGAGAATAATATGATAATTATGCTCTGTAGCTGCGTCAATTATACTATCGACAAGGTATGCAAAAAAACTATTCTCGAGATCTGGAATAACAATGCCCAATGTAAAGGTCTTCTGAAGTGATAATTGTTTGGCAATGAGGTTTGGGGAATATCCCATTTCTTCAACAGCCTTTTTAATCCTTTCCTTCATCCCGGCAGAAATGTCGGGATGATTTCTCAATGCTTTTGAAACAGTAATACGTGATACGTTTAGTCTGTCGGCTATGTCCTGTTGAGTTATATGATTTGTTTTCATTAATCAAAACCTAAGTATAAATCATGATTATAAAGAATATAAGTTAATAACATTCAATGTGTTAATAATTATCTTGGTTCGGGTTGCGGGGTATATGGCCCGGCCGGATTGTCTGCAGTGGTTTGTAATTTTTCATTTTATAAATTCTTTGGCGATGTTTTAACAAATAATGACTTATATTTCATATAGTTAACAGGTATTTAACTTATCATGAACCAATATCAATTCTGCTAAAAGATCTTCCTGTGGCTATTTCTTTACGATTTCATTTACAGCATTTGAGAGAAAAACATAAGCGGCACATATATCTATTACATATTCATTTTCGCCCCAGAAGAAAGGCCAGTCTTCTTTGTTTTCCAGGAAATCAGGTTGAAACAACAACAGTCCGGGAACAACTCCACCGGCAATAAAGCTGAAATCAGCCCTGTTATTACCATAAGCTATTTCCTTAGAATGTGTTCCGACAGCTGAAACAAATGAAATATTTGAATATGGGTGACAACCGAAAATGTAATTTAATCCTTTATAAACATATTCAGGGCCAATGATCTCAGGGTAGTATTTGTTTGCATAATAATTGGTAATGGCAAAGCTTATTACACCGTTGTTGCCGCCCCATCCTCTTGATGTAATCGGGACTCCATAAGGGTTCTCCTTTCCATATCCGTCAATTGTTTCCTTATATTTAACAACATAATCTTTTAGTTTAGTTTTAAAGTCATTGTCCATATAAGGTATGGCCTGTAATGCGCCAGTAATGCTGCCTCCCCTGCCGGCTAATGATCTTTCGAGTGAAGGCCATAATAATTCCGTAAACCGCCTGACATACTTTTCCTCCTTTGTTGTAATATATAATTGTAGCGCTGCATTCATTTCACTGCCGGCACCAAACATTTGTCTTGCAGGTTGATTGGTATTTTGATCCTGATTAATATTTTCATCCCATAGCCTCTTTGCACAGGTTAAACATTTATCTGCCAGAGTCTTATTATAGTTTTTAAGTGCGCGACTTGCGGCAGCTAATGCTCCGGCTGTAGAAAAATCGAGGAATGAGGACCTGTTTGTGAATGCCCACCTGTCATCCAGTGTACCGCTGGACTTTCCGTCCGATTCATACGGCTTAAGATCAGGATTGTAAAGGAGATTGTCTGTTTCCGTGATTGCATCGCCAAGATGATGATACTGGTGAAGATTAGGGACAATAATTCCCCTCACCGGGTGTCCGACATTTTCTACCTGGGCAACAAGGTTTAATGCTCCATGTTCAATTTGCTGCAAGATATCGGGTTTGCCGTCAGGACGATGAATATCCACATAACGGGTTGTCTGATCAATAAATGTTTCATCACGATCAACTCCGAATTTCTCCCATGCATCAACTAAATTTAATAAGACGTTTACATGTGATCCAGTCTGAATATCAAAATCGCCTGCATCAAACCATCCGCCAACATTCAAACCCGGAATATGTTCCAACGGTTTATATTTTGTATCGGTAGTAGGCCCCATCCTGTAACCATCAAAGTGCTGATGGTTAACCGGTGCCTGAAGAGCATCGTCAAGATAAGGGGCTCCATGCCAGGTCCTATAGGCTTCATTAACCATCATGTGATCCATCTGTACAGGGAACCATACATCCATTGTCGGATGCCATATATTGCTGTAGACATCGGGACCAATGATGAATGTATTGGTTGATTGATCACCGTACTTTATAAAATATATACCGGGTTCCTTGACAGAGGTAAAATCAAACTTAAGATAATTGTATCGTGTATACTTCCCCCATTTTGTCACATCTGCCGTTAATTTCTCTATCGACTTTCCCTCAGGAGTAACCTGGAAAAGTGAGGCCTTTTTTAATGGTGTATCATTTTTATCTAATTCAATAACTGCAACTTTTTCCTGGCCGGGAACGTAACCAACCTGAGAAAACTGTATGACCGGAGTTCTTATCCAACCCGGAATTGCATTTGGTTCAAGATACCACTGGAGCACATTCCCTGTCTTTTTTGCAGGAAGCAGGCTGCGCACAATAAACCATCCGTTTTGAGCCAGGTTACGTCCGTCAAAGAGCATCAAATCTGCATCTACTGCCTGAATCTTGACAAGATTTTGCGGATCCTCCGGCGCAATTATAATCGTTTTACCGGTAGCAAGAGGCCCGGGAACTATATATTCATTCCTTCCTCTGTCATCGAATGTTGAATGGCCGGCATATTGAAGTACTTTATTACCTGTCGGCTCCATTTTTGTTGAGCTTGAAGGGTACAGGGGAAATGCGCCGGGCTTTCCGTCGACCAGATAAGTTTTTTCAAAATATGAAGCGGGTAAAAATTCAAGGTTAAGACCTGCGCGGCCTTCAAGTTTTTCAGGAAGAGGTTTGTCGAGATAAACACTGACTAATACACCTTTATCTTTAGGGGTTACACTTATCCTGGAATCAAAATCATAATCCCTGTATCGCAATACCACATCAATTTTATTGTTTTCTTTATCAACTTTCCGATCAACTACATTTGGGACCAAATCCCATTGTTCAGGTGTGTTCTGAAGTCTTACTGCCCCGCCTGTAGCAGTCCTTACACCATGATGGATAATTTCTATTCCGGCGTTTTTTTCATCATTAAACATTCCGGTGTACTGATTACTGTAGACAAGCACATTTACTCCCTGGGTTTCAAAATATCCCGATTCATTCAACTGTAGCTTTTGTCCAAATGTGTCAGCAATTACAAATAAAAAGCATAGGACTGATAATAAGGATATTAAAAAAAATTTCCCTGATTTAGTTTTCTTTCCAACCAGTTTATACTGCCCTGAAAATAACCTCTTCCTACTCACATTATAATTTTCCATAGTTTTAGTATTAATAAAATTTAATTCGTAGTTTATTTATAAATAATGCTTTATTCTGATACTCTTTCCGATGATTCATCAGTTTACTGATGCCCGGGATGCTGCCTGTATTCTTTATTTAAGTCGATCTCTATTTTATCGATTTCAGGAACTCCTCCCGTTGTATTGGAAATTCGAACCACATTATACCCCTTTTGTAATTCAGCCGGCAGTGAGGTCTTTGCAATTTTCCCCCATCCTCCGGAGTTTAAGTTGGTAAGCACTGTTTCGTTTCCGTTAATGGTAAAGGTAGCGGTGCGGTTTTCTCCTGAAATATAAAACAGTATAAGTGTGTAATTGCCGGCTCCCCTGGCATAAATATCTCGAAATTCGATATAATTGTCAGCCCGGTTGCCAATCCCCGTTACTTTGGCCCCTCCCGAACAAGATGTATCAGCTACGTGTTTTGCCTGATCAGGCACCGATACGCTGTAGCTGGTAAGGTTAAAGTTATTGACCCATGAATACTCGGCTTCAAACACTTCTTTCAGCTTTGTTTTTTTGGCAGTTACTTTAATCATCGACACGCCATGCCCCGACACCGTAGCTGAGAACATTGAGTCCATTGTGCCCAGATCGGCATGTGCCCATAGATCGCGCACCCTGGCTTTTCCAACAATATTCAGGTCCTTCCATTCTACCGATATGGTTGCCGGGGTTATACCCTGATTTAACAATGCTACTACAAATTCCTTGCTTTGCCGCCCGTTTAGATTCTTTGCCCATACCTGCATACTATCTTTTTCGGATATCAAATGTGCCTGCAATCCTGTAGTATCCTGATTTACGGCAATAACCTCGGAGTTGGTAAGAATAGCCTTTGTTTCTTCAGTCATTTTGGTCATATCGTTCCCTAATGCCAACGGCGACGAAAGTATGCACCACATACTAAAATGGCTTTTATCTTCAACGGCGGTCATGCCACGTCCTACCTCGAGCATGTCCATATCGTTGTAATGGCCGGGGCTGGCATAGGGAGCCAGGTACTTATTAAGGTTAATAATGCTTAAAATGCTTTTCCACTTTGGCTTAGAACCCGGAACGTAATTGATGTCATGAGACATTCGCCATGAATTGGCGACTGTGGTGACCCATGTTCCCGGGAACTGCCATCTGCAGACATTAAAGTTGATATCAGTGCGGCCGGTGTTGTCTATAGCCCTGCGGATTTCGTTGTATCGGGTTTTTTCATCAAGCTGTTGTTTGAGCCCCCCGCAATAATCCACTTTAAGGAAATCGAATCCCCAGGTTTTAAAAAACAAGTCTGCATCCTGCTGATCGTGGTTATACATTCCACCACCTACACCTCCCGGTTGCCCGCTATACTGCGAACCACAAGTATTTTCACCGGCTTCGGAATAAAACCCGGCCTTCAGTCCTTTGGTATGAATGTAATCGACAAGGTGTTTCATCCCTTTGGGGAATTTCACACTATCTATCCTTAAATTTCCATTGGCATAACGCTTATTAAAAAACCCGTCGTCTATATTGATATAACGAAATCCTGCTGCGGCAAGGCCCGATGATACCATGGCATCAGCCTGTTTTTTGATCAGGTTTTCGTCTATATTAACACCAAACTGATTCCAGCTTGCCCAACCCATTAAAGGAGTGCGGGAGGAATATTTTCGGGGATCGTTTACTGTTTGTGCAGTTGCAACAATCCCTGGAACACAAGCATTTTTTATAATCTTATCGTTTATGTGGAAATAGTCGAAATCAACAAATCCACCCGGGGTTCTGGTAGCGTAGTTGAACAATCCGAAACGATAACCCATGAAGTGCGGCATAGTATATTCCATCTTAAGCTGCGACCCTATGGGCTTCCATGTTTTACCATCAAGGCTATAATAGAAATCAGCTATGTTGGCACGGTCCCTGAAATCGCATTCAGCTTTCAGATAAGCGGTTTTTTGTTTCAGTGGAACACTCTGAACTTCAACAGGCTTACCGGATTCGGCGCTGACCATCACAATCGATTTAGTCCCATCGCTAAATTTGACTCCGACCAGGCCGAATTTTCTCTGCAAAAGGGCAAGTCCTGCAAAATCGCCTTCCTTCATGTTTGATACATCTATTGATGTTGAACCTGAGCATTCAGGTCCGAAAGTTCGCTGTGTAAGTGTATTTTTTGCCGAAACGAATATAGTGTCAATACGTCCGGTTGTCAGTCGAAGATATCCTTTTCGCTGAGTAACAGACCAAAGTTTGTTGTCGGGATTATGGTTCCATTGCCATACTAATGGCAGGGCAGCCTCTCCTTTACGACGTTTAAACTCATCAGATGCTACTATTCCAGGGATTAAACCCTTGCTTGGCGGAAGATTAAGAGCATCAGGAACCTTGCCATCAATCCCAATTACCGGCCATCCATCCTCCCATTTCATTGGAACAATATAGGGGATACGCCCTACTGATCCGTAATCGCGGAAAAGGTAAACAAACCACCTCCCATCGGGAGTATCGACCATACCGCCCTGTGCCACCCCTTTATCCTGGAATGCAAGCCTGCCTTCCCAGGGGCCTGTTATCTTATCGGCCCTGTGAATAACCACAGTACGCATGCCACCCTTTGGCCAGGTTATGTTAAAAAGATAATATTTGCCATTGACCTTGAACAGCTGCGAACCTTCTCCCAGTCCGCTATCGCTCCCTGAAGGCGCACTTGAATTTTCAATGATAACCTGATTTATTCCGCCGGTTTTGACTCCTGATGCATCAGCATTAAGTTCAACCAGGCTTAGTTTTTTATTGCCATAGATCAAGTAAACACGACCGTCATCGTCGAAAAATAAGGTATGATCATGAAAGCTCGGGCTAAATGATATCTCTTTCCAGGGTCCTTTTTCGATATCCTTTGTTGACCAGATATATGTTTTACCCGTTGTCGATGAAAATGTCGATACATAATAAGTGCCGTTATGATAACGGATGCAGCTGGCCCAGGAACCTCTTCCGTAAGCATTTTTGTCATTATTGAGATTCAGAGCATCATTGTTTCCCAGGGTGTCATATGCATAGCTGACTACCTGCCAGTTGACGAGATCTTTTGATTTCATGATTGGCACGCCAGGGCTCATGTGCATTGTAGTACTGCTCATGTAATATGTATCCCCAATCCGTATCATCGATACATCGGGGACATCCGCGAAGATTATAGGGTTACGGGCAGTTTTTACCTGTGCAGAAACTGTTAGATTGAAAAGTATTACTGCCAGGGTCATAAATCTGAAAAGTATCATTCTCATACTTTATTATACTTTGTTTCAATAATTTATAATTAACACCATAGAATAATTGTATATTGATTTATTTAAAAGCCAGTTTTACTACATAAAGGAAAACCTTTAAAGATAATTCACTTTTTTATTATACGTTTATATTCTGATATAATCTGATAGATCTCAGCCGGAGTAATACTGCTAATTGCCTGTGGGGAATGTATAATATTCGATCAGGTTTTCCCATGTGAACTCATTACCTGGCTGAATGTCAATCGAAATATATGGCTCTATTGCTAGTACAGTCCTTATTGACCACAATATATCCCTGATAAGAGGTCGATCGCCTGATATCTTCATTCCTGCGCCAACCTTTTTATTCTCTATGATGATCTCGGTATCTTTTAGGTCGTCGCTGAAGCCACTTATAATTACAACCGCCTCATCCTCACCACTCAGGGGTTTCATATAAACGACCTCATTACCCCTTACTTCCGCGAGCTCTTTATCCGGTACCCTGTCCGGCTGAATCTGAAATGGCACCCTGAAGGTGAAATCAGGTCCGGGAGCCTGTTTGTCGAGCACCACAAAATTATGATTGTATACAGAGCTTTGTATGGCACGTTTTCCTATGTTCTTAAGGTTGTGTTTGATAACCAGCACAGGTTTGTCCTTCTCGAGTTTTACTACCTTGCGGTAAAGGTATGCATAGCCGGAATTCGGATCAGATAACTCCTGTATAAACTCGACCGAATCACTTCCACTGGTTACCGACCATGTACCGCTGTTCAGCACTTCGTAATGTTGATACCGGTTGTAGTTTCCCTCACCACGTCGCAGCACACCCACACCGATCTTTATAAAAGTACCTCCGGGTTTTGCCTCCTTCCATCCAAGCGGAGTCTCAAACTCATCAACCGGTCCGGCCATTGCACTGCATGGCCCTGAAACTATTTCAGGACCCTGGTGGACCCAGTTAATTACATCAGGATCGACCCTGTCGAACCATTGGCCATAGAATTCGTGTCCCTTGTATTGCAGGCTGTAAATGGCCCCTGACCAGTCGAAGCGTGTAGAACGATAATACCCGTTTGCAGGATCGGGCAGATATACCCTTGCAGTGATCTGTCCGTTTGAGATCTCGGTTTGCGGGCAGACAGTCATCTTTGCAGGGGAAGAACTGTTAAGAAGAAGATTTGGCAAAATAGCTAATGGGAGGACCACCACACTATTAATGGTTAAAGACAGAATCTTTAAGGGCTTAATCATTATCATGCTGTTTTGTTTATATAAATTATCTGCCTGAATAAGATTTTTAATATTGTTTAGTTCGATTACCTGAGAACCACCCGTATTTCCTTACCGTTGTATCTGACCTCTCTGAGGGATTTTTTGGTCATATCAATGCCAACACCATCTGCTGGTGAAACGACCACTATGCTGAAGATCCTTGTTTTGAGCATTCCGGGAAATTCCCCATTTCGTTTGCCTATTATCAAAATGCCTTTAGTATTATTCCACCTGAAGTCTGTGGTCGAACAGATTCCCTTTTCATAATTATAATTGTCATTTTCGTCTTCATAAAGTTCGAACCTGCCATCAGCGCCTCTATATATCCGAATTTCAACAGTGTCGGCCTGTAGCTGACCGGTGTACTGGATCATTTTGCCCATAGGTACAATAGATCCGGCTCTGACAAACAATGAAATTTTATTCAACGGGGCCTGAGTTTTTATTGTCTGGCCTCCATCATATTTCTGTCCTGACCAGAAATCGTACCAGGAGGTAGTTTTTGGCAGGTAGACATCCCATTCCGTTATATCAGGTTCGGTGATGGGAGCAACCAGGAAAGCCTTTCCGAACATATATTCATACGGCTGGCTCAGTGCGCTGATATCGCCGGGGAAGTCCATTACCAGAGGACGCATTATTGTTGAACCATTATTTGTGACCTGCCATGCTTCAGAATAAATATATGGAAGCAGACGGTATCGAAGATTCATCATATTGCGCATGTTGTCTTCAACAATCTGACCATATTTCCAGGGCTCTGTCTCTGTCTGGAAACCATGTATCCGGAAAACCGGATTGAAAGCGCCCCACTGGAACCAACGGATCAGCAACTCCTGGTATTTCCCGTCAGTATATTGCGATCTGCCCGGGCGGAAGAAACCGCCAATATCAGTTGTCCAATATGGCAATCCCGTAATGTTATAATTAAAACCGGCTACAATTTGTCTTCTGAATGCATCCCAGTTCCCCCCTACATCTCCTGACCAATTTATGATACCGTATCTTTGCTGCCCAAGAAAAGCAGAACGGGTTAAAATACAAACCCGTTTATCAGAAGTGGTTTTTCGTTGCCCCTCGTAAACAGCTTGGCTTACCATTAACGGATAGGTTAACCGATAAGAATCGCCCAATCCAATATATGTTTTTTCCCCTTTTAAAGCATCATTCTCAGGTTCGGTAGCATCCATCCACCAGGAATCCACACCATAAGTAAATAGATTGTCTCTAAGAGTATTCCAGTAAGTTTCTCTTGTAAGCGGGTTGAAATAATCCAACCAGGGAGTCTCCGGTATATAAAGACTTTTTTTCACATACTCCTTACCGATCTCTGAATTCTTGTCCGGGTTTGACCAGATCGAAATGCTGAAATGTGCATTTAAATCATGCAATTTTTTGATGAAGCCAGCCGGATTGGCATAATTTATTTTATCAAACTTTGGAACACCCCAGCCATTGTTACCCCAGTATTGCCAGTCCTGCACAATGACATCCATGGGAAGGTTCCTTTTACGGAATTCCTTCACTGTTTCCACCAGCTGGTCACCCGAACTGTAGCGTTCACGACACTGCCAGAATCCATATGCCCATAACGGAAGCATCGGAGCATTCCCGGAAAGATACCGGTATGCGGCAATCACATCATCAGCGGATGGGCCATAAAACACAACATAATCGAGCATTTTTGCATTGGGTGAGCGAAATGTGGTCAGGTCTTCTGTTCGCTTCCAGGAAACCATGGGATTGTTGGATGATTTGCAGCTTAACCTTATTTTATGGTCTCCGGCTGTCAGTTTAATCAGTGTACTTACCGTAGGCGGAAGCCACATATTGCTCTGGTCAATACATGGCTTATCGTCGATAACAACGAAATGATGGCTTTCCATGTCTCCATAATCAACAAATAAAGAATAAACACCATCCGCAGGAACCTTAAAGGTACCATTATAAACTGATTGTATTTGTGATCGCCGTTGTGTTCCGGAGGTTGTTGTAACATCGGCAGCCTGATTATTATCGGTTGATCTCTCTTGCTTTTCGAGTATAATAAAATTATCTGTCGGATTAAAATCTGTAAGTCCATACTGGTGCCAGAGCAATCCGTAACCCTTGCTTGAATAGATAAAAGGGATGGAAATCTGGGAATTAACCTGGGTAAGCCGGCGTGTGATATTTTTAATATTATAATGTCCGTCCTGGAACTGGCCCAGTCCGAAAAGATACTCATCATCAGGCGATTCAAAACTCTGTTCTGCCATGAAACAGGGTCCTCCCATGACAGAACCGGGAATTAATTTGCGTGATCCCATTTTTTCTCTGAGGAAAATTTTTCCGTTATTATCTTCGAACGATAATGTGCCGGTTTGCTTATCCAGCGCCACAATAATTTCCCCTCCTTTTACTTCAAGCTTTGAAGGCGAATCGGTAACTTTAAATTCCGACGTCGAAATCCCTGAAGTAAAAACAAGCTCAGGTACCTGGGTCCCAGCATCCCGATAGAATTTAATCCTTACAGCATTTTCAGTTAAAGGATAAATACCAAGAGTTCCCTCCGGCAAAGCAACATTTATTCCTTTTGCTGCCTGTGTAAAACTTTCTATAGCCTGACCGCTGCAAAAAACGGGAAACAGGAATACCGGAAATAAGTATTTGATTTTCATCATTGTAGTTTTAAATTTGCTCATTTATCAGGATACTATAATTTAATCGCTATTTTCTTTCCGTTATATATTACTTCTTTATCGAACTTTTCAACGACCCTGGTTCCCGTACCTTTACCTTTAGCCACACGAATGATGTTGAATTTACGTTCAGCAAGCATTCCGGAGAACGAACCTTTACGGTCACTGATAGTTAATTCCTTTTTGGCATCGTTCCAGGAGAATGTAATAGTTGAATAGATTCCTTTCTCATAGTTATAGTTATCATTTTCGTCCTCGTATAAAGTGAAGGACCCATTGGCTCCTTCATAAACACGTATTTCAAGATCATCCCATCTTTTTTCGGTGGCGTATTGCACTTTTGGTCCTAAAGGAATAATAGAGCCTGCTTTAACATATAGAGGAATAATATCTACTGGAACCTCTTTATTTATCTTCTGTCCTCCGGAGAATTTGTCCCCAGTCCAGAAATCGATCCAGTCGGTCCCTTTGGGCAGATAAAGCTCCCTCGACTTTATTGTGTTGAAATCCTCCTGTGTATCCTTTGAATACATCTGGCTGGTTACAGGACAAACCAGGATAGATTTGCCGAACATATACTGGTCATTTATATCCAGGGCCTGTTTATCTTTTGGAAAATCCATCACAAGGGCTCTCATCATAGTCGACTGGTTTGAAGTGACATCCCAAGAAACGGAATAGATATATGGTAAAAGGATATAGCGCAAATTGATTGCTTTCTCGATGGCATCGTATATCTTATCACCTTTTTTACCAAACTGGTAGATCTCACGCGGAGCATCAGTACCATGAGAACGCATCATGGGGCAGAAAGCGCCGAACTGAATCCAGCGGGCATACAGTTCACGATAACCGGCATCGTCGAGTTTTTTTCGGAACCTGCTGAGAAAGAATCCTCCGATATCACTGTTCCAGTAGGGTATATCACTGAGCGAAAAGTTCAGTCCAGCTGAGATCTGGTTTCTAAGAGCGACCCATGAGGTGGTAACATCCCCCGACCAGGTATTGGCACCATAGCGCTGCTGCCCTGCAAATGCCGAACGGGTCAGAATAAAGACACGCTTATCGGAGCTCACGGCACGCTGGTGATCGTAAATGCCACCCACCGTCATCAGGGGGAAAGCATTTCTTACCTTCCTGAAGGAACCAAGATATGTCTTGTTGTCGAGATCTGTTGGCTTGAATGACAGATGATCGGGTTCAGATGAATCCATCCACCAGCCATCTATTCCAAGTGAAAAGATTCCTTTGTTCAGATATTTCCAGTAAATGTCGCGTGCCTCCGGATTGTAGGGATCATATACTCTTACACCGGAAGGATAGTCCATTATCGGTGGCCATTTATCAGAACCCGATTGAGGCCATGTTTGAAAATCCATTAGTGCACCGATTTTTTCAAGCTCTTTATATTGTTTTGTCTGAGGACCAAATGAATTCCAGATAGATATAATCATATGTGCATGCATATTATGAACGTCATCTATCATCTTTTTGGGATTGTAAAAGTCTGAGTTGAGGAATTCCATGGCGTTCCACAGGTAGTTGTTGCCCCAGTACTGCCAGTCCTGTATGATACCGTCGAGCGGGACACCCAGCTCACGATACTTTTTAACCACATCCACCAGCTCGTCCTGACTTTTATAACGTTCCTTACTCTGCCAGTATCCGAATGTCCATAACGGAAACATCGGCACCTGTCCGGTAAGATCGCGTATATGAGCTATAACACCATCAGCATTGCCACCGTACATGAAATAGTAATCGATACAATCACCCACATCCGATTTGAATGAAGTGCTTTCCGGGTTGTCTTCAAAGAGCGTTGGCGAATAATTGTCCCAAAACAGCCCGTAACCTTTTACCGACAGGAAGAAGGGAATATAGTCATCTGTGTTACCCTGAATCATGTTAAGCTTGATGTTTCGTTGTATCATCTTTCCCTGTTGCTGTTGTCCCAGGCCGTATATTGCATCGTCCTTATTAAGTGTATATGCCTGGTATATGGTATAAGTTTTTACACCTGCATCATCGAAATCGGTAAATGATACTCCTCCTTCTTTTTCGCTCAGTAACTGTGACGAAAGAGATGCAAAGGAGATCTTTCCGCTTTTAAGATCGAGTGTGACAAATATATTGCTGCTTTTCATTGAGAGTATATTACCGGCACGCCTGATAGTAAGATCTGTTTTCCCCGGCGTTTTAATGACTGAAAGACTCTTTTTTGTGAAAGATTTGCCTTCGGGCCATTTTAATATCCTGACAGTTGAAGGGCTGTAGAACTGAATTTCAATCCCGATTGAGTTTATTGCGGTCTTTATACCAAGGTCCGTTTTCTGATAGGATTGGGCATTAACAGTCAGAAACATGATGTAAAAGATAAACGTGGATAAGAAGAGCTGTTTTTTCATTTTGGATATTGTTTTACAATTTTATTTATTTTCCAGGCTTCAATTTACTATATCAGGGCAGGGTATCTTGCTTCAAAATCAGCTTAAGAGCCCAGTCAGTCTCCGATCTGGCTTTTTTGTCAGGAAATGGAGGCAGGATGATCCGCCCCGATGCATCAGAAGTTATCGAATTGTCGGGACGGATCCATGTGCCTTTTTGCGGATCGAACCAGCTGACAGCGTACTTTTTACCAGGTCTTACGCCTGTAATAACAGAATGAGGACAATCCTTTTCAAAATAGAGCATTATAAGATCCTGTTCGGGAGTAGCAGAACCATAAGCCCAGCCTGTAGTGACTTTTGGTCCGGCTGACTGATGTGGCATTATTCTTTCTGTACAAGGAATAAGGTCCTGATATCTCTTCCCTTCAGAAAGCATGAAACTCTTAAGGTGGCGCATCTGGTCACCTGATGTCCATTGAAACACTTTCCACATTGGGTATTTCGAAGCTGGTTCCACCTCGCCGCTCCATACACCGCCGGTCCAGCCCCCGGCTCCGTAGATATGGCCGCCCAGTCCGCCTGAGAGTACGCTGCCATACATTGCTGAACGGCACCATAAAGCTGCTTCATCTGAACCTCCCTCCGCATTCTCCATGCCGTCGTAATATGGTTCGCCGTTGATTGCAGGAACTGCCGGTTCAGTCCTGAATATTTCGGTGAGCAGGGAATAGCTGTCGTGAGTACGGAGGTTCCCTATCTGATGGAAGGTGAGCCACCTGGCCCTGTCAGTATGACCCCAGTTATGCAGAGATGAACCAGTTGGATTGGTTCCTGCAAGTGTCCCGAATGGCGGATGCCCATGTTCCTCTATGACCCTGTTTGCTGCATTATTCCAGTCGTCAGCAGGAATGGTCTCCCTGTCATAGTCAAAATGAATTGGGCTGTAGAGGCATATATTAGCCTGGTACCTGCTCCAGATGTACTGGATGTACCTGACATAAGACTCAGGCCAGGGATAGTATTTCTTCCATGCCTGGCCGATGTCTCTGCGGGCCACCTCTATAAACGGGACAAATCCCTGTAAGTTCAGGAAGTCGATCTTTCTGTCGAGTGATTGGAAATATGCCGGGTTTATCCGCTCAACATCAGGGAAGTAAGATTCATATCCCGGTACTTTGCCCGGGAAGAGGAAAGCCCTGTTTCCGGCTTCATCGGTCATGGATTTAGCACTTTTTGTTCCTGCCTGTACCCAGCCGGATCGAATAAATGTTCCGTCCTCAGCAATCAGTCTGGCCGGTTTGTTATCGTTGCTCCAGTTTGGGAGTGCAGCAAGGATAGCCACACAGTTGTACTCCTGTTTTTTCCGGTAGGCGACATATTCCTTGAAACCGGCCGCCGGTCCCATCGGACGAATAGTATCATCATCACGCCAGGGAAACCGGAAGGTTGGTGTCGCCCACCACGTGTCTCCTATCAGAAAAAATGGTGTTCCGTCGGCATATTGAAAGGTATGGCCATTGGCAGAGGGACAAATCATGCCTCGTCGTGAAGGGTTCTCCGTTATTTCTTCATCTGTCCAAGCTATGGCTGTAAATGACCCGCATTTCCCCTCCAGACCTCGATCAGCCGGCAGGGAGCCACTGCTCCAGGTCCAGGTCCCGGGCGCTGTGGCAGTTATGCGTACACGGAAGGTATTCCCTCCATCCCAGAATCCATAACAGCGCTTGCTGAATCCTGGTCCTTTAAGATCCACCCAGACAGTCATTTCTTTGTAGGGGTTTTCATAAGTCTTCTTTGATGTGAGGGTGATCTCAACCTTTTCCCATACATGGTATTTCTTTACTTCTGCAGAAGACTCATTGCATGATATTGTCATCATGTTCAACATGGTTAGGACAATACATGATAAAATAGTCCCTGAATACAATATGAATCGGCTCATGTCATGATCCTTTAATAGACAAAATGATTATCCAAATAAAATAATTACAAGAGTGACTTTACAGGTTAGAATTTACAAAAGAGAAATCTTTATAACTTTAATCCCAATCGTGATTAGTATATTTTAAATTCTATACTATCTTCACTACCTCCCCATGTATCCGGCTTCCCGGTAATACCTTTCAGCACCGGGATGCAGGGGAACGCCAAAATTTTGCCAGACGGTCTTCGGATCATAAGTATATACCCTGATGAACCATTTTAGCGCTCCGTGATATTCATCGATAGCTTTAGCCAGGTCGTATGCCGCCTGTTCAGGAGTATCGTCACGTGCAAAGATGGATTCTCCTGATCTGCCCAGAGTTTTTATCCGTCTGTTAATGCCTCTGAGCAATTTTTGATGTACCTCGACAAATTCAGCATCAACATTTTGCTGTGCAATCTGTTTCAGCAAATCTTCAGGCAATTCTAAAAAATAAAGATCAAATTTCTGGCTTAATGTTGTCCATAAAGAAGATTCAGGATTCAATGCCGGACTCGCCAGAAAGCCGGCAAAAATATCAAAATTACCTTTTAATGCTTCTTCGATTGGAATTCCTATTGTTCCGCCCCATGATTTAATATCCTCAGCAGTTATTCCATAATATTTCAGGATGGTCATCATGTTACCATCGGAGCCCATAATTTTTACAGGCAGATGTTTTTGCCTGATACTGGCAAAATCTTTAATTCCTGATTCTTCCTTTACTGCAACCAGATAATAAAACGGATCCTCGATTTTTGCTATCAGGCGAAGGTTCCGGTAAGGTCCTTTACCGGCAAGTGTATTATTATAGGCTGCACTCAACATAGCACTGGATGTCACACCAAAATCAACATGTGCATTAATTCGCACATTAACGCCATCTTCAAGGTTCATTTCATCAAGCGCTGGCGGATAGTCATTCTCAGAGACAAGCCGTGGTCCGTATGACCGGTTACAGTTACGGCAAAGAATTACAGAATAGCCATAAGGTTTCATTGATTCTTTAACAAAGTCTCCCAGTTCGCCCCAGGGACATCCGCTTTCGCAAGCCGCAGCCATTACCGGCCTTTTCACGTCCCAACCTGTTTTACCGACATCAAGTGTTTCCTGGGACTGAATCATATTTATCGGTAGAATCATAAATAAAAAAGATGTAATGGCTATTAAGCTTCTCTGTTTTGCATACAATTTTAATAATGATATTTTCATAATAATGATATTTTATTTGGCGTAGAAATTATTTAGCCCAGGCTTCTCCCTCCTGCGTTCGTCGCCACTCGAAATAGGCATCCAGACTCTTCAGTGATTCAGCGCTTGGTACCGATCCTGTGTGCGGTGTCTGACTGAAGTACATCACAACAGGATTTGCATCACTGAAAGACGGCCACTCGGGAACTCCTTCGCCGTTTGGATCTCCAAACTTGGCAAAGTTAGTCCAATAAGTGACCATAGCATCTGAGATCTGCAGATCTATTTTAGTAGTCTGCGGATTAGAGGCATCGAGATGTCCGAAGACATAGGCTACATCCTGACCATGTGGCGAGCCATATCCGAACCGTGGCGAGTCCTCCGGATAGTCAGGGTGTTGATCAAAGCAGTAATAGAAAGCTTTTGATTTTCCAATCCTGGACTGAAGTCTGGCCCAGATCCATGTATGCCACCCGAACGCCGCATCGCGGGCCAGGTCACGAGCTGTTTTCGGAACTGTGTTCGAACCGACGGGATAAGCTTTGATAAGATCGTCTGCGAACTTGCCATAGCGTGTCCGGACGCTGGCAATATACTCCTCCGGAGTGCGTCCGGGCATGAAGGTTAGTCCCTCGTCTGAGTTATATCCCACCAGGATCGGTGTGTCATTAAACTTGCCTGCCTCATAGAGTTTGTACTGATCGTCGGGAATAACCCAACCATCGATGATCGGCCATGCAAGTCCACGGATTGCCGGGAGTTTGTCGGCTTCTATTTTTCGCAGTTCAGCGATGGATGAAACCTTCGCACTATCTACATATGCCTGACCGGCAAGTTCAGCGTCTGTAAGACGTTTTAAGTTCTCGCCCGGGAAGAGGGTAGGCCGCGGAGGTCCGAATGAGCCGCCGCTTTGCGAAATAGCGCCATGGAACAGCCCTTTGGCCAGTGGTGATGCGCATAACATACTGACGGCGATGCCTCCGGCCGATTCGCCGAAAATAGTTACCTTATCAGGGTCGCCGCCGAAAGCAGCGATATTTTTCTGAATCCATTTGAGACCTGCAATCATGTCGAGCAGACCGTAATTTCCCGATGAGTGATCCGGGCTCTCAGCACTCAATTCCGGATGCGCCAAAAAACCGAGCTGGCCGACACGGTAAGCAATGCTTACCAGTACCACGCCTTTTTGGGCCAGTTTTTCGCCGGAATAAACCGGTTCGGACGTGGATCCCATGTTGAAACCACCGCCGTAAATCCATACGAGTACTGGGATACGATCCCTCCTGGATTTCGCCGGCGTCCAGATGTTCAGGTAAAGGCAGTCCTCGCTTTTTCCCGATGGAGTATTTCCGCCCTGTATAGGTCCGGGAGCAAACTTATCAGCTTGCCTGACACCTTCCCATTTTGCTGCAGGCTGGGAGGCGCGCCACCGGAGATCACCAACAGGCGGAGCAGCGAATGGAATACCTTTGTATACCGTTAATCCGTCTTCAATAGTTCCCTGTAATACTCCTTCCTCGACCTGCACCTGCCCAGGCTGCTGGGTAGTGCAAGACAATCCGGCAAGAATTACAAACATTGTAATTAAAAAACTAATGTTTCTCATAAGATTGATTTAATTAATTATTTGTTAATTATTCTATAATAAATTCATCTGACGTATACAGTTTAATTACATAAATGAAGATTATTGAACTATCACTTTTACCATCTTCAAATCGTTAGTGTCTGAACTGTTTCCATACCATACCTCGTATTCCCCTGGTATTACAGCCATTTTACCGCTGGCCCTGTCGAAAAACTCAAATGCCGAATAAGGCAGATCAATGGTTACTTCACTCGATTTGCCGGCAGCAATGTTAGTCCGCTGAAAATCCCTTAAGGATTTAAATGGCCCGTCTGTGTCATTTACCTTATGTATGTAAACCTGAATGATTTCTGTTCCATCGCGTTTGCCTGTGTTTGATACAGGAATAGTAATTTCAAAGCTTCCGATCTCATTTTTATTGATCCGGGCATTCCCGATTGAGAAGGTTGTATAGCTCAGTCCAAAGCCAAAGGGGAAAAGAGGATCAGACATATATCGGTAAGTACGGCCTTTCATTGAGTAATCCTCAAAATCGGGCAGTTGCTTCATATTCCTGTAGAAGGTTATTGGCAGTTTGCCAGATGGGTTACAGTCACCAAACAGGACATCGGCAATTGCCTGACCACCGGATTCCCCTGGGTACCAGGCCTGGAGGATAGCATCACAGCTTTCCGTTTCGGGCATCAGACCTACGGCAGAACCTGAACAATTCACGAAAACAACTTTCTTTCCGGCTTCTTTCAAGGCCTTTAGGCAGTTGCGCTGTGTGGCAGGAAGTTCAATATCAGTACGATCGCCACCCTTGAAACCAGGCAGTTCAACAGGCATTTCTTCACCTTCAACCTGTGTTGAAAGACCTCCGGCAAATATTACCAAATCAATTTCCTGAAGTTTCCTGATCAGGATACTATAGTCTATATCCTTTTCTTTACCAAAATTGAAATCGATGTTTGCCTGCCAATCGTTTTGTTGGGTAAGTCTGATTTCAATATTATATTTTCCCCCTTTTTCAACCCTGAATGGAATTTTAGAGATTACAGTTCTCCAGTTACTATACTTTTTAATTGATTCTTCATTTATTGTCAGTTCAAATAATCCTGTGGCACCGAATCTTAATACAATAGTTTCATCCTGCGCTGGTTCAAAGACTGTTTCATATTTAACAGAAAACTTATTTGGATTAACTCCTGGTGCAAAAGTATTCTGCCCTGAAACCGACTGCAATATCGGATTTGCAATGAATTGTGTTAATACCGCATTTCCTTTAAAATCAGTATTATTCCAGTAAGTAGCTTTAAAGCCTTTTGTCCCATCAAACGAACATTTTGGAATATAGCTCTCAATTGCATTATTATCAACCAGTTCACATCCTTTATCGTACAGAATTTTGTCGGCCGGTAGTTTGGAAGAAATTCCATTAAGGATTGTTATTGTTCTGACAGGTGTTCCGTTATAATTGCCCCATAGCACAGCTTCATCATCGGCATTCGGACCAATTACAGCAATTTTTTTGATGGATTTCTTAAGCGGAAGCATATTGTTTTTATTCTGAAGAAGCGTCATTGATTCATGAGCCATATCCAGGGCAAGTTTTCTGTGTTCTTCATTATTCACAATCGAAACAGGGATTTTAGTCCATGGAACAAGTGCATCTTCATCCATTTCTCCCAGATCGAAACGCCCAACTAACACCCGCATTAAATGCCAGTTGATTTCTTCTTCAGAAATCAAACCTTTTTCAACAGCTTCAGGCAATTCTTTAAATGCATAAGACTGCCAGGCACATTCAACATCGGTTCCTGCAACAATCCCTTTTACTGAAGCATGTGTGGCATCAGACGAAACATTATGGCCGGTATAAAAATCGGCTAATGCATCGCAGTCTGAAACGACAAGGTACTTATAGCCCCATCCGTCGCGTAAAATTCTCTGAAGCAATCGTGAATTACCACAGCAAGGTTCATCATCCAGACGCTGATAAGCACACATCACCTGGCGGACATCCGCATCCTGAACCAAAGATTTGAAAGCCGGGAGATAGGTTTCCCATAAATCGCGCGGGTCGATATTATTCAGATTGATGTAATGCCGGCTCCATTCGGGGCCCGAATGGACAGCATAATGCTTTGCACAAGCCAGAAGCTTTTTATATTTTGAGTCTGAAGGACCCTGCAGTCCTTTAACAACGGAAACACCCATACGTGATGTCAGATAAGGGTCTTCACCATAGGTTTCCTGACCGCGTCCCCATCGCGGATCGCGGAAGATGTTGATATTGGGTGTCCAGACTGAAAGGCTCAGGAAACGCCTGTTTTCCTGTCCTTTTTGTATTGCTTCATTATACCTGGCGCGGGTTTCGTCTGATACGGCATTAAAAATGCGATAAAGTAATTCATCATCGAACGATGCAGCCATCCCTATCGGCTCGGGGAAAACAGTAACTTTATCATTATTGGCGAGTCCGTGTAATGCCTCGCTCCACCAGTTGAATCTTTTAATGCCAAGGCGGGGAATGGCTTCCGACTGATCGCACATCAGAGTTGCTTTTTCGGTCAACGTCAGTCTTGATATCAAATCTTTTGCCCTTTCTTCACTGGTCAAATTGGGATTTTGAAAAGGATATTGCTGTCCCCATAATGTTACCGTCAATATTAAACTCAGGGTGATAAAAAAACCTTTTTT
Organism: uncultured Rikenellaceae bacterium; assembly: GCA_964638955.1. Taxonomy (GTDB): domain Bacteria; phylum Bacteroidota; class Bacteroidia; order Bacteroidales; family VadinHA17; genus LD21. The sequence goes on along the minus strand of CAZWZQ010000032.1, from coordinate 8,041 downwards.
CATATTTATTTTATTTAATGACTATCAGGAATGTATAATAAAAACTTACAAAATATTTATAAATTCCACGTACTCATCCCCCCTTCCCCCTTCTCTACTAAAGCAAAGAAGGGGGTGAGAAGCATTTTAGCCCCTCTTTGCGAAGCAGAGAGAGCCTGTCCCGCTATAGCGGGAGGTTGGGGTGAGTGCATGATTATAAATGACAGATATACAAACATATAGCATACAATATTAATGATAACCGATACTCATTTTTTATTTTATTAATGATGCTTACGTAATTACATTTGGATATTGTTATTGTATCGGCTTCAATTTTACAGTAAAACCTCCCCGGCGTAACAATTTTACATTTACGGAACTTGAATTATCTACTACCATATATTGTGTAGAAAGTTCTTTGTCGTGTTTGCCATCTGATATTAAAGTCATTTTATATTTTTTTCCTTCAGGTAAAAAGTCAAAATTCAGAGTCTTGGTTCTTTCGAATCTTTCAGCACTAAGTCCTCCTACATACCATGAATCACCTTTCTGACGGGCAATAATGATATCGCGACCCGGATAGCCATCAAGTAATTTAGTGTTATCCCAGGCATTCGGTACCTCTTTCAGGAAGGTTCTTGCCTCAAACGGCAGATCGTAATAACCCGATGGGCGGTCTGCCATGTGCTGAAGGCCTGATTCGAATATCACACTTAAAGCGAGTTCATGACAATAGGATGTTATATGGGGGTATTGAGAATTTGTAAATGTTACGGGTGTATAATCCATCGGACCGACTACATTCCTGGTAAAAGGTATAATTGTATTATGTTCAGGAGCTGTGGTGGTGAAGTCAGGCCCGTTATTATACCATTCGGCTCCCCGTACCGCTTCCAGGGTCATGAGATGCGGATAAGTACGGGACCAGCCTCTCGGGACAATACAACCATGAAAGTAGACCATCATTTCAAATTGGGCTGCATCGTCCAGAATATCGAGATAGTATTTAATCATATCCTGCTTCTCGCTTTCGAAAAAGTCGATTTTAACTCCGGCCACCCCCAGCTTTTTTAGTTTAGTGAACTCTTCCACACGGTTTTCATGAGTTAGCATCCTGTCGCGGGGTGTTGCAGTCACACCGGTATGTGGTCCTCCCGAATTATACCACATCAGGGGTTTTACACCTTTTGAAAGGATATATTTAATTGCATCATCAAGATTGCCTCCGTTACCCATAGCATCCCATTCCCAGTCGAGGAGAGTATAAGGCCAATCCATACTTGCTGCAAGATCAGCGAAGTCACAAACAATTTTAAAGTCTTTTGTACCGTGGTTGCTTGACCAGTAGTTCCATGACACAAGCCCTGGCCTGATCCAATCGGTATTCTTTACAAGAGAATGCGGACAAACATCATCAACCAGGGTCGATTCCACAATATCTGCGAGTGTCCCTATTATTATTACCCGCCAGGGTGATCTCCATGGAAGTGAAATGGTTGGTGTCGATTCCCCCAGTCCATTCCCGTCCCCGGGATCGGGGAAAGTGATTTCATATTTCGATTTATTGGTTGTGTTACTAAGCTTTGAACCACAGTAACTCCGGTTAACATCGGCTTCGTGTATCAGGTACCAGCAGCCATTATCGGGTGAATTAAAAAGTGCCGGATAGCACCAGCTCTGTTGAGTGTTATCGTCGTTCATAGCGCTGTAAAGACCTTCGTTCGCGGGATTCCATTTTTCCAGCCACCGTTTGGTATTACCCGGGATGGTATATGAAGTGAATTCGTCTTTCACCACAAAGGAGCCTTCCTTCTCAGGGAACTCATACCGGAAAGCCACGCCATCGTTATAAGCCCGTATGATCAAATTCAGCTTAGCTTTTCCCGGATTCTCAAAATAAACAACTGTTTCGTTGGCCGAATTGGTGCAACTGGTTCGTTTCCCATGCAAAGCAGAATATTGCTCTGTAATTAAAGCGGTTTTTCCAGCTTTGATAAATTTAAGTTGCTTCGAAAAATCCTGATCGTTCCGCGATAATCCAAGACTTATCTGAGAAATCGCTTCACAGTTTTGATTGTTGTTCAAATAGCTGACTTTTAAAAACCATTCTCCAACGTCGGCATTTTGCCTATTGAACAATTCAATCCTTATATTCTGGTTCGGCGAAACGACTGTTGTTTTCTGTGGTACCGCGGTTATTGTAATCAGGAAAAATATCCCTGTCATTATCTTGTTTTTCATCATTATTTTTGTTTTTTAATGAATAATTACTTCAGGAACTGTATTGATTTGATCAATATTGCACCCTCCCTTAGGATAGCAAATAACAGATTGAAATTAAAATATCCTCATCTGTTTAAATTTTCTTTTTATCCGGATAAAAGTAAGTGATATAACCGGAACTTCGTAATCAAATCTTGTTTTTACTTAAGCTTTCCGCGGATCATTGTCAAAGAATGAGCAGGGAACGAATAGGTAGCTGAATTCCCCTTTGCTTTCAGATCGGGCTTGGAGACAGTTTTGACATTTTCGACTCCAAAGTCGTTTACTGCCTTGATATCGGATGCGTTAATTTCATAGATCTTAAGTACATCAGTGAACTCACCTGAATGGCAGATAATATCGGTCTTAATAGGATTATCCTTATGCCTGTTGACAACACAAATTACCACTTCCCCATTGTCATATGTAGCCGAGACATCAAGATATGGCACATTCGACTGTTTTGTCTTTGCCTCACCCAGGCCTAAATAAAACTCATCAGTATTATACGTGGGACAATCAACAAAAAGATCAAGTGATTTTCCGTGCATGTTCCAGGCAAATAATTCCAGAGGAAAATAGATTGTCTGTCTGAACATACCTTTTTCTTCAGCGAAGACAGGAGCAATAACATTTACCAGCTGGGCCATATTGGCCATTTTTATAATATCCGCATTACGGATAAATACATTCAGAAATCCTCCGATTACCAGAGCATCCTCGAGATTGTATCTTTCCTCCAGCGCCCTTGTTCCCTGCATTGTTTCAGTTGTTCTGGCTCTGTACCATACATTATATTCATCCCAGGCAATATACAGTGGTGGTCTGTTTCCCCTGTCGGCTTTCTGCATTGCCTCATCAATCATGCCCTTTACTATACGGGTTCTCTGTTCCATAACCAGAGGCGTTGAAAGGAAATTATAATAGTTATTATCGGGATTGCCGACATACATATGGAGGGCTATATAGTCAATGACATCTTTCAGGTTAGTTATTATAGTCCGGTTCCAGTGGTCAGGATCAGCGTGTGGTCTGTAATTTGATGATCCTGTTGCAATAAGTTTAATATCAGGAGACGTAAGCCTCATCAGTTTAGCAGCTTCCATGGCTTTTTTGGTGTAATCTTCGGCATTAAGGTGTCCCATCTGCCATTCGCCATCCATCTCGTTTCCGAGACTCCAGTATTTGACATTATAAGGTTCCTGGAAGCCGTGTTTCTTCCTGAGTTCCGCATAGTAAGGACCTTCCTTCACATTGCAATATTCGACCCATCTTTGTGCCTCCTCAATAGTTCCGGTTCCCATGTTAACCGACAGATACGGTTCGCTCCCTGCAGCCCTGCAATATTTAATAAATTCGTTTGTCCCGAATTCATTGGTTTCCAGTCTGGCCCATGCAAGTTCCATTCTTGGCACTCTTTCATTCTTTGGTCCCACCCCGTCAAGCCAGTGATAATTTGATACAAAATTTCCCCCGGGATAACGGATAAGTGAAACATTCAGTCCTTTGACAGCTTCCAGTACATCTTTGCGAAAACCATCAGGATCAGACAATTGCGAACCTGGTTCATAAATTCCGCCGTATACGCATCTGCCCAGATGTTCAACAAAATTTCCATATATATTCTTATCAACTTCCCCTACAATACGGTCGGTGTCAAATTTAATCCTGGCATTCTGCCCCGATACTGTAGCAGAGCCAGAAAAAAATAAAAGAATTATAAAGGACCCGAAATAAATTAACACTGTTTTTTTCATGAGTATTGCTTTTAATTTGTGAGTATTAGTTTTTATTTTTTACCACCCCTTTCTGAATAGGTTGTTGCGGTTACTGCAAAAACCATCTTGTCAATATTTAAACCATGTCCGTCAATAAGCAGTTTCAAAATTTTGCCAATTGATCACACCTTATAGTAAAAGTCCAAAAACCATTGCGACAATTTTTGTTATTATTTTCATTTTTTCCTAATAATTTAACTTTTTTATATAACTGGAATCCGCTTATCCAACCTCCGGGCATTGAGAAACCTGGCTCAGGCATACACAGTCGGATCAAAGCATGGGCACAGCAAGGCTCTCCTGCAGAATCATAACAAGGTCATCTGCATTATACGGTTCGGGGATGACCCAATGCGAGCCGAAAATCAGTTTGGGGACGCCGCCCTTGCCGCTCTGGATGGTCTGACCGTAAATCCGAGTGGAGGTTTGCAAATACTGTCCGATCCAGGGATCGATCCAGGCAGCATCGAACTTCGCCTGACCGACCAATTCAATGGCTTTTGCCCTTGCTGTTTCGAGACTTCGAGGGCGCCAGCTGTCGCCGGACTCAAATGTGAACATCCAGTTTTCGAAGGCAGGAAACGCCTCTCGGCTGGCAACCCATATCGCCAGGCCAATCCTGGCCAGTTCGCAGGAGTTTTTGAACTCATCCACATCCCGGGGGATGTAAGGGTTGCATTGTGTATTCAATGGTGCCGGACACAGTGCAAATGCCAGCTTGCCGGCGTAACGGCGAATTGCCTCATCGAGCATGAAATGTATTTTCTGACAATGTGAACATTGATAATTAAAAAGCAAGGTGACTACGTAGGGAGCGTCCGGCGACCCGACCATCGGTACAGCGTGGTAATCAATGGCGGGCAGGTTATCCTGTGACTCTCCATCGCTGTAGACTGCTGAGGGAGTTAAGCTGACCTGAAAAGCTGCCAGGATGCCGGCCAGTACCAGACCGCTCAAAGCCAGGCCCATCGCGGGCAAAGGGCGAATAATACGCCCTGGAGGATCTGTGAACGCTCGCCAGATGACCAGAGCAGCCAGCAGCAGACCGATGATGTGCGTAATCATGCAACAGGGGCAAAAATCCTCAATGACCCATTTCTGTAAGATGGTGAACCATATGGCACTTCCGGCAACCGAACCGGCCAGTATCAACACTACCCTCCAGGCCAGACGCCTGATCGGTGCCTCTGTAGCCGGACCAATAAAAAGACTGGCGACCAGCATTGTGAGGTACACCCCTAACGCCAAACCACTGACAGGCAACATCCCCGCTATCGTCGACCAATGGCTATTGAGCACCTGTTCGCACGGGCTCCCGACGCCGCAGCCGACCATCGATCCGCCCACCAGATAATGCCAGCTCATGACAGCGCTCAATACAAGAGCCAACGTGTTCAATCCCGTCAGGATCCAACGCCACCAGGGCCAGAACCGTTGAAGACTGATACTATCTTTGTAAATAGGCATAATTCGCTACTCTTCCGTTTTGGAAATAGAACACCCCGCGGCCTCTCAATCTGCTGTCGATCCGCGGAGTGCTGTAAATATTTTAACAAAGCCCTGCTGTTCTCCTCACTATGGTTCCCTGGTATATTGATTGGGCTTACCCGGCGTGGGAAGGTTGCCGGCTACCTGAGTACCGATGTCATGAGCCATGGTCAAAGGCGCGGCGAGGGTAATACCACTTCCTGAGACCTGTGCACCCACAGCATGCATATATTTAAGCGGCATAGTAACGGCGATGGTGTCGGTCGGGGTAATATTACGACCACCAAAACGTCGGCGTCCGGCAGCAATGGAAGCGACAACTGCCGTCTCGAGGTTTGCACCACTGCCTATGGTGATTGTCTGACCGGCGCTAAAACCTTCAACGCCGGAAACCAGAATAACTTTTGTGCCTGCCCTGGTGGCAGTACCCACAGTGGTACCACCTGCTGTACCAATAGTGGCGATAACAGCGGTCTCGCTATTTGTGCCTGATCCTATAATTATCTTCTGACCAGTTATAAAGTCAGCCACACTTGCTACTTTAATATTGTTTGAACCGGCTGGTGATGCGGCTAAAAGGGTGACCGTGGTCTGTAACAGGAAATCGCGGCAATTGCTGTCGCTGTCGTAACCGTCCGGGTAGCGGCCAGCGCTCCTGTTGGGCCGGCTGGTGGGCGGAGAAGGCCCCATCCTGAAGCCTATGATCATACCAGGTGAAGGTACGCTGCATCCGCTCTCCCCTGCTCCGGAAGCGGCCTGGTAACCCTCAGCGGCCCATGGATCGACGAGTCCGCCATAATTGAGACCGTCAACAACATTGTCATCGGCGTCACGCAGCACCATGTTGCCGGCACTGGAGGAGAGGGCAGGGCCTCCGAACCACTGGTCGGGCTCCTTTGCTTCCTGGTAGCCCGCGGTTGTGACCTTTTCGTCACGTACCACCACGTCGATATCATGGTCGCTGACCAGGGGTTGGTCGAGCGTTATGCTGGAGCTGAGCGCCAGTACGGGCTCGTTGCTCGAGTGAGCTAAGGCAGTAGCCGGCTTGAAACTTATCCCCGTTCCCCTGGCACTGAAGGGCATATTGGATGCATGGTCGAATTTCAGCGGTTCCGCCAGGTCGAGTCCCGTACCCGGATCATCCTCATCCGTCAAGGGACCGTTGAAAGTGCTGCGGGACGACTGGGTACCTACACGTGTAACGGTAACGGTCTCGATCCCATGACCTTCGCTGTCGATGTCCAGTCTGATCTTGTCCCCTACAGAGATGTTTTCGACAGAAGATACCTTGATGTTTTTGTCGCCAGCTTTCGCGTCCATTGAGAGCCAGGCCTGCGTTCCCTGCTTGCCGACCTCGGTGATCGTGACCACCTCATATTTTTCAGTGGCTTGTGCAACAGTGGGGTAGGTCGCGTCATAACCTATTGCCATCTTCTGGCCGACCTCGAAGCCTGCCACGCTTGTGACAGGTATGTTGGTCGAGCCGGCGGGAATCGTGATCACCGGACCGTCGGGGAGCGGCTGCCACACCGTCGTCGAGCCGCTTGGTCTGCCTCGACGTCCAAAACCGAATGGCGATGCAGGTGCCTCAGGCTCGGTTGGTGTGGTGATGCTTACGATCCTGTGGGTTTTTACAGTTGAGCCGGTGCCGATTTCAATCATATCGCCAACCGACATGCCGGTAATACTCCTGACGTAGATGGTGGACTCACCCTTTTTCGCGGGAACCGCCAGCCCTGAATTAGACAGACCTAACAGGTAAAAACCATGTGAAGCAAGCTTTGTTTCGGCCGGGATCTTCACCGATGAAAAGATGGGCATTTGAGTTTGGTGGTGGGTCAGGGTCCAGTTTGAGATATCGATTTCAGCATCGCCGGCGTTATAGAGTTCGATGAACGAGTTTGTTGAGTTGTCAGGAGAACCGTCGCTGATGCGGAATTCGTTAATCTTGATCGGGCTGACGTTACGCACTTTTTCAGCTGTTGTCTCGGATTGTTTCTGACCGTTCGTCGAGCTAGTCCACGAGGCACTGCCGACCAGGTCTCCGTTTAAGGACTCTGATCCAGAGGTTACAGTGAAAGTTGCGCTCACGCTCTCACCTGCTGAAATTGTATTAGTGAATATCTTTGTAGATTCCTCGGAGTTTAAAACTACGGATTTCCACCCCTTAGGCACGGAAATGCTCAAGGCGAGGTTATTCACGGGTGCCCCGGTAGTATTTGTGAAAGTCACGGCAGTGTTCTGCGAAGACTGCGGTGAAAATGTCTGGAGTCCAGGAGGCGTGTCAGTTGCATACGCCGGCGCCAGGCTCAGACGCTGCACATCGTACCTGGCAGCCACGATATTGTCCTGAATCTTCTGGTTGGTTTCCTCCGTCGGGAAAGTGCCCGGGGCTGTCATTGCGCCTTCGTAGAAGGTGCCCTGTGAACCGTTGCTGTTGTCGCCGCCGTTGCCTAAAAGGATGGCTCCCTGCTTGCGCATCGGATCATAGCTGCTTCTGTCATTGATGACGCGCGGTCCGTCGAACATAA
>CAZWZQ010000031.1:0-36753 GCA_964638955.1 uncultured Rikenellaceae bacterium | reverse complement strand
AATGAACAATGAACAATTATTTATTTTTAGATGTTTTGATTATGCTGTACAGTATTTTTAGTAATTCTTCACAATGTCCAATAATCGTATTAAATTGTTTATCTGTCAGATACTCTGTCTTATATAATAGTTTTAACCAATACTTTGTTTCACGTGCTTCTTTATATGCAACGCTCATTTTTGCTGTAAAATCTTTGTCTCAAATCCCACCAACCGCTTCCTCAATATTAGCACCGACAGAAGTACCGCTACGAAGAATCTGCTTTGACAGTACATACTCCTTTTTCTCATTAATCAGAAATTGATATATCCTTATAATACTTACAGCAAACTTAAATGACTTGTTAACTACAATATTTTCTCTCATATATATTTTAATTGTTAATTGTTCATTGTTAATTGTTTATTGTTTATTCATATCTCAATGCTTCGACCGGATTTCTTGTCGCTGCCCGCCAGCTTTGCCAGCTGACGGTCAATAATGCCAATAAAATTGCAATGATCCCTCCAACGGTAAAGATCCACCAGCTTAACCCTGCTTTGTATGCAAAGCTTTCAAGCCATTTATTCAAAATAAAATAAGAACATGGTATTGCTATAAAGAGCGCAAAAAACACCCACTTAACAAAGTCCCTGTTCAGCAATACCATGACCTGAGATACTTTTGCTCCATTTACTTTGCGAAGGCCTACCTCCTTTGTTCTTTTTCTTATGGAGAACTCTGCAATACCTATTATTCCGAGGCATGAAATCATAATAGCCAGAACTGCGAACAAACGTATTGCCGCAGCAAGTCTCTCCTCGCTTTGATACATCGAGTCAAGCCAATCGTCATAGAACTGATATTTCAATTCGTGTCCCGGGCATATCTCTTTCCATGTATTTTTTAATGCATCGATAGTTTTGGGGATATTTGTCGGTTCAATCCTTAATGTAAGATGAGAAACTCCCATCTCATTTGATATTACCACTGCCAGAGGTGTAATCTTATTATACAGATTAACAAAATGAAAATTTTTAATAATGCCTATTATCTCTTTCCCATGAAAATCATGACCTTCAAATGTATCCCAACCGGTTTCCTTAAAAGCAGTTTCGTTGATATAACATACCTTGTTAAAATCCGATTTCATCGTACCTCTGCCTTGTACGACAGGTATTTCAAAAACTTTAAAAAAAGTTGTGTCAACAGTAAGTTGATTTATAATACCCTCTTTACCATTAAAGTCCCATGAAGAAGTTGCATAAATACTCCCGGGAGTGCCGTGAGAAAAACATATATTCTTAATTGTCGGTTCCTGTAAAAGCCTATCCCTGATGATATTTGTTTTATCTGCAAGTCGCCAGTGTACATTCACTCTTAAAAGTTTATCAGTATCAAATCCGAAGTCTTTAGTTTTCACATAATCAATCTGTCTGGTAATTACAATCAGCGCAATAATGAGGGTAACTGAAACTGCATTCTGAAAAACATTTAAAACTCCTCTTGTACTAATAGAATTTTGAGTTGTAATCCCTCTCTTCATAAATATGTTTATGGGTTTGAGTCCTGATATTGCCAGTGCCGGATAGATTCCTGAAAGTCCTGAAATTATCAATACACCTGTCAGTATACATGCTGACACAAAAGGTTTGCATAGCACTTTTAAGTTAACGCTGCTGCCAAGAAATTTTTCAAATAAGGGAATCCATAGTGACGATAACAGCAATGCTGCCAGTAAAGAAATAAAACAAATCAGGACAGACTCTGAAATAAATTGTAAGAACACTTTTCGTCTTGACGCACCAATAGTCTTTTTAACAGCGATCTCTTTATACCTGTCGGTAAAACTGGCGGTTGTCAGGTTTATATAATTAAATATTGCTAACAGAATTATTACAGATGTTATCACCAGAAGTAACTTTATCAGCTTAATATTTGCATGTCTGGTCAGGCTCCTGTTTATTCCCTGCATAAAATATGATTCACTGAAAGGAACAAGATTTATATTTTCGATTGGATATCCTACAGTATACTTAATAGATCTTATATCCTCTGTTAGTTGATCCTCCAGGACAGGAATGTTCGTATTATCCCCTGTCAAACAAAATAATCTGAAATAATTTACGCTATTACCCTGTCCGTCATTGCTTCCTTCATACCAGATTTTTATTTTTGAGTTTGTAATGAAATCGCCCCGGATACTTGAGTTATCCTGAAAATCTTCTATTATCCCGCTTACTACCAATGATTCTTTATATTCGGCAATTAGTGTTTTACCTATAGGATCCTCTTTGCCAAAGACTTTTTTTGCAAAGCTCTCGGTAAGAACAACATCATTCGGATTGCTTAAAGAAGAACCGGCATTTCCGATAATAAAATCGGAAGAGAAAATATTAAAAAAAGATGAATCTGTAGCTATCATTTGTCCGGTAAAAGGTATATCATTGCTGGTTACAGTTGTTTGATAGCTGTTAAAACGGCAGGCATCTTCTATTTCAGGGTAGTCTTCCAGGAAATATTCACGGAAATCTTCTCTTACTGATGCTATATTGCCGTTAGCAAATACCCTGTAAATGCGATCTATATTCGGATATCCCTTATCAACACTGAACTCATTTATAAGAAATGCAATCAATACCAGTACAATCGATATACTTACTGAAAAACCGGTAATTACTATCAGTGATGTCGATTTTTTCTTAATCAGACTGCGTATCAGAATTCTTAATCTTGTCATAATACTTATAATTGTCAGGCTTTTCCCATAAAATAATCCTATAATAAATTGAATTTTATAATCTTACAAACGATTTTCTTTTACAATCTGTCATTCATATCGTAATGCCTCGACCGGATTTCTTGTCGCTGCCCGCCAGCTTTGCCAGCTTACAGTAATCAATGAAATTACAAGCACCAGCATTCCTGCCAGAACAAAAATCCACCAACTAAGACTGGTTTTATATGCAAAATTTTCGAGCCACTTATGCATAATGTACCATGCAACAGGGCATCCAATAATAAATGAAATGGCAATCCATTTCACAAAATCCAGGTTTAGCATAACCATCACTTCGGAGATGTTTGCCCCGTTTACTTTACGGATACCAATTTCTTTTGTTCTTTTTTCCAGATTTAAATTTGCGAGGCCGAATAATCCCAGACAGGCAATAAATATTGCTATAACTGAAAACAATTGACTAAGATTCCGGTAACGCCTTTCATCAGCATAAATATTTTCAATTGTACTGTTTAAAAAACTATAGCTAAAAGGATAATTCTGCGAGAATTGAGTATAGACCTTTTCAATATAAGAGATAGTTTTTTCAGGGTTTTGAGGATTAATTTTAATCGATAAAAAAGTACCTCTGCTTTCATATTCTGACGGATTCAAGTTGGATATTGCCAACGGGCAAATCTCATTATATAAAGGAGTGTAATAGATATCTTTAATTACACCAATTATCTGGCCATCGGCATAAATATCCCTTTCACCAAGGCTTAATGTTTGACCAACAGCTTCATTTAAATTATATAAGTCGATAGCTGTCTGGTTTAAGATATGGTATCTGCAGTTTGTGCCCTTCAATTTTGCAAAAGAATTACCTTCATTTAATGGTATTCCATAAAATTCCAGGAAGTTTTCATCAACAAATAACCTGTATATTAAAGCAAATTCATTTGTTGATTTTCCTTTAAGGTTGATGTGCGTATTGCTCATCACATTGCCCGGTAACGCATTTGAAACTGTGACATCAATAATATTTGAGTTCTTTAACAGTTCATTTTTTATAGTTAAATATTTTGCCCGGCATTTCCCGTCACGTAATAAAATGTTGATGATGTTCTCCTTCTGAAATCCCAGGTCCTTATTTTGCAGGTACTGTAATTGATGATAAGCAGTTATAGCAGCAATAATTAATATAATCGAAATGACAAACTGGGCAATAACGAAAGAGCTTTGCAGACTAAAGAGTTTATTTTTCCTGGTCTGAATAGTGTTTTTAAATATCTGATCCGGTTGATATTTTGTTATGATAAAAGCCGGGAATATGCCGGATAAAATACTTACAACTATAGCAGATAATATTATAACTAAAAGGACTTTTGGTTCAAATAAAAATGAATAAGGGATATCTCTTTGTACATAGACATTAAATTCCGGAATTATCAGGTAAATAATTATTAACACTACTATCAGGGTAGCACCGAAAACATAAGTAAACGATTCGCCAATGAATTGGAGAATTAATTGCCGGTTAGTTGCTCCTATAACTTTCCTCACTCCTGTCTCCTTTAAGCGGTATGATGTGTCAGCCACAGATATGTTTATATAATTAAAGCAGGCGATTATCAAAATGAGCAAGCCAACCGCAAAAAATGTAACTATTTGATTAATACTGCCATTCTTCTCCATTTCGAAATTACAATTGCCATGCAGATGGATATCGGCAAGTGGTTGAAAAATAAACCGGATTGTGCTATTCTTCTCGAATTTATCTCTAACTGAAAGGTTGACTTTATCCTCTAATTCTCTGACTGACATATTATTACTTAGCTGTACGTAAGTTTTATAGTCGTTACTTATCCAGTTAAAGTATTTAGTATGTTCATTATAATAAGTGCTAAATGATACCAAAAAGTCGAATTTAAAGTGCAAATTATCCGGAATATCTTCTATTATTCCGGTTATTTCGTATGTTTTGTTTTCATCTGCCAATAATGATTTTCCAACAGGATTAATGTCACCAAAATATCTTTGTGCTGTTTTTTTTGTCAATACCACTGAATTTGTTTTTTTCAGGGCGTTATCCGGATTACCGGATATAAACTGAAATGGGAAGATTTTTAAAAAATCGACATCAACATAAAAAATCCGACCTTCAATATTTGAGTTATTTTCATACTGAATAAAATTCCGGCTTGTTCGAATAATACGGGTTGCATACAATATTTCAGGAAAATTATCTTTTAAATATGGAACCAGAGGTCCGGGTGTAGCATCGAACATATCAGAACCCTGATACATATTTCCCGGTTGTTTCATTACAATACGATATATATTTTTATAACCGGGAAATTGTTTGTCATAGCTAAACTCGTACAGAACAAATAGTAATATCAGAAAGAAACAGGTTAAGCCCACTGTTAAGCCAAACATCTTTATCAGGAATGATAACTTATCCCTTTTAATATCTCTTATTAATATTTTATAAAAAGTGCGAAACAAGTTGTTATAAAATTGAAGTATATTAATGTATTGTATTTCCCATTTCGATTCTCTTCTTTATATGGATATTCGCATTTTGTTATTACTCATATCGTAGAGCTTCCACAGGATTCCTTGTCGCTGCTCGCCAGCTTTGCCAGCTGACAGTCAGCAGCGCAATTCCCAGTGCCAACACACCTGCCAACGCGAATATCCACCAACTCAGGGTGATTTTGTAGGCAAAATTTTCGAGCCATTTATGCATGGTATAGTACGCAATTGGGCAGGCTACTAAAAATGCAATGGCTACCCATTTTATAAAGTCTGTATTCAGCATGACTAATATTTCGGTAACTTTTGCACCATTCACCTTTCGAATGCCGATCTCCTTGACTTTCCGGCTTGCGACGTAGGATATCAAACCGTACAATCCAAGGCAACCGATGAGGATTGCAATAATGGCAAATAACTGAAAAAGGCTTGTGGTATGTATTTCCTCTTTATACATGCCTGCAATTTGTTGGTCAAGGAAGCTGTAATCAAAAATGTCATCTGGGAAAATAGTGTTCCACTCGCTTTTGACTTCTTCAATAGACTCCTTAAAACCGGACCGGTTTATTATTGCCGGATCAAATTTTATTGCTATCTCTTTAATGTTCCAGGGGAGGTTGCTGAAAATTACATTGTCCATTTCCTGATGCAAAGATCCAGCATGAAAATCTTCAACCACTCCGATAATTGTAAATTGTAGTCCACCCCTGCCGTATTCGAATTTTTCACCCAATGCATCATGCGGGTCGTTAAAGCCAAGAAGCCTGGTCAGCTTCCTGTTTACCACAGCCTCCCCGGTATTTTTGGTTTCGAAAAAATTTCTTCCGGCAATTAGTCTGAGTCTGAACAGGTCAAGGTAATCTTCGTCAGCCGTTTTCAGATTCCCGGAATACCTGTTCTTTTCCAGAGTTGGATAATTAATTTCATTGTTGACTCTCCAATTAGCCATGGGAGGCCGGGTTGCATAACTAACCTTCTCGATCCCGGGATTTTTTAAAAGTTCGCCCTTTAATACCTGAAGTTTCTCCGTGTTGGCATCGGGCAGTGTTGATACAAGAATGGCATCTTTATTAAATCCCAGATCAGCATTCAGAAAATAGTGCATCTGGGAATGCATCACCAGAGTTCCAATGATCAGCACAAGCGAGATTGTAAACTGGGCAATAACCAACGTACGCCTGACCAGTAATGACTTTCTATTTTCAAAAGCTATGAGACCCCTCTTTGTGCCAAACGGATTAATATCAGCCAGTACAATTGACGGGTAGAGTCCGGCAAGCAATCCTGTGCCAGTTGCAAGGATTGCTAAAAAAATTATACTGTTGGGATATTGCAGGATATCCGGGTTCAGCTTGTAACCGATAAAATTTTCCAGATAAGCAAAAATGTAATGGGATAAAAACCAACCCACCAATGCAGCGATATATGAAATCATCAGCGTTTCGCCCAAAAACTGGAATATCAACTGTAGCCTGCTTACCCCAAATATTTTCCGTACCCCGATTTCCTTTACTCTTCTGAAAGCATGGGCTGTTGATAAATTAATAAAATTGATGGATGCCAATAATATCAACAATAAACCGACTACCCCGAGTGCGATTAATCTTTTTTCCGGTACTACACGGTTATTGTCATTATCACACACTCCGGAATGCAAATCTGAAAGTGGCTGTAAAACATATTTCTGCTCAATAGAAGGATTTCTGACATTGTATTTATTGAAAAAATCCGTGAGTTGTTTCTCAAAACCGGATGCGGAAATATTATCGGGAAGCAGCAGGTAGCAATTGGTTGCCGAATTATATTCATTCCAGTCAGTCCCGCTTCGGAAATAGGGGTTTGATGCAGTCTGGCTTTTATAATCACCGATAATTTTAAAAGGGAGGTCGGTATTTTCAGGCGGATCTGCTATTACGCCGGTTACCCTAAAAGTTATGTTATTATTTATTGTAATAGTCTTGCCCAGCGCCTCTCCTGACATTTGCGGCGATAAATTAAAATACTTTTGAATCAGCGATGAAGCAATCACCACACTGCCGGTATTTGTCAACGCATCGGAAGGATTCCCTGCAAGGAATTTAAAATCAAAGATATTAAAAAGACTCGGTTCGGCATAAGCTAATCCGCTGGATTCCTGAAACATATCTGATGATCCGTTGCTGTTTTCTATGGTGACCTGGCCTTCACCGGCGTAAAAAGTCATAACTGCATCCACACCCGGATAATCATCTCTCAAAGCTCTTCCCAGTGGATGCACCTGTCCTTCAGAATATACGGCGCCTTCAGTGGGTACCTTATATTCATTGATCAACCGGTATATATTGGCATAGTGAGTTTGCCAACTGTCGAAACCGGATTCGTATGATATTATATCGTAAATAACCAATCCGCATCCAATACTTATTGCAAGGCCTGCAATATTAAGTATTGTAAAGGCTTTATTGCGTTTTAAATTGCGCAATACTATTTTCATCAGATTCATTATCATAATATTTATTTTAAAAGCCTATATTCCATAAATTCAAATAATTACGACATTCACTCATACCTGAGTGACTCAACCGGATTCCTTGTTGCCGCTCTCCATGTTTGCCAGCTGACAGTCATCAATGCAATACCAAGTGCAATAATACCTGCAAGTATAAATAGCCACCAGTTTAGCCCTGTTGTGTAAGCAAAGTTTTGCAGCCATTTACTTATGAAATAATATGCAATCGGAATTGCAAAAAAGAAAGCTATTACAATCCATTTTACAAAGTCTTTGTTAAGCAGAGCCATTATTTCCGATATTTCAGCTCCATTCACTTTACGGATACCTATTTCCTTTGTACGGTTTTCTGCTGCAAAAACCGATTGGCCCAGAAGCCCCAGACATGCAATAAATACTGCCAGTAATGAAAACAGGCTGATAAGTTTAGCTATATGCATATCGGATTTATACAGCTCTTCATACTTTTCATCTAAAAAATGATACTCGAATGGAATTCCCGGATTATATGTATTCCATATTTGTTCAATTTGACTGATTGTTGCAGGTATTTCTGAACCGGAAAGTTTTAAGAATATAAAACTGAAATAACCCTCCTTTTCCAAATCTTTAAACGGATAAAATACCTGCGGATTGATCTTTTCATGTAATGTTTTAAAATATGTGTCCTTTATTACACCAACAATGGTACCCCATTGACCATACAGAGCAAATTCCTGGCCTACAGGGTCACTTAATCTCATTTGCCTTACAGCTTCTTCATTTAAAATATAGTTTTGTTTATCTGTTGAAAGCGATGCATCAAAATTTCTCCCCTTAACAAATTCAACTTTCATCATCTTTAAATATTCTTCATCAATCCTTGTTGTCTCCGAACCAAAATAGTTGTCCCGGTCATTATTTCTCAACTCGCCATTTTCCTTCCAGATAATGCCACGGGTGTTATTTCGGATATTAAAAGGAGCACAATCTTTAAAAGCTATCTGAAGAATATTCTTATTGCCCGACAATTCATTTTTAACTGCTCCGATTTTTGTTGATATGCTTCCCCTGAGTTGAATGTAGACTATCTGGTCTTTGGAAAATCCAAGGTCCTTATGACGTATATAGTACATTTGCTTAAAAATCCCTATTGTGCAGATTATCAGAGTAATTGAAATTACATTCTGTAATACTGTCATTAACTGAAGTTTTCTGTTCCTGAATTGAAACTGATTGTTTTTAACCAGGCTGAGAGCATCAGAATTTGATATAACCAGTGCCGGATATATCCCTGATAATAAGATGATTCCTAAAAGGACAGCAATAATAAAAATTATAAACCGGGGATTATACAGTATTCCTCCGACTTCTTTACCCGTAAAAGATGTAAAATAAGGGTATAAAAAGAAGATCAGCAGAAGTGAAACCAGGAATGAAAATATAATAAGCAGTGTGGATTCAGAAATAAACTGGTTAAAAACATTCCTTCTCGATGCCCCGCAAACAATATGGATTGAGGAGGGTTTAACTCTTTTTGTGACTAATGATACAGATATATTTATGTAGTTGATACATGCCAGCAACAGAATTAGCAAACCCACTGAACCAAAAATTATAACGTTTCGTTTGTCTCCTGTATTTCCGACACGGTTAATGATACCACTATCTAAATAAATATCTTTCAATGGCCTGAGAATTAAATTATTTTCGCCATAATAGATATGTGGCATTTTATTATCCATACCAACCTTGGTTATCGTACTTAAAGCATTGACCGGGCTGACATTCTTATATAAAAGAATATAAGTGATAAAATTTGGATCACCCCATTCCAGCCCGCAAAGATTGTATTTAACAGCAAATTTATGAGAAAGTATAAAGTCAAACTGTAAATGGGATTGTGAGGGGACATCCTCAATTACAGCCAGGATTGTTAACGGAAACCCCCCTTCAAGCAAGATCTGTTTACCCAAAGGATTTTCATTCCCGAAATAGCGTTTAGCAAATGACTCGGTTACGACTAAAGTATTTTCAGTGTTCAGGGCTTCTTTTGCATTGCCAATAACAGTTTTAAATGAAAAAATATCAAATATTTCAGGATCAGAAGTAATCCCTTTGCTCTCAATAAATTTTTTATCTCCGTAACTCAGAGAAAAACCTTGAAGTCTCAATATGCGTGTAATAGATTCTACCTCAGGAGAATTTTCGGCAATTGAAGGAGCAAAAGGGGATGGTGTCCCGTCCCACCGGGATCCGTCGTTTACTGAAAGACTATTTATCTGATAGATACGATCATAATTTACGTTGAATTTATCGTAGCCTGTCTCATAAAAAACCCACAGGAAGATAAAGATCACAGCTACCATAGCCACACTTAATCCCAGAATATTCAGAAAAGAGTACATACGGTTTCTCAAAATATTCCTTATTAAGACTCTGATTTTTCTAATCATATTAATCTGTACTTTAAATTACTGTATAATGTTTATTCATATCGGAGAGCTTCAACAGGATTTCTTGTTGCAATCCTCCATGTCTGCCAGCTAACCGTTATCAGTGCAATTCCTAATGCCAACACTCCCGCCAGGCCAAAAATCCACCAACTTAGAGCAGTCTTATAGGCAAAATTATCAAGCCATTTGTGCATACTAAAATATGCTACCGGTATAGCAATCACAGAAGCAATAATTACCCATTTAATAAAGCTGGTGTTTAGAAGGAATACCGCTTCAAAGACTTTAGCACCATGCACTTTACGAATTCCTATCTCTTTGGTACGCTGTTCAATAATATATGAAGAAAGGGCAAACAATCCCAAGCACGCAATAATAATGGCAATGATTGCAAAAGTGCTGAAGACCATTCCCATCTTCTGAATATCGGAATACATCATTTTAAAATTCTCCGTAAGGAAGGAATACCGGACAGGCTGGTTTTGGGAAAACTTATTCCATATATCAGTGACGGATTGAATAGTACCCGATATATCATCTGTCCCAGTTTTTACTGATACCATATCCGTACTTTTCCCCAGGGTAAGACATACTCCCCCGATATAATTTCTTATTGATTCGTAATTGAAATCCTTTACTACTCCGATTATTTCAAATGTCTCCCATTGATTTGATATCTTTTTACCGACAGGATCAGCCAATTCCAGTTGTTTCACCAAAGCCTGATTAACAATTGCAGCATTTGAATCAGTAGGCATATCAATCAAAAAATCCCTTCCTTCCGCTATTTTCATACCCATCGTCTTAATATAATCATGATCGACACGCCAAAACTGACCATATACAGGTTTTTCCACTTTCCTCATTCCTTCTTTCCATAATGCATTCCCATCACGTTTTGTCCCTTCAATTGGAAGATAATAGCTCATTGAGACATTTTTTACCTCCGGAAGCTTTAAGAGTTCATTCTTGAAAGTGATTATTTCCCTGCCCAGGGTGTTAGTACCATATAAAAGCAATACCCGGTCTTTATCAAATCCGACATCTTTATTAATAGTGTATCCAAACTGGCGGTAAATGATTAAAGTGCATGCTATCAGTACAATTGAGATAGTAAACTGGAATATTACCAAGGAACTGCGCATTTTTGATTTTATGCTTCCTAGTGTTAAATTTTCTTTTATGACATTAGCAGGTTTAAAAGATGAGATATATAACGACGGGTAAAGCCCGGTCATCAGTCCTATAATAACTGATACCAGGAAGATTAAAGGCAGTAACCACCACCAGGCTGACCATGGTATAGTTAAAGATTTATCGGACAGAACATTAAAATAAGGTAATAATTCAGCAGCAATTATTATTCCGAGAATAAATGAAAGAAAACTGAAAAAAATAGATTCGGTAAGAAACTGACAAATAAGGTTAGTCCTATCGGCACCAAATGCCTTCAGGAATCCGACTGTCTTAGCTTTGCCGGCAAATCTGGCAGTAGAAAGGTTTATAAAATTAATGCAGGCAATTATGAGTATAAATCCGACTATAATTCCAAATAACCTGACAAACCTGATGTCGCCATATTTTAAACCATCCTGAATATCAGCAGATTTCAGATGGATATCACTTACCGGCTGTAACTCATAACTGAAATATTCCGAAAGTTCTTCTGCGTCCACATACCCGTCTTCCTGCTGACTTGGTATTAAATATTTTGTAGTAATGATTGAAAATTTTGACTCCAGCTGAGATATATTTGTTCCCGGCTGTACTTTTATATATATATCGTAACTTTGCGATCGCCAGTTTGATTGTTCGCCAGGATATAGTCCATTCTTAAGTGACATTAAGAAATCACTCTGAAAATGTGAATTAACCGGGGGATCATTCATTACCCCTCCTATTTTGTATTGCCTGGCAGGATCGTTATTAATAATTAATATTTTACCAACAGGATCTTCTCCCGGTAATAATTTCTTCGCTTTCCGTTCTGATATGACTATTGTTCCCGGTTCATCAAGAGCATGTAAAGGATCGCCATAAACCATTGGTATCTGAAGGATATCAAGCAGTTCCTGATCGGCAAAAGCAAAACCTTCCTCATGGTTATTCTGCTCGTTTTCAATATATCTTACTTCATTACTTCCGGCTCCAAAAAATTCGGTCCGGTTAAGGCGTCCGGCCTGCTCCACTTCAGGAAACTCATCTTTTAAAGCCCTGGCAAAAGGTGCCGGGAAAGATGTAACTTTATAGATTTCTCCTTCAACGCTATACACCCCTATCACTCTGTAAATCCTGTCCCCGTCAGTGTAATTCTTATCGTAACCAAGTTCATCCGCAATCCATAAAGCGATTAAAAAACAAGCGGCAATACCAAGGGCAAATCCTATAATTTTGATTAAAGAATATAACTTCTGATTGATAATGCCTCTAAGAATGAATTTAAAATAGTTTTGTATCATGGTTTTTTTATTTTACATATTTCTATAATAGAAGTCCAATTTTGAAATACTTTGTTTCTTAGTTATCATATTACTCATACCGGAGTGCCTCCACCGGATTCCTTGTTGCTGCTCTCCAGCTCTGCCATGAGACTGTTAGCAGTGCAATTATTAAAGACGTAATCCCTGCAAATGCAAATATCCACCAGCTAAGACTGGTCCTGTACGCAAAACCCTCAAGCCATTTATTCATAATAAAATAGCCTGTGGGCATAGCTATCATAAATGCAATAATTATCCAGGTAATAAAATCTCGATTAAGCAGCATCATTATCTCAGGTATTCTGGCACCATTTACTTTACGTATACCTATTTCTTTGGTACGTCGCTCAACAGAAAATAAAGAAATGCCAAACAAACCCAGACATGAAATGATGATTGAGAGTATGACAAAATATTGCATGATCATAAATAACCGTTTTTCGTCAATGTATCTGCTTTCTATTGCTTTATCTAAAAAGCTGAAAGAAAACGGGATATCCGGAAAATAATCTTTCCACACCGATTGGATTGATGAAATCGTTCCTCTGACATCATTACCGGCTATTTTTACCAGAAGAACACCAAAATCGGACATTTCCTGACTCTTTATATCCTGTATCATATATAAGATCTGAGGACCCGTTTTTTCCTTTAACGGATAAAATAAGGCATCATTTACAATCCCTATTATTGATCCCTGATAACCCCATACCTTAATAACTTTGCCAACCGGATTTATAAGTTTCATTTGTTTAAGTGCTGCTTGATTCAGAATAAAGCTGTATTTATCTGTCGGATAATCTGGTGAAAAGTATCTTCCTTCAACTATATTTAATCCCATGGTTTCGATGTAACGAAAGTCCACGCCTGTTGCTTCCATAAGTAAATCATCATCCGGGTTCTTCCCCGGCCAGTAAATACTGCTCGTTTTATCTGCAGACTCAATTGGCAGCGAATTTTTTGCAGTAACATTCAGGATTGCAGGATTTTTTAACAGCGCCTGCCTGAAATCATCATAATGTTCTCCTATACCTCTGAAAGGCATATAGACAATATTCTCTTTATTAAATCCCAGGTCTTTATCATGAATATAATTCAGCTGTTTTGAAATCAGTATTATACCTATCAGCAATACTGTTGTGATTGAAAACTGGATCAAAACCATCATATTTTTTAATCTGGAAATCGGAAGTATCTTATCCTTCCCTTTTTCCTTTATAATTAATGAAGGTTTAAATTTTGACAGATATATAGCCGGATAGACACCGATGATCAATAAAAGCAGAATACCAAATAGTATTGTGAACGGTAAAGAATAATAATTATGAAATAAATAAGTAAAGTTTTTTTGCGTAATGTCATTGAACAGAGGAGATAATACTTCGGCAAAAATATCTGACAGTATTAAACCAATAACAATGAATAAAGTCGATTCCCCGAGAAACTGAAAAAAAAGATTTTTCCGGCTTGATCCGATAACTTTTCTTATATCAATTTCTTTAATGCGATTTAATGATGAAGAAATATATAGTGTTATATAATTAACACAAGCGATCAATAATATGAACAAGGCGATTGAAGAAAAAATTCTTGTATATTTCTTATCACAAATCTTACTGTTATCTGCAACATAATCAGGTTCTTGATGAATGCTTGCAAGAGGCTGCAAAAAGAAATTTTCCTTCCTGGGAGTTTTCCAGTCGATTATTTTCTCATTCATTTTCGAAAAATCTGTTCCTTCAACGACTTCAATATATGAATACAAGTTCACATTGCCCCAGCTCTCCAAATTACTTCCGAAATATGTCAGAAGTTCAACTGGCAGGATAAAATTGAATTGAAGATGGGAATTCTCAGGTATGTTTCGCAGGACTCCTGTTACATTAAATGGCTGTCCGTCTATATACAATGTCTTATTTACCGGATCCTCTGTATCAAAATATTTATTTGCCATCAATTCTGTAAGGACAATACTGTAAGAATCTTTCAATAAATCCGGTTTATGTCCTCTTAATAAATCAAAGGAAAATATATCAAAGAATTCAGGGTCCACAAAAATTCCTTTTTCTTCCCAAAAGATACGATCGCCGTTTTTTATTACCATTTCAGGACATTCTTTCACCCTAGTAGCATGATTGATTTCAGGAAAATCTTCTTTGATTTTACCAATCAAAGGTGGAGGTGTAATAGCCAGATTCCCGTATTCACCCAAATTCATCATGACCCGGTATATCTGGTCCCGTCTCTGGTGAAATCGATCATAGCCTAATTCATCCCGAACCCATAGAGAAATAAAAACCACACACGTGATTGCGATAGATAGTCCTAAGATATTTATTGCCGAGAATACAGGTTGTCGTACAATAATCCGTACAATTGTTTTCAGGTAATTTCGTATCATGACTATCTCTTTAACATTTATTTATGCATAACTCTCCGATACACTTCGCTATGGACGATCTTCGCTCTCATCATTATTCATACCGGAGTGCCTCCACCGGATTCCTTGTTGCTGCTCTCCATGTTTGCCAGCTGACAGATACCATTGCGATTATTATAGCTGACAATCCTGCAGATGCAAAGATCCACCAGCTCAATTCTGTCTTATATGCAAACCTGTCAAGCCAGTGTGAAATCAGCCATATAGAAACCGGTATGGAAATTACAGCTGATAACAGAAGCCATTTTATAAACTCAATGTTAAGCAACTGCAATATTTCATGAATAGACGCGCCGTTTACTTTCCTTATTCCTATCTCCTTAAACCTTTTTGAAATACTCATGAGAGAGATCCCGAACAATCCCATTATTGCAAGGATTGTTGCAATAAATGTAAATGCTCCGATTATTTTCATCTGTTCTTTTTCATTCTGATAAAAAAGATCAAGATCATCGGTTAAATATTTTATTTCAAAAATTTCATCAGGAGAAATCGTCGAATAGCGTTCCCTGAGTTTATTTATTACCGTTTCATCATTTTTACCGTCAGTTTTGATCGCTATCAGTCCCATTCTCTCAGGATTCTGCGGAAGGATTACCATTGGCCTTATAAGAGAATGCATGGAATGGGCATGAAAATCTCGTAAAATACCCCTGACATTAAATGCCAGGAGTCTTTCTCCTGCCTTTACATTATGTTCTTTTGCAGCCGATTCATTCAGAAGGACTTCAGGTGTACCCGGTTTATAAGGTCCGAATGTGGATCCTTCTATTACCTCCATGCCAAGAAGTTCGGGCATCCCCTCTCCCATTATCAATCCATCCAGACGTACCCTTTCACCGTCTTCTGTTGCAAGGTTTACAGGCAGAAAAGCGTTAAAGGGCGGTATAAATGTTCCACCTGCCACATTCATAACACCCGGGATTCTTTTTAACTCTTCGGATACAGACCGGTAACTGTTCTTAAGTTCATCCGTATTCAGATCAGCGACCAGTATATTTTCAGGATTGAATCCCTGATAACCTGTTAATGAATATTGTATCTGCTTCGATACAGCTATTACCGACGATACCAGAATAATATAGATGGCAAAATGAAGAACCAGGAATGAATAATTCCACCTGCCGGACCTCCCTGAGCCTATGTTAAGTGCTGTTATGAGCTTCAGGACAGGGATTTTTGAATAATTAAATCCAATCAGCCATCCTGAAATAGTACCTGTAAAGACAATGATAAGAATCAGAAGGCCCCATAAAACAGGATTGAGAAAAACATGGCCCGTCATCGTCTTATGCAGGGTAGTGTTAATGAAGTTCATACCAATATCAATGATAAAAACCGCTGGGATTAGACTCAGGATTACTATCAGATTCGATTCAACAAGAATTAGTTTCCTGATATTACCAAATGAAGCCCCAAATACCTTCCTGGTTCCTAACTCATGTGCCCTTTCAGAAATCCCGGCACGTGCAAGAAGTATATAGTTTGCAATTGAAATTATCAGTATAAGTATGGATATTACTTCATAATATTTCAGATCTTCAGGATTTCCACGACGAAGGAAGTAATTACCTGTAATATCCCCCGAGCCAAGGTAGATATCTGCAACGGGTTGCAACCTGTAATGGAGTTCGTCCTTGTTTTCAACTGTAAGGAACTCCATATACTTCTCCATACTCCGGGTTATTTTATCAAGGTCAGCATTCTTTTGGAGGACAAGACAGGAATAGAAGTCGGAATGCATCCAGCCCAGAGTTGATTTTTGTTCATTGCCGTATTCACCCAGCGATTTCTGAAACTGCATAAACATTTTTTCCGATAGTTTAATATCGGCAATCATTGAAGGGTGAAGGGTGGAATTTGCAGGGAAATCCTTGTAGACTCCGGAAACCGACAGTGCGGCAAAACCATCAGTAAATTTCACATGTACAACACCTCCTATGGGAGAGATCTCTCCAAAATACTTTTTCGCCAATTCCTCAGAGATAGCTATCTCACTCAGAGAAACGGCCGGTGTACCTGAAATAAATTCAATCCCCATAATCCTGTACATCGATTTATCTGCAAACCCGAGATTATTTTCCCTGACAATTTCATTTTTTGAATTCCTTATTTGAATTGATCCTGCCTGATAGTACCTGAAAAAATCCTTTATTTCCGGGAATTCCCCGGCCATTGTCTCAGTAAGAGGATACTGGGTCTGTGATGAATTTCCCAGAATTATCCTGTAAACATTATTGTGATCGGGAATGAATTTGTCAAAAGATTTCTCGTGAATTATCAGAGCTGTCAATACTATAATACATCCAAGCCCTATACCCAGACCAAGAATACTTATGGCTGAAGGGATTTTATGCCGGAGAATACTCCTTATCGCTGACTTAATATCGGATCTGAACATAATATATTGTTTTCTTATCAATATCCAATATCATACCATTAATTTATATAACTGTATTACAGGTGCTTACAATTCAGAAAGTTTTAAAATCGTAAATATTTTTTACGTTTTTGCGTAAATTATTTTTACATTTATTTGACTTTCTTATTTATATGCCTTATCTTAACCACGGAGAATGCCCCCGGGTATTCTCAACTTGGTAATAAAGAAATAATTATGCCTGTTCATAAAGGAAATATACTGATCGTTGACGACAACAAGAGTATTCTCAGCACACTTGAGATACTTCTATCTCCTGAATTTGTTGAAGTTACAGCCATATCCAATCCAAACCAGATACCGTCGGAATTGAGAAAAAATGATTACAACACAGTACTGCTGGATATGAACTTCACCGCCGGTGTAAATACAGGTAACGAGGGTATCTATTGGCTGGGAAAGATAAAGGAGGCTTATCCCGAAATTTCTGTTGTAATGATCACAGCATACGGCGATATAGATACTGCTGTAAGAGCTCTGAAAGCAGGAGCTTCCGACTTTGTCCTTAAGCCATGGGATAATGAAAAGCTGCTGGCAACTCTCAGGCTTGCCATTCAACTTAATATCTCAAAGCGAGAGATTAAAAACCTTAAGGTCAGGGAGAGTGAACTCAAGAAAGAGATAAACCGGGAACATAGGCCAATTATAGGTTCATCACCACAGATAATGAAGATTCTGGATATTATCAGGAAGGTCGCCAGGACAGATGCAAACGTGCTGATTACAGGTGAAAACGGTACCGGTAAAGAGCTCGTGGCCCAGGACATACACCGTTTATCAGCCAGGGCAAACGAACTGATGGTGAGTGTCGATATGGGCTCTATTACCGAATCACTTTTTGAAAGTGAGCTGTTCGGGCATGTAAAAGGTGCATTTACCGATGCCCATGAAAACAGGCAGGGCAAATTCGAAATAGCGCATAAAGGAACTCTTTTCCTTGATGAAATAGGCAATCTTTCGTTTCATCTCCAGGCCAAATTACTTGCAGCAATAGAAAACAGGAAAATAACAAGGATAGGATCCAATGACCTGATACCGGTAAACATCAGGCTTATATGTGCCACAAATAAAAACCTCGAAAATATGGTCAGGGAAGGGCTTTTCAGGGAAGATCTTCTCTACCGGATTAACACTATACAGATCGAAATGCCTCCCCTCAGGGAAAGAGGGAACGATATTATTACCCTGGCCGAATTCTTTATGGGAAAATGTACAAATAAGTATAACAAACCAGGCCTGAAAATCAGTAAACAGGCTCTTGATAAACTTATGAGCTACTCATGGCCGGGAAATGTAAGAGAATTACAAAATACTATTGAAAAAGCAGTCATCCTCAGCGAGACGGCAGTAATAAAACCTGACGACCTCTATTTACGACCTGCCGGCGAGATAAAAGATATAGAATCCTTTGCCTCACTGGAAGAGATGGAAGAAAAAATGATGCAACTGGCAGTGGAGAAAAACAATGGCAATTATACAGCTGCTGCAGAACAGCTTGGTATTACCCGACAGACTTTATATAACCGGTTAAAAAAAAACAGACAAAATGATAAGTAAAAGACTCTATATAAATATTTTAATAAGAATTACCCTTATTGTTGCATTCGCCCTATTAATGGGTTACCTGGTATTTACGGAGCAATCAGTACGCTTTTCAATAATCTGCTTCATAACGATAATAATACTTTCAGCAAGCCTGATTACATATCTGAACAGGACAAACAGAAATATCAGGTTCTTTTTCGATTCAGTAAGGAATGATGATTCAAATCTCTCCTTCCCTGTTGAAAATAAAATCGGAAGTCTCCGTGAACTCTATCAGAGTATGAATAATGTTAACCTGCAGATACAGGAATTGAAAATAGAGAATGCCCATCAGGAACAATATTTTCAGAAAATCCTGGAACATCTGGCAACAGGTATCATTACTTATAATAATAAAGGATTCATTCTTCATGCAAATTCAGCAGCAAAGAGACTTTTATCAATGGATGTACTGACTCATCTGCAGCAGATAGAACGAATTGATGAAAAGCTGTTCATGACAATAAAAAATCTTAAACCTTATGAAAGGCACCTGGTAGCTTTTAACACGAATCAGGCAGAAATACAATTGTCATTGAAATCAACATCATTCGGATCTGATGATAATGAGCTGGTTATATTATCAATCCAGGATATAAAACATGAACTGGATGAAAAGGAGGTTGATTCATGGATGCGTCTTATAAGGGTCCTGATGCATGAGATAATGAATTCAATAACTCCTATAACCTCTTTATCTGAATCTCTTTCAAATATTTATCAAAAAGGGAAGAAACCCATTGAACCCGGGGAGATAACAGAAAAGACTATCTTAGCGACACTCAACGGGTTGAATGTAATAAAGGAACAGGGTAAAGGATTGATGGAATTTGTTGAATCTTATCGTAAACTCACACGTCTGCCAAAACCTGAAATGAGATCCTTTAAAATATCCGATCTCTTTACCCGGGTAAAAGTATTGACAGATCCTCTTGAAAAAAGTAAAAATACAGAAATAGACTTCCATACTGATAATTCTGAAATGGAAATCTATGCGGATGAAAATCTTATTTCACTGGTTCTTATAAACCTTGTTAAAAATGCTGTGGAAGCCAATGAAAAAAATCCGGAATGTAAAATAGAAATCTTCGCAGGTATTAATTCAAATGACAAACCTGAGATTTGTGTTTCCGACAATGGCCCGGGAATCAGCAAAGAAAATATCGAAGAAATTTTCATACCCTTTTTCACGACACGGGAAAACGGTTCAGGGATAGGACTCAGCATTTCGAAGCAGATAATGGGAGCTCATGGAGGAACGCTGAAGGTCAGGTCAATCCCCGATAAGGAAACAGTATTCTGCATGAGTTTTCAAAATTGAAATGATTTCAGGGAAATAGGTATTAAATTTGCCGCACATTAAGGCAGATGAAAGAAAACGAATTAACCGGTCATTTCAATGACCACCCGGTTCTCAAAGGACTTACAGAGGCAATAACAACATCCGGGGAAGAAAGGATCAGTATTTCAGGATTATCAGGATCGTCAAAAGCAATGGCTGTTGCTGAGATCTTCCTGAAAACCCGGTTAATTCATTTGGTTATTCTCCCTGAGAAGGAGGATGCTGCATATTTTTATAATGACCTTGTTTCACTTGCCGGAGAAGATTCGGTATTCTTTTTCCCTTCCACGTATAAACGTTCTGTCCTTTATGAACAAACCGAGCCGGCTAATATTGTCCTCCGTACTGAGGTGCTCAATCACCTTGCTTCAGGAAAACAGAAAGGTATAATAGTCACCTATCCCGAATCGGTGATGGAAAAAGTTATTAGCCGCAGGAATCTGAAAAAGAACACTTTAAACATAACAAAGGGTGACAGGCTTTCGCTTGAATTTCTCGAAGAGGTTCTCCATGAATATAATTTTGAAAGAGTTGACTTCGTCTATGAACCCGGTCAATATGCAATAAGAGGAAGTATTGCAGACCTCTTTTCATATTCCGCTGATCTCCCATACAGGATAGATTTTTTTGGTGAAGAGGTTGATTCAATTAGAACCTTTAATCCTGACGATCAGCTTTCTGTTACAAAACAGGATAAAATATCGGTCATACCGAATATCCAGGATATATCAATTGAAGAGACAAATGATTCCTTTACAGGCTTTCTTCCTCCTTCAACATTAATATGGTTCGAAGATGCCGCTTTTATTAAAGAAAAGATCAATAATATCTACGATCAGACTGTACAAAGGGAGGAATCGGGACAAATTGCCGGTAAGAAGGATCTGATAATGACCGGAGCACGGTTCATTGAGGAATGTGTTGTATTCAAGATTGCTGAATTTAGTAAGACCGGAATTTTTAAGACTAACAACCGGTTTTCATTTCATACAGAACCTCAACCGGTCTTCAACAAAAACTTTGAACTTCTCACTGATAAGCTTGTGTCGAATACCCGGGATGGTTACTGTACATATATTGTCTCCGAAAGTCAGTCTCAAATCGAAAGACTCCAGGATATTTTTACCGAAGTCAATCCCGGGGTTCAGTTCAAACCCTTACTGCTGAACCTTCATGCCGGCTTCACAGATCATGATTTGAGGATCTCGGTATATACCGACCACCAGATATTTGACAGGTATCATAAGTTCAGGATAAGGGGATATTTCACACGGAAGGAAAGCCTGTCCGTTAAAGAGTTAACAGGACTTAACCCTGGTGATTATGTTGTCCATATTGATCATGGTATCGGCAAATTCGGAGGACTTGAGAAAATTGAGGTCAACGGCAAGATACAGGAGGCAATAAAGCTTGTTTACAGGGATAACGACACTCTTTATGTCGGGATCCATTCGCTTCACCGCATTTCAAAATACAAAGGCAAGGACAGTTCAGAGCCGAAGATCTATAAACTGGGATCCGGAGCATGGCAGAAGCTTAAGCAGAGTACCAAGAGCAGGGTAAAAGACATTGCTAATGACCTTATCCGGCTCTATGCGGCCAGAATGGTATCGGGAGGATTCTCCTTTTCACCCGATTCATACCTGCAGCGTGAGCTTGAAGCTTCATTTATTTATGAAGATACTCCCGACCAGCTGGTTGCCACAAACGCAATAAAAGAGGATATGGAGGCTCCTCATCCGATGGATCGCCTGGTTTGCGGTGATGTCGGTTTCGGTAAAACAGAAGTAGCCGTAAGAGCGGCATTCAAATCGGCTACAGACAGCAAACAAACAGCAATACTTGTACCCACAACCATCCTGGCACTCCAACACTATAAAACATTTTCTGAACGCCTTAAGGAGTTTCCATGTAATATTGAATACCTGACACGTCATAAAAAACCGGCAGAACAGAAAAGGATCATTTCACAACTGGCTGAAGGAAAGATAGATATAATCATCGGGACACATAAGCTGGTAGGACAGGGCATAAGTTTCAGGGATCTCGGGTTGCTGATCATTGATGAAGAACAGAGATTCGGGGTCTCAGTAAAAGAAAAACTAAAGAAGCTGAAGACAAATGTTGATACACTTACTCTCACAGCTACTCCTATACCACGAACCCTGCAATTTTCACTCATGGGAGCCAGGGATCTTTCAATAATAAACACTCCTCCGCCAAACAGGATGCCAATTGTTACAGAACTGCATGGTTTTAACGAGGATATAATAAGTGAAGGTATTGAGTATGAAGTTGC
This sequence comes from uncultured Rikenellaceae bacterium, assembly GCA_964638955.1. Taxonomy (GTDB): domain Bacteria; phylum Bacteroidota; class Bacteroidia; order Bacteroidales; family VadinHA17; genus LD21. Next base: position 14,005 of record CAZWZQ010000031.1, on the reverse strand, counting down.
CAGGAATGGCCAGGTTTTCATCATCCACAACCGGGTAGAAAATATAAAAGAGGTCGAAGCAATAATCCGCCGGATCTGTCCCGGGGTGAAAACTGCTGTCGTCCATGGTAAAATGACAGGAAGGGATATTGAAGATGTTATGTTCGGTTTTATCCAGGGTGATTATGATGTTCTGATTGCAACCACTATCATTGAATCGGGGCTTGACATCCCGAATGCCAATACCATATTTGTCAATGAGGCTCATCATTTTGGTCTCTCCGAGCTACATCAGCTAAGGGGCAGAGTAGGCCGGTCAAACAAGAAAGCATTTTGCTATCTGCTTACGCCACCCCTTGATTCACTAACACATGAGGCAAGGCGCAGACTAAAGGCTATAGAAGAGTTTTCAGAACTGGGGAGCGGATTCAATATAGCCATGCAGGACCTTGATATCAGGGGTTCAGGAAATCTACTTGGAGGAGAACAGACTGGCTTTATCGCGGATGTCGGTTTTGAAACTTACCAGAGGATCCTTAACGAAGCCATGACAGAACTGAGAGAAACATATATAACCAGCCGGGAAATTGACGGAAGTAATGAAGACAGGTTGGCCGGTGAAAAGAAAAAACAATCATATGTTTCCGACTTTTCTATTGATACAGATCTTGAGATAATGTTTCCGGATGAATATGTCGCAAACATCTCTGAACGAATCAGATTATACAAAGAACTGAATGAGATAGAAAATGAAGAGTCGCTCCAAAAGTATGAAAACAGGCTAATAGACAGGTTTGGTCCTGTTCCTTCAGCTACTTCGGAACTCCTGGATATTGTCAGGATAAAATGGATTGCCGTCATCCTTGGTATCGAAAAAATACTTCTTAAGAATAACCTTTTGATAGCTAATTTTATTTCATATCCAAATTCACCTTTTTACAGGAGCCGGCTGTTTATATCAATCATGAATCATGTTAACAGGCATCATAAACGCATGAGTGTCAAGCAAAAAGAATCAAAGCTCAGTCTGACCATTTCAGACATCAGATCAGTTAAATCAGCAATTTCAATACTTGAAGGGATTAATAAGGATTGCAATATAAGTGACTAAAGTTTGGAGTGACTAAAGTATTTAGAGTTATAACATTCATGAGACTTTAAGTACTCCACACTTTAGCTCACTCCAAACTTCTTTCTTACCTTTGTATTTTATTCATAGTCATGAATCTGATATTTGACATAGGTAACACCAGTACCAAGGTGGCATTATTCGATGGCCTTAAGAAGATAACCTCTCTAAGGACCAAACAATACAGCTGGGATGAACTGAAAAGGATATTTTCCACTTATAAAATTGACAAAGCTATCGTCTCTTCAGTGCGTGAAACCCCTGAATTCATTATTGATCTTGCCACATTGGATATACCTTATGTACATGTTCTTTCATACAGGTCAAAGCTTCCCTTTAAAATTCAATATGAAACACCTGAGACTCTTGGTCCTGACAGGATTGCAGCCATTGCAGGAGCATACAGTTTATTCCCAGGGAAAAAGATACTTGTAATAGATGCCGGAAGTGCCATCACATATGATTTTGTTTCAGATAAAACCTTCAAAGGGGGAAATATTTCGCCCGGCATCAGTATGAGATTCAAAGCACTAAATAAATTTACACACAGCCTGCCGTTGGGTTCGACGACCGAGAAATTCAATTTCCCCGGCAGAAATACCCTTGAAGCAATCACTGCCGGCGTTATTAACGGAGTCATATATGAAATAAATGAGTATATTCGCACGTTTGAAGAAAAACATAAAGGCATAAATCTTGTTCTTACAGGCGGTGATGCCGGATACCTGAAAACCAGAATTACCCACAAAGTCAATTATATGCCTGATATTGTGATAGAAGGATTAAATTACATTTTAGAACACAATGTGTAAATTAAGGGCAACATTAATTTTAATAAATATATTATTCTTTTCATTTTCTGTTTCCGGGCAAAAACTTATTAATTCTCCATATTCACGTTTTAATATAGGATCACTCGAACCGGCAGGTTCCTTCAGAAGTATAAGCATGGGAGGCATCGGTACGGCTATCAGGGATAATAGCTCAATTTACTATCAGAATCCGGCATCATACAGCAGCATTGACACAAATTCATTTGTCTTTGATTTTGGCCTTGACTACGGAATGGATTTTCTGACTGAAGGTTCATCCAATTATTTTTCGGATGACATGAACTTTGATCATATCCTCCTTGGGTTTCCCTTAGCCAGAGGATTCGGAATTACTGCCGGATTAATTCCCTTCAGCAATGGTTATTATAAAATAACTGAAGAGGTTACTGAACTGGACCCGGAGTACGATGAACAAACCGGGGAATATGTAGCCCTCCATACCGGGGAGGGTGGTTTTTCAAAATTATTTCTTGGCGCCGGTCTGAATATAACGAAATACTTTTCTGTTGGGGTAAACATGACCATAATATTCGGAGATATTACCAGGGCAAACCAGATTATATTTGGGGATTATTATGTTTTCCACGATAATACTTCAGAGAAGCTGCATCTTTCAGGAATCAATTTTGAATATGGGGCCCAGTATATTTTGCCTCTTGGTGATGATTACTTTGTCAATGCCGGCATATCGTTAACTCCGGGTATGAAGTATAATTCGGATTATGAGAATCTTACCTACTTATTTTCAGCCTTCGGGTCAGTTGATACCTTGTCATACATGAAAGACAGGACAAAAGCATTTCTTCCCCGTACGCTCCGTTCAGGAATCTCTTTTGGAAAGAAAAACAAGTTTACGGCTGGATTCGATTATGCTGAAATAAAATGGTCGGAGGCAACCATCAGCGGTACGGGAGCATATTACGCTGATACCCGATCATATAAATTCGGTGCGGAATATATTCCTCAAAAATATTCCAATTACAGTTTCCTCAGCAGGGTGGAATATCGTATTGGAGGACATTTAGAAGATTACTATCTTAAAATTGACGGAACGCAGGTTAAAGAGCTCGGGATAAGTCTTGGATTCGGAATACCGATGAGGCGTTCTATATCTAAAACCAACATCTTCTTCGATTATACAAAAAGATACGGCTCTGATGCGTCGCTGTTCCATATTGAGAATCAATTCACCATAGGATTAAGCCTGAATATGTACGATCGCTGGTTCTTAAAACCTATATATGATTAATTATTCTTATTATTGTTTGAATATTAAATCATTATCATCAGTACATCTTTGAAAAAAAACATAATCTCATATAGAAATTTTTCATTCTTATCAGTATTATTATTTGCTGGATTGCTATTACTTTCGTGTGAAGCAAAAATTGAAAAAACAGACAGCTTTGATATACTTACGCTTCCTTCTCTGTCAGGAAGGAATATTAATACCATATTCACCGACTCAGGCAAGGTACGGCTGATAATGTCTGCACCGGTAATGGAAACATGGGATAACTTAGGTTCCCCATATACAGAATTCAGGCGCGGTATGGTAATTGAATTCTATGATGGCCATAAGGAGCCTGTTGCCAATGTAGCTGCAAAATATGCAAAATATGTTGATAAGGAAAAGGTATGGGAGCTTGATGATTCTGTCGTAGTTGTAAATAAATCGGGAGATATGCTTGAAACCGAGCAGTTATTCTGGGACCAGGATAAAGAGCTGATCTTTACCGACCGGTTTGTAAAAATAACAAATGAAGATCAGACAGTTATGGGTACGGGCTTCGAATCGGACCCGAAACTTACCAGGCGGAAAATAAAAAATGTTACTGCCACAATTTATCTGCACGATGAGTAAAAAATACCTCCTTGTTCTGGAAATAATCTGGATCATTACCGGAATATTATGTGTTGCAGCCGGTATCAGGTACATAATACGGGATAGCGGGAAAATGTTCTTTCTCTTTCCCCTGATGGCAATAATTTCGTTTGTCTTTGCATGGCTTAGGCACAAAGAGCGAAAAAAAGAATAACTTTATAGTATGAACGCCGTCATTATCATACTCCTGGCAATTCTCTTTTCAGCTTATTTCTCGGGGCTTGAGATCGCATTTGTTTCCTCAAACAAATTGCGGCTGGAACTTGATATTAAACAGGGTGTGTTTGGATCGGGTATACTCAGGGTATTTGCAAAAAATCCGGGCCAGTACATCGCCACCATGCTTATAGGAAACAACATTGCACTGGTTATTTATGGTCTCTTTTTTTCAAAGCTTTTAAGTCCGTTGCTGACTCCTCTGTTAGGTTCTGATCTGCTGGTACTTCTTATTAATACACTAATTTCAACGGCTATAATCCTTCTTGTGGCGGAGTTTTTGCCAAAAACATTTTTTATTATCTCACCCAATTTCTTTCTGAAAATATTAAGCCTGCCAACATTGTTTTTCTACTGGATCTTTTATCCGATCAGTAAGAGCGCCCTGGCAGCCTCCAATTTGTTCATCAGACTTATGTCCGGAAACAAACCGGTTAAAAAAATGCAGGAGAATATTGTCTTCAGTAAAGTTGATCTCGACCACTTTGTCAACCTGAGCAAGCAAAGAGAAGAATCAGAAGAGCCGGGTCATCATAATATCAGGATATTTCAGAATGCCCTTGATTTTTCAAATGTAAAACTCAGGGAATGCATGGTGCCAAGGACCGAGATAGAGGCTGTTGAATGTACAGGCACAATTGATGCACTGAAAGAGAAGTTTATTGAGACCCAGCATTCGAGGATACTGGTTTACCAGGATACTATAGACAACATTATCGGTTATTTTGAGCTGAAAGATATATTCAAAAATCCCCCGGATATAATATCAAGTATCAGAAAACTGGCAATAGTGCCTGAGACTATGGCTGCCAACAAACTGTTAAAAGTCTTTGTTGATGAAAAGAAAAATGTGGCGCTGGTAGTTGATGAATTCGGAGGCACCTCAGGTATGGTTACGATTGAGGATGTACTCGAGGAAATAGTGGGGGATATTGAGGATGAACATGATGTAAATGAGCTGACTGAAAAGGTCCTCAGTAATAATGATTTCATTTTTTCAGGACGTCTGGAGATAGATTACCTGAACGAAAAATACCAGCTTAACCTGCCCGAAGAGGATGATTATGAGACACTTGCCGGTTTGATACTGTTTTATCACGGCAGTATTCCGGGGAATAATGAAGTTATTCGGGTAAATAATATTCTCTTTAAGACACTTAAAGTAACTGCTACAAGGATTGAGCTTGTGAGCATGAAAATGGAATAAAAACAGGGATGTTGCGTACAACATCCCTGCATTAAATAGTCTTATCTGAATATATATTGCCTGATAACAGGTTAAACTCGGATAAGAAAGAAGCGCCTACAGTTTTGTTACTGTAAAACCAGTACCATCGTTTACAACTTTTAAAACTCTGTAGGAGTCATAGCTGCCTCCCCATGCTGTCCAGTGATCATTTGTGTATCCACTCTTATCTGTTCCCGTAAATGTGCCTGTAATGATCTGAGTTGAACCATCGGGATGCCCTAAAATGAAGGTATAGTCAAAATCGATACCTGCATCCCAATCCATGATATTTACATAATATGTTCCAACCGGATCGGAAAGCCAGATGGATTTATCTGTCTCAGGATTGGAACCGGTGGCACCTCCATCGCCCCATTCCGTCATTGGATAATCTTCAGTATCACTCCAAGTCACAATATCCATATCATCTTCTGTTGGCCACGAAAAGACAATTGTCAGAAGTGTGGGATCATTAACATTGTTTAAAGTAAGACTACCTGTAGGATAGACAGTACTTGGATTAACCAGGTACCTCTCTCCCAGGCTGCTTATCTCTACTTCAAAATCCAATGTTTCGTTATCCTCCGGAAAATCATCTTCAATTATAGAAATGACTAGTTCCACTGAGTTTGTATAAGGTTGAAGAACAGCCGCCTCAGCTATATAATCATCCTCCTCGGTCGCTGTTCCGCCGGTTTGCACCAATGAAAATGTAAGCGCCCTGTCCAACATCTTATCCAGGGTGATGGTGTACTTAAATACAGCACCTTCATCAACTGAGGTTGTACCTACTGCTGTAAATGTAGGTACCGGGTAACCAGCAGGGCTGATAACAGGTTCCACATCCTGGGATGCTGTATTACATGCTGCATAACCTATAACGATTAGTGCCAATCCGAGTAATTTGTATAAAATAAATTTTCTCATCATATTTTTTTTAATAATTTATAAACCATTATTAGGGAACGGGCGTATATACAGCTGTAAATGGTTGGTCAACCCCCGAAAGCGCAATCGAATAATAAATAGTAATTACTCCTGTAACAGGATCTACAGAACCCAATTTATGACCAAACACATCATTTGAATACATATCAGCCAAGTATTGATGTGGTACTGAAATTACATTACATGCATTGTCGAATACAAGACCATGTGGAGGATTAAGTTGAGGGTTCCATGTACCAACACTTGCTGTATAGTATTGTTCTACCCCAATCTTTTTAATCTCTTCCCTCTGAGAAAATGTACTCCCGTTACTGCTTCTTGTATGTACAACATCATAAATCCCCTGGAATTCAGAGTAACATGCAAAGTTCATAGTAATCTTCAGTTGTTTCCCATTGTTGGTTACCATAGCATCTCCAGTAGTTGCTGAAGCATTAAGTATCAGAATAGGTGATTCAGCTAAAGGAGTAACAATCCCGGCAGTAAGCATTGTGACATTTAAGACACCAAGGTAATTATTGGCTGCCGTAAGCTGAACCACAGGATCATCAATTCTGTAATGAGTACCTTCAATTGCAGTTGAGGCTGCATCAACAGCAACGGTTAATGCAACATCACTGGAAAGATTCATAACAGTAGGCCCAACGATTTTTACCTTCATCGGGAAAGAATATTCGGTTCCATCTGCAATAGCTGACATTAATGTATTGCTTAGTTCAAAGCCAGCCAGGTTAGTTCCTTTATCATTGAGATCATACCGGGTTTCATCATCAACCAGGCAGGAATGAAATGTCCCCAACGCAAGGAATAAGATTAAAATATATTTCAATGTTTTCATAACTGTTTCTTTTAAAAATTATTGAGCCCAGAATATCTTATCGGTAAATGCAAGACCCGGATCGTTCTGTGCCGGAACATTTTCTCCGTTGGATGAGTATTCTCCTGCCGGGTAAAATAGTCTGACCGGTCTGTCAGTAGTCTTGGAATAATTAAGAGGTAATGGCAGTCCGCTCGGGTAGCCGGTTCTGGTATAATCAAACCATGACTGTTCTGCCGTGATCCCATTTACTGCGATCCATTTCTGGGTTATAATTGCTTCTATCTTATTGGCTGAATTAGTCCAGCTAACCAGATTCATGACCTGTGAATAGTAAGTTGAGGCATCTGATGCGGGCAATCCCAGATATTCAAATGAAGCAGTAATGCCTTGTTCATATAATGCCTGACCACCATCAGTTACAGTAATAAATCCTTTAACTGCAAGCTCGGCCTGATTAAAGTAACACTCAGCAAGTGTATAAATAATTGCATCCATATCAGCAGATTTAAGGATGCCCGGTCCGATATTGGAAACAAATTCAGGCATGTAAGCATCAACAACAGGAGTATCATAGTCGAGCAATCCCTGTGGAACGCCCAGATGACCTGTTTCAGGAAGTTCATAAATCATACTATCCCTATTATCATTGGTATTTTGAAGATAATTAAGAACATAGTCAGTAGCACAGGTAGCCTTGCTGCTCAATGTTTGGGAACCTGATGCATCCTCGCCCAGCTGATTCCACATTATATTCTGCTTGTTTTCTTCGTTTGCAATGAAGCCCGGGTTTACACCAACATCTTCAGTGATATATCCTGAGCCTTCCGCATTAATTGCATTAATCTCTGTCTGTATATATGCACTCTTGGATGCCATATTCGCCTGGCGGACAAGTATCCTGAGTTTGACAGTGTTGGCAAACTGCTTCCACATATCCATATCGCCTCCGAACATGGCATCATCATCCCCAGGTACCTCGTCAAGTTCTGTTGCAGTGTTTATCAGGTTAATAGCATCAGTAAGCTGAACTATAAGGTCGTCATAAATTGTTTCAGCGTCATCATACACAGGGGTAGCCTCAAGGCTTCTGCCCAGGGCCTCAGAATAAGGTATGTCGCCGTAGCAGTCAACCAGCAGCTGGAAATGATATGCTTTCATTATCTTAGCTATAGCCATGTAGCAGTTAAAACCTTCACCAAGATTATCAAGGATCTGGTACTGTTTAAGGGCATTGGAATAGGTATTGTTAAAAATACCCTGATAGAACGACGATGTAACGTTATATTTGAATTCATCAGGATACCATGCAAAACCGTCGCTCTGGCTCCAGTTATACATTATCATATTCCCGAGGCTGTTCAGGCGTCTGTCCTGCTGTTCAACCTGTGCAGTATAATACTGTGCAACAGGTAAAACCAGGTTGGGTGATACTGTAGTAGGATTATTGGGGTCAGTATTCACATCCAGCCACTTTTCACAGGAAGTTGTCAGCAGCCCGAAGGCTGTGATCAATATTGCGAATTTTATAGTATTTTTCATATTCTGGTCAGTTTTTAAAATTCAACGTTTAAGTTCACGCCAAACGATTTTGTCGGAGGTGACTGGAAGTAACCGCCGATACCGACAGCGTTGCTGTTAGTGTTATTGAACTCAGGGTCAGAAAATGAGTTTTCAGCAGGAAGCAGTGTAATAAGATTCCTTGCTATGAAACCAACTGTCACTTTCTTGAGAGGAGTCTTGCTGAGAATTGATTCGGGAAGAGTGTAATTTAATGTCAGCTCCCTTATCTTGAAGGCTGTGGCATCTCTTACATAGTTCTCCTTGACATCGTTATAAACATCAGTCCAGTAGCTCTGGCGTCCGCCTGAAACCGGAATATTGGTATTCTCAACATATACACCATCACTTACTTCAATAACAGAATTAGGTATTACAAAGTCCTGCCTGTTGGCTGAGACAGACTCCAGCGATCTCCCTGTAAATTCCATTGCATCTGAACCCTGTGCATAGAACATGTGACCTGTTCTATAATCCATGGTTGTTGCAATGCTGAATCCGAAGAATCTCACTGTGGAGTTCAGACCTACTATATAATCAGGCATTGTCTTACCCAGACTTGAAAGTTCAGCATTGGTTTTAGGCCATCCTGTTGTAGGATCTATAACCAGTCTTCCCTGCGGGTCCCTTACATAAGTATTGGCTTTAATCTGCGGAAAAGCTTCTCCTACTACAGCATATACACCAACCTGTCCTGTGGTAGTGAGTGCAATCTCATCAAGACCCTCTTTTATCGAAACAACTTCTGTTTCGTTTGTCGTATAGTTAACACTGAGGTCCCAGCTGAAGTTGCTTGCCTGAAGCACCTGTCCGCCAACGGTCAGTTCGAAACCAGTACCCTTAAGTTCCCCGATGTTCGTAAGGAACGAGGTTGCGGCAGAAGCAATGGAAGGTGTCGTATTTGTAATAAGGTCTGTAGTTTTTGTTAAAAAGTAAGCTGCATCAAGATAAATTCTTGATTTAAGAAATCCAAGGTTCATACCGATTTCAGTTGTATTAAGCTTTTCCTTCTTGATATTTGCATCAACTGTTGTGCCCCCAAGGACAAAACCATTTATAGGACCAAACGGGAAAGAACCATGTTTACTGTATCTTTCATTTATCTGGTAAGCCCCGAGGTCGTTATAGACTGTTGAATTACTTGCCGTTACTTTTGCAAATGACAGAATATTATTGTTCTTAAGAGCTTCAATAGCATCGGTAATTACAAATGAGAGACCAAATGCCGGGTAGAAATAGCTGTTATTGCCTTTTGCCAGAGTTGATGTCCAGTCATTTCTTCCTGTTACGTTCAGAAACAGATAGTTGTTATATCCGAAAGTGATATCGCCGAAGAAGCCGAAGTTCCTGTTTTCGCTTGCATCAGCAGTTACAACCGGTGTCCCTGTCCCGTTCGAAATATCATAGAAGTCAGGAATACTCAGGTTATTAGCCCTGATGCGGCTGTACCTGTATTTATATGCATAACTTGCACCGCCAATGATAGCCTTTAAGGTAAAGTCGCTGAAACTGAAATTTGATGTAAGCAGCAGATCAGATACATATTCAGCCCACTGATTCTCATCATCCTCAACAAATGAGGAAATGTTGCTTCCGGTAGGTTTTATCTCAAGGTCATATATTGTTGCTGCACGCCAGTTTTTCCCATTGCCCCATACGTTGTTAACTGCTGTCCTTGCGGTCAGGTTAAGCCAATCCACTATATCCCATACAACCTGAACATTGGCATTAAGCCTGCTGGTCCAGTATGTATCCCTGTTGGTATCAACACAATGGTAGGGATTCTCATAGTATCCGTTATAATACCCGCTGGGTGTTGAATACTTGTCAGTTTTCCAGTTGCTGTAGCGGCTCAACGGAATATTGGCTGATGTATTCAGCAGGAACCAGTATAACGGCCTGTTCTGATCGCCGATTGTACTTCCGGTCTCTTCGGTTTTATCTGTAAAAAAGCTTGAGTTGACCGACAACTCAACATCTCCCATTTTTTTACTTGCGTTGGCCCTGAAAGTATACCTGTTGTAAGTGTCTTTCGGCACAATACCGGTAGCGGTCTGATTACCTGCCGAGAGATAGAATTTGCTTGTTTCGGTGCTGCCGCTGAGGTACGCAGTATTGTTGAAGTTGTGCCCTGTATTGTAGAAATCAAGAAGATTGTCTTTTACAGGGGCATAGGGTACCTCCTGGTACGATCCGTCGGGAAATGTAGGACCAATCTGGCGTACCTGCCCGTCGAAGCGGGGACCCCAGTTCGTGTTCTCAATCGGATCATAAGCACCTTCCCAGCCTGTACCGTATTTCGACTGGAATTTAGGCATATATGCCACTTGTTCGGCAGTATAGGTCGAGATCACTCCTACAGTGAATTTCTGACCTGCCTCACCTTTTTTTGTTGTGACAATAATAGCGCCGTTACCAGCTCTTGAACCATACAATGCGGCGGCAGTGGCTCCTTTGAGAATACTGATGTCGGCAATGTCATTTGGATTGAGATCATTAAAAGCACAGGTAGTAGAGATAGCACCATCAATAACAACCAGTGCCTGGTTCCCTGCTGATATTGACCTGAATCCTCTTAACACAATTTGTGTTGATGGATTTACGCTGTTGTCCTGAACGTTGATCTGGAGACCAGCGACCTTACCTGCAAGTGCGCTCGTGGCCCTTGTAGGCGCTGCAGCAGCAAGTTCTTCGTTACCAACCTTCTGGGTCTGATATGTGATCTCACGTTTTTCCCTCTTGATACCAAGTGCTGTTACTACAACCTCATTCAGCCCCAGGATGTCAGATTCCATAACACCATCAACTACTGTCCGCCCGCCAATTTCAACCTCCTGTCTTTTCATCCCGATATAGGAGAATACAAGTGTGGTTGCATCTTCCGGTGCAGTAATGGTGTATTTCCCGTTTACATCGGTAATGGCACCTATTGTGGTACCCTTTACCTGTACTGTTACTCCCGGAATCGGTCCTTCCCCTTCTACCGCGGAAGTTATCGTTCCGGTAATGACTACTGTCTGCGCATGCAATGCATACACACCGGCAAACACAAACAAAATAATCAATAGAAAAAGTTTCTTCATACGATTTAGTTTTAGGTTTATTAAGCCTGTAAATATAACTCTTTTTTTAAAATATTCTATTCCAAATAGATATTTTTTTTAAATCATGATTTACAACTTAAATATTATCTAAAAAAGAGCGGAATAGTCTTAATTCCCTTTATAAAATTCTTTAGCTGCGATACAGAGCTCTTCGTACATTTCTTTTCCAAGAGCCCTGATAAGGGGTTCCCTGAGAAATTCATAGACATAAATAGCTTCCTTCCTGCCTTTTTCACGGGCACCGGAACATATTGACAATTCCTGGTAATTTACAGCTCTGAACTCCTTATACTGTTTTATTCTGACCGGAAAGAGGTGGCATGAAACAGGTTTTTGGAAATTTATTTTTTCATCTTCCCATGCTTTCTCTATACCGCACATGAAAATATTCCCTTCAAGGATGGAATAGGCACATTCGTCATTACCAATAAGCGGCGTTACCATATCTTTTTCAAAATCAATTACGCTTGTCCCTTTTTCTTCTATTGCCTTAATTCCCTCAGGTCTCAGGTATGGTTTTACTGCAGGATATATTTCTTTCAGGATCAGTACCTCTGAATCGGATAATGGAGCTCCTGAATCACCATACCTGCAACAGTTTCCCTGACATTGCGGCAAATCGCATTTGAATCTCTTCTCAAGAATATCAAAGCTGAATATCGTATCGCCAATACGTAGCATGAAGAACCTCTCCCTAACTTTATTAATTTATATCTCGCACTCTCAAATATTCACGTACTCTGGGGGTGAGTACATGTTGACCCTCGAGCGGGCAGAGGGTTTATACTAAAATTTTCCCTGTCATCTCTCCCGGAACAGGTATTCCCATGATTGTCAGTAATGTAGGGGCAACGTCTGCAAGAATTCCTTCTTTTATTGTTTCATAATTATCGCTTACCAGTATACATGGAACCGGATTAAGGGAATGTGCCGTATTGGGAGTACCGTCAGGATTAATTGCCATATCCGCATTACCGTGATCAGCAATGATGAGGATGTCATAATTTTTACTGCAGGCAGCTTTTACAACCTCTCCCGCACATTCATCAACCGTTTTTACTGCTTTCATTATCGCCTCATAGACACCTGTATGTCCTACCATATCTCCGTTGGCAAAATTGAGACAAATAAAATCATATTTCTCCGTTTCTATAGCTTTTATTACAGCATTTCTTACCTGGTAAGCGCTCATTTCCGGCTGAAGGTCATAAGTGGCAACTTTCGGTGACGGGATCAGTATCCTGTCTTCATTTTCAAATACATCTTCCCTGCCCCCTGAGAAGAAAAATGTTACGTGTGCATATTTTTCAGTCTCGGCAATCCTCAATTGTTTTTTCCCGGCCTGAGCTAATACTTCACCAATTGTATTATCGGCATTTTCTTTGGGATATATTACATGAAGTCCTTTGAAAGTTGCATCATAAGGTGTCATTGTGCAATAATACAGGGGAATTGTCTTCATTCCTTCTTCAGGAAGATCTTTTTGAGTAAGTGCAATAGTCAGTTCCTTCGCCCTGTCGTTTCGAAAATTAAAGAAGACAATCACATCTCCTTCCTTAACTGTTCCGACAGGATTACCATTCTCATCAACCACAACTATAGGTTTCATGAACTCATCAGTAACACCGGCATCATAGGATTTCTGCATGGCGTCGAGTATATTGGTTGCTGGTGTTCCCCTGCCATTTACAATTAGGTCGTAACCCTCCTTTATTCTCTGCCATCTTTTATCCCTGTCCATTGCATAATATCTTCCCACGAAAGAAGCTACCGTGCCGTTCGATTTACTGAGATGATCGAGAAGGTTTTTCATATAGCCTTTTCCGCTTCGCGGATCAGTATCACGTCCGTCACCAAATCCATGGACAAAGACATTCTTTATCCCATAGTCGCCCGTCATATCACACAGGTAATAAAGGTGTTTATCGAGTGAGTGCACACCTCCATCTGAAAGCAGACCCATGAAGTGAACCTGCTTATTATTATCTCTTGCATAAGAAAAGGCATCTTTAAGGGTTTTGTTATTCCTTATCTCACCGGTTTGACATTCCTTATTTATCTTAACCAGATCCTGGTAAATAATTCTGCCGGCGCCAATGTTAAGATGTCCGACTTCCGAGTTACCCATCTGCCCATCCGGCAAGCCCACATTTTCTCCTGAAGCAAAAAGTCGTGAATTCGGATATTTTTTCTTTAAGAAATCCATATCAGGTGTTGGCACAGAGCTTATTACATCGGATTTTGTGCCATCGCCGATACCCCATCCGTCAAGTATCATCAGAAGTGTTTTTTTGTTTGTCATATTA
>CAZWZQ010000030.1:0-37669 GCA_964638955.1 uncultured Rikenellaceae bacterium | reverse complement strand
TCAGGGAACGATGACTGATATTGACGGTAAATACAGTATTGAAGTTCCTCAGGGAGCCAAGAGCCTGACAATCTCATTTATCGGGATGGAAACCCAGGAAATCAGTATCGGGACATTAACTCAAATCAACGTAACTATGGCGGAGTCTGCAATTGATCTGGAAGAGGTCATAGTAATTGGTTATGGGACTCAGAAAAAAAGTGATTTAACCGGTTCTGTGGTAAGAGTATCCATGGAAGATAAGGCAACTCTAGCAAACGTAAACCTTTCGCAGTCTTTATCGGGAACTACTGCAGGGGTGAATGTTCAGTCGTCAGGTCTTGCAGGCAGTGAACCAAACCTTATAATCAGGGGACAAACATCTTTATCGGCAAGTGTCAAACCTTTGATTGTTCTCGATGGTATTATCTTTAACGGCTCTATATCTGATATTAATACCAACGATGTGGAATCAATAGATATTCTTAAGGATGCCAGTTCTGCTGCAGTTTACGGGTCAAGGTCTGCAAATGGAGTTATGCTTATCACCACAAAAAAAGGAAAAACAGATAAACCGGTTGTATCGTTTAACATGTACTATGGTTATCAGGATATGACAAATAATCCGATGAAAGTTATGAATGCCGAGCAATATGCAATAAAACTTGTTGACTGGTATTGGCAGCAGAGTTTGTATGCCTGGTATAAAACTAAACCTACAAGCGACGCGGGGAAACCGGTCAGGCCGGATGTTACAAACCGCGATCTTGTAGCCGCTCGCCTTAGAACACAGGAAGAGAGGGATAATTACCTTGCAGGGAATGAGATTGACTGGATAAAGGAAGTAACACAGGTAGCACCCATCCAGAACTACGACCTTAGCTTGTCGGGAAAAAGCGACAGGAGCAATTACTATGTGTCAGGCTCATATACTAATGAGGAAGGAATTCTCTTGAATGATAAATTCACGAGACTCACTCTGCATACCAAAATTGAAAGTAAGATAACTGATTGGTTTACGTTAGGATTAATTTCATCATATTCATATCGCGATTATTCCGGATTGGAAGCAGTTCTTGGCAACATTATAACAGGCTCTTCATCTCAATCAGGCGCAAGGCTTTGCAGCCCTCTGGCAGATAATAAGATAGGTCAGCCAGACTATGATATGTACCTTACAGGAGAATTGTATATGAGATATCCTCTTAATAATTTATATATTGATAATAGTGATATAAGAAGTAACCTGTTTTTGGTAGGTAGTGGTAAGATAACAGTACCTTGGGTTAAAGGATTAACTTATGATTTAACCTATTCCTATACATATTCCAACCGCAATAATTCCACTTTTTATCCAGCCCGCTCGCCAGAAGGCTCCGCAAACAAAGGTAAGGCTATAAAGAATCCTTCTGATGAAAGAAACTGGATTGTTAACAATATAGTTTCTTACTCAAGAACATTTGGGGATCACGCGGTGAATGCCACCTTCCTATACAGCCGTGAAAACCGAAATGGACAAAGCTCTACCCTTCAAGCAGAGGGCTTTGAAAATCCAGTTCTGGGTTACAATAGCATGGGATTGGGAACTATTGCAACAAATGCCTCTACAGCATGGGAGGAAAACAGTCTATCGTATATGGGACGAGTCAATTATTCATTTAAGAACCGCTATTTGTTAACTGCAACCATTCGTAGAGACGGATTCTCGGGATTTGGACCAAACAATAAGATTGCAACATTCCCCTCGATTTCACTAGGCTGGGTGGCTTCAGACGAATCATTCCTCAGTGATATTAAATGGCTCTATTTAAAGCTGAGGCTCTCTTACGGAAAAAACGGGAACCAGGGAATCGGACGCTATTCAAGTTTCTCAACAATGGCTAGTAATGCTTATGTTTTTGGTGCTACAACAGCTATCGGTGTTTTCCCAAGTACTTTAGGAAATTCTGATCTGGGATGGGAAACTACTTCATCGTTCAATATGGGACTGGATTTTGGTTTTTTGGACCGGAGAATTACAGGCTCAATTGATGTATATAAAGCTCAAACTACTGATGTCCTAGTTACTCGGGCGATTCCCCCGAGTACGGGATACCAAAATGTCTGGGCAAATATTGGAGCGATCGACAATAAAGGCATAGAGCTGGAATTAACTACTTTTAATCTCACTGGTAACCTCAGTTGGGAAACCAATTTCGTATTTTCCCTTAATAGAGATAAGATATCCAAACTTTACGGTGGTGAGGAAGATAGAGACATCGGAAATTCATGGTTTATCGGAGAATCGATAAGTGCCATATATGATTATGAAATGGCAGGCGGGCTCTGGACAGAAGAGGAGCTCTATAGCGGAAGTATTCCCCTGGCTAATTGGTATCCTGGTCAGTACAAATATGTTGATCAGAATAGGGACGGTCTTATTGAGCCAGTTGAAGACAGAAAAATAATTGGATACAAGACACCGAATTATCGTTTCGGTATAAACAATACCCTTATTTATAAGAATTTCTCTTTATTTTTCTTTATTAACTCAATCATGGGCGGAAACGGTTACTATTTAGCGGATAATTCTACTGTAGTAAATGTCAGTTGGAACTCAGATGACGTAGTAAGGACTAACCAATCAGCAGTTCGTCCTTACTGGACACCTGATAACAGAGTAGATAATGCTACCGGAGTATACAATGCGCCTATTATGACGAGTGGAATTTATGAGAGTAGAAGTTTTGTGAGATTACAGGATATCTCCCTTGCATACAGATTTGCTCCCGGTTTGTTGAAAACCTTACATATGGAGGGATGTCAGTTCTATGTATCTGCTAAAAATCCATATGTATGGACCAAATGGTCAGGTTGGGATCCGGAAATCGGAGTCAATGATTTCCCATTGATGAGAAACATTATATTAGGTTTCAGGATTACTCTCTGATTTGATTTATCAAATTGACAGTTAAATAATAATTAGACACAAAAATTATAATGCAATGAAGAAGTATTTATATCTATTTAGCAAAAAGTGTTTATTACTTACAGGTATTCTTCTATTGATGTTTCCCTCCTGCAATGAGGATATACTTGAAGAGGTACCTCTTGATTTTCTTTCACCGGAAGTCGCCTATAAAAATATTGCAGGAATAGAGCAGGGAATGAATGGATTATATTTTAATGTACGTAGTAAGATATTCACGAGAACAGGAGGAATGAGGCACCAAGATGTTCTCGAATCCAGTCTAGCAACAGATATAGCTTATCATGGTGAAAATCCGGGTGGAACTGCACGGAATGCTGATTATACATATGAATTTACTCCAGCAAGTTCACGTATTGCTAGCCTTTGGGAGAATTACTACCAGCTTATTCAGATAGCAAATGTTTATATAAATGGAGTAAATAATATAGATGAAGCTCTCTGGGAAAGTGATGCTCAAAAAAATGCATATTTGGCAGAAGGGAGGTTCTTCAGGGCTTATATATATCGTTTTCTGGTTATGCTCTGGGGTGATGTTCCCCTTGTGACTGAAGTAATTAATACTGCAAAAACTGATTTCGTAAGAGCTCCTAAAACAGAAATTTTTAAGTTGATGGAAGATGACCTTACTTTTGCTGCTACCTACTTGCCTGAGCCAGGTAAGGAAGCGGCTCCAGGCAGATTAACCCAAGGAGTCGCATGGCACTATTTAAGTGAAATTTATCTTAGCCAGTCTAAATTCCAATTAGCTGTGGAAGCAGCTTCAAAAGTAATTGATGGATATCATTATGCACTGATGACAAGCCGTTTCGGATCAACTATTGATTGGTTTGGGTCAGGTGATGTTTTTCTTGATCTCTTTGCACCTGGAAATCAAAACCTGAAGGAAAATACTGAAGCAATATGGGTAATTCAATTTGAGCCATATATAGTAGGAGGTTCCAATTACTCTGATAGAATATGGGGATGTGCATATTACAGAATGGGAAACACTCCTGACGGATTTAAGGCGTTCAGGGGTGAGCTCGTTGATGGTACTTATACAGGATATAGTGATACATTAGGACGTGGAATATCTGCTGTACGTCCTACCAATTATGTTGTCTATGATATATGGCGGAGCGATTGGAACAATGACATTCGGAATGCTAAACATAATATTAAAAGAGACTTCTATTACGACAGTCCCGAATCTATATATGATAAGAAAAAGATTGATTTCAGTCTTTATCCTCCAGGATCAAGGAATTCTCTGCTAGATACAAATTCGTATATTTATCCGATGTTTATGAAGATGCACAGCCCCATGCAGCATACTGTGGATCCTGCTAGATCAGGTGGCGGATATCATGAAAAAGATAAATATGTTGCACGTCTTGCAGAAACATTACTCCTGCGTGCTGAAGCTTATGTTGGTTTAGGAATGCTTGATTTAGCAGCCGCAGATATTAATAAAATCAGGAGCAGAGCTAACGCAACTCCGGTTTTACCTGCAGATGTGAATTTAGATTATATATGTGATGAACGGGCAAGAGAACTTTTTGGGGAAGAGTTCAGATGGATTACTTTACGTCGGATGGGCAACTTTTTGCAAAGAACTCGGAAATATTGTAATAACCCTGTAAAACCGGCTTGTAATGTTCAAGATCATCATGTCTTGCTTCCTATTCCACAAAAGCAGATTGATTTAAATATTGATGCTGTATTCGAACAAAATCCTGGTTATTAAAACAACCAGTATAAGAATACAGTTACTAATGATGAAATATTAATAAATTGTAAAATGACAAAAAGAAGAGATTTTATCAAGAAAAGCGCAATAGCTTCAGCTGGTATAGCTATTGGCGGCATAGGATTCAGTGCCAAGTCTTATACTTCAATCATTGGCGCAAATGAACGTATTAACGTTGCTGTAATTGGGCTCCGCAGCCAAGGTGTAGCTCATATCAACAGCTATTGTTCCTTAAAAACCGACAAGAACGTATGGTTAACAACTCTTTGTGATGTTGATGAACAGTTCTTTGCCGAACGCTCAAAAACAGTTCAGGAAAAAACAGGCATTAGACCCGTAACTGAATGGGATATGCGTAAGGTATTCGATAATAAAGAGATACATGCATTGTCGATAGTTATACCCAATCACTGGCATGCACTTGCAACAATATGGGCCTGCCAGGCTGGTAAGCACGTCTATATTGAAAAGCCGTCATGTCATAATATTTTTGAGGGACGAAAAATGATTGAGGCATCCCATAAGTACAATGTAAGAGTGCAGGTCGGATTTCAAAACCGTTCGAATAGTAATGTGCTGGAAGCAATTAAATTTCTGCATGATGGAGGCATCGGTGAGGTCTATATGACCCGAGGTCTTTGTTATAAACCACGTGATTCTTTTGGTATTGCAAAAGACAGTACTCCTCCTGCCACACTCCATTACGACCGTTGGCTAGGGCCTGCTACATGGCGCCAGTATAATGAAAAGAAAAGTCACTACAATTGGCATTGGTTCTGGGATACCGGTAATGGTGATACGGGAAACGCAGGACCACACCAGTTTGATATCGCACGCTGGGGACTCAATAAGAATGAACACCCAGTTTCAGTCTATTCTACCGGTGGTATCTACGGAATTGATCCTGATGAGTGTGCTCAGGAGACTCCAAATACACAGTCATCCATATTCAAATACAAAGATGGGAAAATGCTTGAGTTTGAAACACGAGGACGTTATACCAACGCAGAAGGAAACCTTGGAAGCCGCGGCGGAAACATATTTTATGGCACTGAAGGTTACCTCGAACTTAGCGGAGGTATATGGAAAGCTTTCCGTAAAGACGAAAAAGTACCTTTTACAGGTTCAAAGGAAGAAGGTAAAGCTAATAGGAAGATTTCTGATGATGTCACTCCACCGACCACTCTCGTCGGCAATAATTCGGATCAAGGTAAGAAGGTTTATGTTATTCCTTCTTACATCTCCAGTAATAATGATCATGTTGCTAATTTCATTGATGCCATCCGTTCAGGAAATAATGAAACACTAAACTGTGATATTATTAAAGGTCATTACTCCTCTGCTCTTCCTCACCTTGCAAATATATCATATCGTTTGAAACGTGAACTGAAGTTTATGGGCGACTATGAAAAGTTTGTAAACGATCCTGAAGCTGATACTTTGTTGACACGGAACTATCGTAACCCTTATATTGTTCCAGATGAAGTATAATATAGAATGATTTTGATGGCCTTTATTAAAGGGCGTTTATAGAGGACTTTTATTTATCATTTTCTGAAATTAATCTTAAGCAGGTATTATTAAATGAGTATTTGTAATTATACTATTAAGTATAAAAATGTCTTTTTAAAATTCACTAAAATCCATGGAAATGAAGAAATCAATAATTTCGAGACGCAAATTTTTATGCACAACTGCGACCGCAACTGCGTTTACAATGGTTCCTTTAAATTATTACTATCAAGGCAGAACCAGACCTAAAAAGCCCAATTCCAAAGTCGGTGGCGTTCAAATAGGAATTACTACGTATGGCTATATCCATATGCCGCATAGCGCGGAGGAAGTCCTCGAATACGTTCTACAGGCCGGGGTTAATTCGATTGAGGCGAGATGTTTCCTTGAAGAAAGTTTAGGTATTCCTTATCCTCTATCCTTATTAGCACATCCCCAAGTGAAATTAACCAACGAGCAGAGGGAGGAGCAAAAACAGTGGCGTTTATCTTTACCAATGCAAAAGTATGCAGATCTCCGCAGGATGTACAATGATGCGGGGGTAAATATCCACATTGCCAAGTTTGCAGCTCAAACTCAAATCCAAAACGAATGGTCAGATGAAGAGGTTGACTATGCATTTAATGTAGCCAAGACATTAGGAGCATATGGTGTAAGTGATTCAGTCAGCACTGAAGAAGACTGTAAACGCTTTGGCAAGTTTGCTGAAAAGCATAATAGTCTAGCCATTTATCATATATCGAGAGAATTAGGACGAGAAAACTTCGATATCAAAAAGTACCTTGCTCATTCGTCAGCCAATATGATCAATTTGGATGCAGGGCATTATTTCGGAGCCACAGGGCTGCATCCTAACAACATAATAGAAAGATATCACGACCGTATTTGCAGCTTACACATTAGGGATAAAACAGGACCAAAAAGTAATCCTCCAGACACCAATGTACCATTTGGAGAGGGTGAAACTCCAATTGCCGATATGCTCCTGTTAATTAAGAAGGAGCAATGGCCAATCAATGTTGACGTTGAAATGGAATACCCGGTTCCGGAAGGTTCAGATGCTGCCAAAGAAACCACAAAGTGTGTTGAATATCTGAGGGCTATACTTGAGTGACAGATTAAGCAAATAATGAATAAGATTTATATCCATATTATTCAGTATGTATTAATCTGTTATTCAAACGTTTAATTTGGACAGAATATAAAGATGTTAGAAAAGCGCTATGAGTTATTCTGTAAACAACTGATCACATTCTCAAAGTGTATTAACCAGGTGTCCAATCTAATTAAGAAAAATTACTTTATAATACACTTGGATTTATGGATATGGTGATGCTATAGCGAAGAATTATACGAAGTGATGGAATAGATATCCGACTTAACCTTCCGAAAGTGGATAGAAGGAGAGAATGTGCACAGAGATTAAATATTATTTTCCATATCCGAGAGATATACCGATATAATTGTAAAAGGACACAGGGGAAGTAAAGTTTGATAAATGTGAACCTGGCACGTGGACAAGCAACTTGGTATTGGGCTATGAAGTATTATAAGGCAATTTTTTCGATAAATCACTATTCGAACCAATGTTCGAAATTGTTATTGATGACCATGCGATAATTCTGTGCGATAGTGTTATTAATGGAAGATATGAATCAACATCAAATCTGAAAGAAGCACAGAAAATTGGAATAAGGAACATTGTCTTTAATAAGATAGTGGGCAGCTTACAAAACAAGGTAATAAGCCTAAATATGGATACCAGTTTGAAAAAATGGCGCAGTGGTATGGAAGCGGGTATTTCAAATGTTAAAAGGGGATGCAACCTGTTTCGTTGTGTCTGGAAAGGATGGAAGCATTTTATAGCAAAGATATATTGGAGCATAATAGCATACAATATCAGGTTAATGACGGCACATTTGATAGAAATAATAGCGCCGACAGGCATGATACCAGTGCGTCGGTGAGCACCATGCCCGGGTAGCGCTGGGAGACAGGATAAGTATGGTTTAATGATCGAAAAAAAGCATTTATTGTGGTGTATGACCAAGAAAAACTAAGAATTGGGAAGAATCAATGAATTTATTTAGAAACATTATAAATAAGTATCCTCTGGATAGAAACCTGTGCCTTATAGGTGAAAATTTTGACGACTTTATGGACAGACACTAATTATCCAATCAAAAATCGTTAACTACATGAAAGAGACAAAAACATTTACAACACCGCAACTTACTACTTTAGTTGTTTTAAGGTTTTTAATAGGATGGCATCTTTTATATGAGGGTTTCTCGAAAGTACTAATTCCCAACTGGTCATCATTGGAAGTTTTACAGGAATCTAAATGGATTCTTGCAGGATTTGCCAGGTATATTCTGGCTCACGATAATTTACTGAACGTTGTGGATTTTCTTAATACATGGGGATTGATAGCTATAGGATTGGGATTGATATTTGGCTTGTTTACCAGGTTGGCATCTATTTCCGGAGCTTTATTGCTGTTACTTTACTATTTAAACAATCCGCCCTTTATAGGTCTGGAATACTTGGTTCCGACTGAAGGAAACTACCTGGTCGTTAGTAAGACCCTTATTGAGTCAGTAGCATTGGTTGTCCTGGCTGTATTTCCAACAAGTTCCATATTCGGATTGGATATATTTATTGAAAAGTATAAAAATTTAAGAAATAATAGAAAGGAATAACACAATGGCACAGGATAAAGAAAAAACAATTAAGCCGGAAGAAAAGAATGAACCGGCACCAAAAACTGCCAATAAACGCAGAACTTTAATAAAAGCTCTGGCGGGGATACCGGTTTTAGGGCTGTTTGCTTATAAGTTAGCAGCGAAGACGAGATATGACCTGGAAAAGAAAAACAGGGTACTGAAAGAGTTAGATTTGCAGAACATTGAGGCCCCGGTTATCTTACCAAGCTCAGGAGCTAAAGGAAAATTGCTACGAATAGGCATTATCGGATTTGGAGTCAGGGCAGTCGCTCATGCAAACGGATTGGGTTATATTCATCCCAATGATGTTGAAAAGCGTAAAAAAAACGACACACTTGAAGACTGGCTTGCACAGGAAGATTTAAATGTGGCTATCACCGGTATTTGCGATGTATTTGACCTTCATGCAGAAAACGGTCTTGCAACGGCACGTAATCCAGTGCGTGCAGGAGGTGCAAAAACCCCTGATATTCCCGTGGAACGTTACCGTACATACCAGGAAATGCTTGATGATAAGAATATTGACGCTGTGATGATAGCCACCCCTGACCATCATCATGCTCCAATTTCTGTTGCAGCAGCCAGAGTAGGCAAACATGTCTATTGTGAAAAAAGTATAGCACTGAACGAAGAGGAACTGAATGATGCTTATGTTGCCGTAAAAAACAGCGGAATAGTATTTCAGTTGGGACATCAGATAACTCAAAGTGTCATTTTCAAACAGACTAAGGATATAATTAAGAAAGATATCCTTGGAAAAATCACCCTTGTGGAGACAACAACAAATCGCAATTCAGCCGA
Organism: uncultured Rikenellaceae bacterium; assembly: GCA_964638955.1. Lineage (GTDB taxonomy): Bacteria > Bacteroidota > Bacteroidia > Bacteroidales > VadinHA17 > LD21. The sequence continues at coordinate 27,951 of CAZWZQ010000030.1, read as the reverse complement.
TGGCGCCTGGATCAGGCATCTTGATGCTAACGGTAATCCAAAACCGGGTGATGAGAAATCTATTGACTGGCCTCAGTGGCTTGGCTCGACACCGGTAGTTCCATTTACCACAAACCGTTACTACAACTGGCAGAAATTCTTTGCTTATGAGACAGGAATGATCGGTCAACTGTTCACCCATGAATTTGATGCTGTGAATCAGCTTTTAAGAATAGGCATTCCTAAAGCAGTTGTCTCTTCCGGCGGGATATACTACTGGAAAGATGACAGGGATATGCCCGATACCCTTCATTGTGTATTTGAATATCCTGACCGGGATATGACCTTGCTTTATAGTGCAACCCTGGCGAACAGCCGCAGCAGGGGCCGCGTTTTTATGGGGCGTGAAGCTTTCATGGAGATGGGAAGTTCTATAAGCATAACTGCTGATGCCGAATCTATTCGATACAAAAAACAGATTGAGGCTGGCCTTATTGACCAATCAGGGCCAATGGTCTCATTTAATCCAACTTTAGGCAAGATTGATGCAGTGAGTTCAGCAACTGAAAAATACTTTGCTGCACGCGGTTTAACTACAACAACAATTAATGGTCGTGCGATTGATGTTACTCACCTGCATATTAAGGAATGGATTGATTGTATCCGTAAAGGTGGAACGCCAAGTGCAAACATCGAACGGGCTTTTGAAGAAGGAATAGCCTGCCTGATGGCTCACAGATCATATCTTGAACACCGTCGAATTGAATGGGATCCGGTAAACAAAAAAATTGTTTGATAGGGTGAGTTCTTGACGAAGCAATCAGGTTAAGACTTCTTCCTAAATTAAACAATACTTTATGAGGCTAAACAAAGGATAAATTAATTTTCTCCTGAAATTTAACTCAGCTTTTGCATATGAGTTTATTGTCACTATAGTGAACTATTTTATTTTGATCGGGCAGCCAGCGGAGTACTTTAACAATAATAAAATAATTTGAGTATTACAAATCATATACACTATTTAATTTGGCGTTGATACAAATCCATGTTACTGGTTTTTAATACCGTAGAAAAACAGTACCACCAAACAGGATTAAATGATACCACCTTTCTGTGAGATACTTGTAGTAAAGGATCCGGAGAAGAGAAAAGAGTCATATTCCGGTGAAGGTTTGTTTGTTCGTTTTTCGATTAAAAACAAGATTATATTTTTGAAGTTAACCGTATGGTAATTTCTATTTATTCTCCCTTAAAGTTTAATATTTGTTGATTATGAGTTAATTTTTTTTACTAATTGAAAAATGTGTAACCGTAACCTGCTAACCTTTGCAATATTTTTTTTTACGTATCTAAACCTGTTCAGCCAGTTAAGTTCGTCATCATCCCTAAAACATTCTGTATTTATTGATAAACTCGATAATCCCATACACTTTGATGGTGTCCCCGATGAAGAGGCTTGGGCTTCAATAGATCTGATAAAGCTGATAATGCATTCACCCACCTTCGGAATTAAACCTACTGAAGATACTGAAATACGTTTTGCTTATGATGATGAATATTTATGGATAGGAGCAATACTTTATTACAATGATGTAGGTATTATTAAGTCAGCCAGCTATAAGAGGGATTATATGGGGAAGGGGTGTGATTATTTAGGTGTTATTCTCGATACTTATAATGATAAGGAAAATGGTGTTGTTTTTATCACCACGCCTGATGGATTAAGATTTGACGCAAGTGTACAGAGAGATGCTGTAACAACTCTTCCTACACAGGAAGCAATGAACCTGAACTGGAATGCTTTCTGGGAAGTTCTTACAAAAAAGTTTTGCGAAGGATGGACGACAGAGATCAAAATCCCCCTGTCAAGTCTGCGCTTTCAGGAAATAAACGGAGAGGTAAGGATGGGACTGATTGTCCAAAGATGGATTTCTGCAAAGAATGAAACAAATACTTTCCCCGCTATACTTCCGAATTGGGGAGAGATTTCTCCGATTAAACCATCACAGGCTCAGGAGATTGTTCTGAGGGGGATAAAATCTGCAAAACCTTTCTATATTGCCCCTTATGCTCTTGCAAGTTATGAAAGCAAAAGGGAGCTTTTTGATAATGAGGATTCTTACCGGAAGTTTAACAATCCTGCTTTAAGGGCAGGATTGGATGTCAAATATGGTCTTTCTAGTAACCTAATACTTGACTTTACTGTTAACACTGATTTTTCTCAGGTTGAAGCAGATGATCAGAAAATTAATCTCACACGTATGGCACTCTTTTTACCTGAAAAACGGTTGTTCTTTTTGGAACGGTCAGATATCTTCAATTTTAATTCCAGTGGTAATAATAATCTCTTTTACAGTCGTCGCATCGGCCTCAGTGAGGATTGCGACCCTATCCGTATTTACGGAGGTGGGCGTTTTACCGGCAAATTTAAAGAATGGGATCTGGGATTACTCAACATACAGACAGCTCCGCTGTGGCTGAAAAACAGCTCCGGTATAGAAGAAGAAAAAATGCCTTCTGAAAATTTCGGAGTTATGAGACTCAGAAGAAGAATTATTAATGAAAACTCTTATGTTGGATCAATGGTTACAAGCCGCCTTGGCTTTGGCGGTTCGTTTAATGTTGCTTATGGTCTGGATGGCTCCATACGTCTATACGGCAACGACTACTTCAGTCTGGTATGGAGCCAGACATTCGAGGATACCATAAAAAACAACAGCGTTCTTGAACCTACTCGTTTTATGATTGCCTATGAAAGACGTTCAAAAAAGGGATTGGGATTTGATATCAGATACATTCAATCGGGAGTAAATTATAATCCAGGTATTGGCTTTGAATCAAGAGATAATTACAGTATAGCCAGAGCAACCATACAATATGGCTGGATGCCGGGGAGTAATTCCAGGCTCTATTGGCACTCTCCAAGTATAATATTAAGATACTTTACCTACGTCGATGATGGTTCTTTTATGAGTTTCCACAATCATACAGGTTGGAATTTCCAGTCGAAGAGCATCTGGAAAGGAGAGATGTTTTTTGTTCATGATATTGAAGATCTGCGAGACAGCCTCGAAATACAGGAAGATAAAGTTTATGTCGCCCCCGGGAAGTATAATTTTTTTTATATGATTGGAAATCTGTTTTCTCCGGTTTCCAAGCCTTTTTTTGCTACATTTAATACTGAGACAGGTCAATATTATGACGGAATCCGATTATCTTTTCGTATTGAACCAACATGGAATATTTCCAAACATCTTGAGTTAGCCGCAGTTTATAATTTTGACTACGTTGATTTCAGCAGGAGAAACGTGAAAATGATAAATCATATTACAGGGATCAAGGTGCTTTATATGTTTGATACACATTTTTCAGCATTTGCCTACGTTCAATACAATACTGATGTAAATGAAATTATTACAAATATTAGATTTAGATACAATCCTAAAGAAGGAAATGACCTGTATCTGTTGTTTAACGAAGGGCGTAATACAAATCTGATTCGCGAAATACCAAATCTGCCCGTTTATTTTCAACGTTCAGTAATGATAAAATATTCTTATACATTTAATCTCTTATAGCCGTATAAATTAAAGATTATACTCTAATTTTAATCGGACTTTTTCTGGGAAAGCCGACAAAATCACTTCTTTAAATCGTAAGCCCCTCAAGATCAACGATCTGAGGAGTTTGTGTTTTCAGAGGGTGATGGAATTGGTGAAGGATTTTATAACGCGTATATAATGAGTATGAAAGAAGACAGAAATGGTAATTAAACGGAGATAATTGTCAGGATAGAAATGGTCTCACTATTCTACAAGATTCTCTGCCATTTGTATCCTATTTGTATTCCATAAAATCAAAAACCCCTTATCTGCTATTAGATATAGGGGTTTTTCTGTATCTGGAGCGGGAATAGAATCATGCAACAAGATTTTTCAATCTTAATAATATATTAAAAGGATTTTGTAAAGACCTATTTTTTGGCAGGTTTTGAATCCAGGCTTTACGGATTTCTGTGTCAGAATAGGGAATATTGGTTTCATTTAATACAAGTAAAATAGAAAAACAGACATAATAAGAAAAGTGTACAGTATGTTTCTTTTGTCTTTCGATAATACACAAAACTGTACACCTGACTTTTTATGATTTTCGTAAACCTTGTCGGGGTGATCTGACTCGAACAGACGACCCTCACGCCTTGCGTGATGCACTAGCCCAACTGATTATTGTTATCGTTAAGGAATCTTTCTGCTCCTCTTTTCTTGATAAATCTTTCATATTTCATAGCCTCTTTTCGAGTCTCAAATTCTTTAGAATAGACTATCTTCCACGGAATGCCTTTGGCCATAAAAGGTGTTTTCCCACGATTATGTTCCTCCAATCGACGATCAAGATTCTCTGTATGACCAGTGTAATATCTATCGATTTTGGAACTGTACAGTATATAGGTGATATACATATAAAATTACAAACAAGGGGCGTAATAGTCCGCCCCTTATTATCTGTCGGGGTGATCTGACTCGAACAGACGACCCCTTGCACCCCATGCAAGTGCGCTAGCCAACTGCGCCACACCCCGGTGCCTCCTCCGAAGCTTTCTTTGACCGACATAGCTTTAGCGTAGTCGGTAGCGAAGGAGGAAAATATTTCCGCAAAATTAATCAACAAAACCGATTCTGCAAAAATTCATCTGTTACACATTAGCATAATTATTACCTTAGTAACATACCAAATAATAAAATAAAAATGGAATATTATGATCTGATCCGCACCCGCAAAAGTGTTCGCAATTATGATCCCAACTGATAGTAAACCTGATAATAATAAAAAGCAGAGAATATAAGTATATGTTCATTTTAAAAGCATATATACCTGCACCAAGGACTCCTGATACTTACACAAGAGCTTCCTTCGTATGCAGATGGGTAAGTATTGTAACAAGATTTTCGTACACTATTCTATTGAGGCCCTCTGTTATCCAGAAGGTAAGAATAAAACAAAAGGTGAGCTAGTTTCTGCATCTCCGGGGAACAATCGCCCAGTTCCACTGTTCGTTCCATAGCCAGCTCCTTCCAGTATGCAGGTAAGTAATTTATTCGGCTTACCATACCGTCTTCGGGTCCTGGCGTGCAATATTTTGTATTACATCCGGTAGTAATTATCCTGATAAAACACATCGGGCAGGGTTCTGCTGAACTGAAGACTATCATTCCCGGTTTGTATACATAACTATCCATGTATTTTCTTGACTTGAAGCTTTTTTCAAAGTTTGTCAACAGGGTCATTTCAGCATGAAGATCTGAACGGCGTTTTTGTATCTGTGAATTATGTGCCGATGCAATGATCTTTCCGTTCTGATCAATCAACACTGCTCCTATCCCATATCCTCCCTGCATTACACTTTTCAAAGCCTGCATATTAGCCTCTTTCGCATATATATCATCAGAATATCCAGGTTCTGGAGTAAATGCCAAAAGATAAATTTTAATCTTATTAAGTATTTTATCAACAGGATCATCAGAATTAATTCCGAATGGCATATCAACCAGTTTATTGATCAGTTCTTCCCTGGTGTGTGTAATAAAATATGACAGATCCACCTTAGTGGTTGATGAGCCGTCTTGTTGAGCGAAAGAGGTGGAAAACAATAATATAAGACAGGCTGAGATCAATATTTTTTTCATGCCTATATACTTTTGGTAAACCAGATTAGCCTTAGAACTATATTCATAAAGTTAATACTAATTTGTCAATATACCAATCCCGGCTTAAAAATCAATCCTGGCATATAAATTTGTCCTGAGCTCTTAATGTAATTTACCAGGTTAATGATTTCATCCAGTTTGTTAATTTACTTGTTCAACTTATTCACAATGTAAAACTAAGCTGATAAAAGCTGAGATAAATATTCAGAATAAATTGACTTTTATACAGTTAATTAATAACTTTGATCAAAGAACAGGACAGATTTATTAATTAAAACTGAGGTCATGAAAACTCTTAACTGGATCGGATGGATATCAGCAGGAATCGGGGTAATAATAGTATTTCTTGCAGTTATTTCAATTCTCGTCGGGAAGAATATATTCGGGTTCGGTCATGTTGTAAATTATTTTCACGCCGCCAACAGCTTTTTTCTGATTACCATAGCACTTTTCATCGTTGTGTACAGGTGCGAAAATAAGAAATAAAAAGCTGCAGGATAAACCAGAATCAAAAGACCTGAAGAAGAAATTCAGCAATTATTCCATGGATTATCGAATGATGATTCATATAGAATATTTTTGTCCACACATTCAGGATTGAAATAAATCGAGTAATTTTATTTTTTCACTCATCAGTTTTTATGACTATGAAATCCCGATATGAATCTCACCGCTTGTTTTCATTCCTGTTTCTTCTTTTCTTATCAGCAAACCTGCTTGCACAAAATAATTCTCCTTCTTCAGTCTATGTACCCGAGATAGGGCAACAGGGCAAGGATGTGGTATGGGTTCCGACTCCCCAGGAACTTGTTGATACTATGTTATCAATAGCAGGTGTTACTCCTGATGATTTTGTTATTGACCTGGGATCGGGAGACGGCCGGACAGTTATCACAGCTGCTAAGAAGGGTGCCCATGCGCTTGGTATCGAATATAACCCTGACCTGGTAGCACTGTCGAAGAGAAATGCTGAGATTGAAGGTGTCAGTAATAAAGCTGAATTCATAGAAGGTGATCTTTTTGAATGTGACCTTTCAAAAGCCACCGTTATCACCATGTTTCTTCTTCCGGAGATCAACCTTAAATTAAGGCCCCGGCTTCTTGAACTAAAGCCAGGAACACGGATTGTATCAAACACATTTACCATGGGTGAATGGGAGCCCGATTATGAAGCTACAACAGCTGAAAACTGGAACAGTTGGAATTCTGCTTTGCTGTGGATCATACCTGCCAGGATTGAGGGTATATGGGAACTTGGGCAGGATCAGCTCATTATCAGCCAGGAATTTCAGATGATCCATGGCAAACTGACAAGCGACGATAAGAATTTGACTTTAAGGAACGGAAGGCTTCGCGGCAATGAGATAACCTTCATGATCGATGATGTTCTTTATACCGGGTATGTTTCCGGCAATAAGATGGAAGGTACAGTGAGAGATGGTGACAGTGAGAAAAAATGGATCGCCATAAGGTGATATAGGGGAATCATAACATTCACCGCTCAAGTTCATTCAGATAGATTACCAGGTTAATCATGTCTTCTATCCTGCGAGTTTTAATATTATTCTCCTTAATATATTGTTTTAAGACTGCTGAGTGATCCGGAAATATCCTGAGAAATTGTTTTTCATTTAAGAAGGCTGACCAGTTATTGCCATCTTTTATCCAGAAGATCTGTGAGGTTTTTATCTCGTAATAGTCCGGAATGGATATATTATAGTATCCTGAAGGCAAGGCTATCACAGAAATATTGTCGATAGCAGCTGTTGATGATACAGTGCCGTAACCTGCTTCTTTGCCCCGTTCCAGAAGTTTGCTTTTATATTGTATCAGAAAAGAAATACTGTCCTTTACTATTAGTTCAAGTAAGAATTCTTTATAGGGGATCATAATCTTATCCTCTATATATGCTGTATCGACCATTTTCTGGTTAGATAAATCAAAGTACTGCCCACCCTGTTCAAATACCAGCTTTTCACTTAAAGTATTATAGTTCAGCATGATACTTATAGGGGCTACTGCTTTCATCTTAATAGTTCCCTGTACAAATGCGGGGAAAAGATACTGGGTCAACTTATTTTCATTTGATTGTTGAGAAAAAAGCATATCTGGCTTACAAGCCAGTAATATTAAAATTGTCGATTCTAATATCATTAAATAATATAACCTCTTTTTCATATCCAGACTAAGTTTGATTTAAATTAAAATGTACGGTAATAGAAGTTATGAATTACTGTCAGCCTTTCGAATGTAATAGTTTCTGTAGATCAGACATTTCATCCCTGAATCTTGCCGCTTCAATGAAATTAAGTTCTGAAGCTGCTTTTTCCATTTGTCTCTTTGTCTTTTCTATCGCCTTCTCAAGGGCCTCCCTGTTCATATAGTGCACTACAGGATCAGCTGCAATATCCGGCCTGTCAGGTTCAATATAGGCTCGGCCTTTCCCGGTTAAGCCTGTAAGTATTGATCCCGGTTTCCTGTATATCTGGGCAGGTGTGATCCCCATTTTCTCGTTATACTTCAGTTGTTTTTCTCTTCTCCTGTTTGTCTCATCAATTGTCATCTGCATGCTACCGGTTATTGTATCAGCATACATTATCACCTTGCCGTTAAGATTGCGGGCAGCCCTGCCTGCTGTTTGTGTCAGCGATCGTGAAGATCTCAGAAAACCCTCTTTATCAGCATCAAGAATAGCCACAAGGGATACTTCAGGCAAATCAAGTCCTTCTCGCAAAAGATTCACACCAACAAGTACATCAAAGGTGCCTGATCTTAAACCCTCCATGATTTCAATACGCTCAATAGTATCAATATCAGAGTGAATATACCTGCTTCTGATATCAAATCTAATGAGGTATGTTGTCAGTTCTTCTGCCATTCTTTTTGTGATTGTTGTCACCAGGGTCCTTTCTCCTGTTTTAGCCCTTTCCCTTATTTCATCCATCAGGTCAGCTATCTGGTTCATACTGGGCCGCACCTCTATCGGGGGGTCCAGTAATCCTGTCGGCCTTATGACCTGGTCTACAAAAACACCTTCACTCTTTTCAAGTTCATAATCAGCCGGTGTTGCACTGACAAATATTATCTGCCCTGTAAGGGATTCGAATTCCTCAATACGCATCGGTCTGTTGTCAAGCGCTGCCGGCAAACGGAAGCCGTATTCCACAAGAGTTTGTTTGCGTGAGTGGTCGCCGCCATACATTCCCCTGATCTGAGGAATGCTTACATGACTCTCATCAATGATCGTTATAAAATTTTCAGGAAAATAATCAAGAAGGCAGAAGGGCCTGGCTCCTGACCTACGACCGTCAAAATATCGTGAATAGTTTTCAATACCGCTGCAGTAGCCTAGTTCCTTAATCATCTCAAGATCATACGAGACCCTTTGCTGAAGTCTGCGGGCTTCCTCTTTTTTGCCGATGTCGTTAAAGTGTGTTACCTGCAGGACGAGATCATCCTGTATCTGACTGATTGCCTGATTGATCCTGTCGCGTGTGGTGACAAAGATATTGGCAGGGTATATAATATAATCATCCATATTATCCAGCCGGTCTCCGCTTACGGGGTCAAATGTGTTAATCTCCTCTACCTGGTCGCCGAAAAAGATGATCCTGACTGCAATATCGGCATAGGCAGGGTAAACATCCACAGTATCTCCCCTTACCCTGAATGTTCCATGTCTGAATTCGAGCTCATTACGCGAATAAAGGCTGTCAACCAGCTTTCTGAGAAAATGATTTCTTCCAATTTTCTGTCCTCGTTTGACATGGACAGTATTTGAATGATAATCATCAGGATTTCCGATGCCATACAGACATGAAACTGATGATACAACTATCACATCCCTTCTTCCGGAAAGGAGAGATGAGGTTGTACTCAGTCTTAGTTTTTCTATCTCCTCGTTTATTGACAGATCTTTTTCGATATACGTATCGGATACCGGCAGATATGCTTCAGGCTGGTAATAATCATAATACGACACGAAATATTCAACACGGTTTTCCGGGAAAAACTGTCTGAATTCTCCATAAAGCTGGGCAGCAAGGGTTTTATTATGGCTGAGAACCAGCACAGGCCTGTTAACCTTCTCAATTACATTTGCTATGGTAAATGTCTTTCCCGAACCTGTAACACCGAGAAGGGTCTGAAACGGGACCTCTTTCTTAAGTCCGTCAACAAGCTGTCCAATAGCTTCCGGTTGATCTCCGGTTGGAACAAAATCAGATATCAGCTTAAAATCCATTCAGATTTGTTTGATCAAATATCTTAAATTCATGCGATCAGCAGCAAATATCTGTAAAAAAAAAGTCAGTATTATATGAAATAATCCATTTTGTATGTTATATAGTACTGATTTGCTGATACATACTAATATATTGATTATTCCCCCGGCAAAAATAAATCATCTAAATTATTGATCAGATAATAAAAATATTTAGTATATTTAACTAAAATTTTCCCCCGGCCTGTACTATTTTTTGGCAGGCAAAAAAAATGAGCCTCTCCCCGGGGCTCATTTTTACTTTCATTCCAGTAATATGATTAACCTAAATATCCTTTCAGCAGTCTGCTTCTAGAGGTATGTCTCAGTCTTCTTATAGCTTTTTCCTTTATCTGACGTACTCTTTCCCTTGTAAGTCCGAATTTCTCTCCTATCTCCTCCAGTGTCATTTCCTGGCAGCCTATACCAAAGAAGAAGCGGATAATGTCTCTCTCTCTCTCAGTAAGGGTTGCCAGTGCCCTGTATATCTCTCTTGAAAGAGATTCATCCATCAGGAGTTTATCAGCAACAGGGGAATCGGTATTTGTAAGCACGTCGAGAAGACTGTTGTCTTCCCCTTCAATAAACGGAGCATCTACAGAAACGTGCCGACCGGATACTTTAAGAGTATCGGTTACCTTCTCCTTGGGCAATTCAAGAACATCTGCGAGCTCCTCTGGTGAAGGAGTACGTTCGTTTTCCTGTTCAAACTTTGAAAAAGCCTTATTTATCTTGTTTAGTGAGCCGACCTGGTTAAGAGGCAATCTTACTATTCTCGACTGTTCAGCTAGTGCCTGGAGTATAGACTGTCTTATCCACCACACAGCATAGGAGATAAACTTAAAACCCCTTGTTTCATCAAATTTCTCAGCTGCTTTTATCAGACCAAGGTTACCCTCATTAATAAGATCCGGAAGGCTGAGTCCTTGATTCTGATACTGTTTTGCCACAGATACGACGAAACGTAAATTTGCTTTGGTGAGTTTTTCGAGAGCAGTTCTGTCTCCCTTTTTTATCCGCTGAGCCAGTTCAACTTCCTCATCTACCGATATCAACTCTTCTTTACCAATCTCCTGCAAATACTTGTCGAGTGAAGCACTCTCCCTGTTTGTTATGGATTTGGTAATCTTTAGCTGTCTCATTATGCCTTGAAAAAATTTTGCGCAAAGATAATGCTTTTATATGTAATAACAAAGATATCGATGCATTGTTATCAACAAAAATTATTATTTACAAACTTATTGTTTTTCAACTATTTGCAATTAAAAGTTATGTTTAATAACCATAACTGATACTGAATACCCTGCCGTCGGAGGTTATTCCTTCGATCGATTTAAGAGATCGTTCACTGTTATTTGTAGCATTTCTTATATCATCGGTACTATTCACTTTTTTATCATTAACCCTGATGACAATTGTTCCTTTCTTCAGTCCCATATCCCTGAAAAGGCCATCGCCTATTTCTGCTATTTTTACTCCGTTATCAATATTATATGTTCTTCTGTCTGAGGAACTCAATGGTTCAAATCGGGCTCCGAAGATCATACCGACACCCATGCCCACCGGGACGACGCTGGTATTTCCTGCAATATTTTTCATGGTAACAGGTACTGTTATCTCTTTTCCGTTCCTGAGATAAGTTATTTTAACCTTATCGCCGGGACGATGCTTACCCACCTGTTCCTGGAGTTCTGAAACAGTATTGATATCAACATCATCCAGTTTGATGATCACATCATTTTCTTTCAGTTTTGCATCATCAGCCGAGCCGCCTTCAATGACTTTTGTTATCCTGGCTCCCTTTATTTCACGGAGATTATGTTTGTCAGCATCTTCCGGTGTTACCTCAGTGATATTGACTCCTATAATAGCTCTTTGTACTTCTCCGAATTCTATCAGGTCCTCAACCACCTTTTTTACAATACTCACAGGAATGGCAAAGGAGTTACCTGCATAGGCGCCGCTGGGAGAATAAATTGCTGAAGTTATACCAACAAGAAGTCCCTTGGTATCAACCAGGGCTCCTCCGCTATTGCCAACATTCAGTGCAGCATCAGTCTGAATAAAGGATTCGATCCTGTAATCTGAATCAAGGAGTCCGAGACTCCTGCCTTTTGCACTGACTATTCCGGCTGTGACTGTCGATGTAAGATTGAACGGATTACCTACTGCCAGTACCCATTCTCCTATCTTCAGATTTTCCGAGTCCCCGTATTTCAAAAAGGAAAGGTCTTTCGCCTCTATTTTAAGAACAGCAATATCAGTACTCGGATCCCGTCCTATCAGCTTAGCATCAAAAATCCTGTTGTCATTAAGCTTGACCTCAATATTTTCGGCATCCTCAACAACATGATTGTTAGTTATAATATAACCATCAGGTGAGATTATCACACCTGATCCATAACCTGCTACTTCTCTAGACCTGTTGCTGTAACGATCACCATAAAACCATTCAAGGATTGGGTTTTCCGGCTGCTCAATCATCGTTTTTGTCCGTACATGCACTACAGCATGAACTGTCTGCTCAGCGGCATATGTAAAATCGACCTGTCCGGGCTGCATCTGGAAAGATGTGAGTATTGCCTGTGCATCAGGCACTGTCGTATTCGAGCTGTCCATGACTACTGTAGCCTCAGGTTTATCAATAATAGATGTATATGCAAACAATGCGATAGCTGCTCCAACAAGAGCCATTAGTAATCCACCAAATAAATATTTTCCTTTCATAGCTATATAGTTTTTTAAATTTATCCGTTTTTGATCTTCACCGGTTCTCATAGTATATGTCTTGGCAAAAGATTCATATCTTTATAACCGTTTTCCGATAGTTTTGTTTTACAAAGATCATGCATTTTTTGCATGATCTTCAATAAATTAGATAGATTTAACAACACTTTAACATTGATAACAATAACGTTTAACAAATACCAGGGTGCCGGTAACGATTTCATTATCATTGACAATCGAGGCAATAATTTTAATCCTTCCGATTCAAAACTTATTAACAAATTATGTAATCGAAGGTTCGGAATTGGTGCCGATGGATTGATATTGATCTCATCGTTCAGCAAAGCTGACTATGAAATGAAATATTTCAATTCTGACGGTAAATTAGGTTCAATGTGCGGCAATGGCGGCAGATGTAGTGCTCATTTTGCACTGAAACATGGCATAGCAGGTGAAAAACAAAGATTTCTTGCTTTCGACGGAATACATGAAGCTGAGGTTCGTCATGATATTGTCCGCCTTCAGATGGCTGATGTAAATGAATTTGGGATCGTTGACAGCAATTACTTTGTCAACACCGGATCTCCTCATTATATGGTCTTTTCAGACGATATTGATAAAATCAATGTCAATGAGGAGGGTAAATTGCTCAGATGGTCATCAAAATTTGCTCCGGGCGGCACCAATGTCAATTTTGTACAGATCGTCAATAACGGACTATATGTCAGAACCTTCGAAAGAGGTGTTGAAGAGGAAACTTTAGCTTGCGGAACAGGTGTTACAGCATCTGCCATTGCTTCAGTTCTGGCAGGACATTTTGACAGACCTGCGATAAAAGTAAGGACAAAGGGCGGTAATCTTGAAGTCGAATTTACAGTTAAGGACCAGAAAGTGACGGATGTGTGGCTGACAGGACCGGCAACATTTGTATATGAAGGGAAAATAGAAATTTAACCACCTATAACATGGAGGAAATCAGTGATAATCTTTATAATCCGTGGCAAAAACAGAAAGATTGCTTCGCTACGCTTGCAATTACACTATTATTAAGTACTTATTCATTAACCAGGGATCCATAATAATAATTAAGATACAAGATACAAGAATCAAGGAATCCAGTAAAAGCATATTGATATGAAAAGGTTAATTACTCTATCAGTTTTACTTCTTATCTTCTGCTTTGCGAGACTTTTAGCTCAACCGGGGACAGTTGAGCTTATGGAAGCCATTAAAAAGGTTAATACCGATATTGATAATCTGAACCACCGCTTTGATGTGCTCGAAAAGAAGATCGACGATGTTCAGTGGTATAACAAGGTTGGCGACATAGCCTATATAGATAAGGTTTATATGACCGGCCCGCCACTTGCAGTGGAAAAAAATCCAACAGGGCAGGGTGCAGGAAATCCTGTAAAATTCTGGTCATATATCTTTATTCCCAAAGATGCTGATCCTTCAAAGAAATACCCGCTTCTGGTATTTCCTCATGGCGGAGTACATGCCAACTTTGATACCTATTATACCCATATAGTCAGGGAGATTGTATTACAAGGTTATATTGTCGTAGCTGCCGAATACCGGGGATCAACAGGTTATGGAGCATCCATGTATAACAAGATCGACTATGGAGGTCTTGAAGTGCAGGATGTTGATGCCAGCCGACAGTACATGATTGATAATTACACAATTGTGGATAAAGAAAAAGTAGGTATAATAGGTTGGAGTCATGGCGGATTAATTGCCCTGTTCAATATCTTTGAATACCCACAAAACTATAAGGTGGCTTTCACCGGTGTCCCGGTCAGTGACCTCATAGCTCGTATGGGATATAAGGATCAGGAGTACCGTGATCTCTATTCAGAACAGGCAGCCATAGGGAAGCCTGCTGATGAAAATGTTGCCGAATACAGAAAAAGATCCCCAGCCTGGCAGACAGCAAAATATCGCAACACGCCCCTTCTTATCCATACCAACACAAATGATGAGGATGTCAATGTTCTGGAAGTCGAGCACCTTATAAAATCACTTAAGGCTGAGGGAAAAAGCGGTTTTACCTATGAAATATTCGAAAATATGCCCGGCGGCCATTCATTTGACAGACTCGATAACATGGCAGCAAAGGAGATACGTATGAAGATCTATAATCATCTTAATAAATACCTGAATCCGCCGAAACCATTTAAATCGGTAAAGGATCTGCAAAAGGCGGGATATGGAGTTAATTAAAAAGGTGTTAGAAAGAAGTTTTACCACGGATAACTCGGAATTGCACGGATAAGAACACGGATAGAATCTGTAGTGATCCACGAAACCTGTGGTAAAATAAAAAGATTGCTCCTTCCGCTTCGCGGGATCGCAATGACAGTAATTTAAATGTGGGATGCTACTTTGAAGGAGAGTGGGGAATGTATTTAGATGAAGAAGGAAAAATTATACGGAAAGACACTGAATGAGCTGATTGCTGTTACAAGGCATATCGGGATGCCGGGCTATGCCGCTAAACAGATCGCCGACTGGCTCTACAAAAAGGAAATATTTTCGATTGATGAGATGACCAACCTTTCGAAGAAGATGAGGGAGCTTCTTTCAGTTGATTATGAAATTGGTCTGATTGACCCGGTCAATGTTACGGAAAGCAGGGACGGTACCCGGAAATACGTTTATAATGTACTGAATGACAAATATATAGAAACTGCTTTTATTCCGGATAATGACAGGGCAACAATATGCGTCTCAACACAGGCAGGATGCAAAATGGGATGTATTTTTTGTATGACAGGCAAACAGGGATTCCAGGGAAACCTGTCATCAAACGAGATACTGAACCAGTTCAGGAGCCTGCCTGAATTCCTGAAACTTACCAATATGGTATATATGGGCATGGGTGAACCTCTCGACAATATTGCGGAGGTCATGAAGAGCATTGAAATAATGACAAGTGAATGGGGATATAAATGGAGCCCTGCTCGTATAACAGTAAGTACTGTGGGACTAAAGGGAACCATAAAGGAATTTCTCGAAAAGAGCCGGTGTCACCTCGCTGTAAGTCTTCATACACCGTTTGATGAAGAGAGAAAAAAGTTGATGCCTATTCAGGGGACAAATACCATAAAAGAGATACTCGATTTTATCAGGGAATCCGATTTTAACAGACAGCGGAGAGTCTCATTTGAATATATCCTTTTCAGGGGGATGAATGATACTCCTGCTCATATAAAGGAGCTTGCAAGGATACTTAACGGAATTAAATGCAGAATAAATATTATAAGGTTTCACCAGATTCCCGGATCAGAATTTGAGAGTCCTGATCCTGCTGCCACAATAAAATTCAAAGAAGCTTTGAACAAGAAAGGGATACTCACAACAATCAGAGCCTCAAGAGGCGAGGATATCGGTGCAGCTTGCGGACTATTATCAACTCTTGAACAAAACACAGGTAAGAAAACATGATAAAAAAGATATTTTTCCTCCCTCTGCTAACGGTTTCACTTTTCATTTATCCCCAGGAGACAGCCTTTAAAAATTTTCTTGCCGATTCTGTAATGAAAAATGCTGCTGTTTCTCTCTGCATAACTGATACCGACAATGGTAATATCATCTTCGAATATAATTCCGGCCAAAGCCTTACTCCTGCTTCAATAATGAAACTGATCTCAACTTCGGCAGCTCTCGAATTACTGGGACCGGATTATAAATTCATAACTTCTGTCGGTTATACAGGAGTATTAAAAAATGGTTCAGGAAAGCTCAACGGCGATATTGTGATCAGGGGCGGAGGTGATCCGGTCCTGGGATCAAAGGAGTTTGGGGATCACTATGCTGATTTTCCGGAAAAATGGATAGATGAAATTATCAAAACCGGAATCAAAAAAGTAAAAGGAAGGGTAATAACTGATGACTCATATTATGATTATCAGCCCGTTCCGGCTAAGTGGCTGTGGAAAGATATCGGCAATTATTATGGTGCCGGTGCCTATGGACTCAGTGTATTTGACAATACTTATGAAATACATTTTACAACATCATCAGACAGCCTCTTTCATGTAATTACAGGTGTCTATCCTGAAGAGAGCCAGGTTGATCTTATGGATCGGCTAACTGTATCAGGCACCGAGGATGAAGGTTATGTTTTTGCAGCACCATACAGCAATAGCGGGTGGCTTGCAGGATCAATTCCCGCCAATAGGAATGATTTTGTTCTGAAAGCCTCTATTCCGGATCCTCCCCTTTTATTGGCAAAAATAATCGATAAAAAGCTCAGGGAAGCGGGTTTAAGTGTTAAAGAAAATCCCTCTACCGTGAGATTGGAAGGTCCTGTATATAAGCCTGTTTATCAAATTACCTGTATTGATTCGCCACCCCTAAAAGATATCATTGAGGTATTAAATCATGAGAGTGTCAATCTATACGCCGAACACCTGTTGAAAGAACTGGGAAAAGTATTTAAAGAGACTGGAACTGTTACGTCCGGTGTTGAGGTAATAAAAGGCTTTCTTGAAAGAGCCGGTATAGAAACAGAGGAAATGTCCATTGAAGATGGCAGCGGCCTCTCCCCTCTTGATGCTATTAACGCTGCAGATATGGTTGATCTTTTAATTTATATGAAGAGAGATGGAAAACATTTCAGTGAGTTTCTTCATTCTCTTCCTGAAGCCGGTAAAGAGGGAACACTGAAAAACTACTTTAAGGATAACCTTTTTGCCACCAGACTTATAACAAAAAGCGGTTCAATGACCAGGGTGAGAAGCTATGCGGGATATTTGCAGACAATATCAGGTAAAGATCTGGCATTCTGCATTATTGTTAATAATTTCACAGGTCCTTCCCGCAATATTGTTACACATATTGAAGGGATCCTTAAAGAAATAATAATAAATGAATAATAAGGTAGCAGTCAGGATATGCGGGGAGTATGATCTTGAGCAAGTCATAAATTTTGTATCAGACATTTACAAGTCATGTGAAGGGCCCGATGTTAAAGGCAAGAAGGTTCTTGTCAAGCCAAACATACTTACCGATGCTGATCCGTCAAAATGTGTAACCACTCATCCTGTTATGATGGAGGCTGTTATCAGGTTTCTTCAATCGCAGGGTGCGGAAGTATTTGCAGGTGATTCTCCTTCAATTCATCTCATGGGTTTTAAGCCGGTAAAATCAGGGCTCTACCAGGTATGTGAAAAAACAGGTGTCGTATGGGTTGACTTTACAAAAAATCCCTCAGATAGAAGAATGCCGGGAGGAACCAGGATAAAAATCGCATCAATTATCAATGAGGTTGATCTTATCATCTCCCTGCCAAAACTCAAGAATCATGAACTTGTTTATTTTACAGGAGCTGTAAAAAACACGTTGGGTCTTGTTCCGGGTTTCTCCAAGGCAAAACAGCATGCCCTCTATCAGAACAGGGTAAGCTTTGCCCGGTTCCTTGTTGATCTTAACAAAGTTATTTTACCACATTTTTTCATAATGGACGGTATTATGGGAATGGAGGGTCCTGGTCCGGGACAGGGTACACCTGTAAAGACTGAAGTGCTACTGGGATCATCGAATCCGGTCGCCATGGATATCATTGCCTCCAGTATTGCCGGCTATGATCCCATGGATATTCCAACCACTTCTATTGCAATCGAAAGGCGATTATGGCTGAATGATATCAGTGAGCTAAAATATGATGGTCCTGAATTAAGCACGATAACCAGGAAAGAATTCAAAAGGATACCTGTTACGGGTGACAGAAATATTTCCTTTAAATTCATTTCAAACAGGTTAAAGTTTCTGAGGAAACTGGAACGAAGGCCTGTGTTTATCCATAAAAATTGTACAGGATGCCTTGAATGTATAAAGATTTGCCCTGTTAATGCAATAACCATGCACCCGGTAAAGGAGAATCATGTTGTATTGACTGACAGTAAATGTATCAGGTGTTTTTGCTGCAGTGAAGTATGTCAGAGTAATGCTGTGGTTATCCGGCGGAAATTCTTTTAAGCGTCTATTTTGGCGTATTTTGCGTGTGTTTCAATGAATTCCCTTCGCGGAGGTACCTCGTCACCCATGAGCATCGAAAAGATATGGTCGGCTTCAGCGGCGCTTTCAATTGTTACCTGCCTCAGTGTCCTTGTTTCCGGATTCATGGTAGTCTCCCAGAGTTGCACTGCATTCATTTCACCAAGACCTTTGTACCTCTGTATTGAAACAGATGATTCCTTTCCCTGTCCCATCTCTTTTACTGCGGCTTCCCTTTCTTCCTCTGACCAGCAATAACGCTCTGTTTTTCCTTTTTTAAGCTGGTAAAGGGGAGGTGTGGCAATAAAAAGATTTCCACCACGGATAAGGTCCTGCATATACCTGAAAAAGAAGGTCATAATAAGTGTGGTGATATGAGAGCCATCGACATCGGCATCGGTCATTATTATTATTTTATGATACCGCAGTCCTGAAATATCGAGTGCCTTACTGTCTTCATCGGTTCCTATCACGACCCCCAGGGCAGTAAAGATATTTTTTATCTCCTCGCTCTCATATATTTTGTGGTGCATGGCCTTTTCGACATTTAAGATTTTCCCGCGCAGAGGCAGTATTGCCTGGAATCGACGGTCGCGGCCCTGTTTTGCTGTTCCGCCTGCAGAGTCACCCTCAACAAGGTAAATCTCGCAGTTGACAGGGTCTCTGTCGGCACAGTCAGCCAATTTTCCCGGAAGTCCCGAACCGGAAAATTCGTTTTTACGTTGAACGAGTTCCCTGGCTTTACGTGCAGCATGGCGGGCAGTGGCTGCCAGGATCACTTTCTGCACTATCACTCTCGCATCTTTTGGATTCTCTTCAAGATAATTGGTAAGCATTGTGCTTACTGCCGTGTCAACCGCTCCCATTACCTCAGAGTTTCCGAGTTTGGTCTTTGTTTGTCCCTCAAACTGCGGTTCTGCAACCTTTACTGATATAACTGCAGTTAGTCCTTCGCGGAAGTCATCGCCGTTAATGTCGAACTTAAGCTTGGATGTAGCTCCTGAATCTTCTGCATATTTTTTGAGCGTCCTGGTTAGTCCCCTCCTGAATCCTGCAAGATGTGTGCCGCCTTCAATAGTATTAATGTTGTTTACATAGGAGTGTACATTCTCAGAGAATGAGTTATTGTACTGGAGAGCGATCTCAACCGGTATCTCGGTCTTATCGTAAGTTATATGAATTGTCTTTTCAATTATCTTTTCCCTTGTTGCATCAAGATATTCTACAAATTCCATAAGTCCAAGCTCTGAACGGAACTCTTCATATCTCGGCATTCCGCCGTTACCATTCTCAATCAGCTCCCTCATGTCCTTGATTGTGAGAAGAATTCCCTTGTTAAGAAATGCCAGTTCTTTCAAACGGGCTGCAAGGATCTCAAAATTAAATTCTGTGGTCTGGAATATTGTATCATCAGGCTTGAAGGTAACTATCGTGCCTGATTTGTCGGCTTTACCGATAGTTTTCACCTCTGTTACAGGTTTTCCCTTCTCATAATCCTGCCTGAAGACTTTCCCTTCCCTCATGACTATGGCTGAAAGATGCGACGAGAGTGCGTTCACACAGGAGACACCTACACCATGGAGCCCCCCCGAAACCTTATAGGAATCCTTATCAAATTTACCTCCGGCATGAAGGAGTGTCATCACAACCTCAAGGGCTGATTTCTTTTCTTTTTCCATTATTCCCGTCGGAATACCACGTCCATCATCTGTCACGGTAAGAGAACCATCCTCATTTATTACAACCTCAATTTTAGAACAATAGCCAGCGAGAGCTTCATCGATGGAATTATCAATAACCTCATATACAAGATGATGTAAACCTTTTAATCCAATATCCCCAATATACATTGCAGGTCTTTTCCTTACAGCCTCAAGGCCTTCCAGCACCTGGATACTCTTTGCCGAGTAACCTTCCCGCAATTTCTTTTCTTTTTCGCTCATTGTCTTTCTTTTATGTTACAGATCATATTATACACCCATTAAAGAGAAAACTGTTTTCTCTTGCTCAACTGACAATAAAAATGCTTTTCAGGGGAAATATTTTTAATATACGCCAGCACTTAAAAAGCACCTCTCTTCACGTGTCGTAAATAACTGATCCCATGTAATTTAATTAACTTCGCAAATATAGTGCTTTTTAACTGTTTTTTTCTTTAAATAATGTTAAAATTATGCACAATTTTGTTTAGAAATTAACAGGAAGAATTGTCCTGCCCGTCTTGCTGGTCCTTCAGGTTTTGTAGTATATCATGTATTTTCTAAAGACTATACGTAAACCCAACCAGACCCATAAATCTCTGCGAGGGATAATATGCCCATTCGTAATATTGTTTGAATGAGATATTGTCCAGTTTAATCCAGAACGACAGTATTTTGGTATACCTGTATTCTGCACTGAAGTTCAGGTTCACATGAACCGGTTCCTCTAACTTGTATAAACTTACTCCAAAAAAAGGATCTAGATTAGTAACAAGCAGATTTCGCTTACCCAGGGCTGTTACATCCAGTCCGGCTATTATTTTATCCCTCAGATTGTATTTAATCCCTATCCTACCGTCCCAGTCTGGCTTGTTCCATGGGAACTCAGTAACCGACAGAGTATATTTATACCAGTTTGCGCTTCCGTTAAACATAAACTGATCGTTGATCCTGCCGGTCATTTCGCCATGTATCTGAAGCAGTTCTCCATCGTCACTCAGTGTTCCGAAATAATTGCCAAATTGCAGTGCGCCCAAACCACCCGGAAAGCCCAGGTTTGTGAAAAACAGCATATCGTTAATAAATGAATATGAGGCAGATACAAGGTAATTGCCTCCAATACCTGTATTTCCGTTAAGTCCTGCAGATACTATAAGAGGATAGCTGGTATTCTTGAGCGTAAAAAGAGTTCCATCGGAAAAAATGAACGGGTTCTCGTCAATGATTCTTTGAGGAGCATTTACTTCAAGTCTTCCATTCAGAGCTGCAAAGAAACTGATATATTCGGGAACAATATTGAAACCGAATCTTACATCCGGGTAAAAATGAAACTTAGGAGAGTCTGAAGTATCCTTATCAAGAAGGAGTTGAATACCAGCCTTGAAATTCCACTGCTGAGTACTTTTTTTCAGAAAAGGATTAAGTGAGACAATATATTTTGATCCCTCATAAATATCACCTGAAGGAAGGTACAAATCAAACTCTGCTCCGGATCCTACATAAAACCCTTTAAATGATGTTGCCATAATTCCGTCCACTCCTGCATGGTGCTGAAAGAGATCAGATGTGTTAAAGAAAAAATCATAATCAAGATTAAAATCATAGGTGAAGCTCGTTGAATCGAGAGTTATTGATGAAAATGACAGATTCGCTGCCGGATTATAATAATTGAGCCTTATGTCTTTCTTTTCAGGTGAATAAGTTAAACTGGGATCATAGCCGTATGCATACCTTGTCTTCTGTCTGAAATCAAGAGATCCTTCAAGAAGATTTTTCCTGAAGAATTTCTTCCCGTATAATGAAGCGTCATTATCCATATAACCTGCAAAAACCTTTTCATCATTCTGCAGCTTTACCTTGCCGTTTGTTGAAAAATGTCGTGCATAGAAACCTATTGCTCCTTTCTTGGAACGCTCATTGGTTATGCTCACTTCAGCAAAAGGGGTTATATAATTGCCGATTCCTATTTTCACATAACTTTTATAAAGCCTCGGCAGCGGGTCAGGAAGCAAAGATGCTGCTTTGATGGGGCTGATCGTATATTCCGGGAAAAAGGGCTTACTTGTGATCTGATAGGTAAAGTCAGGTCTGATCCCTGCAGTATCATTCATAGCAGGCAGGTAACTCCTCTTTTTAACCAGGGAAAGGCTTGGTTTATAGGGATTATAAAGGGTAACCTCCCGTGCGAGGTCCTGTTGTTCATTCTGTGCTGAAACAGGAATTGAAACCAGAAGTATAATGAATTGTATCAGGAGAATTCTTTTCATCAGGATCTTAATCATTTTAGTTATTACTATTCTGATCGATGGCATCCAGCCGGGATCTTACTTCATCAAGAATACCATCATTATCTATTGTATAGTAGTCTTTCAATCCCAGAAGAGTTCCTCGTGCCTGCAGAATATCACCCTTTTTCACACTTATGTCCGAAAGAAGCAGGAAGACTCTGGCCATCCAGTACTGATGCGGAGTATTCTGATCAATAAACTCATCTGTAACCTGTTCAGCCTCTGTCAGTTTATCCTGCCTGTAAAGCAGATCAGCAACCCTGTATTTTGACTCCGCACCTTCCTCGCTTGCGACCTCCGTTGCTGTTTTCCTGAAGTCATTCAAAGCCTCATTGAAATTATTCAAACTATAGTGTGCTTTGGCTCTCATAAATATTGCTTCTCTGAGCAGCTCTTCTGGAATATTCACTGTATTATTTATCTTGTTTGCAACCTCTATTGTTTTCTGCGCATCACCAAGCTGGTAAGAAGACCTCAGCTCACCACTGAGAGAAGTAACCCTGTTCTGGGGGTTGACTGCTGCTTTCTCAAGCATTTCATAAAATTTAAGTGAAGAAGTATAATCCTCATTGCCGTAACAGATCTCAGCAGCAGCAAGGAGTGCCTGTTCAGTGAACTGGTTATTCGGAGCTTCAGCAACTGTAGCATAGAATTTCAGGGCTTCATCATTATATCCTGTCGATTTAAGGCACTCGGCAAGATAAAACTGTGCATTTTGCAGGAAGACCCCATTCGTAAATTCACTGAGATAATTTCTGAACACCTCTGTTGCCCTGGGATAATTACCTGTTATATAAAGGTTCTCACCTGAAGTATACAGGAGAGAATCCTTTTCTGCCAGGTTAACATCACCGTATCCCTGAAGAGTTTTGATGTAAGCAAAATAGGTATCCACATCATTCAGTTCGATATATACATTTTTCAGTCCCGTAAGTGCACTTCGCGCTTCAGGTGTCGATTTATAGTCTTCAATTACCTTCTTATACTGTGATACAGCCTTTTCGTTCTCGCCAAGATTATAATAGAGCAGGCCTAACTGCACCATAGCCCGCGGTACAAAAGAAGTTGAACCGTAAGATGTTATGATTTTATTAAAGTCCGCTTCACCTTTTTTAAATTCATTCATCACCACATATGCTCTGCCTCTTTCGAATATGGCATTAGGGACATAAGGGGAGGTTGGGTATCTCTCTGTCAGCAATGTCAGCACCTCTGCTTTCCCCCTTTCATCGTTCATAAGACCGAGAGAAAAACCTTTCTGAAACATTGCATAATCAGCATCGGTCCTGCCATAGTCGATTACCTTATCATAAAAGGTTATTGCTTCGGAATACCTGGTTGTTATATAATAGCAATCGCCTATTCTGTTTCTGGTATCTGCCATTACGTCGGGATTAACACCTGTCACATCATATTCGAATGTTTTCAGATGTGCCAGTGCGCCTTCAAAATCCTGCAGGTTGTAAAGTGTATAGCCGAGGTTATACCTGACAAATCCATACTCTTTTACCAGCATTGAGCCAGGTACAGCCATAAAAGCAGTATAGTCGGCTTTGGCATCTTCGAGGTTACCAAGCCTGTAGTTTGCCTCACCTCTCCAGTAGAGTGCCCTGGCCTTAAACTGCCTGTCATAACGTTCATACTTAAGCGATTTATCGAACATGTTTATTGCAGCGTCAATCTCCATATTCCTGAAAAGCTCAAGTCCCCTGAAGAAGGCCACCCTCTGGTATGCCTCCTCCAGCCTTGGATCCTTGCTGCTTATCCTGTCGAGGGAGGTAAGGGCAGCTTTATAGTTCTTAGCCTGTAAATATGTGGATATCAGGTAACTGTAAACCTCCTCTATCCTTTCCGATCCCGGATATTGCTCTATATATCTCTGAAAAGATGCTGTAGCCTCTCCAAATGGAGAATAAGATGTTTCATAGGTGATCTTTGCATAGTTGAAGAGTGCATCCTCTTTGATCTTTTTATCAAAATCGAGCTTTGAGGCTTCCGAGAATCCGAACTGAGCACGTTTCTTATCTCCCTTCTGAAGGTAGCAGTCGCCCAGGAGAAACCATATATTCTGACTTAAACGATCATTTCTTGTTCCTATCTCCAGGAATAATTTTATTGCTTTATCTATCTCTCCCGTTTTATAGTAACAGTACGCAAGCTGATATTTATCTTCCCTGCCGCTGATTATTGTTCCGGTGGCAAATTTTTCGAGCCAGGGCAATGCTTCTGTATAATTCCCCTTATTGTAGTGAGCATCGCCAATGAAACGGTATAGCTCAACAGCCCTGTCTTTTCCGGCTGAGGCGATCAGGTCGGGAGCTATTTCCAGTATCTGGTCATAGTCCTTCTCAAGATAAAGTATCTGTACAATATAAAAAGGCACGACACTACCGAATGTCTCATCGTCCCTGAGTCTTGAAAACCCATCCATAGCAGTCTGATACATTTTCTGCTCATAGGCAATATGTGAAAAATAATAGAGGGCAGGAGGTGTATATTCCGTATCGATATCCTTTATTTCGGAGAACATCAGGAGTGCCCTGGACTTATCGCCCCTGACAAAGTGAGAATATCCGAGACGGAAAAAATACTCCGGCAGTTGTTCCGCGGCCAGTTCCTGCCGGTTAACCTCTTCATAATAAGTTATTGCCTTCCTGTAGTTCTTATTCTGGTAGAAATAATCGCCCAGGATCAGCCATGCATCATTTATACGAGGGCTTTCAGGATGTGTTCTTATAAAAGTAACCAATCTGTATTCAGCATCGGGATTGAAGAGGTTTAGTGCGGCAACTGCCCTGTAATATTCAGCATCAGCCACATCCAGATTGTCTCTGTTACCTCCGGTTTTTATGTATGAATCAAAAAGCTGAATAGCGGCAGGATACTTTTCTTTGTTAAACAGTTCCATACCCCTTTCAAAATCAGATGTCATCTCCATGCCGGCAAAGGAGACCTGGGAAAATGCCTGACCGCAAATAATAAAAGTAAGACTGAGAATAAAAATGTATCTGATCCTGTTCATAAAATGTTCTTTTTGGCTTTTTCTCTTTCCGGATTGTTTTCTGTCATGATGTTTTAATCGTGGCTTAACAAACTAATAATTAACCATATATAACATATATCAGCTTAACAAGCCAGTTGTAAAATTACAATTATTAAACGCCTGCAGCCGGCCTTTATTATTGATTTTATTAACATCCAAATGTTAGTTATCAATTCTTTCCGTATTTTGCGCTTAAAAACAGGTAAATGCAGGAAAATCTTCCACTGGATGTAATAATTGAGCTTAAAGATTGCCTGATATGGCAGCATGATCACCTTGTTCTGTCAAATGTGAACCTCACTGTACGGAGGGGAGAGTTCATGTATCTTGTAGGCAGAGTAGGCAGCGGAAAAACAAGTGTGATAAAAACGCTCAATGCCCAGGTACCTTTGAAGGAGGGTACAGGTATTGTGGCGGGATTCAATCTTTCAAAGCTAAGGAGAAAGGATATTCCCCTGCTGCGCAGAAAGCTTGGCATTGTTTTTCAGGATTTCCAGCTCCTGATAGACAGGACCGTACATGACAACCTCGAGTTCGTTTTGAAAGCCACCGGATGGAAAAACAAGAATGATATCCATGCACGAATAGGTGAGGTACTTGAAAAGGTGGGGCTCGGATTAAAGGGTTATAAGATGCCTCATCAGCTCTCAGGAGGAGAGCAGCAGCGTGTTGTAATCGGCAGGGCACTTCTGAATGATCCCGATATTATACTTGCTGATGAGCCTACAGGCAATCTTGATCCTGAGACTTCAGAGGGTATCATCAGTTTACTCTTAGAAATCAGTAAAACAGGAAGAGCAGTTATTGTTGCCACACATAATTACACAATTCTCAAGAGGTTCCCCGCCCGAACCGTAAAGTGCGAAAATGAAAAGCTCATTGAGGTAAACAAGGATGAGGAGATAGAGCTTGATACTCTATAGGCAGAGGGCAGAGGGCAGGATTATGCATTTGTTGATCCGAAAAACAAAGAACTCAGGTTTCCAAATGTAATTTAACTTGGTATAATATTAATTGACTATAAGCTGTTTAGTAAAAATAAATTTGACACGTATTATACTAAACTCGTAAATTTGATATAGTCAACGCCCACGAAGGATATTTCCGAAGATTGATTATTGTCAGACAACAGCATATTACCTGTTTAATTGATTAAATAAATTCTATAAAATGTATTGTGACTGACGAGGCTGTGTTTTGAATATATATAACAGTTTAAAAGACAGATTTTTAATAAATGACAATTAAAAAATATTCTTGTCATGCCTGCCTGACTATTATAACTACGTTTTCTAATACGGTTTTTAATACAATAGCACAGCTCCCGGCAAAAAACGTTTAAATTTAAATACTTAACCTATGAAAAGAGTATTTCTTTCGACTATCATCTGTTTATATTCAGTAAATCTGTCATTTGCACAGAATGATATCCTGAATTCAAAGATCAATATGATGTTTTTAAATGGAAAATATGAGAAAATCATTGATACATGCAAACTCATATTAGCCGGTGACAGTTTAAATGCAAATCTCTATTACATTCTGGGATTAGCTTATCAGAACTCTCTCGATGATGATCAATGTTTGGAGTGCTTTTCCAAAGCAGCTAATCTGAATCCTGATAACAGGTTATATAGTTACTCCCTGGCAAAAGAATATTATAATAAGGGGAAAGTGAAACTGGCCAAACCTCTTCTGGATAAACTATGTTCCTCAGATTCATTGAACTGGATATATGCATATTATCTTTCAGGTATATATATGCAATCAAACAGATTCGATGATGCAATAACTGTTTACCGCAAGTTTCTAAAGCAGGAGCCCAATAATCATGTTTATATAGATAAATTGGCTTTTGCATATTTAAAAAAAGGAAATATGCAGATCGCTACCGACCTGTATAATAACTCCTTAGCTATCAATAATAAAAATGTAACAGCAATAAAGAACCTCTCTGTTCTTTATGCATCAACGGGAAATCCGGATACAGCAATTCAAATTCTGACGAAAGGTATTGAAATTGATCCGGATGACATGGATCTGTATGTCCGGCGTGCTCAGCTTTATTATTTAAAAAATTATACAAAACGAGCACTTGATGATTATCTGGTTGTTTTAGCGTCAGGGGATTCTTCAAAGCCGTACCTCAAAAGAGTCGGAATCGGTTATTCTTATAACCTGCAACCAGAGAAAGCTCTTCCATACCTTTTACTGGCATATAAAGCGGATTCATCTGATTACGAAA
>CAZWZQ010000029.1:22621-38210 GCA_964638955.1 uncultured Rikenellaceae bacterium | reverse complement strand
TATTAACATTACTCATTAGTAATCAACATATTAACGCTTTTTTAAGGATCGACTATTTAAATTATGTATAATAACATAAAAAATACTTAAAAAAAACATTGAGATTATAAGTAAGATAATATTTTGCCTTATACGAAATCCGGATCTAAAGACATCTCTGATAAGGATAAGGGTTAAGTATATTGTAATTGTCCCATTAAGAACAATAAATACTATTTTTCTTGGAAATTCAGGTAACCTCCAGAAATATAATTGATAAAGTAAAATATGTTGCAAAGGTAAAGCGACAATTAGGCCAACAAGTGTAGCAATTGCCGGCAATCTGGATTCATTATATATGGTATTTCTTATAGCTACTGAATTCAAAATCAAATAACTTTTATCGATCCAGCCTCAAAAATGTTCAAATCAGATATCACCATGTCATGAATCAATTCCCTTAGTGTGAATCTCGGTTCCCATTTTAACTCTTTTTTTGCCTTTTCAGGATTTCCTATCAGAGAATCAACTTCAGTAGGTCTGAAGTATCTCGGGTCGATTTCCAGTACTACCTTACCTGCAGGAAGATTGAACCTTGGATTATTGCATCCCTGGATTATTCCTATTTCATTTTTCCCATTTCCTCTAAAGGCAATATCAATATCGAGAATAGCAAATGCCTGTTTAACAAATTCCCGAACAGATGTTGAAACTCCTGTTGCAATGACATAATCGTCAGGTTTATCATGTTGTAATATAAGATACATGGCTTCAACAAAATCTTTCGCATGGCCCCAGTCACGTTCTGCAGATAGGTTCCCTAAATAAAATTTATCCTGCAAACCAAGCGCAATCTTGGCTACAGCTCGGGTAATTTTCCGGGTTACAAATGTTTCACCTCGTATTGGAGATTCATGGTTGAAAAGAATCCCGTTGGATGCAAATATTTTGTATGCCTCCCGGTAATTTACAGTTATCCAGTAAGCATATAACTTAGCAACAGCATATGGACTTCGCGGATAAAATGGTGTATTTTCTGTTTGTGGGATTTCCTGAACCAAACCATAAAGCTCACTTGTTGAAGCTTGATAAAATTTTGTTTTATTTGTTAAACCTAACAAACGTATAGCTTCTAAAATTCTTAATGTACCTAACGCATCTGCATTTGCAGTATATTCTGGAGTTTCAAAGCTAACATGAACATGACTCTGAGCTGCTAGATTATATATTTCAGTTGGTTGTGTCTCTTGAATTATACGAATAAGATTTGTTGAATCAGTCATATCACCATAGTGAAGAATAAAATTCCGATGATCAATATGAGGATCCTGGTAAAGATGATCTATTCTGTCAGTATTAAAAAGTGAACTGCGTCTTTTAATACCATGAACAATATACCCTTTTTTTAACAGTAATTCAGACAGATAAGCTCCGTCCTGTCCTGTAACACCTGTAATTAATGCAACTTTTGACATAATACCGTATAATTAGTTGAATAGAAATGGATCAGATTATTATACAAGGAAATTTTTAATATTTCAAATACCATTCATATAGCAGTTTAATACCTTCATCCAGATTAATCTTGTGATGCCAACCCAATTTATGTATTCTTTCCACTGATATAGTTTTTCGATATGTCCCATCAGGTTTACTTTTGTTGAAAATAAAACCACCTTGAAATCCTAAGATTTCTTTTATTAGATAGGATAAATCTCTTATCGATAAATCAGTACCTGTACCTATATTGAGATGACTATTACGTATTTCTTCAATACCATAAGTGATATCATCAAAATCAATATTCTCCATAACAAATAATATAGCATCCGCAAGATCTTCTGACCATAAAAACTCACGCATGGGTTTACCTGTTCCCCAAATCTCAACATTCACGTCTGATTTATTATCTTCATTATAGTATGATTGTCTTTTTATAATACCATATTTCGTGAGAATACTGTCAATTTCTTGCAGACTGCTATTGCCAGAGATTCCTTCTATTGGCCTCGAGTAAAAATCTTTCTTAATCGCATCATAATTATTATTTTCAAGACAAAATCCGAGATAGATTTTTCTAAATAAAGCAGGAAGAACGTGGGATGTTTCAAGATTAAAGCTATCTCCAGGTCCATATATATTTGTTGGCATCAATGAAATGAAGTTAGTATCATATTGTATATTATAGCTATCGCATAATTTCATGCCAGCAATTTTGGCTATAGCATATGATTCATTAGTATATTCAAGGGGCCCAGTTAATAAAGCTTCCTCAAGAATTGGTTGTTTTGTATCTCTTGGGTAAATACAGGTACTACCGAGAAAAATAAGCTTTTTAACATTATTTTTATATGCTTCATTTATAATGTTTGACTCTATCATTAAATTATCGTAAATAAATTCAGCCCGGTATGTGTTATTAGCAAAAATACCACCGACTTTTGCTGCTGCCACAATAACATATTCTGGTTGTTCTTCACAAAAAAACTTAGATACATCTGTTTGGTTCCTCAAGTCAAGTTCATTAAATTCTTTTCCAGTAAGGTTTGTATAACCATTGGATTCAAATACTTTCCAAATTGCTGAACCTACTAATCCAGTATGTCCAGCGATATAGATTTTAGAAGTCTTATCCATTATTTATAATGTGAATTAATATATAATTTAAAATGTTATGAATTTCATTAAGAATAAAAAGAATAATAAGTATTCAACTTCGTAATCAAATTTTTAAAACGAAGTTATAATTATACTCTATGTAATTCGGGATTGTTAAATTGATACTCAGGTACTATTTCCTGAATTTTATTAATTAATTTGTCTTCAGAGTAATTATAAAGAGAATTTAGAATTTTATTAATTTTTGAAATTATTTCAAAATTATTTTCAGCTACCTGCGCTATTGAAATTTTCGGATTATGAGTAGGCATCATCGGCTCATCATCTGCAAAAAGCTCTTCAAAAAGCTTTTCACCTGGTCTTAAACCGGTGAAGACTATCTTAATATCCTTGTCTGGTTCGAGGCCAGATAAGCGTATAAGGTTCTTTGCTATATCGAGAATTCTAATCGGTTCACCCATATCGAAGACATAAATCTGCCCCCTATTACCCATAAAACCTGCTTCAAGTACAAGCTGACAGGCTTCAGGTATCGTCATAAAAAACCGGGTTATTTCAGGATGAGTAATTGTTACCGGGCCACCTTCCTGTATCTGTTTCTTAAACAGCGGAATAACAGAACCGTTTGAACCAAGGACATTACCAAACCTTGTTGTAACAAATTGTGTTTTTATGTCATTCCGACGTGATTGCGCCTGAACCAGTAATTCGCATATTTTTTTGGTAGCCCCCATAACATTTGTAGGATTTACTGCTTTGTCAGAAGAGATCATTACAAACTTCTCAACTTCATATTTGATTGCCAGTTCGGTAAGGATCTTTGTCCCTCCTACATTTACTCTGAAAGCCTCATGAGGATGTGATTCCATTATAGGAACATGCTTATAAGCAGCAGCATGGAAGATTATCTCAGGTTTATATTTTCTGAAAATATGCTCCATATTCTCCTGTTGCGTTACATCCCCTATTATAACCTTTATCTTATACTCGGATATTTTTTCTTTTAACTCTTCTCCAAGATAAAATGATGGTGTTTCTGCCTGATCGACAAGGATAAGCTGTTTAGTATTGAACCTGGTAAGCTGTCTTGCTATTTCAGAACCTATAGAACCTGCTGCTCCAGTTACCATGATTGTCTTGCCTTCCAATCCCTTCTCTATTCTTTCAAGATCAAGCTTTATTGGTTCTCTAGCCAGTAAATCCTCAAGTTTAACCTTCTTGAGGTTTTTTATCTGTAATTGCCCGTTGAGCCAGGTATCAAATGATGGAGTATCAAGTATCTCACAGCCAAGCTGCATCATAGATTCAATAACGTTCTTTTTCCTTGACAGCTCAATATTATTTATCGCTATAATGAAAACTCTGACATCCTTTTCCTCGACAAATTTCCTTGTAAGTACTTTGCGTGAATAGACAGGGCTCCCGTTAACATATTTACCCTGTAGTTTTTTAGCATCATCAATAAATCCTAATACTTTATAATCACTCTTGTGATCTCCCTCAATAACTCTTTTTACTATTACTCCAAGACTTCCGGAACCATAAATAAGGACATTCCTTTTCTCCCGAGCAGAGGATGTAGAAAACTCGTAAAACATCTTGACGAATATCCTAAAGAAAATCAGAAATACAGTCACCGCTCCATAATGGATTAAAAGTATTGAGAGGGGTATATTATAAAGTTGCCGCCATTCATACTGTCGGCTTAAAAGAGTAATTAAAAACAGTACTATAAGAGCAGCTGTATTGGAAAATATCAATTTATAAGTATCCTTGAGTGTAGAGTGTCTGAGCATACCTGAGTACGATTTGAAGGCCAACATAAATAATGTATATGCTCCCAACACAATGAATGCCTGCTTGAATGCTAATGATGTTTCAAAGCTGTAAACTTCGAAATTGAATCTGAGCATATAAGCTATGAGGAACGCGAAGTACACTGCAGCCATATCAATCAACAGAACCAGCCATCGAGGTAAGGAATGGTTCTTGAATAATTGGATAAGCCTGCTTTTCAGAGATTCGATCATAAAATGCTGAAATCTAACACAAAATTACTAAAAAATAAGTCAAAAGGTAAAAGGAAAAGGTAAAAAGTTAAATTTAAGACTTTGCTTTTAAAATAATGGTTGCAAGTATTTTACCGAGTTCTTCACTTTCGAGAACCAATGTATTTATATATATAGTTCTTGGGAACAGTTCTTTTATAATCCTCAGCCAATAGTTTGATTCTCTCATTTCTTTCAGTGAGATACTGACTTTATTAATAAAATCTGCTTTGGAAGACGCAGCCTGAGATTCTTCATAATTTGCACCACTCGAGGTTGATGATTTCGATAGTTGAAATTTTATCACGTCTATCTCTTTATCACCCTTCACTGTGGCAAGCATCTTTAAAACATCAATCGCAAAACGAAATAATCTATCTTTTAAATCATTTTCTTTCAATTTGAAATACTTTTAACTTTTAACTTTTTACTTTTTACTTGCCTTCAGGCATGCTTCCGCCACGTCAGTCCCATTGCCTGTATATTCTATATGGCTGACTATGACTTAATTATATAATAAATTGTGACAAATGTCACAAATTTTTCATGAACCATTCAACCGCTTTGTCAAGTCCTTCTTTTACATCATGAGAAGGAGAATAACCAAGCAGTTGCTTTGCCTTTTCTATCGATGCCTGTGAATGAGGTATATCCCCTGCCCTCTCCGGTCCATAAACAGGCTTAATCTCCAGTATTTTCTTATCAAACCGTCCGGCAGATTCTCTTATGAACTCAAAAAGCTGGTTAAGAGTCGTCCTCTCACCATGGGCTACATTATATACCTGATTTATAGCAGCTATATCTTTAACTAGTGCTGCCAGGTGATTTGCCTGGATCACATTGTCAATATAAGTAAAATCGCGTGAGAAGGTCCCGTCACCATTGATGACAGGTGATTTGTGCTCCTTTAATAGCTTTACGAATTTTGGTATCACAGCGGCATATGGCCCTTCCGGATCCTGGCGTCGTCCAAAGACATTGAAATAACGCAGTCCTATTATATTAATTCCATAATTTTTCGCAAAGTTTTCAGCAAATAACTCATCGGCATATTTTGTAATTGCATATGGAGACAATGGTGCGCCGATTTTGCTTTCCACTTTTGGAAGATCAGGATGATCACCATAGGTAGAGGAACTTGCAGCATAAATAAATCTTTTTATACCGGCTTCTTTGGCAGCAAATAGCATTTTAACAAAGCCGCCTATATTAACATCGGTTGCTGATACAGGGTCCTTTATCGAACGAGGTACAGACCCCAGCGCAGCCTGGTGAAAAACAATATATATGTCCTGAACTGCAGCAATGCAATCATCATAATTACGGATGTCACCTTCGATAAGCTTAAACTTAGAATTCTCTAAGAAATCTTTGATATTTTCTCTTTTACCAGTCAAAAAATTATCGAGACAAACAACATAATTTTCTGAATCCAACAACGATTTCACAAGATTCGAGCCGATAAAACCTGCTCCCCCGGTAACCAGAACTCTGCTATACCTCAATACTCGCTCCATCCGCTAATGCTAAACATTAAGAATACAAATATAACAGAACTTAATTTAACCGGAATCATACTTTTTCGAACAACATCATGATTTCTTCGAGTATGAATTCGGCAGTTTTTCCATTTCCGTAAAAGCCAGGGAATTCAAGAGCAGATCCATTTTTCAACAATCTTTCAAACTCAGTACGTATCCTCTCGGGGTCAGCATCCACCAGTACAGTTGTGCCGTTATTAACCAGTTCAATCCATTCAGTCTCCTTTCGCAGGACAATACATGGCTTCCTGAAAAAATGCGATTCCTTCTGTACTCCTCCTGAATCTGTTATTACCATCCTGCAGGTCTTTTCAAGGAGGATCATCTCAAGATATGAAACTGGAGGTATTATCCTGAACAATTTAGAGTTTAGCAACTCCTGATATAATTGTGAGATATTGTTTTTCAGTGAGATCGTAGTACGTGGATGCAGAGGCATTACAAATGTTTTTGAATTCTCCTGGGAAAGAGATAAAAATGTTCTCATAATTGCCTCAAGACGAACAATATCATCAGTATTTATATCGCGATGAATTGTTGCAAGTACAAAATTTTCACGCTCAACAGACAGATCTTTTAATAATGATATTTTCTTCTTTTCGGCCAGCTCTGCAAAAAAAAGAGCATTGTCATACATGATATCACCGGTGAAATAAATTTTGGGATTATCGATAGTATATGGAGGACTGTTTTCCGGCCTGAATCCTTCACTCATAAGGTTTTTGAAGGCTGCATTTGTAGGCGCAAACAGGAGTGTGGATGAATGGTCACTAATGATCCTGTTCAGCTCTTCAGGCATACTTTTATTGAAAGATCTGAGCCCTGCCTCAATATGAATAACCGGAAAATGAAGCTTTGATGCAGCAAGAGCACCGGCAAGTGATGAGTTTGTATCACCGTATAGTAACACACAATCAGGTTTTTCTTTTAACAGAACCTCTTCAATACCTGTTATCATCATTGAAGTCTGTCTTCCGTGTCTGGCAGAACCCACACCCAGATTATAGTCTGGTTTGTGTATCTCAAGCTCATCAAAAAAAACAGCCGACATCTCCTTATCATAATGCTGGCCTGTGTGGACAATTATTTCTGTTATTTTTTCAGGATAATATTTCCTTATTGCACGGCTTATTGCAGATGCCTTAATGATCTGTGGTCTGGCGCCTACTATATTTAACAGTTTTATATGTGACATTGCTCTCGGTCTGTCTGGGAAACCAAAGATAAAAAAATATATGATGCATAAAGCAATAACATGAGTGAGATTCCTCATCCATTTACTACTGCTTACATCCTGTTAGTCAGGTCATTCCTATCGTCAGCGAGGAATCTCCCTCCCTGCTTACCTGGTTTTACTTCGCATAATTAACGGCCCGGGTTTCCCGTATCACCGTTATTTTTATCTGTCCGGGGTATGTCATTTCATCCTGTATCTTTTTTGCAATATCAAGCGAGAGTCCTTCAGCTTCTTTGTCGGATACTTTTTCAGCGCCGACAATTACCCTTAACTCTCTCCCTGCCTGAATAGCATAGGTTTTCATAACACCGGGATACTGAAGTGCCAGTGATTCAAGCTCTTTCAATCGTTTTATGTATGATTCCACAACTTCCCGGCGTGCACCCGGGCGTGCTCCTGATATCGCGTCACAAACCTGAACGATAGGAGCTATAAGTGTTGTCATCTCCACTTCATCATGATGAGCACCTATTGCATTGCATATCTCCGGTTTTTCCCTGAATCTCTCAGCAACCTTCATACCGAGTATGGCATGCGGCAATTCCGGCTCATCATCCGGCACCTTCCCGATATCGTGAAGCAGTCCTGCCCTTTTGGCAAGCTTAGGATTAAGTCCAAGCTCAGCAGCCATGATTGCAGAAAGATTTGCCACCTCATGTGAATGCATAAGCAGATTCTGGCCGTAAGATGACCTGTATTTCATTTTCCCGATCAATCTTATGAGCTCAGGATGCAGGCCATGGATTCCCAGGTCAATCGTTGTTCTTTTACCCACTTCCAGTATCTCCTCTTCCACCTGCTTGCGTGTCTTCTCCACTATCTCTTCAATCCTTGCCGGGTGTATTCTTCCGTCTGTCACCAGCTGATGGAGGGCCAGCCGTGCCACTTCACGACGTACAGGATCGAATGCTGAAAGCACTATTGCTTCGGGTGTATCATCGACAACGATCTCCACTCCGGTTGCTGCTTCCAGTGCACGTATATTACGTCCTTCACGGCCTATTATTCTTCCTTTCATCTCATCCGAGTCGATATGAAATACTGTAACCGCATTCTCTATGGCGTTTTCCGAAGCAACCCGTTGAATTGTCTGAACTACAATTCTCTTAGCTTCCTTGTTTGCAGACATTTTTGCTTCGTCAAGGATCTCATTGATGTAGGACATTGCTCCTGTTTTAGCCTCCTCCTTTAAGGATTCTATAAGCTGATCCTTAGCATCTTCAGCCGACAGACCCGATATAGCCTCAAGTTGTTCTACCTGCTGCCGATGCAGCTTTTCCAGCTCTTCAGATTTCTTATCAATCAGATCAAGCTGGTTATTCAGGTTTTCCCGTATGGCATCAGCCTCATTCTTTTTACGCTGTGATTCCTCTAATTTCTGTGATAGTGTCAGTTCCTTCTGTTTTATTCTGTTTTCGGCCTGAGCTATTCTGTTGTTCTTTTCGTTTATTACCTTTTCATGCTCAGTCTTAAGCTGCAAAAACCTCTCTTTAGCCTGGAGAATCTTTTCTTTGCGTATAACCTCTGCTTCTGTTTCTGCATCCGCTATAATCCTGCGGTTTTTATTCTTCAGGGCTACAAGCCATAGCAGATATGAGAGGCCGAAGCCCAGGGCCAGCGAGACTGCACAAAATGCAATCATCAGTCCGGCGCCTAGTTGTATTATAGATAGTGTCATCATATATATTTGGTTTAAGTGTCAATAAAAAACCCGCAAAGTTCCTTCAACTTTAATAAAACCCCATATCGTACATGGCTGGAGCTCCTATTCCAGCTCGAACTTCCACTGTCCCGAGTACTCGGGATCCCGATTGCTCGGAATGAGGCCTGCTCTTACTGAACTAAGGTTGGCTCCAAAGTTTTAACTGTTGAGTTTTAAAAATGAATGAAGAAACAGTGCGGGCAATTTCTTGCTATATTTTAAAGAACGCTGCTACTCTTTTATATCCAGAACAGTATCTATTTTCTGAATCAGTTCTTTAATGGTATCCGGGACATAATCATTATCAAGTTTTTCCTCTTCCTCCGTGAGTTTTATCACATATTGCAAGGCAGCCATCGCCAGAAAATCCTGTACATCCTTATCGGTGTATCTCTGCTTATACTGCAGCACCTTTTCATTAATCATCCTGGCAGCTTTCCTGATCTTTTCTTCATTTTCCCTTTCTACCTTCAATGGATAATATCTGTCCGCTATATTAACCCTGATCGAAAGCTTATCATCCATTGTTATATTTTATCTGTTTAAAAGAGCAACACATTTGTCAATTTCCCGCACAAGTACATTTATCTTCTTCTTCGCCTCTGAAGCATTCTCACCCTCTCCCAACAATGCTCCCGATAATTTTACCCTTTCGTATTTAATTTCCAATTCTTTTATTCTGGCCTCACGTTCCTGAAGTGTGTTCTTAAGCGCTTCATTCCCGTTTTTAAGATCAACACATTCCACCTTCAGGTTATCGTATTTACTTAACAGTTCGTCGAGCTTTTTGTTCAATTCTTTTAACTCTTCATAACCCTGTCCGGACATAGTTCAATCTTTAGGACAAAGTTAATATTGTTAATGATATTTTCAAAAAATTGGCTGAAATAGTTTGTCTGAATGAACCAGAAAGTTAGCTTTGCACCTTCAAAGACTAAAGCACTTCAGCCGAATGATCCTGATAAGATTGATGATATCGTGTATTCTGATTTTCAATATATTAACAGAAAATCCAAAAGATAAAACACTTTTTATCCCGCCGGTTAAAATCCCATTATTATTATCGGCTAATTTTGGCGAACTCAGGTCAGATCATTTTCATTCGGGTCTCGATATAAAAACTCAGGGAGTTATTGGTAAAGAGGTGGTAGCCACAGCATCAGGCTATATTTACAGAATAAGTATATCTCCCGGGGGATTCGGCAGAGCACTCTATCTGAGACACCCGTCAGGTTATTCAACGGTTTACGGACACCTTGACAGGTTTGTACCGGAAGTTGAAGAATACATTGTAAGCCGGCAGTATGAAAGGAAAAGCTACCCTGTAACGATTTTTCCGCCAAAAGATAAATTCCGGTTTGAACAGGGTGATTTGATTGCCTATTCAGGCAATTCAGGCAGCTCATCAGGACCACATTTACATTACGAGATACGGAAATCGGAATCGGAGATGCCTGTCAACCCCTTGTTATTTGAATTCGGGACAGGTGATGATATAATTCCGGTCATCGAAAAATTTGCGGTTTATCCGGTAACAGAGAATACTCTGATAAATAATCAGAATAAAATGAGGAAATATACTGTTGCCGGAGGCCATGGTAATTATTATATACCTGCCGCAAATGAGATAAGAATAAGCGGACCCGCGGGCTTTGGAATTAAAGCTTACGACCTGCTGAACGACAGCTATAACAGATGTGCCGTTTATTCAATAGAAATGAAAATCGACAGTGTATCCCTGTTTAAGTATGTAATGGATGAGTTTTCATTCGGCGAATCAAGGTATATCAACAGCCATATTGATTATGAAACCTATATCAGGGAAAGAACACATTATGAACGGACTTTTCTTCTCCCGAATGATAAATTAAGTGTTTACCGGGATGTAGTGAACAGAGGTATATACAATTTCAATGAGGAAAGGATTTATAACGTTGAAATTACCGTTGCCGACATCCGGGACAATAAATCGACCCTCACTTTTAAAGTAAAAGGAGCACTTGCGGAAGCAGATGGGAAAAGTGCTTCGACTAATGATGACCTTTACATAATGCCGTATAACAGGTCAAACAGGTTTAACACTGAAGATGTTTCAGTGTCATTTCCTGCAGGTGCTCTGTATGATACATTATATTTTAAATACAGAAAAGTAAAAGGTCCGAATGAAATGCTTTCAGA
This sequence comes from uncultured Rikenellaceae bacterium, assembly GCA_964638955.1. Classification (GTDB taxonomy): domain Bacteria; phylum Bacteroidota; class Bacteroidia; order Bacteroidales; family VadinHA17; genus LD21. The sequence goes on along the minus strand of CAZWZQ010000029.1, from coordinate 26,906 downwards.
AGTTCATTACATTCATGATAAATTCACTCCGGTTCATAAAGCATATACTTTATCAATAAGACCATCTTTGATCCCTGAAGGAAATGAATCTAAGATGTTGATCATCCAGATCAGTGATGATTTTAAGAAAAATGGTCTCAGCAGTACCTTTAATGATGGAGTTGTTACTGCAAAGCCCACATCGTTTGGTATGTTTTATGTTGGCATTGATACCGTGGCACCGATGATCTCAGCCAATGGATTAACTCCGGGTGTCGATCTCACCGGTAAGAAAGATATCAGGATCAGGATCTTTGACGAGTTATCCGGGATTAAAGAATATGAAGCTTATTTAGATGGCAAATGGTCACTTTTTGAGTACGACCAGAAGAACAATGTACTTATTTACAGGTTTGATCCTGAAAGAATCACCAAAGGAACAAAACATAACCTGACGCTTAAAGTATCAGATAACGTGGATAATACAAGCCTTTACAGTTGTGATTTTGAGTGGTAGGGGTTAATATATCCTCACCGGATATACCCCTTTCCGGATCATCTGCCTGATACTCTCAACAACATAAGGTTTGTCTTCCCTGTATGTAACACCGAACCATCTTTCATTACTTTGCAGGACTTTAATTGTCAGGTCACCGCTTTTTACAAATCTGTCAAGAGAAGTGGGAATATCAAGTTCGGATTTAGGATCCATTCCATTCTTATCAATGAAATTCCTGAATTCCTTACCAAGGAAATCATAGCACGTAGGTTTGAAACCGAAGAGGTTCATTGATACAATTTCATTACCTGTAAAATGAAGTTCCCCGTCGCCGGTTCCGGGAGCTTTGGCTCCGTCATGTGTCTTTGAAATCTGACGTACCTCTGCAATATTCTGCAGCAAACCGTCACTACCAACTTCGCATACACCCCGGTTAACATGACCATGATCGGAAAGAGTATTCCCTAACTTGTATCCAACAATGCAATAACAATTCGGATCTTTATCGGTGGTAAGAAATTCGTAAAGTATCCTGAAGGATTCAACACCATAATAATCATCAGCATTTATCACACCGAAAGGTTCTTTTATTTTGTCCCTGGTAACCAGTATCGCATGGCTTGTACCCCAGGGTTTCTGTCTCTCGGGTGATACTTTAACTCCCCCGGGCAGGTTCGTGATCTCCTGGAAAACATAATCAATGATTATTTTATCCTTCAACTTGTCAACAAAGCTTTCCTTAACCTGTTCTTCAATATCCCGACGGATAACAAATACTATTTTTCCAAAACCTGCCCTGATGGCATCATAAATAGAATAATCAATTATTGTTTCGCCTGATGGTCCGACTTCATCTAGCTGTTTGTTACCGCCATAACGTCTTCCCATGCCGGCTGCTAAAACTAAAAGTGAAGGTTTCATATTTTCAGACTCTATTTCAGTACAATAATAAAGAAAAAATTGGTACTTTTATTATAAATTAAAAGCTGAAATAATGAATTTTAAGCTCGAAGTTTGTGTTGACAGTGTTGAATCAGCAATCAATGCACAGGCAGGCGGTGCCCACCGTATTGAATTGTGCAACAGCCTGTTTGAAGGCGGAACGACTCCCTCAAGCGGCACCATTTCAGCAGCAAGGGCTAACCTTTCTATTGATCTCCATGTCATCATAAGACCAAGAGGTGGAGACTTCCTTTATACTGATCCTGAATATGATATAATGAGACGTGATATCGAAATTTGCGGCGAGTATGGAGTAAACGGAATCGTTATTGGTATTTTGAGACCTGATGGAGAAATTGATGTAGAACGTACTGCAAAACTGATTGATCTTGCCCGTCCGATGACGGCTACAATCCACAGGGCTTTTGACATGTGCACTGACCCTTTCCGGGGACTTCAGGATGTAATATCGACCGGCGCCTCAAGACTTCTTACCTCAGGACAAAGAAACAGTGCGGTAGAAGGCATGGATCTCATCAGTAAACTGGTCAAAAAATCAGGCACAAGAATAATAATAATGCCGGGGAGCGGGATCAATGAATCAAATATTGAAAAAATAGCGATAAGAACCGGAGCTACTGAATTTCACCTTTCAGGAAGAGAAACAACTGACAGCGGAATGATATTCAGAAGAGAGGAAATTAATATTGGCTACACCCCGGGCTTCTCAAAACAGGTAACAGATTTCCAAAAAATAAAAAACATTATTGATCTCCTTAAAATGATATAATCCCTCTTTGAAATATTCCCTGTCTTTTTACCTTTGCAAATCTCAGGGAAAAGCATTATAATTCCCTTTGTGTTCCTTTGTGATTTACCTTAGTGTTACTTTGTGGTTTTTCTTTTTTTACCACAAAGGGTCTCTAAGTCAAACAAAGAATTTTGGAATAACTAAAAATTAATTGATAAATAAGCATGAAAAATAATTTCTTACTTAGTCTTATTATGCTCATCTCCGGTTTGCTTTCAATACAAACCTCCAGAGCATGCACCAACTTCCTTGTAACAAAAGGAGCATCTACGAATGGATCTGTAATGATCACTTATTCGGCTGATTCCCATGTACTTTATGGAGAACTATATTACTGGCCGGCAAGAGATTATCCGGCCGGCAGCATGGTGGATGTAATCGAGTGGGATACTCAAAAACTTAAGGGAAGGATCCCGCAGGTTCTTCATACATATTCAGTAGTAGGGAATATGAATGAACACCAGCTTTCTATCGGCGAAACAACATACGGAGGAATTGAAAATCTGGTCAACCCGGAAGGTATGGTTGATTATGGTACTCTCATCTATTTTTCACTTCAAAGAGCAAAAAATGCACGTGAAGCCATAAAAATTATCTCTGAACTTGTGTCCGAATATGGTTATGCCAGTTCAGGTGAATCGTTCTCAATAGCTGACAAGAATGAAGCATGGATATTTGAGATCATAGGCAAAGGCCCTGGTAACAAAGGAGCAGTATGGGTTGCCCGCCTTATCCCTGATGGTTACATTTGTGCTCATGCAAACCAGGCCAGGATACAGACTTTTCCGCTTGCAACCGGCAAAAAGAACTGTATAGCTATCACCTCAAAAGATCTCAGCCGCATATTTGATCCGGTTGTTGAATGTGTTTATGCCTATGATGTTATAGATGTTGCAAGAGCAAATAATTTATATACCGGAACAGATAAAGATTTCAGTTTTTCAGACGCTTACAATCCTGTTTCCTTCTCGGGAGCAAGGTATTGTGAAATGCGCGTATGGGCATTTTTCAGAGCTGTAAGTGATGAAATGGATCAATACATAGACTATGTCTCAGGACATGATCTCAGCGAAAGGATGCCATTATGGATCAAACCCAACCGGAAGATTTCAAATTATGACCTTATGAACTTCATGCGCGATCATCTTGAGGGGACTCCTTTCGACATGAGAAAAGATATAGGTGCCGGACCCTTTGCTGCTCCCTATCGCTGGAGGCCGCTCTCATGGAAAGTCTCAGATGATCCAAATGCACCTGAATACTGTAATGAGAGAGCTACATCTACCCAGCAGACCGGTTTTGTATTTGTTGCAGAGAGCCGCAACTGGCTTCCTGACCCGATAGGCGGTATTTTCTGGTTCGGCGTTGATGATGCCGCAACAACAGTTTTCAATCCCATGTATTGCGGTATACTCGAGATATCTGAATATTACATGGTTGGGAACGGCGACCTTCTTACATATTCACCTACTTCAGCCTTCTGGCTCTTTAACCAGGTAGCTAATTTCTGCTATTCGCGTTATGACCTTACAAGCATAGACGCGCTGAAAGTCCAGAAAGAACTTGAATCAGGATTCATAGAGGAGATAAAAGAAGTCGACAATGCCGCTAATGAACTATATAAGAATGATGTATGGAAAGCAAGAGATTATCTTACTGAATATTCGCGGAAGAGCGCTCAGAAAACTTTCAAAAAATGGAAATCGCTTAGCGAATATCTCCTGGTAAAATATATGGACGGCAATATTAAGAAGGAAAAAGACGGCAAATTTGAAAGGAGTCCTGAAGGGTATCCGGCATACCCGCTTCAGCCAGGCTATCCCGATTCATGGAAAAAATCAGTAATCCGGGATACGGGAGATAAATTACTGGTAGTTGGAGAAGGGGGACACTAGATGGTTGTAGGTTACTGAAACATTTTTACCCGTAATTACGGATATTCAAAATTTTATTTTTACATTTGCGACCGATTTTTGAGACCTAATAGTAAGAATACAAATTATTTTTTGTGATGAATTTAATGAAAGTTGTTGATAAAGAATTTGCTGCAAAGA
>CAZWZQ010000029.1:0-22521 GCA_964638955.1 uncultured Rikenellaceae bacterium | reverse complement strand
TTATTTTTTGTGATGAATTTAATGAAAGTTGTTGATAAAGAATTTGCTGCAAAGAGTGAGTATCCTAAATTTTCTGCAGGTGATACGATTACAGTACACTATAAGATACTTGAAGGCAATAAGGAAAGGATTCAGCAATTTCGTGGTGTGGTAATACAGAGAGCCGGAGCAGGTCATACCGAAACCTTTACTGTCAGAAAAATGTCAGGTAATATCGGCGTTGAAAGAATATTTCCCATAGCTTCTCCATTTATCGATAAGATAGAGGTGAACAAGCATGGAAAAGTAAGAAGAGCAAGGATATTTTATATCCGTGATCTTACTGGCAAGAAAGCACGCATAAAAGAAAAGAAATTTTAATAAAATTGAAACATTGGGGAAAAGGCTATTCAGACTGAATGGCCTTTTTTATTTATTTTAACATGAACTCACCCCCTTCCCTCACTTCGTTCGGGGCTTCCCCCTCTCTGCTGAAGCAAAGAGGGGGAATAGATTCATTACTAACATATTAAGCCCCCTCTTTACGAAGTAGAGAGGGGGTCTGGGGGTGAGTACGTGCGATTTATATCTTCTCAATAAGTTCCTCCTTCTTCACTTTAGCCTCCTCTATCAGCTTTGTTGCTTTATCATCAGCCTTCTGTTCAAGGGCATTTGCCTTTTTATCAGCTTCGCTTCGGAGGGCATCGGCTCCTTTTTGTGCTGCCATTTTTGCAATGGTTCCCTTAGAGGCAGCACTATCAATCAATTTCTGAGCCTGTACTTCTGCCTCCTCCCGTATTTTTTCAGCACCCTCAGCTGCCTCATCACGTATCTGCTGAGCTCTGGTTTCTGCTTCTGCAATCAGCTTACCTCCTTGCTCTTCTGCCTCCTGCCGTGCTTTTTCCTTACCGGTACCGACAGCTTTGTCTACTGTTTCCTTTACGGTCTCCTTTGCGACCTCTTTTATTTCCGAAGCCGTTGAACCTTCACTGGAAGTGCCTCCAAAATCGGGCATTACAACGGGTTTTCCAAATACACCTGTTACCCTTACATTAACCTTAAGGACATCTGCAGGTTTATATTTGATGCCAAAAGCAGCAGCTTGTGATGACAGGTTATCAATTAGTGCATTTACAGAATTTCCAAGATCAGCTCTTGGTATCTCGGTCTTAACCAGGTAGTTAAGAGTCTGATCAAGTCCCTGGTCCCCGCTTACATTCATTTTAATATTTCCAACCTTAGTATCAAAAGGACTGACATAAACTCTGCCATCTTTTATTCTGAAACTTGCATTGATATCCCGGAATGTATTGCTGTAATTATCACTTAGCTTCAGCACTCCTTTCATGGTATCATAAGTTTTTGACTCAACCAGAGTAACTTCATTAGCCTGTAGTTTTCCGCCACCTGAAATGGATTCGATTACCGGCATCATATCACTACCCAGCAGGCTTTCAAATGTAAGGTCCAGATTCATTTTGCCTTCAATGCCTTTAGCTGCCGGGGCAAGTCTCTGCACAGAATTAAAGGTTGTGAATGCATCCTTAATACCAATATTCTGCATTTTGAAATCGGCCTTCATTACCGGTTTAAGAGAATCCCTGGTATCATAATCAGCATTCATCACGATCAGCCCTCCAAGAATATTAAGTCCTGTCTCCCTGATGCTCAGAACTCCGTCTTTAACAATGATGTGTCCTTTAACATCCTGCGCCTTAATATTGTCATAAGTGAAATCATTAATAAGGGCGTTGAAATCAAAGTCAATATTTTCAGGCACTTTGATTAAAGCAAGGGATGTGGTGTCCTCCTCCACCACTTCAGTTGTATCTGTTGCTATTTTAGAGAGTATATCAGAGGCATCGACCATGTTTGACCGCAGGGTCAGTTTTCCTTTTATGGTCTCATCTTTAAAGATATATGGAATGTAGTTTTCAAGACGTCCTGTAATACTAAAATCGCTCTTATTACCTACCTTGATGTTACCTTTAGTCATAGCAGCATAAGCAGGGGAAATTTCGAAGCCTGCTTCACTGATCATAACCTCGGGAAACCCGGCCATGGCCACCTGCATATTTTGAATATTCAAATTACCTGTGGCCTCAAATTTTTCATACTGTTCATTCTCAATCATTGATAATTTACCTGCCATTTTCATCGACATATTGATAATACCTGAAAGGCTTATACTGTCGAGAGGTATTGCATTTGAGAGAGCATCAAGATCAATTTTACCTGTTAATGATCCGGTAAAATCCGGATCGCTTATCGGGGTTTTAAGATTGAATGTCATATCGAAGGGATTGCCGGCAAGCTCCAGGTGGAAAAGGTCTATAGCTGCAGTTGTCTTATCCATATCTGTACCATCCATCATCAACTCCGATTTTATATTTATTTTACTAATCTTTTCCGGGAGTACAGGATAGCTTATCAGACCGTCAGTAACTGACAGAGACAGGTTTACATCGGGCAGGGTGCTGTCAGCATCGCTGTAAACTCCCTTCACCAGCCCTTTCAACATAAATTCGCCGGTTGCTGTAAGATCAGCAAAATCAGCCATATAGACTGCCGGGACAAGTGACAAAAGGGTTTTGAACGATGTCTGATCGGTACCAATCTGAAGGTCTGTTTCTATATCATCACCCGGCATAGCTACCATTCCTGAAAAATTCAGCTTAAGATCATTCAGCGAAAAATAATTCTCACGTAAAGTGAATTTATAATTTTCAAGGTCTGCCAGTATACCAATCTTTGAATCAATTACTGCCCTGTTCAGGTACCTTATACCATCCAACACAAAGCTAACCTGCTCAATATTTAGTGACATGTCCATATCAGTTTCGCTGGCAGTCATATCACCTGCAAGGTTGTAGTTAAGGTTCTTAAGGTAAGCCGATATATCCGCCATTTTATCAATGTATGATATTGAGCTGTTCCGGACAGCAAATTTTCTGAGTAACACTTTTAAACCCGATGGTTTAGTTTCCTCCTCGGGTGCCACTGTTTCAGGTTCTGCTTCGGCTTCTGTTTCTGCAGTTTCTTTAGCAATATCCCAATTAGCAGAACCATCTTCAAGTACAATTGCATTTATTATTGCTCTATCGAGAATGATCGATTTAACCTCATAACCTGTTTTTTTAAAGAGGCTTGCCAGATTGAAGACCAGATCAAACGAGTTGAATCCTGCAAGAGTATCGCCTTCGAATTTATTAATGCCAACAACTGAAACACTCTTAAGTGAAAAAGAGAGATTAGGGAAGTTTTTAAAAAACCCAAGTTTATAATCCTCGAATTTCACATTTGCATTTACGGATTCATTGATTACCTGTTCAACTTTGGTTTTTATCTTACCCTTAAAGAGTACAGGCACTGTAAAAAGAAGTACAAGAATGAGGAGTATAAGTCCGAGCAATACTTTAATGATTATACCGGCTGCTTTTTTCATAATAATTATATTTATACCTGATTATCTACTATTTATAATTTACAATTCAGATGAAAATCCGATAATTAAAAGTAAGTAATATTCCCGAGATTAAAAAGAATAGAAGTATGGATTGCCAGGAGTTTGGAGCACTTAGCATTAAAAACAAAATTTGTATATTTGCGGTCTGAAAAAGGTCCCGTAGCTTAACTGAATAGAGCATCTGACTACGGATCAGAAGGTTGGGGGTTTGAGTCCCTTCGGGATCACAAAAAACATCCCGTGTAAGCGGGATTTTTTATTTGAGTGAACCTCCGAAGCTTGCTTCAAGGAGGTTAATGAAAAATAAAAAATGACCACCGAAGGTGGATGTTTTTTGTCAGAGCCCCCCTTACGGGTCCGCGCCCGCAGGGCGCAGTCCCTTCGGGATCACAAAAAACATCCCGTGCAAGCGGGATTTTTTATTAATGTTGCTGATTCTGCAACATAATAGCAAATTATCCGTCTTTAAGAAGTTGTTTTCTTTTTGTATAACCTGATCATTAAAAAACTTTATTGATATGAAAAAGCCAGTCATTTATATCCAGACGATTTGTATGGTCGTCTTAACAGTGCTTACATCCTGCACATATTCTCAATCAGTCGTTCCTGTAAGAGGACATGGAATATCGACAGACAAAAATTACAAAGTGTCTGATTTCCACGGCATTGATGTATCTGGTGGTTTCGATGTTACCCTCGTACAGGGTAATTCTGAATCACTTATTCTGACTGCCCAGGAGAATTTATTTGATCATATCACAGTTAAAGTGGATAATGGAAATCTTAAAATCTATACCAGGAATAATATCTGGTCAACTCAATCCATGAAGGCCCTGATAACATTCAAAAATATTGATGATCTTAATGTTTCCGGAGGTGGCGATGTTATCAGCAAGACTCCTATTAATGTTGAGGAACTGAGTGTTCATATAAGCGGAGGTGGTGATTTCTATTCGACTATCAATTCAGATGAAGTGGATTGTAATATTAGTGGCGGTGGTGATACAGAAATCAAAGGAGATATTAAAGACTATCATATTAATATGTCAGGGGGAGGTGATTTAACATCAAAAGTTAATGCCGGTAATATCTCCTGCAGAATTACAGGAGGAGGAGATTTGTTATTAAGGAGCAACGAAAAAGCTACTGATGCTGTTATAGATATTAATGGTGGAGGTGATATGGAAGTGGAGATAAATGCTGAAAATCTAAAATGCTCAGTATCAGGAGGTGGTGATGCTACTCTGTTCGGACAAGCTGATGAATTTGAAATAGACCTTAATGGTGGCGGAGATGTTAATGCAAGCGATCTTACTACTAAATTTACATCATTTCATGTAAGTGGGGGATCGGACGTATATGTAAATGTATCGCAGGAATTAAATGGTTATATTTCCGGAGGAGGTGATTTATACTATTCAGGTAATCCGGATAAAATTTTCGTTGATGCCAAAGGTGGTTCAGAAGTCCATAAAAGATAAAATATCATTCAAAAACAAATGTTCTGAAATTCTTGTATTCGTGACATGTTCTATTGGTTTTTTACCAGTTAAATGCAAGTGCAACAGCGTCACGATCAATATTATACATATTTGCTCTCCATTTCGTGCCTGAAAACGGGGAGACATTATTCAATGGAGAAAGTTCATATTCAAAGTAAACAGGGTAATTTTCATTATCTGTAATTCATATTTAAATAACCCGGGAATAGTTACCTGACATTAATTTGAGTAATAATGTGAAAGTCTAAAGTGTTTCTTTGGAAGTTATTCAATAAAATGACAGAAGTTATTTTAATTCAGTTTTTTAATAACTTTGGCAGTCATCCAATTAAACGATATCTATGGAAAATAAGATCAGGGAGATATTTGAGAACGAGGCATCTGCTATTAAAAATATCCCCGTTACGGAAAGCTTTGTAAAAGCAATTGAAATCATCTATGATCATGTTCACACCAGGAACGGCAAGCTTGTAACCTCCGGTATGGGTAAAGCCGGTCAGGTGGCTCATAACATTGCAACAACCTTCAGTTCAACAGGCACTCCTGCAATATTTTTGCATCCCAGCGAAGCACAGCATGGGGATCTCGGTATTCTGCAAAAAAATGATGTGATCCTTGCTGTTTCAAATTCGGGAAAGACCCGTGAAATTATTGAGCTGATTGGCCTTAAAAACAATCTGTATCCGTCGGTACCTGTGATCGTATTAACGGGCAATCCCAATAGTCCCCTGGCAAAAAAATCAACCTGTTTTATATCCACAGGTTCACCTCGCGAAGTATGTCCGCTGGGGCTCACACCCACCACTTCCACAACAGTCTTTACTGTTATTGGCGATGCACTGGTTGTTATTATGATAGAGAAAATCGGTTTTAAAGCTAACGATTATGCAAAACGGCATCATGGAGGTTACCTTGGAACAAAATCACGGGAAAAAAACGCAAAAGGCTAAAACCTGTCAATAATTTCTTTGCTGCATTTGACAAAAAGATTAGATTTGAAGACTTCAATAATTACTAATCCGGAAAACAGAAAAACATGACAAACAATATCTCATCAAATGGGATAAGCAGGAAGGATTATATTTTTTCAATAACGGTTATCGGGCTTTTTTTCTTCATTTTCGGTTTTGTCACATGGCTGAACGGGATCCTTATTCCCTTCCTTAGAACCGCATGTGAACTGAATGATTTCCAGGCTTACTTTGTAGCCACAGCTTTTTATATCGCATACTTTGTGATGGCGCTGCCTATGACACCTATTCTGAAAAAGACAGGTTTTAAGAGCGGAATGTCAGTAGGATTATGGGTAATGGCAGCCGGTTGCCTGGTTTTCATTCCTGCAGCATTAACGAGGACATTCGGTCTCTTCCTGACAGGTCTTTTCGTGATGGGTACAGGCCTTACCCTGCTTCAAACTGCGTCGAATCCCTATATTACAATCATAGGTCCAAGGGAAAGTGCTGCAAAAAGGATCAGCATAATGGGTATCGCAAATAAGTTTGCCGGAGTCATTGCACCTATAATACTGGCAAGCATTATACTGAAAGACTCACATATTCTTGAAGAAAAGCTTGCACAGGCTGCTGATGCAGTAACACGCGCAATATTGCTGGATGAACTTGCCCGGCGTGTTATCACGCCTTATATTGTCATGGCAATTGTCCTGGTTTTACTGGGACTGCTCCTGAAGTTTGTTCATCTTCCGGATATTGATACGGAGTCTGAGGATGAAGCAGTCGGCGAAGCTAATATTAAAAAGACCAGTATATGGCAATTCCCGCATCTTATACTCGGAGTTGTCGCACTCTTCTTCTATGTTGGAGTTGAGGTCATAGCCGGAGATACAATAATAAGATACGGACAATCACTCAAAATTCCAATGGATTCGGCCAAATATTATACTTCTTTAACTATGCTGAGTATGATCCTGGGCTACCTGATGGGAATAATTTTCATTCCAAAGTACCTGAAACAGGTAAATGCACTTAAGATCTGTACAATTCTCGGAGTTATCTTTTCGCTGGTAGCAGTTCTCACACCTGCTGCCAGGGTTTTCACAATACCTTTCATCGATCTCGTAACTTTTAAACCGCTTCAATTGATCATTCCTGTCACTGTTTTGTTTGTAGCACTGCTTGGTTTTGCAAATGCCCTTGTTTGGCCGGCAATATGGCCGCTGGCGCTTAATGGCGCAGGCAGGTTTACCAAGACAGCTTCAGCACTTCTGATCATGGCAATTGCGGGTGGAGCTCTCTTACCCCTTCTTTATGGAAAACTTGCAGTAAGTTTCTCTACACAATCAGCATACTGGATGTGTATCCCATGTTATCTCATCATAATGTATTATGCATTTTCAGGACACAAAGTAGGATTGAAAAATGAAGCCTGATCTGAAGGATCTGTTTGAGTGTTTTAAAGCTGACGGGACATATCTGAAAGGGGAGTCATTCGGCAACGGACATATACATGAAACTTATTATATCAGAACAGCTGAAAAGAACAAGGATGATTATATAATGCAAAAGCTGAATAATAAGGTATTCAGGAATATCCCTGAGTTACAGGAAAACATCGAAAGAGTCACTGTTCACTTACTCAAAAAAATATCTGCAATTCCCGGATCTGATATTAAAAGACATTGCCTCCGGCTGATCCCTGCCATAGATGGTACTGGCTGGATCACTGACAGTTACGGCAATTTCTGGAGAATGTTCATTTTTATTCGGAACCACAAGTCATATGATATAGTGGATTCGCCCGATAAGGCCTTTGAAGGAGGAAAAGCCATAGGCCGGTTCCAGGCTCTACTGGCTGACCTGCCAGGTAAACCTCTGCATGAGACCATCCCATTCTTCCATGATATTGAAAGAAGACTGGAAGCCTTTACAAAGATTTTAGAAAATGATCCGGCAGGAAGAGTAAGCAAAACAATTAATGAAACAAACTTCATATTGAAACGATCGGATGACATGAAAATCATCCACAAGTTAGGCAGTGAAGGCAAAATACCCGTCAGGACAACCCACAACGACACAAAATTCAACAACATACTTTTTGATGAGAATGACAGATCGTTATGTATTATAGATCTCGATACAGTGATGCCCGGATATTTTCATTCCGACTTTGGCGATGCGATAAGAACGGGAGCAAATACAGCAGCTGAGGATGAACCGGAACTTTCTAAAATAAAAATGGATATTAACCTGTATGAAGCTTATGCAGGGGGGTATTTGTCGGAAACAAAAGACATCCTTAATAATGTGGAAAAGGAACACCTTGCTTTTGCCCCGTTACTGATGACCTATGAACAGGCTTTGCGTTTTCTTACTGACTATATCGATGGCGATAAATATTACAGGATACACTATGAATATCATAACCTCCAGCGTACCAGGGCACAGATAAGGTTGCTGGAAAGTATGGAGGAACAATATGGGGAAATGAAGAGAATAATTAAAAGACTTATATGATCGTGCAATCCTGACGCCTGATGCCTGTCGCCTTACGCCGAAAAATTATGAACTGGAACAAAGAAGAAATAGAGTTTCTTAAAACACTGAATAATCCTGACAAGATTCAGACATTTCTCGATTCTCTGGATTATCATCCCGGCTATGAATGCAGGTCACCAAGATGGGTAATAAAGAATCGTTCGGCACATTGTTTTGAGGGCGCATTGTTTGCGGCAGCGGCCCTGCAATTTATCGGATATAAGCCGCTTATTGTGGATATAAAGGCAGTAAACGATGATGATCACGTAATTGCAGTCGTCAGGGAAAATGGCTACTGGGGGGCTGTTGCAAAATCCAATTTTACATCATTACGGTTCAGGGAACCGGTTTACAGGTCACTGAGAGAACTCATAATGTCATATTTCGATTTCTTCTTTAATGTTGATGGTTATAAATCCTTGCGATCCTATTCTCTTCCTTTTAATCTCAATCATTTTGAATCACGCAACTGGCAAACTACGGACGAGGACCTGGAATATATCGGAGATAAGATTGAATCACTTCATCATTTTCCTGTTGCTACAAAAAAGATGGTCAGTAAACTCTATCCGGCTAGTGAAACTGTGATTAAAGCAGGGCTTCTCGGATCAAAGGCGGAGGGACTATTCAAGCCGGTCAAAAAGAAATAATATATTAATGGAACAGATAAGATTATCAAAGTACCGTTGGGTAGTTCTATCTGCCCTGATGATGATTACATTGATGTCGCAGATTCAATGGCTCACACACGCCCCTATTGAAAGAGCTGCGGAAGTTTTTTATAATGGAAGGTTTAATCCATTATCATTCTTCAACATTGATTTCCTGGCCTCTTCATACATGCTTTTATATATTATTGTGTGTATCCCGGCATCATATTTTATTGATACTTATGGAATTGCCAAGGGTGTCGGGACCGGAGCAATCATGATGATTATCGGCGGTGCTATCAAAGGCTTTTCGGGCACTTCATTCACTATGGCATTAACAGGGCAGGTTATCCTTGCAATAGCCCAGCCCTTTGTTATCAATGCTTCCACTGCTGTAGCTGCGCGATGGTTTCCTGTTAAAGAGAGGGCAACTGCCACCGGCCTTGCAACTCTTGCACAATATATAGGAATACTTCTGGCAATGGTTGTTACTCCAATGCTCATAATTGCATCGCCCTCTGACCCCGGTTATGGAAACGGGATAGACAGCATGCTTAAGATTTACGGAATCATAACTATTGCTGCTTCTCTGACAGGACTTGTTCTTCTAAGGGAGAAGCCACAGAATCCGCCATCTGATGAGCCCTATACCAGGATTGATTTTTCGTCAGGGCTAAAGCATATTTTCAGGATGAGGGATATGTGGATCATGATCATCCTGTTTACAATAGGTCTCGGAATTTTCAATGCCGTAAGCTCAATGGTTGATTCTATCGCAGATTATCTCGGAGTTGATGATTCCAATGGATTAATAGGCGGCTTAATGCTGATTGGCGGTATAATCGGGGCTGTAATTATTCCTATTCTTTCTGACGTTTATAAAAGAAGAAAGTTGTTTATTGTCATCTGTGTTGCCGGAATGGTACCGAGCCTTGCAGGGATTGCATTTGCACCAATTCTGACAGGTGGGCAGGGAGTTAATCCGGAAGCTGCATATACTGTTGCGTTGATCTCATCCTTTATACTTGGTTTCTTTGTAATGAGCGCCGGACCCATAGGTTTTCAGTATGCAGCAGAAATCTCATCACCGGCACCTGAATCAACATCACAGGGATTGCTGCTGTGGGTAGGGCAGATAAGCGGGATGATCATGGTCACAGGTATGAGTATGAACAACAAGGCTTATCTGCCGGTATTCCTGATCGTTTTTGTAGTTATTTCCATAATTGCCGCAGCGCTTGTGTCCTTTCTGAAAGAATCAGCTCTTATTAAAGCAGCTAAAGACAGCCGGAGATAATAAAACTTAGCTGGACTTCCTCGTTAGAGAGCCGAAGATCTTTTTAAACTTGAAAAGAAATAACTCTAAATAAACGAAAAAATTCAAATCGATAAAAAATGACATTTAATTATCTGTTATTCTTTATCCTCTTAGCTATCCAAGTCATATCAGTCGAAAGTTTTTTGCAAATAGTCCGATATTGTTTACATTTGACACCGTCAAAGAAATAGGGTATGGATCTATCGGGTAAAAGTTATAAAGCCTTCCTGGAACGGCAGGAGGCCCTGAAAAAACAATATAGCCGTAAGCAGGCGGAAAAACAACACTCGAAAGGCAAACTCACTGCTATTGAGCGGATCAGCCTGCTGTTCGACAAAAACACATTTGAGGAGATTGATGCCTTCGTCACTCCTGCTAACCAGCCGGTTGAATTCGGTAAAGTAGAACGTACTTATGGAGATGGTGTAATTGTTGGTCATGGTAAAGTAAACGGCCGCCTGGTATTTGCTTATGCTCAGGATTTCACCGTAATGGGAGGGTCGCTTGGATTTATCCATGCCAGAAAAATAGCCAAGATACAGGAGATGGCCCTGAAAATGGGTTCTCCGATAATTGGCATGATGGACTCAGGAGGCGCAAGGATACAGGAAGGTGTTGCCAGCCTTGCCGGATATGCATCCATATTCCATAACTGTATTAGTTCGTCCGGCATAATCCCCCAGATTGCCGTTATAATGGGTCCATGCGCAGGCGGCGCTGTCTACTCCCCTGCCCTGATGGATTTTACATTTATGGTTAATCATACCAGCTATATGTTCGTCACAGGTCCAAACGTAGTAAAAGAGGTTCTTAATGAGGACGTTACATTCGACCAGCTTGGCGGTGCCGAGGTCCATGCACAAAAAAGCGGTGTTGCTCAAATGATTTATGATGACGAAGAGAATACAATATTAGCACTGAAAAAGTTCCTCGCTTATCTGCCTTCAAATAATGTCGAAAACTCTCCGGTAGTCGCTGATGAAAAATCTACTCCTGATGTAAATGAAAAACTCAGGGATATTGTACCTGACGACCCCAATAAACCATATGATGTAAAGGATGTAATTCATCTTGTTGTCGACAAAAACAGTTTCTTTGAAACGGCAGAGCTCTTTGCTCCAAGTATTGTTACAGGTTTTGCCCGACTAAAGGGGAAAACTATCGGAGTAGTAGCCAATCAACCAAAAGTACTTGCCGGTGTTCTCGATATTGATTCATCAACAAAAGGTGCCAGATTCATTCGCTTTTGTGATGCATTTAATATTCCTATCCTCACCTTTGAAGATGTTCCGGGATTCCTTCCGGGTGTCGACCAGGAACATCGGGGTATAATTAAAAACGGAGCAAAGCTTTTATTTGCATATAGCGAAGCTACTGTTCCAAGGATTACCATAATATTAAGAAAAGCTTATGGAGGTGCTTTCATAGTGATGAACAGCAAGAGCCTGGGAGGTGATTTCAGCTTTGCCTGGCCGACTGCTGAGATCGCTGTTATGGGACCCGATGGAGCTGTGGCAATACTTTATCGCAGGGAACTTGCTGAATCGAAGAATCCTGCAGAGATGAAGAACGAACTGGTGAAAAAGTACCGTGACAAAATAGCAAATCCCTTTATTGCTGATGAACTTGGTTATATCGACGAGGTTATTGATCCTGCAGTTACCAGGAAGAAAATAATCTCGGCATTTGCTGCCCTGAGCAACAAATGGGTAAAGGTTCCGGCAAGGAAGCATGGGAATATACCGTTGTAATGGTATAGTGGTATAGTGGTACAATGGTCTACACCGGATTTAAGATTGCACGATTGCATGATTGCATGATATATAAAGAACATGAAAATCAAAAAGATACTAATAGCAAACCGTGGTGAGATAACAATCCGGATCATGAAAACTGCCCGGCTGATGAAGATCAATACAGTTGTCATCAGGACTGCAGTTGAACCAAATGCCATGTATCTTTCCTTTGCAGATGAAATTTATGATAACACCGCTGATGACTCTGAAATACCTGTGTTCCTAAATATTGAGAAGCTGATTTCCATAGCTCTTAAAACAAAGGCTGATGCCATTCACCCGGGTTATGGTTTCCTTGCCGAAAACGCCTATTTTGCACAAAAATGCCTTGAAAACAAGATTATCTTCATTGGTCCCTCTCCTGATGCACTGTACAAAATGGGAAATAAAACCATTGCCCGAAAACTGGCTCTTAATAATGGTATCCCTATGGCCCTCGGAAGTGAGGGTAACATATCCAACGAAGAGGAGGCCGTTGACATAGCTTCAAAAATAGGTTACCCGGTAATTATTAAAGCTGCTTCCGGAGGCGGAGGAAGGGGAATGCGGATTGTACGCAAGTCTGAGGAAATGGAAAAATTTTTCATGATTGCAAGTAAGGAGGCTGAAAAGGCATTCAATGATCCATCAGTTTTTATAGAAAAGTATATTGAGAATCCGAAACACATTGAATTTCAGATACTTGGTGATACAACAGGAAATGTCATCCATCTTGGCGAAAGAGAATGCTCTATACAGAGGAAGCATCAGAAACTGCTGGAGGAGGCTCCATCCTGCGCACTCGATGCAAGGCTCAGAAAAAAGATGGGTAATATGGCTGTCAGGATAGCAAAAGCTGTAGATTATTATTCAGCAGGAACAGTGGAATTCCTTCTTGATTCTGACAGGAATTTCTACTTCATGGAAATGAATACAAGAATACAGGTTGAGCATCCGGTTACAGAGATTGTTACAGGGATTGATCTTATTGAGCAGCAAATAAGGATTGCCAATGGAGAAGCTCTAAAATTCAGGCAGGAGGATATTAAACTCAAAGGCTGGGCCATTGAGTGCAGGATAAATGCTGAGGATGTCCAGGCAGGGTTTGCACCAGATCCGGGTAAGATTGAAAAACTCAGTCTGCCTTCTGATCCTTATGTCAGGATCGATACCGGCATCCGGGCAGGATCTGCGATAGTATCAAGCTATGATTCAATGATTGCCAAGCTTATCATCAGCGGAAAGGACCGCAAAGAGGCTATTAAAAATTGTAAGATGGCTCTTGACAAGGTATGGATAAAAGGGACCAAGACAACCCTGCCTTTTTTCAGGATGCTGGTGCGTAATGAAAAGTTCCAGAATGGTGATTTCACCACATCATTTATTGAAAAGGATCTCGATAAGTACTATTTCAACAGCGAATATGAAGAGATGCTGGCCGCATGGCTGGCAACAAAGCTTTTTGTGGAAGAGAACCTTGAAGAGAACAGTATCGCAGTTGATTTCGAAAACGTAAAAGAACTTAGTCCGTGGCTTCTTAACAAAAGAATCAATCAATTCTAATATATCACACTAAAAGAATGAGTGACAAGCTCCAGATAAAAAAGCTCCATGCTCTCTCCTCTGAAAACAGGAAGTTCAGTTTCACCATTCCGCTGAAGAACAAGATCAGAATTGGTAAAAGGGACTACATTGTTCAACTCAGAGCTGATGATAAACATGGCCCTTATGTTTTGTGGAAAAACAGGAAATATCCTGTCGAGATTGTCCGGTCACGTCAGAACAGATACGAGATATTGTTTAATGATATAAGCTACACTTTTACCGTTGAAACACCCTTCTCACTGCAGAGAATGAAAGTGCTAAATGCACAAAGGGGAAAAACAGAACAGGAATCAGTAAGGGCACCAATGCCAGGTAAGATAATAGATGTTCTTGTCCGCGAAGGATCACCAGTTTTACGTGGCGAACCAGTGGTAATCCTCGAAGCCATGAAAATGCAGAACGAGATCCAGTCACCTGTTAACGGCATAATAAAATCTGTCTCAGCAAAAGCCAACACCAATGTAATGAAGGATGATATCCTGGTAGAAATAAAGGTGGATTAGACCTGTTTCATCGTTTCACAAAGGAAATCGAAGAACTTCTTCACCGATACGATATTTACTTTTTCATCCGGTGAATGCGGATACTTAATTGTAGGTCCAAAAGATATCATATCAAGACCCGGATAGACCCCTCCTATTATTCCGCACTCCAAACCCGCATGAATAGCCTTGATCTCAGGAATTTTCCCGTACATCTTTTTATAAACCCCGCTCATGGTTTCCAGAATGGGTGATTCCATATTTGGCTTCCATCCCGGATAACTACCTGATAATGTAACCTTTGCGTTTATCAGATGAAATACTGCCGCTATTTTCCAGGCAATTGCCTCCTTGGCTGAATCCACTGAGCTTCGTGTGAGGTTATGTACTTCAAATTTACCTGCGCCACATTTTACGATAGCCAGGTTATTTGAAGACTCAACAAGTCCTGGCATTGCCTGGCTCATCCGTTGTACTCCATTGGGACATGCAAAAACAGATCTGATAATCTTGTACTGTTCTGTTTTACTCATGATCCGGACAGGTGCTTTGATCTTTTTGCACTTGAATGACAGAGTTGGTTCTGTTTCGGAAAATTCCTTCCTGTACATTTTTTCATATCCCTTAACGAACTTTTCGAATTGTGTTGCTTTTACGCCTGCAACGAGTACTACTGAATAAGCTTCCCGGGGAATTGCATTGCGGAGATCACCTCCGGAAGCTTCAGCCAGTCTTATCCCGAAATCTGATTCAGCCTGCATGAGGAACCTGAACATCAACTTATTTGAGTTTGCCCGGCCAAGAGCTATATCAACACCGGAATGACCACCCTTGAGTCCTTTGATATCTACCCGGTAGGCTGACATTCCACGGGGAAATTTTTCCTCCCTGTATTTTTTAGTGACACTGACATCGATTCCTCCTGCACAACCCACATATAGTTCACCCTCATCTTCGGAATCAAGGTTCATAAGGATATCACCTTTCAACAAGCCTTTTTTCAATCCGTTTGCACCTGTCATCCCTGTCTCCTCGTCGATGGTAAAAAGAGCCTCCAGTGGTCCGTGTGGAATATCCTTAGAAGCCAGAACTGCAAGGGTTGCAGCCACACCGATCCCGTTATCCGAACCAAGTGTTGTGCCGTTTGCTTTTACCCATTCGCCATCAACGATTGCTTCGATGGGATCTTTTTCAAAATCATGTTTCTTGTCGCTGTTCTTCTGGGGAACCATATCGAGATGTGACTGGAAAATAATACTCTTGCGTCTTTCCATACCTTTGGTAGCAGGTTTTCTTATTATCACATTACCGACTTTATCAACAACTGTTTCGAGTTTATGATCTTTACCAAATTTAATCACAAAATCAACCATCTTTTTTTCTTTTTTCGAAGGACGGGGAATTTGAGTGATCTCATAGAAATAATGCCACAGAGCATCAGGTTCCAGTTTACGTATGTCTTTCATCAGATTTAATAGTATTTAGTAAATAATCAATAAAGTTAATATAATCTGCCAATTTAATAAATGATAAGTATTTCGCAAGAATTATAATTATGAAGTTCTTCCACCCTTGAAATAATTGTAACAAAAACTTAACAATCAGATTATTTTGAACTTCATTTCAATTATATTATTTTCGGAACGGCTTAACAATAATGGATCGGATTTATTAATGAATTTATTTTAAGTAACATGCAATGCTCCAGGTAAATAAAATACTTATAATTAATCGGACGGTTCTTTTATCTTTATTCAAGCATAAATAAAAAGTGAACATTTATCTCATTTTTGTTATTGTCCTGTTTATCCTGGCAGTATCTGACCTTGTAGTCGGAATTTCAAACGATGCTGTAAATTTCCTTAATTCATCTATAGGCTCAAAGGTTGCTCCCTTAAGAGTTATTTTAATCATCGCCGGGCTTGGAGTTTTTGTCGGGGCTACATTTTCAAGCGGGATGATGGAAATAGCCCGTTCGGGAATATTTCATCCGGGGCAGTTTTATTTTTCAGAGATCATGATCATATTTCTTGCGGTCATGATAACAGATGTTATACTCCTGGATGCTTTTAATACCTTTGGATTTCCTACTTCCACCACAGTTTCAATTGTGTTTGAATTGCTTGGAGCGGCTGTTGCTGTTTCCCTTATAAAGATCTCAAATTCACCTGATGCTCCGGCTGATCTAAATACATATATAAACTCAGCCAAGGCTCTGGCTATTATTTCAGGTATACTTCTTTCTGTTGTTATCGCTTTTGCTTTCGGAACAATAATCCAGTTCATTACACGCCTTATTTTTTCATTTAACTATGAGCGTTATATGAAATATTTTGGTGCAGTATGGGGAGGCATTGCTTTGACAGCTATAATATATTTCATACTTGTTAAAGGAGCAAAAGGAGCATCCTTCATGACACCCGAAACAGTAGCATGGATTGGATCTCATACCGGTCAGATACTGCTGGTTTCTTTTCTTGCCTTTACTGCAATACTCCAATTCCTGATCCTGACGTTTAAAGTCAACATCCTGAAGATCATTGTTCTTGCCGGCACCTTTTCCCTGGCCATGGCATTTGCAGGTAACGACCTTGTGAATTTTATCGGAGTACCTTTAGCCGGTTTTGAATCATTCAGGGAATTCATAGGCAATCCCTCTCTAAGCCCTGATACCCTGAGTATGGAAGCTCTGTCAGAGCCTGTTAAAACACCAACTTTATTTCTTCTTGCGGCAGGACTTATAATGGTTGTTACACTTTTTACTTCAAAGAAAGCCAAATCAGTTACGCAGACTGAAATAAACCTGGCGAGACAGGATGCGGGAACAGAAAGGTTTTCTTCTTCTGCAGTGTCAAGATCAGTTGTGCACGGAGCGGTAGGTGTATCGAAGTTTATCAATAAGATAGTTCCCCGGAAGCTGGTTGATTTCATTGATAACAGGTTTGAATTCAAAAAAGAAAAGAAAAAATACAGACATTCAAAAGAGGCATCATCATTCGACATTTTAAGAGCTTCGGTCAACATGTTTGTTGCCAGTATCCTGATTGCCTCAGGAACTTCATTAAAACTTCCGTTGTCAACCACCTATGTAACATTTATGGTGGCAATGGGTACCTCACTTGCTGATCGTGCCTGGGGAAGAGAAAGTGCTGTTTACCGCATAACCGGAGTCCTGTCGGTTATTGGCGGATGGTTTTTTACGGCACTTATTGCATTTACAGCCTCATTACTGGTTGCTTTATTCCTGAACTGGGGAGGAATAATAGCAACATTGATCGCACTTGCAGTTGCTATGCTTTTTGTAATAAGAACCAATTTTATTCATAAAAAAATACTTGCGAAAGAAAGTAAAAAAGATGAATTTGATGAACATGAATCACTGAACGGACAAAATATTATTCAAAAATGCAATTCTTCAATTACCAGCGTGATATCTTCGGTATCAAAGCTTTATTTCTCCAGCATCCTGAATCTTATTAAGGAAGACAGGAAAAAAATGAAGAAGGTGATCCATAGTGTCAATGATCTGAACCAGCAGGCAAAAGAATTAAAATACAATCTTTATCCTACATTAAGGAAATTAGAGGAGGAATTTATTGAAACAGGACATTATTACGTGCAAATACTTGATTATCTGAGAGAAATAGCTCATTGTCTGAAATTTATCGCTGATCCAATTTATGATCATCTTGACAACAACCACCCTGCTCTGCTGAAAGAACAAGTCAAAGAACTTCATGGACTTAATGAATCTGTTTCTTCTTTTTTTGACGAGATACTGAATATTATAAAGAAACAGAACTATAAAAATCTTGACAAGCTTATAAAGGAACAACAGGAGATTCTTGAACTAATTGTTAAAATTAAAAAGAAACACATCAAGCTTATAAAAACAGAATCGTTCAGTACCAGAAGCAGCCTGATGTATCTCAATCTTCTCGCCGAAAGCAAAAACCTGATCCTTCATACCATAAACATGGTGAAATCGCATCGCGACTTTCTTTTGAGCGATGAAATGAACCATAAATCATAAAATTTTATTTTCAGGCTTTCCTTTGTATTTAATGTAAGATGGATCACCTTCCCTGCAGAATGCAGAAATTTCTTTTTATCCTGTAATGATTATTCAGTTATTATTTTTAAAATTGTAACAAGAATTTGATAAATACCAGACTTAGTTTAATCAACTGATCAAGTATAAGGGAAATATATTTCAGCCAATTTAAAATAAATGTTTTTTCTACATACAATTATAGTTCTTGTACTGATCTTTGATTTTATAAATGGATTTCACGACTCTGCAAACTCAATAGCTACAGTAGTATCGACAAAAGTTCTTTCACCATTTTCAGCAGTTCTTTTGGCTGCCACTTTTAATTTCATTGCATTCACGGTGTTTCCCTTGAAAGTAGCAACAACTATGGGCAAAGGTGTTATAGAGCCTGATGTGATAAATCTTAATGTAATTGGTGCTGCTCTTATTGCAGCTATCACCTGGAATTTAATTACCTGGTGGTGGGGATTGCCATCCAGTTCGTCTCACACTCTGGTAGGAGGTTTAGTTGGTGCAGCTATAGCCAGCTCTGGTCCGGGTTCTGTAATAATGAGCGGAGTAATTAAAATTGTAGCGTTCATAGTAATTGCACCCCTCCTTGGAATGGTGATCGGATTCATGATTACAACAATTGTACAATTTCTCGCAAGGAAACATACACCATTCGGGATTGATAAATATTTCCGGAGACTTCAGCTGCTCTCAGCTGCTGCCTTCAGCCTTGGACATGGTGGCAATGATGCTCAAAAATCCATGGGTATAATATGGGTAGCTTTAATTGTGACAGGATTTGCTACAAAAGATGATAAAATTGCCTTATGGATTGTGTTATCATGCCAGGCAGCAATTGCACTTGGAACATTATTCGGCGGATGGAGAATTGTAAAGACCATGGGACAAAAAATCACAAAACTGAAGCCATTTGAAGGATTTTGTGCTGAAACAGCCGGAGCAATAACATTATTCGGAGCTACTCATTTTGGTATCCCGGTAAGTACAACACATACCATAACAGGATCAATAATCGGTGTAGGATCAAGAAAAGGCGCATCGGCTGTAAGATGGGGAGTCACCACAAAAATCTTCTGGGCATGGATACTGACAATTCCCATATCAGGCTTAATAGGTGCATTGATGTATTTCTTCTTTAACTGGATTAACTAAATTTGTGACTGCTAAAAATCAAAAAATGAATATAGATAAATTCCTTAAGTTTTTTGTTCCGAAAGACCGTTCATTTCACCCTCTTTTTGAACAGGATGCAAAAAACCTTGTCAGAGCCACGGAGCTTCTTAAACAGATGTTTTCTTCAACCGATCCGGCAGTACATATTACGATACACAAAGAAATCAAAGAGGTCGAACACATAGGTGACGAGATAACTGATAAAACCTACCAGCAACTAAACAAGTCATTTATTACCCCTTTCGACAGGGAAGACATTCATGAACTGACCGGATACATAGATGATGTGGTGGATTCAATTAATGGAATAGGAAGGAGAATATGCCTTTATAAACCCAAAAAACTTCTGCCTGCCTATAAGCAAATGGCAGATATGATTAATGAGGCAGCCATGGAAATAGAATTGAGCATTCACTGTCTTGCTGATGCAGCGGCCAACAAGGATAAGATAGCAAAAGCCTGCAATAATGTGACAGAAATTGAGCGCAAGGTTGATGAGTATTTCTATGTGGCTGTATCTGAACTCTTTGAACAGGAGAAAGATCCTACTGAATTACTGAAGAACAATAAAATACTTGAGATCCTTGAAAGGTGTGCTGATGAGGAGGAGGATGTTACTGATGTAATCAAGGCTATACTTATAAAAATGGCATAGGCTGTGTGCTCGTTCCCGGGTTCCGGGTTCAGGTTCCTCAGTGTTAATTGAGTGACGACCGGGAACCGAGCAACGTAAATCAGTATTGCTTATTATTTTTTAATATTCGGCAATTCCAGACCGTAGCCTTTTTTCTTGTCTTCAGCCTTAAGGAGGAAGGCAAACAGTATTGCCAACAGTCCAAAACAAGAGAAGATGATCATCGGGATGGTATAGTTATAATTCGATACTTCAACACCATCCAGGATACGGGTACCTGTTATGCAGAATTTGTCGAGGACCCAACCGATCAGCATCGGCACCAGGGAGAGGCCAATATTCTGTACAAGGAATATCATTCCATATGCCGTACCCAGTTGTCGTTCAGGTATTATTTTCGGAACTGACGGCCACATTGCTGACGGCACAAGCGAAAATGCAATTCCAAGGATTATAATTAATATGATTGCAACCGGCGAAGCATTGAGTGCCGGTATCGAAAACATGGCATGTACAAAGAGCAAAAGAAATGCACCGATTATCATGATGGAAGCTCCCCTTCCTTTCCGGTCATAGACATTGCCAAATAATGGCGTTAAGGCAATGGCACCCACAGTAAGCATGCCCGGGATCAGTCCTGCATATTTCTCAGCCACGTGAAATTTATTTATCATAAGATCTGTTGCATACTTGATAAAAGGGAATACGCCCGAATAAAAGAGCAGGCATAGAATTGCTATCAGCCACCAGCCTTTATTGGTTATAATGAATACGAAATCTTTGAACCTGAATGATTCTTCATTTTCTTCAAGACCTTCATTAGCAATCGCTTTATCGAGCTTCTTATCCATTATTGTATAAAGGAAGAAAGAGACCATGCCGATACACAGAAGTATCAGAGCCAATAGAACAGGCTTGGATACCCCTCCTAATGCATTCGCAATAGGAATGGAGGTGGCAACAGCAAGAGTGGTACCAATACGGGCAGTGGACATTTCCAGTCCCATAGCGAGAGCCATCTCTTTTCCCTTGAACCATTTAACGATGATCTTTGAAACCGTTATCCCTGCAATTTCAACACCAACACCAAATGTTGCATAACCTAACCCGGCAACTACAACCTGTGTCTTCATTCCCAAAAACTGATGCCCGTCAAGCATATGAGTTGTTATTGCCCAATATTTGATGGAAGTACCAACTACCATGATGATCGTTGCCATCTTCCCCGTGAATCTCACTCCCATCCTGTCGAGTATGATGCCCCCGAAAATCAGCATCAGAAGAAATACATTGAACCAGCCATAAGCACTTGTGAAGAATCCGAATTCGGTACTGTTCCACAGAAGTTCCTTTTCAAGAAGAGGCTTCAGAGGAGCCATCACATCAGTGAGGTAATACCCGCAAAGCATTGTAAATGAAATCATTGCCAATGCCAGCCAGCGGGCGGTCTTTGAGTCGCGCAGAGATTTTCTTATTGTTTCCATGTACTTACTTATTCTGTGATTTTTTTGACCGGTAAATGTAAAAAAATAAATCGGATGTAAAAGAGTGATAATGTCATAATGAATGAACTTAAATCTGACGTAATTGTTTCTCGTATGTAAAAGACAGATTTATCGAGCTGTTTTTGTTAGATAATATTTTAATTTTGCAGGAATTCCGAACTGAAGTAATATATTATGAAACCCACATGTATTTGAATACACAACCGAGCTTGCGAGCTCAGCGAAGCTAAACACAATATTATAATAATCGGCTATATGTGGGTTCCATCATACAATTAAAATAAATTATTATATGATGAAAAGAACACTGTTGTTGATATTGATTTTACCTGCTGTCATAACATCTTTTGCACAAAAACCTGAATCCTTAACAAGCAGAAGAGTAAAATGGTATACCATACAGGAGGCTGAGAAACTCATGAAAGAGTCCCCGCGTCCCTTATTTATTGACACTTATACTGACTGGTGCGGCTGGTGCAAGAGAATGGACCAGGATACATTTGCTAATTCGGTAATAGCCGAGATATTGAATACAAAGTTCTATCCCGTTAAATTCGATGCGGAGGGAAAGGAACCTGTTACTTTCATGGGACAGACTTTTATCAATGACGGCAAAGCCGGAAGAGCTCATCAACTAGCTATTGCTCTGCTAAATGGTCAGCTTGCGTACCCGACAGTGGTCTTCCTTACCATGGAAGAAGATAAACTGGGAGTTTCAAAAGTACCAGGATACAGACCGGCTAAAGATATGGAACCGCTATTGAGTTTCTTCGCAGATAAGGCATATAAAACGACTAGCTGGCAGGAATTTCAAAAGAGCTTCGTCGGAAAAGTAAAATAAATAGATTCAAGATTCCAAATTCCAGATTCCA
>CAZWZQ010000028.1:25140-38555 GCA_964638955.1 uncultured Rikenellaceae bacterium | reverse complement strand
CTTTTCGGGTGGATATGGAAGAAAACGAGGATTCTAAACCTTATCATTCTTTCACTGACAGGAGCCTCCTGGCTGTTCCTTGGACTGATAGTGGGGACTTTAGGTTATTGTCCTTTTACTGACTGGCACTTTAACATCCTTTATAAGCTTGGAAGTACAGACCTTCCGAATTCATATATCAAATACCTGGCTGACAGAATTACAGGGCTCAGCTTCAATGCTTCTATGGTAGATAATGTCACATTATACACATTCCTTACAGCGCTGGTATTATCTGTCTATTTGAATGTCAGGGATTATGTTCATAATAAAAGAAACAGACAGCGGAAATCTAAAGGTAAATAATAAATAAAGATTAGAGTTTTCTTATCAGATATATTATAACTGATAATACAATACTTATCAATAGCATTGTGGTAATCGGAATGTAAATTTTAACATTCTCTTTAATGATTCTTATATCGCCCGGTAAATGACCGATCCAGCTTAATTTGTTGCCGGCAAAATAGATAATCAGACCTGCAATAATAAGAATTAAGCCAATGAATATCAGTATTTTACCTGTCTGTTGCATTAGTCTGAAAAGTTTCGTCGTTCGAAGTCCGAAGGCAACCGACCGCAGTGAGCTCGGCGAAGCCAACCGACCGTAGTGAGCTCACTGAAAGCAAATCCGCGCCAGCCCGGTACCCGGTACCGGGTTTCTATCTCATAAACCATTTAAAAGCA
The DNA here is from genome assembly GCA_964638955.1 of uncultured Rikenellaceae bacterium. GTDB lineage: Bacteria > Bacteroidota > Bacteroidia > Bacteroidales > VadinHA17 > LD21. The sequence goes on along the minus strand of CAZWZQ010000028.1, from coordinate 37,829 downwards.
TTTTCCTTTAACCTCGTATATGGCGGGTACCTGAGAAACAGATCAATAAGATTTGATTTCACCATCACTGCCCTCATATTTGAGAAAGTCTCAAATGATTTTTCCCCGTGATATCTGCCAATGCCACTCGGGCCCACACCGCCAAAAGGAAGATAAGGAGATGCAAATTGTACAACTGTATCATTGATTGCTGCCGAACCGCACCTTATCTTTGCCAGGAATTCATGTGCATTTTTTTTATTCCTGGTGAACATATAAATAGCAAGCGGTTTGGGATTTCGTTCAATTATCTCATATACCTCCTCTAAATTTTCAAAATCGATAACAGGAAGCACAGGTCCAAAGATCTCTTCCTTCATTATTGGGTCATCAATCTTAATATCCTTAATTATTGTAGGAGCCACATAACGGGTTTTCGGATCAACTTTTCCTCCGGTGACAATATGTCCTGTTGTCATCAAAGATGCCAGTCTGGAAGCGCTTTTTTCATCGATTACACGAGGGAAATCATCACACTGTTCCGGATTATCTCCATAGAACGTCCTGATCTCTTTTGTAATAAGATCCAGGAATCGATCCCTTATCTTCCTGTCAATCAACACGTAATCGGGGGCTACACATGTTTGTCCTGCATTATAGAATTTTCCCCACGCAATCCTTTTCACGGCAAAGTCAAGCCTGGCATCGGCTGCAACGACACATGGATTTTTGCCTCCAAGTTCAAGAGAGACTGGTGTTACATTAAGGGCAGCTTTCCCCATTACTTGCCTGCCCACTTTGCTGCTCCCGGTGAAGAAGATATTATCGAACTTGTAATCAAGAAGATATTCGCTTATTGAATGATCTCCATTTATTACCGTAATCAGATCTCCGGGGAAATTACTTAGTATTTTCTCGATAACTTTAGTAATAGCAGGGACCCGCTGCGATACTTTTAAAACAACACAATTGCCGGCGGCAAGAGCGCTCATTGCAGGTAATACGGAAAGCTGGAAAGGGAAGTTCCATGGTGAGAGTACCAGTACCTGGCCATAGGGTTGCGGAGAAATATAGCTTTTGGCTATAAAATGAACAATAGGAGTCCTGACTCTCTTTGGCTTTGCCCATCCTCTGAGCTTTCTGATTGTCAGGTTCAGCTCTTTTAAAACAAATTGGATCTCCGAAGAAATTACTTCACACTCAGGCTTATGAAAGTCTTGCCATAATGCATCTTTTATTTCCTGTTCATGCTTGATAATCAGTGATTTTAATTTTTTGAGATTTTCAAGCCGGAACCTGATGTCAAGAGTTTTGCCTGTTGTAAAAAACCTCCTCTGGTTTTCAAGTATTAATCTGATCTCTTCTTTTTCCATTCGTTTTCAAGAACTAAAAGTTGTTTTGATATATCCGTCGTTACAGAATCTTCTTTCCCGGGTATTTTACTCATCGCATATTCTGATAATGCTGTTATTGTGAGGGCAGGATTGACCCCAATATTCCCTTGTATTACAGACCCGTCGGTGATATAGAAATCCGGATAGCCATGTACTTTGAGGTTCTTATCAACCATACCTGTTTCTGCTGATTCTGACATTGGGCATCCACCCAGGATATGGGCTGTTGTCGGCCGGTTAAAAAAGACTTCCAGCAGAATGTTCTGAGCCACTCCATTTACTTTTTCAGAATATCGCTCCATAACCTCCTGTCCTACAGGGATATATGCCGGCACCTTTTTCTGCCCGCTATTATCGATCTTCATTTTTCCACCGAAAATACCTTTTTCCCACACCATCCGCATTGCATTGTCCACTGTCTGCATTGTGAGGAATATAACCATGCGAGTAGACCATTTGAAATTGAATACGGTTCTTAGAAACTTCACAGGATGCCTTAATGTGTTTTTAATCAGTTTCATTGTTCTTACAGTAGATGTTTTTGCACCATCAACTGAAAGCCCAAAGAACCATTTCATGGCATTTGAATTATCGGGGTACTTTACTATTTCAACATGTGAGTGACTGTCAGGATTAAAGACTGATGTTATTGCAACTCCGTTATTCAGTTTTTCTTTTGCACCTGATACCGCACTGAGTGTCTCTGCATTGGTTCTGAGTTCATTACCAAGTGTTCCTGATAATAATGGCAAAGTATCATACCTGTATTTTTGTTTAAGCAGAAGCTCCATTGTTCCCAGTGTTCCTGCCGCTATAACGATACCTTTTGCTTTAAAGTTCTTTCGTTTTTTCCGGAAAAAGGAGGTAATATTTTTTGTTTCTACGTGATACAGGTTATCCTTAAATGTGATCTTTTCTACCTTTGTTTCAGGAAGAATTTCAAGTCCCATCTTTTCAGCGAACCAGAGATAATTCCTGTCAAGTGTGTTCTTTGCATTTTCACGGCATCCTACCATACAGCCACCGCATTCGGTACACCCTTTCCGCATGGGACCGAGTCCGCCGAAATACGGATCACACTCCTCTTCACCGCCATCAAGGTTAACTCCGACATATACTGTTTCAAAGGTGTCATGTGCATTCATCTCTTTTGATACTGCCTCGAATGCCAGGTCTTCAACATTGAGTTTGGTATATTTTTTCCTTCCAAGCATGAATGAAGCCCTGGTGTAAAAAGGTTCAAGTATCGTTTTCCAATTGCCGAAACGTGCCCATGACGAATTGCTGAAGAATTCATCTTTAGGAATATACAGAGTATTTGCATAAACCAGGCTTCCACCGCCGACACCTGTGCCGCTAAGAATACTTGCCGTGGTATAGAATGAGAGCTTCTGGAATCCGAAAAACCTTAATGATGGCAACCAGAGGTATTTTGACAGATTCCAGTTTGTCTTAGGGAAATCAGAGGGATTGAAGCGTTTACCCTGTTCAATGGTCAGTACCTTATACCCTTTTTCCACAAGCCTCAGGCTTGCTACGCTTCCCCCGAAGCCTGAACCGATAACAATAAAATCGTATACCATCCCAGATAGACTACTCTGTCAATAAAATAATTCTACATCCAATCCACCTTTGCTTCTATGTTGTAAAACAAAATATCAGACAATTTTTTTATTTAATTTTTAAAGGTCATCCCGATTTATCGGGAGAATCCACATGTTGAGAAATATTTTCTTTTTTATTTGTCCCGCCATGACGGGATGTGTGTTTCATACATAAATTAAAAATTTTAGGATTAATTTGTTTATAGTTGGATTTTATGAATTACTAAGGTAATAAAACGCCTGTTTTAAACCGTACTGTTTAACAAAAACTTTTAATTTTGAGGATCAGGATATTTGTTGTGTTATGGAAGCATTTCTTTATTTATGCGGTGGAGTAATATTTGGCTCGTTGATTACCTGGCTGATTACCAGATCACTCTTAAAAGCCGGATTTCAGGAGTCATTACTGTTAAAAACAGAAGAGTTAAATGAATTAAAAACCCAGAACAGCTCATTACAGGCTAATCTCAAGGCCAGGGATGAAAGTCTGGAAGAGGTGCGGAAAGCAATGATCGATACATTTAAATCTGCTGCTTCTGATGCACTGTTGCATAATAACCTTCAGTTTCTGAACCTTGCAAAAACCCAGCTTGAAGCCAAGATTAAGGAATCGGAAGGTAACCTCGACCAGAGAAAGGCAGCAATTGAAGAAATGCTTAAGCCGGTTAAAGAATCAATAGATACATATAAGAAAAGAATTGAAGAGCTTGAAAAAGGATCCGAAAAGACATTTGGGCAGGTCACGGAAATGCTTACCGGCCTTCAAAAAACTCATGCTGTTCTGCAAAAGGAAACAGGCGCTCTCGTCAATGCGTTAAGGAACCCGAGGATTAGAGGAAGATGGGGAGAAATAGGCCTCCGGCGTCTGGTGGAGTTCTCGGGAATGCTCGCTCATTGTGATTTTGTTGAACAGGTGGTAAAAGAGGGAGAAGATATAACATTAAAGCCTGATATGGTAATTAATCTTCCGGGGAACAGCCATGTGGTAGTCGATTCAAAGCTTCCAATGGATGCTTATCTTAATGCTCTTGAAACTGACGATGAGATAAACCGTAATAACCTGCTGATAAAGCATTCAAAGGACCTGCGGGATCATATTAATAAATTGAGCAAACGGCAATACTGGTCACAATTTCAACCGGCTCCTGATTTTGTGATTCTTTATATGGAGGTTGAGTCGGCATTTAATGCAGCTTTGATGACTGATAAAAATCTTCTTCAGGATGCCATGAACAATAAGATAATACTTGCTACACCTACAACGCTTATGGTGATATTGAAATCAGTGGCAATGTCGTGGCAGCAGCATAATATAACTGAGAATGCTCTTAAGATAATGGATGCAGCTTCCGATTTCTATGAAAGGGTAAATACGTTTGCCGGCCATCTTGATAAGATCGGGGGAGGATTAAAAACAGCCCTGAAAAGCTACAATGATGCTATTGGTTCGTGGGAGGGCAGAATCGTGCCGGCAGGGAGGAAACTGGAGCAATTAAAAGAGACTGACAGCAAGGATGCTTTGCCTGATTTCGAAAAAATTGACAAACCTTTAAGGGAATTAAAAAAACCGGAAGATTGATCAGATGAAATTTATTATATACATTGTTCTGACAGAAATGTTATTGATCTCCTGCACCGGAAGCCCGAAAAAAGAAAATAGTTCTCAGCATTTAGAAAATCAGACAGTTCCAAAACCAGACAGCACTTATTTGTTTGATGGAGAAACCCTGGATGGATGGGAAATAACCAACTTCGGCCCACAGGGACCGGTCTATGTCTCTGGCGGCTCGATAATACTTGGAATGGGGGAAGGATGTACCGGAATAACATGGGTAAAAAAATTTCCGGTAATGAATTACAAGGTGACTCTTGAGGCAAAACGTGTTTCAGGTAATGATTTTTTCTGCGGTATGACCTTCCCGGCAGGTAAAGACCCCTGCACTCTCATTGTCGGAGGATGGGGTGGAACAGTAGTAGGATTGAGCAGTATTAATAAAAAGGATGCATCGGAGAACGAAACAACAACCTTAATGGAGTTCGAGAAAGATCATTGGTACAGAATTTGCCTTATGGTGAGAGATGACACAATTAAGACATTTATTAATGATACAATTGTGATTGATTTTGTAAAAGGAGATAAAGTATTGACAATACGGCCTGAAGTAGAACTTTCAAAACCATTTGGAATAGCATCATGGTATACAACAGCAGCATTAAGAAATATAAAGCTGGAAAAGATTGAATAATAACATTTTAACAAATGATAACACGGATTAACACGTAGGAAATCAAGGAATAAACAATATGTGACATTACGTGAAATCCATGGTCTGAAAGCAGATAAAGACATATACTAAATATTTAAGATCATGAAGAAAATAATATTCATACTATTGATATCCGGTGTGTTGGTTTCATGTAAAATCAATCATCTGTATATGAATGTTCTGGAACCTGCTCCTGTGACACTTTCACCTGCAATAAAAAAGGTAGGGGTTATTAACCGCAGTGTGCCCACTGACGAAACCAAAGTTCTTGATATTATAGATAAAGCCTTAACTCTTGAGGGCGTTAACCTTGACAAGGATGGTGCCGAACAGGCTATCAACGGCTTGTCTGCGGAACTGTTGAATAACAGCAGATTCGATGAGGTTAAAACCCTCACCGATATTGATTTCCGAACCCCCAGCCTGGGTATTTTCCCCGTTCCCCTCTCATGGGAAATTGTAGACAGGATATGCAGGGAGACAGGAACCGATGCCCTGTTTGCGCTGGAATATTACGATACTGACACAAAAATCCGATATTCCACATACGATGGAGGATCCGGTAAAATACTTGGTCTGAAGATCCCCGGAATTGTACATCAGGCTGACATGGAAACAATTGTAAAAACCGGGTGGAGAATATATGACCCCGCCAGCCAGGTAATAGCAGACCAGTATAATCATTTTCAATCCGTGGTTTTTACAGGCACAGGAATTACTCCCCTCGTTGCAGTTGCCGCTCTTGTCGGAAGAAAAGAGGCCATAACTGAGGCGAGTAATAAAGCAGGTCATGGTTATGCTTTGAGAATTATACCATTCGAATTGCGGGTGATGCGGGATTATTTTGTGAAGGGGACCTATAATTTTAAGATAGCAAAACGTAAAGCCCAGGTTGGTAAATGGAACGAAGCTGCAGAGTTGTGGGAACAGGAGACAACAAATCCAAAAAGAAAAGTTGCAGGAAGAGCAACATATAACATGGCTATTATCAATGAGATCAACGGTAATGTTGACATGGCTCTCCAATGGGCACAGAAAGCCTGGGAATACTATAAAATACGACAAGCCCTGAAATATGTGAGGATTCTGGAAAACCGCATGATTAAAAAAGATATCATTAATGAACAACAACAGTACCTGTAATAAATACTACCTTTTTATTGTGGTGGTGAACATCGTAAATTGTTAAGAAATGTTAAAAAATAATACATGGAATATTTAGAATATTCAAGTTGTCTTATTCTATATACTTTTACCTGTTCTTTTTAATTTACCAAATTTGACCTTCAGGAATAATAACCTGGAATAATATTTTAATATATCCCGGGGAGCAGATTAATGATATTTCGTTGCATGAACAGAATATGTTTTTTGTTTTTGTTTTCTCTGTTTTTTCTATCAGAGCCTTACCTTGCAGGAATAACGCTATCTTCAATATCAGACCCCGTAAATCCCCGAAACCAGGATACAACAGGGAAACAGATTCTTTATAACGGAAGGCTGTGGCGTGATTTATACTACAGGGTAAAAGGTGACCAGTTTTTATTTACTTCAGCACTCTTGCCGGGTACAGTTACAATCGAAGGGCGATTATTCAGAAATGTTCTTGTCAGCTATGACATCTATAGGGATGAACTCCTGGCTATGAAAGATAACGGGATGATGATTCAACTGAACAAAGAGAAGATCGATGAATTCAACTTTGAATATAATTTCAGGAGATATCAGTTTGAGAATCTGGAAGCAGACAGCCTGAATAACCTTGAAGGATATATAAATGTGCTGTTTGACGGAAAAATGTCCCTCTTTGTTAAATACACGAAAGAGATCGATATGCTGGCAGTTGAGAACAAATATGATCAGTTTTACCAGGTGCACCGGATATATCTGAGGAAAGAGGGTATTATTTATCCGATAAGAGGGAAAAGATATTTTTTAAAACATTTAAGTGACAGGAAACAACAAGTTAGAAATTTTATAAAAACCAATAAACTGCAGGTTACAAAAAAAGATCCTGATAGTTTTGTTCCCGTCCTGGAATATTATACCAATCTCAAAAAATAATGCCTTAAGATGAAATTCAAAATATTCCTTCTGTTCTATGGCTTATCACTTTTCAGCAGACTGGGTGCTCAGGACGAGATAAAAATAACCTGGGACTGCCGGAATATGACATTTAAGGAATTTGCAGCAAAGGCAGAAAGTCAGTATGATTTACACTTTTTTTTCAGAGACGAATGGGTAAATAATCTAAGACCGGGTAATTATACCGGTATTGTGTCATTGACAGAATTTCTCGATGGACTGTTCAGTGATGCCTCTCTTTATTATTTTATTGATAATGCCGGAAATGTTGTAATAACAAAGGATTTTGCGGTTAAGATTACAAATAAACCGGTTTCAACAGGCGATCAGAACTTTATTCCGCCAACTGACTATGTTACGGGAGATGAACAGGAACTTGCTGAAAACACTTTCTTTGACATAGGAAATCCTTCCGACAGGTACAAACCGGGAAATGTCCTTTTATCAGGTTATGTAACCGACAGGGATACAAAGGAACCGGTTGCCGGCGCTACTATTTTCATTGAGAAATTATCTGCAGGAACCATTACAAATGAATTTGGACATTTCAATCTTAACCTTCCGCGTGGTTCACATTTGCTGCAATTCTCATTTATCGGGATGAAGGGAAAACAGGTAAATATTAACCTTTATGGGGAGGGAGATCTGAATATCGAGATGAACAGTATGCTTATTCCTTTAAAAGAAACAGTTGTAACTGCTCAAAAAAATGTTGTTCTCCAGAGATACGAAACCGGAGTGGAAAAAATAAATATTACTTCGTTCAGATTGTTACCGACATCAATGGGAGAATCAGATATTATTAAGAGTGTTCTTCTGATGCCTGGTATACAGTCAGTTGGAGAGGGATCAGCCGGATTCAATGTCAGGGGCGGTTCTTCCGATCAGAACCTGCTTCTTTTGTATGGTGCTCCTGTATATAATTCATCTCATTTCTTTGGGTTCTTCTCGGCAGTAAATTCAGATATTATTAAGGATGCAACATTATATAAGGGAGGAATTCCCAGCCGATATGGAGGAAGGATATCTTCAGTACTTGATATCGGGACAAAAGACGGAAACTGGAGGGAATTTGAAGGGAATGCCGGCATTAGTCCCATAACAACACACCTGACGGCTGAGGGTCCTATCATTAAGGATACCCTTACATATATCCTTAGTGGCCGTACCACTTACTCGAACTGGGTACTCAATCTTATTGATAATCCTGCACTCAGCAATAGCCGGGCATCGTTTTATGATGTGAACGGGAAAATAACATATGATATAAATAAGAATAATAGAATTGAACTATCATCTTACCTGAGCCATGATGCTTTCAGTTTCAATTCGGATACTGCTTATAGTTATGATAATCACATTGTTGCACTGAGATGGCGTCATTTCTTCACCAGCAGGTTTTTCTCCGTAATGTCGGTAAATAACAGCAATTACAAGTATAATGTATCCAGCGATGATAATCCAATAGACGGGTTCCTTCTTTCACATGAGATTAACAGCACCGGAGCTAAAGTTGATTTTAACTGGTACCAGGGAAGACACGAAGTGAACTTTGGATTAGACTTAACAAGGTATGCAGTTTCGCCTGGAAGTTATGTGCCTTTTGGAGACTCATCACTCGTAGTAAAAGAAATAATTCCTGAAGAGAGAGCCCTTGAAACAGCTTTATATATAGAGGATAAATTTGTCCTGACAGACTACCTGTCGGTAAATGCAGGAATAAGATTTTCTACATTTTTCGCTTCCGGACCGAGATCAGTCCTGATATATGATCCTGATTTTACTAAAAGCAACTCTACAGTAATAGATACCCTGACATTTAATTCAAACCAGTTGCTCAAGACTTATGCGGGGCCTGAATTCAGAGTGTCATTAAATTTCAGAACTACACAGACTAGTTCAATTAAAGTCAATTACAACAGGACCCGGCAGTATCTGCATATGTTATCTAATACCACATCAATATCACCTACAGATACCTGGAAGTTAAGTGATTATTACCTTAAACCACAGGTGGGTAATCAATATTCAGCAGGATTTTACCAGATGCTTTTAAATAACAGCATAGAATCGTCAGTTGAGGTCTATTACAAGCATATCAAGGATATGGTTGATTTTAAAGGGGGTACAAATCTGGTGATGAATGATGATATTGAGACGGATCTGGTTGATGTTCTTGGAAGAGCTTATGGTGTTGAACTGATGCTGAAGAAAAGTGAAGGAAGAATACGATGGAGTGTCGCATATACCTATTCGAGAACACTGCTTAAAAGTACTGGAAAATTCAATGACGAGGTTATAAATAAAGGTAAATGGTTCCCGGCTAATTTTGATAAACCAAATGACCTGATAGTAACTTTTAACTTCCTGTTCTCAAGGAGGTTCAATTTCTCGGCAAACTATACATGGAGTACAGGAAGACCAATAACATATCCTATTTCAACGTATCACCTGGGCGACCTGCTTCTTATGCAGTACTCCGACAGGAATAAATACAGGATTCCTGATTATATGAGGCTCGACCTTTCCGCTACAATAAGCGGAAACCTTAAATCGAAAAAAATTGCACATCCTCACTGGATATTCTCAGTATATAATCTTTTTGGCAGACAGAATGTTTACTCTGTTTATTTCAAGAATGAACAGAACAGAATAAAGGGATATAAACTATCAGTATTCGGGCAGGCTATTCCATCTATATCCTTCAATTTTGACTTTTAAGAATCATGAAATCAAATAAATACATAGCATTAATAACAGGCTTTCTGATTATAAGCAGCTGCATAACACAATTTGTTCCTGAAACTGATGAGAATGATACTATGCTGGTTGTTGAAGGTATGATAACCGATCAGCCGGGTGTTTACACTGTGAAATTATCAAAGTCGCTTCCTCTTTCATCGGATGGAAATACAGTAGTACTTACCGGATGCATTGTAAATATTTCCGATGATAATGGAAACTGGACAAGTCTGTTTGAAACACAACCGGGTACCTATGTAACAGACGGAGTGTTCAGGGGATATGTGGGTCGAAAATATAAATTACACATAAACACAAACAATCCTGATCTTTCATATAAGAATTATGAATCATTATTAATGGAAATGAAACCGGTGCCCCTCATTGATTCTTTGTTTTATGAAAAAATTACTACTGATGTAACATTGGATGGCAGACCACGGGAGCAGGAATGTCAGGTTTATCTGAATACTACTGATCCTGATGGTATATGCAAGCACTTCAGATGGGATTTTTCTGAAACATGGATGTTCCGGCTTCCTTATGATGTTCCTAACCGGATATGCTGGATATCAAATAATTCGAACTCCATTTTTATCAAGAATACATCAGTTTTATCTGAAGACAGAATAGAAAAATGGCCCGTAAACTATATTTCGGCAAAGACTGACAGACTGTCGAAGAGATACAGTCTGCTTGTAAACCAGTATTCGCTTAATGAAGATGAGTATAATTACTGGGAGAAGTTACAGAATGTCACTGAAAACGTTGGAAGTCTTTATGACATTACTCCTGTTTCAATACCCGGTAATATTTACTGTATAGAAGATCCATCCGAGCAGGTGCTGGGGTATTTCAGTGTATCCGCAAAGACCTCAAAAAGGATCTTCATAGAAGATTATTTTGCAGGTCTTGTATATCTGTATAACCAGTGTCCCTCCGATACAGTATTCGGAAGGGGTCCGGAACCTGAAGGACTCGGGGTATCATACTGGCTTATAATTGACAATTCATTAGATTTCTTAAACCCTTACAAAGTATATACAATATATAAGGATTGTGCCGACTGTACTTCACGGGGAACAACTGAGGAACCATCATTCTGGAGAGAAGAAAGTAAGTAACAATCTGAAGATAAAGTAAATGATAAGATATTTAAAACCGGCCATTTTTATTCTGTTCTGTATCCTGAATTATTCATTTATTTATGGACAGAGACGGATTGTTAACATAGATGATATTACCGGTAAATTTAATCAATATTGTAAGGACGTACCGAGGGAGGAGATATATATACATACCGACAGGGAAAATTTTATTGCCGGTGAAGAAATGTGGTTTAATGTTTATGTGGTTGACAGACAAAGCTCCAAACCTTCGCCTTACAGCAGGATCGTTTATATAGAGCTGATGAACAGGTATAATAATCCGGTGTTGCAGAAAAGGATACTGATCGAGAATGGATCTGGTCCCGGACAGGTTGTCCTGCCTGACTCTTTAAGCTCAGGCAATTATACATTAAGAGCATATACAAACTGGATGAAAAACTTCCTTCCGGTAAATTGCTTTATGAAGGATATAAACATATATAATATATTCAGCAGTCGTGCTTTTAAGGTCAAACCCGGCTATAAGAATATAATACCGGAAAGACCTGTTACCGGAAGAGCAATACGGTTTACAGATGATGAATTTACCCTGGTGACAACAAAATCCGGATCAGGAGATCTGGAGGTTGCAATACATACAAATGATGTATTCCGGTCACTGTATGGTAATGTGTATTATCTGATAATGCAGACACACGGTATTATAAACTTTAAAAATACAGTAATGATATCAAGTGATAATACCACCGTTAATATTCCCGGGCAGAACATCTTACATGGTATAAACCACATCACCCTGTTTGAGGCGACAGGAGTACCGGTTTTTGAGAAATTTATTTATACACCGGCTGCAAATAACAAATATCTTACAATTGATACTTCTGGTGAATATGAGAGAAGAGATAAAATATCACTCGACATAAGTATTAATACAGAAATAGTTCCATCAACTGAACTGGTTAACCTGAGCCTTTCAGTAGTTCCTGAGAGTGGAGGATTTAACTCTGGTGATATTGATGATTACATGGTTTTCGGAACAGAATTCGGGATTATTCCTCATAATATAAAAAACAAAAAACTTGACGAAATAGATCCCGGGATACTGAACCAGTTCCTTTTAACCCTGAAAAGCAACTGGATAGACTGGGATGTTATTTTATTTGACGATATTCCTTCATACAAATACGGAATTGAAAAAGACAGTCATTTTTTAACAGGAAGCCTGATAAACAGAAGCACACTGAAAGGAGATGGCGGTGAATATATTTTCCTCTCAACTCCCTCGAAAACAGCCTCTCTGCAATATGCATTAACCGATACAACAGGTAAATTCGTATTTAACTTCCCGAATATGGAAGGGATTAGCGATTTGGTTATTCAGCCCGAAAAAGTGATCCGGAACAATACCATAAAAATGGGATCATCATTTTCGGAAGTTGTTTATCCATTTGAAGGGTCAGGTTTTTCCGACAGAGAAACCCCGGCGTATGTACCTGACATGAGTGCACA
>CAZWZQ010000028.1:0-25040 GCA_964638955.1 uncultured Rikenellaceae bacterium | reverse complement strand
GGCCTATTTAATTGATGATTATTTCTTTTTCGGTATTATAAATGTAATAACTGAAGCGGGAGATTTTAGTAATATAGCTTTGCCTGACCATGCTATCAGACTTCCCTACAGGGTAACCGAACCTGTTAATGCTTTTTTATCACCCGATTATTCTACATCGGAATCAAAGCAAAAAAGGATACCGGATTTTAGAAATACACTCTACTGGAATCCCTCTGTTAAACCGGATACGGGAAACAAAATATCCATTGAATTCTGCGCCTCAGATTTGCCGGGTGATTATATATTAGATATACAGGGAATTACTGCACAGGGTGACAAAATGTCTTTAAATAAAACCATCAGGATAAATTAAAAACTTCCTGTCGGCAAACTGAAAACTCTGATTGCTTTACCTGGAAACCCTTATCAACAAGGGGAATACTTGAAATCAAACATAGCGTCAATGATGTAAAGATTCTTTTTTAAATTCTTTTATACAGAAACCATTGATTATGTAAATTTGAATAGATTATATTTACATTCAGTTTATTAAACCTTAATAGTATAACCATGGGAATCAGGAATCGTATGAACAGGCGCAGGTTTGTAAAAACAAGTCTTATGGCAGCCGCTGCCACTGCTATTGTCCCCGGTCTGACAACTGGATGCGCAAAAAAAACACAGCCTGTAAAGCGTGTCTTTGGTAAGCTGGGATTTGAAGTCACTACCCTTGGTCTTGGTGGTCAGGCTTCAATACAATGGACACCCGACGATGTTGACCCGGTCAGTATAATACTCAAGGCCTTTGATCTTGGTATTAATTATTTTGATACTTCCAACCTGTATGGCCCCAGTCAGCAAAATTATGGCAAGGCTTTCAGGAAACTAAAACTCATTCCCGGTGAGTCGGATTATAATGAGAACCTCAGAAAATCAATCTTCCTGACATCTAAAACACATCTGCGTTATGCAAAGGGAGATGGTGATGTGCCGGGTGTCACTAACTGGACAAATGGTGAGCCGGGAACCCATACTATTGATGACCTGAGGCGTTCTCTGTCACAGATGTTTGGTGATGGGAATGGAAGTTATCCTGAAGGATCTTATATTGACCTTGTCCTCTTTCATAATCTGAACAGGAAAGAAGAGGTAGATGCAATCTTTGAAGGACTGGAAAACACTGATCCCTCAGCAGAGAGGATCGGAGCTCTGGTTGCCCTCAGGGATTATCGCGACGGTACCAATCTCACTGGACTAAATCCCCGGAATGAAAAACTAATCCGGCATATTGGCTTCTCCGGCCATTTCAATCCTATGGTGAACATGTACATGATTCAGCGTGACCGTACAAACCTTCTTGATGCAATGCTCGTGGCCATTAATGCTAATGATAAGCTTATGTTCAACATGCAGTATAATGTCATTCCTTTGGCGAGGGCAAAAAATATGGGAGTGATCGGCATGAAGATATTTGCCGACGGAGCTATGTACTCTAAACCGGCCGAATGGTCGAATAATCCCGGCCATGTTGTCCGAACTGTCGGCAGTCCGGCTTTGCCCTGCAAATCTCTTATACAGTACTCGCTAACCACACCAGGAGTACATCTTGTCATTATCGGTATTGGCCAGATAAGTGACAATCCTGAAAAGTGTCAGCTGATTAATAATCTTGAGGCTGCACAGGTTTTACCTGATGGCATGTCTGAAACGGAACGGACAGAAGTTGAAGAAATGGCTAAGAGGGTTAAGGAGGGCAAAACAAATTATTTCCAGATGGCTGCACTGCCGCTTACAGCACCGGTAGATGTTGAAGTATCACAGGTGACTGAAAACAGTAGCTGTAAAGCAGTTTTAGCCTGGGGCACAGCACTTGCCGGAGATGCTCCGATAACGAAATATGAACTATGGCGCGATGATTTAAAGATCACTGAGATTCCATTTAAGCCGCAGATAACAACAGATAAATTTACTTATACGGATAACCCGGGTGATGAAAAGGACCACATTTATACTTTAAAAGTAATTGATGCAAAAGGCAGAATAGCAGAATCAGTCCCTGTTAAATCAGCAGAGCATTAAAAAAACACGAAATGATTAAGGATAAAGAGGCAGGTCAAGAACAGAATAAATCCGGCTGATCGTGAAGATCAGATTGTTAAATCCCAATAAGCATCAGGAGTAATACAGTCCGAATTCCAGCTTAAGAAAAAATCAGGCGAACTTAAAGTCCATATGTCCTCAGTGAATATAGCAGAACTTATTGCTTATTTTCACGGTTTCTTTCGGCAGCAAACAGATCAAATAGGCTTGAATTATATCATTTCCAACCACGCCGGATCAAGGTGGATTTTTGCCCCTGTTTTTCACTGAATGGCATAATGGATTTATCAGGTTCATGAAATATGATGTAAAGCTATTGTAGCAAAGCCCAGGGCAAGGAAGAATCCGACCATATCGGTAATGGTCGTTAAGATCGGTCCTGATGCAAGAGCCGGATCAATATTCATCTTTTTTAGAATCAGGGGAACCGTACCGCCTATAGAAACCGCTATTAATGTGTTTATTGTCAGGGCCCCCCCAACCACAATCCCCAGGTAGATATTTCCTTTCCAGAGATATGCAGCAGCCCCGATCAGGATTCCGAGTACCAAACCATTTATTATTCCAACGGAAATTTCCTGTAACCAGACCCTGAAGATCTCACCGGGTCTTACCGTTCCAAGAGAAAGCTCACGCATACTTACTGCAACAGCCTGGTTTCCCGTACATCCGCTCATATCAGATATTATGGGAAGAAAAACAGCCAGGGCAATAACCGCACTTAGAGTCTCCTGGTAAAAAGCGATTACACTGGCAGCAATCAAATTAAGCACAATATTAATTGACAACCACGAGAGACGCCGCCGTGATCTGAGTAAAACAGGCATGGTCCTTAATTCATCCCCGCCAACAATACCCTGGGTTTCAAGGTGTTCCAAGGCAGCCCTTTCATTCACGGCTACAAGTACATCGTTCCTTATTACAACACCTATTAACTGGTTCTGAACATCAATAACCGGGAATCCGTAGAAATTATATGTATCAAATAAATCATCAAGTTTTTCCAGTGGAGTATCCACGTTAACAGCCATCACTTCTTTTTTAATAACTATTTCAGAAAGTCTTTTTTTGGGATTACTCAGTAACAGATCCTGCATCTGTAAAACACCGACAAACAGGTTGTTTTCCGATACTACATAAATATACCTGACATGATAGTTCTTATATTTTTCAGAGTTTGTCCTGAGATCTTCAATTGCATCTTTTACAGTTGATGATTCATTGTAAGCAATATATTCCGTCAGCATCAATCCACCGGCAGTTTCAGGATCATATTCGATCATTTTTCTGACCTTTGCAGCTTCATCAGGATGCATCTTTATAAGAATTGCCTCGGCATCTTCTTCAAGCATTTCATTGATAAGGTCAGCACGATCATCGCTCGTCATTTCATTGATAATTGCAGCTGCACTTCCGGCATCCATTTCTTCGATTATATCGGCAGCCTGGGATTCGGGCAGCTCTTCAATAACATCTGCTGCCTCTTCAGGATTGATCATTAACAGCAACTTATGCTGATCTTTCCTGTCAAGCTTGCTCATAAGATATACCACTTCACTTGCCGGCAGTGATTCAATAAAATTTGTCAGCTCAATCCTGTTATTTTCTTTCAGTAATCTGTTGACGACTTCACAAGGCTGTAATGTTTCTTTATGATTCATATCTCTGTGTGTTTTTTCCGACAGAATCCTGTGATAATCGCTTTCGGGAGGAATCGAAAGGAGAGCCTTAGCAATAATTTGCCAGACAATAAATACGATTATCAGGGAATAATCTCCTCTCTGTATGGTGCTGAAGCCTGGGCCCCCATCCGGGTTACACATATTGATGCCGCCTTATTGGCAAAAATAACAGCATCCCTTAATCCTTTTCCTTCTGCAGTAGCAACAGCCAGAGCAGCGTTAAAAACATCTCCGGCGCCGGTTGTATCTACTGCTTTGACCTGTATCCCGGGAAACATTTCCGTAAAGTCCTCTGATTTTACAAAAGCACCTCTTGCACTCATGGTTATTATTACATTCTTTACACCTCTTTTAAGAAGAGATGTTGCCGCCGCTTCAGCTGTAAATTGATTATGCACCTTTATACCTGTAAGTATTTCTACTTCAGATTCATCAGGAGTTATGAGCCATATATGCCTGAGTAGGTAATCATGTAATTTTTGAGCCGGAGCAGGATTAAGGATGACTTTTATTCCGCTTTCAGCTGCAGTAAGTGCTGTATATTCAACAGTCATCAGAGGAATCTCAAGCTGAAGAAGCATGACTTTGAATTTATCACCTGTCAGAATGTCACTATCAATATCCTGTACCATAAGGTTATGATTTGATCCGGGTGCAACAACAATACTGTTCTCTCCTTTCTCGTCTACTGTGATAAGAGCAATACCGGATGGCAACCCGGAATCCTTAACAATATAACTGGTATCTATACCCTCTTTCTTCAGAATTCCCGTTATCTGGTTTCCAAACAGATCGTCACCTATCTTTGCGATAAAGGTTACCTTACCCCCCAGTCGTGAGGCAGCCACAGCCTGGTTTGCTCCTTTACCTCCGGGATTCATCAGGAAGGTTCCTCCCAGTATGGTTTCACCCGGCATGGGAATCTTCTCAGTTTTAATAACCATATCAGTATTAGAACTGCCAATTACAATTATTCTCTTCATATGTCAATAATTTATTTTCAATGGCTATGAAAAACCTCCATATTCCTATAAGATAAACCAGGAGATTTCTTATTCGACCTAAGATAAGTAAGAATTCTTTATTTTACCAGATTATTAATCATTTTTCAAAAACAGTATTGCCTTTAACACCTAATTTTTAACTTTAAATATTGATTAAATACATATATTGATGATATAAGAACTATGAACAGGAAAATTATAACTTTTGGTGAGATTATGCTTCGTCTGGCTACTCCTGAGCATCAGCGTTTTTCTCAGGCAACCTCATTTTGCGCATCATTTGGCGGTGGTGAAGCCAATGTAGCTGTATCACTGGCAAAATTTGGATTGGATGCCGAATTTGTTACACGTCTGCCAAATAACGATCTTGGTGACTCGGTCATCATGGAATTGAAAAAACATGATGTGGGAACAAGATATAT
Organism: uncultured Rikenellaceae bacterium; assembly: GCA_964638955.1. Classification (GTDB taxonomy): domain Bacteria; phylum Bacteroidota; class Bacteroidia; order Bacteroidales; family VadinHA17; genus LD21. The sequence goes on along the minus strand of CAZWZQ010000028.1, from coordinate 19,850 downwards.
TATCAGGGGAGGAGAAAGGCTGGGAATATATTTCCTTGAGACCGGAGCTGTATCAAGACCGGGCAAAGTAATATATGACAGGGCTTATTCATCAATCGCTGAAATTGAACCTGGCATGATCGACTGGGATACTGTTTTTAAAGATGCTTACTGGTTTCACTGGACAGGGATCACCCCTTCTATATCAAAGGGGGCAGCAATCGTTTGCCAGGAGGCTATAAGTGCTGCAAAAAAGAGAGGCATAGTAATTTCCTGTGATCTTAACTTCAGGAAAAACCTGTGGAAATGGGGACAAAGTGCTTCAGAGGTGATGTCAGGACTTGTGAGTGACTGCGATATAATTCTTGGAAATGAAGAGGATGCCGAAAAAATATTTGGTATAAGACCCGACAAAGCGGATGTCTTCCGGGGAGAGGTAAAAGGTGCAAGGTACGAATCAGTGTGCAGGGAGCTTAAAAAAATGTTTCCCCGGGCAAAGAAGATTATCATCACACTCAGGGGATCTGTAAGTGCAGACCATAATACATGGTCAGGGGTACTGTATGACGGGAAGGTACTTTACGAGGCTCCGGTTTACCAGATAACCCATATTGTTGACAGGGTTGGAGGGGGTGATTCATTTATGGCCGGAATGATCTATGGTTTTCTTACTTATCCCGATAATGATCAGAAGGCATTGAACTTTGCCGCTGCGGCTTCATGCCTGAAACACACAATACATGGTGATTTTAATCTTGTTACAGTAGCTGAGGTCGAACAGCTTATGAAGGGCGACACCTCGGGAAGAGTAATACGTTGAAAAGGTTTCTGCATAAATACTACTAGTATGGAAAGGGTTGTAATTACTGCGGGAATACTGTTCTTTCTGTTTTATTGAAGCACTTATACGGTTCAGAAGCTTGCAGGATTAGATTTCTATCATTGCCTTCATCTTATAATGACTTTAAATAAAAACAAAGATAACCGCAAAGAGCACAAAGGGGAATTATATATTTTGTAAATTCACGTTTGTTTGATATTTATGATAATTATGAGAAAGATATATGCTATCGGAGAAACATTGCTTGACATTATCTTTAAAAATGGACAGCCACAGGCTGCAAAACCGGGAGGAGCCATGCTTAACAGTACTGTTTCACTGGGACGTATCGGTCTGCCCGTATATCTTGTAAGCGAATATGCCGATGATGATATCGGAAAAATAATTGATGACTTCCTCCATGATAACGGAGTGGAAACAACCTTTGTTGATCATTATAAAGAAGGGAAGACAGCTCTTGCCATCGCCATGCTGAATGATAACAATGATGCCAGTTACACATTCTATAAAAATTATCCCCTGAAAAGACTCGAGATGGAATTTCCTCTTGTCAGTAATGATGATGTAATACTATGTGGTTCAATATATGCCATAACTGCAGAGATAAGGAAAAAATTCACTGATTTCATCAACAGTTCAAGGGAGAAGGGAGCCATTGTAATCTATGATCCTAATTTCAGGATAGCTCATGCTTCGGAACTCGAAGAGCTTAAACCACTCATAATTGAGAACATGCAGATGGCCCGTATTATTAGAGGATCCGATGAGGATTTCAGGAATATCTTCAATGCAGACACCCCTGATGAAGCATGGAAAGTGACCAGGGAATATTGTAATTGTCTTGTATATACTGCCAGCGAACAGGCTGTTTATGTAAGGACATCCAATTATTCGGGTAAATTTCCGGTGAGGAAACTAAAACCGGTGAGCACAATTGGTGCAGGAGATAATTTCAATGCCGGTATGATAGCTGCTATAAGCAGGAATAACATCAGCGTGGAGCTGCTTGAAAAAATGGGAGAGAAGGGGTGGTCACAAATAGTCTCCACAGGTGTTGACTTTGCGAGTGATGTCTGTATGAGCTATGAGAATTATGTGTCTCTGGAATTTGCAGAGAGTTATAAATAACTGAAATATAATAAATAATTACCTATATGGATTTTGCGTTAGCCAGAAGGTATTTTTCTGCTTCAACTGACCAGATATAGTCGTTGTTCGAAACAATTTCATGCAATCCTGCGTACAATATATTACGGGTACTCATTTCCTTCAGCTTGTACAGAGAGACAAGCGGCATTGAAATGTTAGTATAGATGAGTTTTTTGCCTCCTGGTATCTTCGGCAGGTTTAATGTCGTTTCCACAACAGCATCCAATCCTCCGACATGTGTTATCATCACTGCCGGGTTTATCTTGCCTTCTGCAATAAGTCTCAGCGATTCCCTCATATCATCAGTATTTCCTCCTGATGTACTTACAATGTGAGTAAAAGAGTAATGAGCATTGTAGAAATTGAATTCTGCCTTAAAATCCGGATCCGTCGGTCCTGCAAAGAAATTCAGGCATCCGTCAAAGCCCAGTATTGCATCACCCTGTTCCACAACCTGCTTCACTGGTGCAAAAACAAAAACATCATCATAACCGCTTCCTCCGGTAAGATCACGAAGATGCTTTACAGGATCGGTCAGCTTTGCCGTATTGATAAAATAAAGTTTAATCCTTTCTTTTTCAGCATGTTCCGGCGTAAACAGACAGGATGCTCTCGATAAGCGGCTGTCATCAATGTCGGTTACCACAATCAGTGATGGCTTGCGATCGTGGTACAGGGCATAATCGATTGCGCCAAGGCCCATAGGTCCTACACCCGCCAGTATTGCCAGCTTTCCACCCTCCCGAATGCCCATTACATGTTTATAAGTGCCGGGTGGTATATGGTAACTTGCGTTAAAAGCCCCGACAATACATGACATGGGTTCAGAAAGTGATGCCGCAAACCAGGTATCTCCCTCGTATGGCAGCAGGCAGTCGGCTTCCATTACAATATCCGGGATTATTATATGTGTTGCATCTCCCCCGATATACCGGTAAGAATAACCAGGTGCATCAAGAGTCCCTGTATGTGCCATGGCAGGTTGTATGGAAAATTTCTGCCCTTCATGGTACACATGCTGCCATTTTTTACCCACTTTGAGAATTACTCCGGCAAACTCATGACCGATGATTGTAGGATTTACAGCAATGTCATCAGGAATACGTTTATGTTCAGTCCCCTGCAGTGCTGCCTTGTGTGATGACATACAGATACTGTCGGAGACAACCTGTGCCAGGATCTCATCATCTTTCATTTCCGGCAGGTCAAACTCCTCCAGCCGCAAATCCTTTTTTCCGTATATTCTTACTGCTTTTGTTCTCATCCTAACATCACCTGCCCTCCTGTTACCGGCAGAGCCTGCCCCGTCTCATATTCCTGATCAACAAGGTAGAGTAGTGCCTTAATAACGTCGGCAAGCCTGCAACCACGTTTCATAGGTACCTGATCCTCGTAATACATCCTTACATCCTCAATAGTTTTAGCCCCCGGAACCTTACCCGTTTTCAGGTACTGTACAAACAATCCCTTATGTGGGTCTGACCATAATGGTCCTTCATAAAAATTTCCCGGACAGATGGAATTAACCTTTATCCTGAATGGTGCCAGTTCCATGGCAAACGACTGCGTAAGTCCTATGCCTCCGAATTTGGCTCCGGAATATGCAAAATTACGGTTGCTGCCCCGGAGACCCGACTTCGAATTGATCTGTATAATGTCGGTATAATAATCCGGTCTCTCCTTGTTCTGCAGTTTCATAACCACGGCTGAATATTTTGCACAATAATAGTACCCAATATAATTAATATTAGTGACCTTCGAAAATACCTCCGGTTCCATTTCATCCAGCCCGCCTGCTGTCAGTACCCCGGCATTACTAACCATGATATCAAGACCCCCGAATTCACTTACTGTTTTGATTAACAACTCTCTAACAGATGCAGGATCAGATACATCTGTTTTTATGAATACTACTTTAACCTGGCCTTTTACTGTATTAAGTTTTGCAGTAAGATCGCTTCCTGCTTCCTCATTAATATCGGCAATGACTACATTTAGACCAAGTTTGTATAATGATTCCGCTATTCCTGCACCAAATCCCTGTGCCCCTCCGGTAACAACAGCAATCTTATTGGCCAGCTTGTTTTTGTTATCATCTGTCTTTGTGATCTTCCTCCTGTAACTTTCCGCTTCCCACTTATCGATGAAGCTTACCTGTTCGGGAGTAAGCAGCTTAATCCCTCCATACTGAAGAGCATAATGGCTTATCTTTATCAGTTCCTCATAAAGATCAAGAACAGTTTCTGCTCTTGTGCTGGTTTCCTCAATCGCAAACATACCCATATCCCTGATCACAACTACCCTGGGAAGATATCCGTACTCATTTAAAAAGCGAGGCAGCTGGATCCTGAAAGAATCAAGGGTCTTTTCGGCAGTTGTTGATTGCTCAATATAAATAAAATGTGTTCTGCAATAGACAATTATATCGGGAATGAGAGGCAATGATATTTTATGAAACTCCTGCTGGTTTGTGTAATACCTGGAAATAAGAGTGTTATGTCTGTATCTGATCACTTTTGTTTTTTCATCCGAAAGAAGCATCCTCATTGCCGGGAGTACTTTGTGGAGCAGAGGATTATATGGAAGCTCTTCTGTTTCCGGAAGAAGCTGCAGTTGTTTTTCAATAGTGGTTGTAATACTCCTGTAAATTTTCCTGATCTCAGATGTTGAATCGGCACTTACGAAAACACCATGATTTTCGAGGAATATGATTTTCGGATCGCTTTTAAATTTTTCACGGTATAGTAATATATCATCTTCAACTTTCTTAAAGAGAGTATACCCGGGGTCGGTATATGGGACAAAAAGAACTTTATCGCCGAAATGGTTTTGTGTGAAATTCTTTGCATTCCGGCTGCAAAGCACCCCGTTTATAAGGGTTGGATGCAGGTGAACGACAAACTTATACCTGATCATTTCGTGCAGCGAGGTCTCCACCGAGGGACGCCTTTTTTGCAATGGATCGACAATACTCTTATAAAGGTCCTCTTTTACCTGTGATTCTCTTGTTACAGGATCATCCGGATATTTCCTTGAAGAAATCTCACGTAGTCTTTCCCTGTTCAGAGCGACCAGCCCCTCTTCCGTAAGATCGGATAAAGGTTGTCCGCTGGCCTTGACCCATATTGTCTGATCATCCTTGAAAGATGTATTTCCACCCCCTGCAATAACATAGTTCTTATCATTACCGTAAAACCTTGATATTTCAATAAGATCTTTTATTTCCTGTTTCATCAGAGTGTTATTTAGATTCTTGATTCCTGTTAAGAAAGTATTCTATTACCATTTGTCCTAGTTTGACGAGTTCATTTTTCTGGTCTCTGCTGAGTGTCCCGTCAGTAAGGACATAACCCTGACGGCGTTGTGCCCTAAGGTACTGGTGGGCAGCAACCACACAAACACCTTCCCATGCTATTCGTTTCAGGGAATCGTCGAGAGGCACGGAACCTCTTGCTGATACTGTTAAAGGGATTATTTCAGGTGTATTGTGCTCTGTTCCGAAAATGATCACGAAATCTTTTTTATGAAAGAATTCAACAAAATCCCTCAGATGAGAAAGATTGTTGCGGCCGGGTATCAACTCGATACAGCCTATTCCCAGAGAAGAGAGGGATGAACAAAGCTTTTCGGGATCCTTTTCAAATTCGGTATATCTTGCAGAAGCATCGTCCAGAAGTACCGGATAGCACGCTATTCCCCCGGCATTGATGATCAGTCTTAATATTTTTTTCAGATCAGGGAATGAGTTTTTATTCTCTTCAACATATGCTGCACCTCCAGCCTTTAAGAGGTTTGATCTTATTTCATTTTCCAGCGCTGCCGGATCATCCATCCCGGCCTTTGATTTCTTACCCCCATAAAGGGATTCAATAAATCTTTTCTGATTCCCGGCAGTACTGAAGTTATCAATGGCAAGATGGCGGATTGCTTTGGCAAGATGGCGTTCGCGTACCAAATCCTTTGCGAATCTTTCTTTTACTCCATCATAGGTAATAGTGAATGAGGGATTTACAGAGGTAAGCAGCTCATTGATTTTAACTATCATTAACCTCATCTGCTTCTGGCTCATTCTTCTTATTTTCCGCAGCTGCCATCTGTACAACATTTCTGTTCTGAATGGATAATCCATTCCTTTACCGCTAATATATACTCTTCCGGGATTATTGGGATCATTAATCCTGATTCCATTCTTTTGCTCTTCCTTCAGGAGGCATATAAATTCTATGTTGAACAATGGAAAAACATTATGACGGATGCATGCTGAGTGAAAAGCCTCATACCCGTCGGTTACCAGGAAATCGTTAATTCCAAGTACGGCAATTTCCTCTTCATCGGCCATATACAGGGCAGTTTCAAGCCTGTCGAAAGCGCTGAATGAGAAGGGTGTATGAATATGTCCGTTAGCCTCCCTGAATGCCGGAACCCTGGTACCATTCATTATTTTTATTAATTTCTCGTAAGGTGGAAAACCGGACATGAGGTTTTTAGTCATGGTATCAGGTTTTAATAATGGTTTTCAAGAAGCTGGCAACCTCTTTCCGCTGCTTTTTATATTTTGGATCCTTCTTCATGTATTTATTTTAAAAACTAACTTTAAACACTGAAACCGGAACTCTAAACAAGATCAATCACTCCACCTAAAACATAATGAGGGCGATATGGGAATCTGTCTATATCATCTTTGTGCATTTATGAGTCCGGCATCACCTATGATATATGCGCTTCCTTCCGGTTTCTGGCTCGCCAGAAAACCTGCTGTTGCCAGGGCACTGGTATAAAAGTGTTCCATGCCGACAATTATTCCGAGTCTTTTAAGCTTTTCATGAAGCTCTTTCGGAGTTCTCTCGCTGGCATTTGTCAGGAAAAGATATTTTTTCCCTGAATTTTCCATCCATGCAAGAAATTCATTAACGCCGGGCAATAATTTGTTCCCATGATATATCACTCCATCCATATCGATGATGAATCCGGTCTTGCTTTTGATATTTTCAATAAAATTTACCATCCCTATACTTTACTTATGATATTTTAGAATTGCGCTCAAAGGTCGCAAAGATTTAAACAGGTTACAAAGATATACAGGTTAAAATATTATTTCATTGACCTTTAGACTCCCTCCATGCTGAGCATTATCATCTTATCAGTTGAGAAGTCATGTTTTGGTTTATGTCCTTTCAAAGGCAAAATTTTCTGATGAATGGCATCTATTATCCATTCGGGCTGAGGAAAGAAAAACTTTTCCATCTCGTATGCAGGTGTTATCCAGTTGCGTGAGCCGACAACAACTGGTGGCGCATCCAGGTAATCGAATGCCATCTCTGTGATAGTCTGCGCCATCTCTTTAAGAAATGAGCCCCGGGAAGAAGCATCGCTGGTCAGCAGGATCCTTCCCGTTTTCTTAACTGATTCAATGACAGGTTGATAGTTGAACGGAACCAGCGTCCTTGCATCAATCACCTCTGCATTAAGTCCCCAGTTCCGGTTAAGCATGTCAGCTGACTTTAATGCAGTATATAATGTGGCTCCTATTGTAAGGATAGTAACATCACTGCCGCTCCTTTTAATATCAGGTTCACCGATAGGTATCTCATAGTAATCTTCAGGTACGCCCGGTTCGTGGAACATCTCCCCTACATCATATATCCTCTGGCTCTCAAAGTAAATAACCGGGTCAGTTCCCTGAAGCGCACTGTTCATTAGTCCTTTGGCATCATAAGGAGTTGCGGGAAATACAACTTTAAGTCCGGGAATATGTGCTGTAAGTGATGACCAGTCCTGGGAATGCTGTGCCCCGTATTTTGATCCCACCGAAACCCTTATCACCACAGGCATATTTATAATATTACCGCTCATCGACTGCCATTTTGGTAGCTGGTTGAATACTTCATCTCCTGATCTTCCCAGGAAATCGCAATACATGATCTCGGCAATAACTCTTCCGCCACACATTCCATAGCCTATTGCAGTACCGACGATAGCGCCTTCCGATATTGGTGAGTTGAAAAGCCGGTGGTAGGGGAGAGCTTCTGTGAGTCCCCTGTAAACAGCAAATGCGCCTCCCCAGTCACGATTCTCTTCACCCCAGGCGGCAAGGGTGGGATCTTTATAGAAACGGTCAATTATCGCCTCAAAGATCCCGTCACGAAGCTGGTATAGCCTGGCTTTTGAAACCGGGTTCCCTTCACTGTCCTTATAAAACCTGACTTTATTCTTTATTGATTTTACCCTCGGATTCTCTTCCAGAGGCATAAGAACCTCAGGATCATTTTCTTCCATCCTGTCTGCCGATATGTTTGAGAACATCATTTTGCCTATTGCGTCCGGATCGCTGTTCAGATCCAATCCGGGTGAAATATTATCATCGGTTGCAAGTTTCAGGATATGTGTAATCAACCGGGAAGTATCATTCTTTATGTTATCCAGTATTTCCTGTTTTACAATTCCGGCTTTTATCAGAGAATCACCAAATGATACAATGGAATCCTCTTTCTGCCAGGCTTCTATTTCCTTTTTCGATCGGTAAGAAGATGCATCGGAGGGGGAATGACCGCTGATCCTGTAGGTGAGCGTATCGAGCAGTACAGGACCTTTTTTTTCTTCCAGGATCTTTTTCTTACGGCTGAATGCATCAATGACTGCCAGCGGATTATAACCGTCTATCCTCTCGGCATACATCATTTCAGGATTTACACCGGCTCCGATACGGGCAAGAATATCATAACCCATTGTCTCCCCCGTAGTCTGGCCTCCCATACCATAAAGGTTGTTCATGAAATTGAATATCAGCGGTAATCCGCCCCTGTATTCACCTTCCCATAGCGTCTTATACTGGTCCATGGTTGCAAAACAGATCCCCTCCCATACAGGACCGCAGCCCGTGGAGGCATCACCGATATTACACACAACAATACCGGACTTCCTGTTAATCTTTTTATAAAGAGCGGCACCTACTGAAATATCCCCCGAGCCTCCCACAATGGCATTATTGGGATAGATACCGAAAGGAGTAAAGAATGCATGCATTGAACCTCCCAGCCCTTTGTTGAACCCATTCTCCCTGGCAAAGATCTCAGCAAGGGCTCCATAAAGCAAGAAATGAATAGCAAGGTCCCTTGTATCTCCGCTGAATCCCTTTTCAACTACTTTAAGAGTTCCTCCATTAAAATAATTACTCATTATTGAATAGATATCTTTCTCATCAAGATTGTTTATTGCAGACAATCCTTTTGCCAGTATCTCCCCGTGGCTCCGGTGCGAGCCGAAAATAAAATCCTCAACGTCCAGGTTATAAGCCATCCCTACTGCAGAGGCCTCCTGTCCGATGGAGAGGTGAGCCGGACCGGGGTGATTATATGTTATCCCGTTATACTCATTCTTTGTTTTTATCAGGTTAAGCATGGTCTCAAATTCGCGTATTATGACCATGTCACGATAAATCCTCAGGAAATCCTCACTGCTGAAATTCTTCTTTTCATCCTCAATCGGCTTATTATATTGATTTACAGGTATTTTACCAAATTCGATAAATTGTGGTTTCCTGATAAGCTTCGGGTCAATGTTCTGATTTTTTGGCATGTTTAATGGTTTAATGGTGTAATGGTGTAATGGTAATTTGGTCATGCGATCATGCGATCATGCAATCATTTTTTATATTGTCTGTCATTGCAAATCCCGTTCAACGGGAAGAAGCAATCTTTATCATTTTCAACTAAACTGTCAATGAAAATCTCTCTATCTGCTCCTTTATCTCCCTCAGAAATAATGTCGCCGGTCTCCCATCTACAGCCCTGTGATCGTAGGTTAACGATAATCCTATATAAGGAACAAAGCCAAATGTATTATTTCCGAGGTCGGCAGGCCTGTTAATAATAGTACATATACCCAGTATTGCCACCTGGGGCAGGTTAATAACCGGTGTGAACATTTCAACACCGTAGTTTCCGAGATTAGATATGGTGAATGATGCAGCGGAACTCTTTATCAATTCCGGATTGATGTTTCCTTTGCGGCATGCATCGGCTGCTGATTTCAGTTCTTCTGATAACTGTTCCGGTTCCATTTCATCCGCATTTTTTACTACCGGCACCATCAGTCCCCGTGTTGTATCAACAGCAAAACCAAGGTGTACCCTGTTGAATATCCTGATTGTTTCACCCATAAAATGACTGTTCACTTCCGGAAACTTGCCAAGAGCTCTTACAACGCACCAGCATATCATGTCGTTAAGGGTTATATCCGGTTTCCCGGTTCCGGAGGCAAGTTCCTCCTTTATCTTTCGTCTTGCATCAAGAAGCCGCCGGACATCAGCGCTCATATGATGTGTAAGCTGGGCTGCACTTTGCAGTGAAGTATGCATCGATCTGGCAATAAGCTTACGTACATTACTCAATGGCTGTTCTTTATATTCCATGCCTTCTTCAGGATCTTTTCCCTCCGAAGGAGTTCTTCCTGCAAGAACACTTTCAATATCGCTGATAATAATTCTGCGGTTGGGTCCTGATCCCCTGAGATCTTTATAATTTATTCCCTTCTCTTCAGCCAGGCGCTTTGCCCTCGGTGATATTCTTATCCTGTTGTCGGAAGATGGGGGTGTTATTAATTTTTCTGATGTATCCTGCGAAGATTTCGGTTCTCTTTTCTCTTCCTGATCCTGAGATTTCTTCCCTGGTGATATTTCATTTCCCGGGTAGAAGGATTTAATTTCTTCACCCGGAGTGCCTATTACAGCAACATTCACCAGTACCGGTACTTCTGCACCATCGTCAAAAAATGTTTCCAGAAGGATGCCGGCGGCAGGTGCCTCCATTTCGAATGCTGCCTTGTCAGTCTCATATGAGAAGAGAATATCGCCCTCATCGACCCTGTCTCCGGGAGCTTTAAACCACCGGGTGATTATACAGGTCTCGACCGACTGTCCTTGTTTTGGCATTGTTACGGGAATGGCCATGTTAGTTATTTGTTAGTTATAATCAGCCCCCTGTCAGGGGGTGCGGGGTGTAAAAATGCTTTATTAACTTGTTATAATAAGTAAATAGAAAATAAATTTTAATAAAATTATATTATTAATAATCAGAGATTACAAAAATAAGTTAAATAACTTGTGATTACAAGTAAAATGTAATATATTTACAAAAAAATTATACAGGTTATGTCACCTTCAGGAAATTTACCCAGGCACAGAAGGCTTTACGAATTACTCCGCAAACATATTACAGAAGGTATATATAAGGAGGGAGATCTCCTTCCATCGGAGAATGAGTTGTGCCGGTTATACGGAATGACAAGACCCACAGTAAGGCAGGCGCTGAGCACACTGACCAACGACGGCTATATAAGCAGGCACCAGGGAAAGGGGAGTATAGTACATCAGCTCCCCAGGGAAATAGGTATTTTATCAGTTTCGGGAACAACTTCAGCAGTGGGAGACAGGAACCTGAAAACAAAGATAATAGTCAAGCCCGTTATTATACCATGGAGTAATGATTTTATGTTTCCGCTTTCAGATCTCGAAAAGGAATCGGGTTGCGTATACATGGAAAGGCTTCGACTGCTTGAGGATATGCCAATATTTTATGATATTAGTTATATAGCAAATATTAACCTGCCGCGGGTCACTGCACGTCAGTTTGAGAACAGGTCGCTCTTTAAGATATTAAGGGAGCATTATCATATAGAAATAAAAGGCGGGGAGCAGAGAATAAAGGCAATTCCAGCCTCATCAGAAATGGGTGTTTCCCTGCATTTGAAGAGAGGATCACCGTTACTTCATCTTGAAAGAAAAATGATTACCAATGTGAATGGACTCTTTCTATATTCATCCATTTACTGTAACACCGAAAAATTTTCAATCTACGGCCGATTCTGACAAAATCACCGATAATCTGCAGTTTTCCCTCATCTTACGGGCTGTAAATTAAAAGTAGCGGAAGATAGTATTCGTCTTGGATTCATTGGCCTGTGAACTGAAGAGAACTGTCAAGCGGGATACGTCAACCGAGACTTTTGTTGACGATACCGATGGTGCAGCAACAAACCTCCTGCACTATGATTACCGTAAACCATGGACACTGGTATAACTGGTATTTAACAGAATAAAAAAGAGGCCGTAATTTTGTTATGGCCTCTTTTTATACATTACGGTAAGATCATTCAGCTTTTTTAACCTTAATGGCCACAGGTCCTTTTTCGCGTTGTTCTACTTCAAATTCAACAGCCTGACCTGCTTCAAGCTCGGATTGTGACATTTCCAGACCTGATCTGTGAACAAAGATATCTTTATCATCTTCTGTCTGAAGGAATCCGTAACCCTTAACCCTGTCATACCATTTAACAGTGCCTTTCATAATTTTTGTTTTTTGTTATTGGTTTTACATATCCCTTCTGTCTCCACCTGGTCCTCTGCGGTCAGAATTGCCGCCTCTGAAATCTCTTCTTCTGTCAGCCCTTTCAATTGACTCGTTTACAATAATTTTTCTTTCCTGTACCTCGGCGCCGTTAAGTTCTTCAATGGCCTTTTTTGCTTCAGCTTCGTTAGGCATTTCAACAAAACCAAAACCTTTGCTTTTCCCAGAGTATTTGTCAAAAATAATCTTTGCAGATGCTACTTCGCCAAACTCTTCAAATAGTTCTCTTAATTCTGCTTCATTCATTTTAAAATGAAGACTTCCAACGTAAATGTTCATGATTCAATTATTAATGTGTTATTATACAATGCCAAAGGTCATGTTTTTTTTCCGAAACAAAAAATATTCCATTATAATATATTGGATTTTAATTACTTTTTGAAGCGTAATTTGTAAGGTGCTCGGTCCTCGATCTACACGCTATCGCAGATAGCACCGAGCACCGAGTACCGAAATCATTTCCTGTTCCTTATATAAATATGCTTAATATTATTCTGCCCTGAATCCCTCTCATCTATTTCAAAATCAAATGATCTGATCAGGGGGGTGAGTTTGGCAAAACCGAAATTCCGCGGATCAAAATCAGGCTGCTTCTTAAGGATCAGGTTACCGACATCACCAAGGTATGCCCAGCCGTTATCATCAGCCAGGTCATTGATAGATGAGGCAATGAGTCCTCTTGCCTTTCTTACCTGTATTTGTTGATCACTCTCCTCATCTTTTTGCTTCCGCGAAACAGGTTTACCTTTCTTTTTCTTTGCCTGAACCGATTCCTGAATAGTGACGGGAGAGTCAATTATTTCAATATAGATGAATTTGTCGCAGGCAATAATGAATGGTGATGGTGTTTTTCTTTCACCTATTCCAATAACTCTCATACCTGCTTCCCTTAATCTTGTGGCCAGCCTTGTAAAATCACTGTCGCTGGAGACAATACAAAATCCATCCACTTTCCCTGAATACAATATGTCCATAGCATCTATTATCATCGCAGAGTCAGTGGAGTTTTTACCTTTCGTGTAACTGTACTGCTGTACAGGTGTTATTGCATTCTCAAGCAGTACCTGTTTCCATCCCGAAACAGTGGGTCTTGTCCAGTCTCCGTAAATCCTTTTAAAGGTTGGAGTCCCATACTTGGCTATCTCTTCGAGCATTCCCTTGACATTGCTGAAGGGGATATTATCAGCATCAATCAGTACCGCCAGTCTTAAATCCTCTAATGTTTGCATAAAGCCGATATTTTTGTTGCAAGTTACAATAATTAATTCAGGTTACATGTTCCCCGGGCCTGGATGCCCGTCTTTCTTTTTTGGTGATGAACCTCATGTTGTTTGTTTATAACTAGAGAATATTATTAACTTTACGGCCACCTGAAACAGGCACAATATTTAAAAAACAATCTATATGGGAAAAGGTGATAAAAAAACAAGAAGGGGCAAGATAATTCTCGGAACTTATGGAGTCAGGAGGCGCAGAAAAAAAATCAACAAGCCTGCCCTTAAACATGCAATACCGGTTAAGGAAACAAAATCAAAAGAAAAAAAGTCTCCAAAGGAGAGAAAACCTGTTAAAGAGGTAAAAAAAGTTGCTGAAGCAGCAGCTCCCAAACCTGCCAGAGAAACCGGGAAAGCCAGAACTGTTAAGGTAGCAAAGAAAGAAGAAAAGCCTGCAAAGGAGACCAAAAAAGCTGTAGCTGCAAAAAAAGCCCCGGCTAAGAAAAAAGAAGCTAAACCGGCTAAAACTGAAAAAGCTGTAAAGGAAACAAAACCTGCAGTGGTAAAAAAAGCTCCGGCAAAAAAGAAAACCACGAAAACAGCAAAAACAGCAAAAACAGCGAAAACGAGGGAATAAAGACAGTTAGCAATTGGCAATTGTCATTAAGTTAATAAATTTCGCCGGCTGGTGATACCCCCTGCCTGATGCCTGATGCCTGATGCCTAATGCCTAATGCCTAATGCCTATGTCTTCACTATCAACCATTTATAGTCTTCAGGATCAATGATGGCATTTATAATGACAGGCTCATCCATCGATAGTGCCGTATTGACAGCATCTCTTCACGTATGCCTCTGATTGTTGACTGTTCAAAGATCAATGCTCCTGCATTTAACCCTGCCAGTATTTCGAACCACTCTCCGGGCTGGCCTGTATATTGAATTATATTTTTGCCAGTGGGCTGATCAGTCTTGATAGTATTAAAATGAATGAGAGGTACAGCGGGTAACCACGACCAACACAGAAGTATTATGTATGAAAGGATTTTTTTCTGATCTTTGCCGCCAAAATAATTTCATTGGGAAAGCGGGATAATACAATATTCCTGGCTATTGTTGCCTGCCTTTTATGGTCCACTGCCTATGCAGGCATAAAGATAGGTTTGCAATATGATACACCACTTCATTTTGCAGGAGTACGTTTTATCCTGGCCGGTCTTATGATCCTTCCTTTCACAGTTAAACCTGCAGCTTTTTTATCAATGATCAGGAAATACTGGAAGCTTGTTTTATGGGTTACTGTCATTCAGACGATTATCAATTATATATTATTTTATCTGGGTATGAATATGGTGCCGGGAGCTCTCGGAGCAGTCATTGTAGGATCTCAACCACTTGTTACAGCAGTGGTTGCAGCACTGATGCATGAAGGAGACAAGCTGACGATAAGAAAGATTGTTACAATAATTTTCGGCATAACAGGTGTAATCCTGATAAGTGCCGGAAGACAGGCTTTCAAGCTGGGGAATTTCATAGAACTACTGGGTGTATTTATGATCCTTGGCGCAAATATAGCCACTGCCACAAGCAATGTTCTGGTATCATTGAAGGGCAGGGGAATGAATCCAATGGTGCTTAGTTCTACATCACTTTTTATTGGAGGGACTATAATATGGCTGATTTCTATACCTTTGGAAGGAAAACCCACAGAACCCATGCCTGTAAAATACTGGTTAGTACTTCTGTGGTTAAGTTTTATGGCAGCTAATGCTTTCTCTATATGGTTCAGACTTCTGCAGAGACCACATGTTAAAGTCTCTGAACTGAACCTGTGGAAATTTATTATACCTGTTGTTGGTGCTATACTGAGCTGGCTGTTTGTTCCGGGCGAGAAACCTGAATGGCTCACTATAACGGGGATGATTATTATAACCTCTTCTTTGATTTTGTTCTATAAAAACGGTATAAAATCTTATTTACACAAATGAAAAAAAGACTTATAGCAGTTATATTTTATGCATTGTTCTGGATTTTGTTTTTTGTTTTTGCCAGGCTCTTTTTCATTTTCACCCATTTCAGGGAGGCTTTCCGGTTCAGTGCAGGTACCCTGGCGGCAACATTTCTGCACGGAATAAAACTGGATATCTCTGCAACAAGCTATATACTTACTATCCCGATGCTGGTTCTTATCCCGGGCATTTACTTTTCCGGCAACTGGTACAGGCGTTTTGTAAAATGGTATTCTTATTTGATAATACTTATTTCGGCAGTCATAATTGTTGCCGACACCTTGATTTATAAATACTGGGGATTCCGGATGGATTACAGTGCCCTGCAATATCTCAATACTCCAAAAGAAGTAATGGCGTCAGTAAGTACTTTTCAGTTATTGGTTGTCATACTGGCAGTGATCCTGATTACAGCAGCTTTTATCCTTTTATATAACAGGTTCATCGACAAGCTGTTTGACAACTTTAACCGTGTAAAACTATGGCCTGTTGCGATGCTGTTTTTTACCCTCCTTTTTGGATCTCTGATCATTCCCATCAGGGGCGGAGTAGGACTAGCCCCTATAAATGCAGGAGCTGTATATTTTTGTGATGATATGTTTGTTAACCATACTGCAATAAATGTTGCATGGAATGTCGGAAGCTCGGTTTTCAACCGGAAGCCGTCAACAAATCCTTATAATTATGGTGATCTGGATTCAGCGAAGGAAATGGTTGAATTGCTGACAGATGAAAAGGGAACTCCCGTTAAATTATTGAACAATCCCAGACCAAATATCATTATTTTTGTGCTTGAAAGTTTTGGCAGTACTCTCATTGGCCCGCTGGGAGGAGACTCACTAACAACACCATGTTTCAACAGGTACAGCAAAGAAGGAGTTCTGTTTACTAATTTCTATGCTTCGGGAAACCGTACCGATAAGGCCATGCCGGCAATACTGAACGGATATCCGTCGCAACCCATTGTGTCGATAATGAAAGAACCCAGGAAAACACAATCACTTCCGGGCCTGGTAAAAACTTTAAATGGACAGGGTTACAATAGTGCTTTCTGGTATGGAGGTGAGATAAATTTTGCCAACTTCAATTCATTTGTCATCAATTCGGGCTTTAAACAGATCATAACGATGGACAATTTCAGTCCCGAGTATTATAATTCCAAGTGGGGGGTTCATGACCATATTCTGATGGAGACACTTAAAGATTCCATGCAGTCTGTCAGAGAGCCATTTCTGAAAGTCGTTTTAACTCTTTCAAGCCATGAGCCTTTTGAGGTGCCGGCGGATCATGCTTTTAAAGGTCATGATGATATGACAAAATTCAGAAATTCAGTATATTACACTGATAGTACTATCGGGTCATTTCTCGACTGGGCAAAGAGTACTGACTGGTGGAATAACACTCTGATAATACTTGTTGCTGACCATTGCCGGAGAAGTTCACTTGAGATACTGGCTTACTCCGGGGATATATTCAGAATCCCTATGCTCTGGCTGGGAGGTGCATTGGCAACTACTGGCATTAAAATAGAGAAATTGGGAAGTCAGGTTGATATCCCGCTTACAGTGCTTCACCAGCTTGAACTGGATGACAAGTATCCTTTTGCGAAGGATCTGTTGTCGGAAGAATCTAATTCGTTTGCTTTTTATACTTTTAATGAAGGATTTGTCTTCATTACTGACACATCAAAATACGTTTATGATCATAAGCTCGGGGCATCTGTGGTTGAGGAGGGCATATCTTCCGAAACAGCAGGCCGGTACGGTAAAGCCTATTTGCAGGTAGTCTATGATGATTTCATGAAACGGTAAGATTTTTATTCTTCCTTTGTGGTTAAATACTATGAGTTGCATGTAGATTTTACTTAAATTTGTTACATGCTACCGCTTGATGTTAAAATATTTACACGCAAGGATGTTCCCCGCTTGAATTACATCGCCGGCATAATCATAGGAGATATTCTCGGGTTACGGTGGGAATGTGTAACCGACAAACGAAAGTTGGGCAAACACCCTGTAATCAACTATTCATCCGAAAATATTCCCGGCTCCTTCAGGATCGACCCTGACCCGCTGTTGTTTGAGACAGGCGTAAATGAAAGGGAGATAGTAACCGGCGAATGGAACAAACTGCCTGTATTCTTCCTTACTCCCGGCAGTTCTGATATGCCTTTTGATATTTTTGCTGCCTCCTTCTATATGCTCAGCCGCTATGAGGAATACCTTGATATCCAGCGTGATGAACACGGGAGATTCCCGGCTTCATTATCGCTTGCCTGTAAAAATAGATTCCAGCACATCCCCGTTGTCGACTTGTGGGCAAGAGAGTTTGTAAAGGCGTTATTGAAGAGATTTCCCACACTTGCCTTCAAACGTAACGAGTACCGGGCGCTTCTTTCAGTAGATATTGATGTGCCCTTTGCCTACCTGGGAAGGAATCTTTTCAGACAAGTAGGAGGAGTATTAAGAGATCTCACCCATAAAAAGGAGTATGTTGCTGAAAGGTACCATGTTGTTGCAAATGAAAAGAAGGATCCTTATGAGACTTTCGATTATATAATTGAAAAAGCTGAAGAAACACAAACTGATACAAGATTCTTTTTTTCAGTGGGTGATCATTCTGAATTTGATAAAAATCCATCATGGAAAAATGGGCGATACAGGGAACTTATTAACAGGATTGCATCAAATTATACACCTGGTCTTCATCCATCATATTATGCAGCAGAAAAATATTCACTCCTGGAAACAGAACTGGCCCATCTGAGGAAAATCACTGCTAAAGAGGTGATTTCCAGCAGGTATCATTATCTAAGATTATTCATGCCGGAATCATACCATTACCTTTTGAATGCAGGGATCACTGAGGATTTCTCAATGGGATGGCACGATGAACCAGGTTTCAGGGCAGGAATAGCCCGGCCTTACTATTTCTACGATGTTCTTGAGGATAAGCAGACAATACTCAGGATTGTACCATTCCAGGTTATGGATGTTACTCTTTACCAGTATAAGGCCTTTGATCCCGCATCATCAACTGAGGTGATCGGTAAGCTGATAAACGAAACAAAAAATGTGGGAGGATTATTTGTCAGTCTCTGGCATAATACTTCACTTCTTGAGACACCTGAATGGTGGGGCTGGAGAGAAGTTTTCGAATCAATGCTTCAAGAGCAACAGGCATGATCGTCTATCTTAAACATGCAGAAATAGACAAAAAACGATGGGACAACTGTATCCGAAGCTGTCCGGGGGTGAAACCTTACGGATACTCATGGTATCTCGATATCATGGCGCCCGGGTGGGAAGCTCTTGTTGATGGCGATTATGAATCTGTATTTCCCATCCCGGGATTGAAAAAATACGGTATTCATTATATTTCCACGCCTGTTTTCATGCAGCAGCTTGGAGTCTATTCAACCAGTGGGCAAACTCCTGGAGTGATTGACATGTTTCTGGATAAGATACCTGATTATTACGGGTTCATTGACCTGTGTGTGGGTCAAAAAATAAGTAACAAGGGATACACTGTAACGGAAAGGGTTAATTATGAACTTGATCTTTCCGATTCCTATGATGCCATCTGGCAAAACTTCTCTTCCGGATGCAGAAAGAATATTGAGAAATCAATCGCAGAAAGTCCTGAAATAGTAAGCAATGTAAGCCCCGCTGATCTTATTGACTTATTCCTGTCAAATAAAGGTAAAGAAATCAAGGGAATAAAATCATATAACTACAAACGTCTCGATACTCTTATGAATTTCTGCATCAGAAACAAGAAAGGCAGAATTATTGGAATGAGGGATCCGGAAGGAAAATTAGTTTTCGGGAGATTTTTACTAGAGCAGGAAGGAAGAATAATTACCTTGTTTACTGCAAACACTCCTGAAAGTCGTACTAAAAGAACCGGGTATTATGTTATTAATGAGTTGATTAAAGAATTTTCTTCCACCATGACGATCCTTGATTTTGAAGGATCTTCAATACCGTCCATAGCTTCATTCATGGAATCGTTCGGGTGTGTCAGGGTTCCATTTTACAGGATTTGTCGGAACCGATTACCCTGGCCGGTAAGGTTTTTTAAATAAATCGTGCGATCATGCGATCGTGTCGAAGCCCGGCTTTACGAGATTAACTCCGCGACGCAGTTCCGCAAAGCGGAAGGGCACGGGGCACGGGGCACGGGGCACGGGGCACGGGGCACAGGGCACAGGGCACAGGGCAGAGCTATTAAATCAGTAAGATCCGTGGTGAAA
>CAZWZQ010000027.1:0-38679 GCA_964638955.1 uncultured Rikenellaceae bacterium | reverse complement strand
TTTTCTGAGCATAAAGATTATCAAGAATGATTTCAGGATGGCCACCCTTAAGCCACTCCCTTTCATCGCCGCCTATACCATGCAAAAGATATAATACTGGGTATTTTTTATTCTTTGAATAACCCGGGGGTGTATAAATCAAGGCCTTGCGATTTACGCCTACTGTTTTTGACGGATAGCTGATGGAGTCAATTTTCCCGTGTGCAATTTCGGTACGAAGAGAGTCAAAGCCTGCCGGTGCAAGCTTTTCGATATTTTGTGAATGCGCATAAAAGCTGAAAACAAATATTGCAGTAACTATGGCAAGAAGCTTTTTCATGGTCGTTTCAGAATTTGTATTTGTCTTTAATTATTTTTCGCAGGATTTAAACCTATTATTATTCAATGCTGGACTTTTAACTTTAAGTTAAACTAATTATCCTGTGCCATTTATGCTAATTTGTCACGGGAATAGGCACTGCTGCCGGTAAGGATTCAGCCGGTTTGCCAAACACAGTGAACTCTATAATTCCCAAAGGGGTAGTCCGGGGCCAGTTCGTTATGGTAAGCCGGACAAACCGGCATTTTACCGGAGGGATTTCCTCGAAAATCGTATTTCGCGAGAGAATGTTCTTTGTCTGATCAAGAGCAGTAGCGTATGTCTTCCCATCCATTGATACTTCAATTCTATATTGATATGCGTCGGTTGACGGTATTCCCGCAGGTATCGTTGGGGCCGCTGTTGTTGAGGGAGGTCTGCCGAATCCCCGTCTTCCGCCATTAAACATCAGGCGAACTCCGTCAATAGTGAATAATTGTACAACGTCAAAGCGTGTTGCCGGAGAAAGCTCTATCGTAAGAGTCGGCAGGGTATCGGTCGGTGCAGGTTCCCACCATGTACCGCTGGAGTTGTCGACAGCATAGGCGGCATCTCTTCCCGGTTGCTGCGAGGAAAACCTGGAAAGTGCATTCATTGCGTTAACCTTGTTGATGGTAACCGGTATAGATCCGCAGTTACCTTTTAAAGGATCGCTGATTACTCCGGGGGCCCATTGTGGTACATCAGTAATTGTTACCGACATGTTCCCGTTTTTATCGAAGATGACGCGGTCCATCCCAATGCGCCTGCCACCGGGTGGATTGGAGAGAACAATAGTATAGAACTGCCAGAGTTGTCCGTCGGGTCCTTCAACGATACTGCCATGAGCCGGGCCGGTGACAAGTCCTTCCGTTTTACGAAGAAGCGGATTATTGGATGCATAAGTGAATGGTCCCATTGGCGATTTCGCAGTGTAATACCCTTCAGCATAGGTTTTCCATTGGGTCCCCGAGGCAGAGTATTGCAGATAGTAGGTCCCGTTGTGTTTTTGAAGCCATGGGCCTTCGATCCATGCAACATCAGTGTACTCGTTCATCTCGCCGTAACGTTCCCAGAGGTGGTCGCTGTTGAATCCGAAGAGATGTTTGACCGGGCCGGCGAATCTGCTTAGGTCTTTCGGATCAAGGCGTACAACGTAGATGCCGCTGACCCCGCGACCCGGGTAATAGAGATACGGCTTATTGTCATCGTCGATATAAATATCCACGTCAAATGCACCATTCCACCCTCCTGCGACATCAGGCGTATTCTTCCATTCTCCAATGCTGGTATACGGGCCCAGCGGATTGTCGGCTTTGAAGACCGGACCGTCATTACCGCACATATAGTAACTACCGTTGTATTTCACGACATGTGGTGCAACAGGAACGTTTTCAACGCGATGGAAAGACCAGTTAAGCATATCGTCCGAGATCCACGCACCACCGCCTGTGCAAAACATGTAGTACTTGCCTTTCTCCCTGATGACAGTGACGTCTCCTGACGCATTCCCTCCCTGCCCTATGATCATGGGCAAAGGATTACAGTAGCGTGCTGCCTTGCCGGTTTCAGGACTTTGCTCAGTATCAGTGGTTGAGCAGGCAACAACAAGACATGTCATTGCCCCGGCAAGCAGTAAACGACAGATTGATTTCTTTTTCATATGTAAATAATTTTGATTTTAAAGGTCACATAGATAGTCATTTCGGTAAAATATTCACAATAACACGTTTATACCTGGTAAGCGGAGGATTTCCCTTATCGGTTACTTTAAGAATAAAATGTGCCGTTTCCGGTTTCTCGACCACCGGGGCCTTAATATAAGGGATCCTGTACAAATTTTCAGCGGGATCAATTTGAATAGGTTTTTTATATGAGCCGGCCTCGGGATACTGAAACCACAGGTAACTTAAATTATCACCATCCGGATCAGCAGTGCCACTTGCATCAAGTATGAAGACTTCACCCGATTTAACGGTTATCTGATCGGGATGCCCCAGTACAGGAACCGGCGGATGGTTTGCTTCATTATATGGCTTTGTACACCAGTCCATTCTGGCTGCAAAATCATTCTGAAAATCGTCTCTCCAGCGAAACAGTGAAGCCTTATTATTATTAAAAACAACCGTATCCCTTCTTATTGCCCGACCGTATTCATTATATACACAAGGGACAAACCTGTCGGCAGCATTGGTCCAGATTGCCCGTGGTTCAGGTTCAACCGGCACACCGCCTGTAAATCCTTTGGTATCCAGTGTCGAATACTCAGGCTGGTATAATTCATAGCGACCACCCCAGCCACCCCAGTCAGGGTGTTCGACATTATTCAACCCATTTGGTATTAAAAACAGGAAAGAGGGAGTATCACCCTCCATACCGTATGCAACATCCGGATATACTGCACCAAGTGGTCCGTGGTTCTGCTGTATGTTTTGTGCCAGCCATTTATTGCTAATGGTTTCGTTGTTTAATCCTTCAAAGGGAAGATGAATGGCATTCCACGTAGAGCTTCCATAGCCGCCAGGACTGACAATATAAAACAGGTCAGGAAAATTTTTACGCATCCAGATGCCGCTGTCATCCTGGTCGGAGATTGTATAAACCCTGAGTTTATTAACCAGCTTTTTAGCATCGGCTTCCGACTTTGTTTGTTTGATTTTGTACAATGCCTGGGCAAGAGTATTGGGACCGCCCCAGACACATACCCATAATGGACGGGGATTATTTTCATCAAGGACATGTATGATCCAGTCTGAACCCTGCGAATCTTTACCTGTTCCAACTCCGCCCATTCCATATTCCGGTAAACCCTGCTTTACTATTTGCAGCAGGGAATTAGCTTCTGGAAAACCGGCTTCATGCTTTAACAGGTTGGCCTGAACCTTCTCATAGGCCCGGATGACTTTGTGAATTGATTCGGGGTGTACCTCATTCTTCATGTGAACGGAGGTAGTGGCAATGATCCCTTTAATGTCGATTACATTTGAATATAAAACTAACCGAACAAGGGATTCTGAATCATCAGGTTCATTTTCGACATCAGTAAGTATAATTACCCTGTTCTTCTGAATTTCCTGTGCTTTCAGAAGCAGGCCTGAAGAAATCATCAGGTATACCATAAATGAAGAAAAAATCTTCTTAAAGTTATCGGTCCTCATATTACCATCAATTAATATTAAATAGAATATAGTACCGGATCGATCAAACCGGAAATATTTCTTATATGAACGGCAGTCACAGTCCGGACTCCCTGATCATTTTTTACCATATTTCGAACGTCTTACAGGTTGATTAAGATTTATCAAATTAAAGCAATATAATTTAAAGAAGTGTAAAAACAACACCTAATAAATTTTAAATTTGCCTTTAATCTCTTAACGTTTTTATCAGAATACCATGAGTGTTTGAAATCCTGCCTGATCAATTATTCTGAACAGCCGGTTTTTTAAACGGTTCAAGCTCTTTTTTGAATTGGATGATCAGATTTTTCAGTGCCGGCATGTCAACCTCTCCCTCTCTTAGCATCCTGACTTCCCAGGTAGGCGGAATTCTCATTGCAGTCAGCTCTCCTGCTTCCAACAGGTGGGCAGCAGTTTCGGCAAGATCCAATCCATCCTTCCAGGTCGCTTCAGGATCCTTGAGCCACTGTTCACTCCGGTCTGTTATTCTTGTAACCCAACCCTCCTGATCCGGCATGCAGGGAAGAATATCCTCAGTCCGTTTGCGGAAAAATCCCATGATTGCAGCAGCGATCGACGGATCCCTGACACTCCCGTCATCATAGAATACACCATGGACAGTTCCCCATCCTTTCCTTACGATCATAAGTTCCCAGATATACCATCCCACCTTCGCATTCATATGTTCCTGGAGGGTGATATCATAAGGATTGGCACGGGCAATACAGCCAATTTCACCATTTATCAAAGGCTTGTTCACTTTTGCGGCAAACTCTTTGGCCCGGCCGATGTTGTTCTTTATCTGTTCACGTGTCTGCATATAATCATGAAACTGAAGTACATCCACATAATCTGCCATTTCAATCATCCCATCCACGAAAGCCATTCCAATCGTTACAGGAGTATTAGGGTCGAGTTCATGGAAGGTTTTAGCCATGAATTTACAGTTTTCAAAATTTCTTAAAACTCTCTCCCTGGGGGTTGGAGGCCAGTCAGGTTCATTCATAATGTCCCAGAATGCCAGTCCGGGTTCATCCGATATCGCATCGACAAGAAACTGAGCCCATTCCCTTCCCTGGGCACGTAGTGAGGTATCCCTTACCCAAGGTCCGCCTTGCAGAACAGGCATGACTCCTATATTCCTCTTATGGCATTCGCGTACAAAATGCCGAAGTTTTGCAGGCAGAGCTTCCTTATCCTCAGTATAAACTGTATAAGGAACGAAAACCCGCACCTGATTAAGATTGAGACTTTTAGCCAGATCAAGATCAAATTCGATTGTTGCTGAGTCATAACGGACCCAGCAATCGACATGATGTCGCGGAGCAGCTACATTGGCAGGTGTATAATTGAAGCCCCTGATAAGAGAAGGATCCCTAGGCCCTGTAAAATCAAATCTTGAGATCTTTTTGTCCGGGCCAGTGCATCCTGCCAGTATAAGGCAACATAAAAACAAAGAATTAAGAATAGACTTTTTCATGATTCATGTAATTATTTATATGATTATCAAAGATCATTAGTGTCCATTAAAATTACAATATCGTTCTTTAAAATCTTGAATACATATAGGTTGTAGAGTTTTTTTATTACATGTTAATTTGAAATAAAGATATGGTTTTTAGCTTTAATAAAAGCTAAAAACCATGAATCAGGGCAAATATGTTTACTCTCAGCTTACAGATTTTTAGCATATCATTTTTTGAAGAAACGTCTCTAAAAGAGCTACTTACAGACCAATATTAGTAGGATGCGTCAAAAAACTAAATTGTATATAGTTGAAAATCAATTATATTTAAGTGGACATTAGTAAAAAATTATTATTTTTAATGCCTGAATTATTTGCAGTAATAAAATGAAAAATTATCCATAATAACCTAAATCCTAAATAAAATGAAAAGTATTTCAAGACGCAGATTTATTCAAAACAGCGCAATAGGCGCTGCTGGTCTTACCGTACTTCCTTTGTTGCAAAGCTTTAAGGGTCAGAGTCCTAACAACATGGTAAGGCTGGGTTTTATTGGACTTGGACAACAATGCATGAACCTTCTCAATGGTATGAGCAGGATACCGGGCGTACAGGTTGTTGCAGGTGCCGATGTTTACGGTATTAAAAGGCAAAGGTTTGAAAAGAGGGTTAAAAATTACGCCAAGGCGGACAATCAAACTGCTGATGTTATAACATACAGTGATTTCAGGAAGGTTCTTGACCGTAAGGATGTAGATGCTGTAGTAATTGCCACACCTGATCACTGGCATGCAATGATAGCAATTGCCGCATGTGATGCGGGTAAAGACATTTATCAGGAAAAACCGATTACGTTCACTATTAAGGAAAGTATAAAGGTTGCCGAAGCTGTCAGGAGAAATAATGTGATTTTTGCCACAGGCAGCCAGCAAAGGTCTGATAGTAATTATCAGCATGCCGTAAATATGGTTCATAAAGAAGCTTTTGGTAAACTAACAAAAGTCTATGCTTATGTGGGACCGGGTCCTGATCCGTATAACCTTCCTGAAGAACAGATTCCCGTAGATCTGGACTGGAAAACATGGCTCGGACCATTGCCTTATATTCATTATAACCAGAGACTCAATCCTCCTATTTCACTTGATCCCGAAATGAACGAAACATATTGGGGAGCATGGCGTTACTATAAAGAAACAGGTGGTGGATATACTTGTGACTGGGGAGCACATAATTTTGATATCGGCCAGTGGGGACTTAACAAAGATCACAGCGGACCTGTCAAAGTAATTCCTGCCGGTTACCAGGATACAAAATACCTGACTTTCGTATATGACAATGGTCTGGAAATGTTAAATCAGCCTTATGATGATGCTAAAACACTCGGCATTAAATTCTGGGGAACCGATGGTTGGATTTCCGTATCAAGAGGTAAAATAGATGCTTCAGATAAATCATTGCTTCCTTCAGAGGGCACGGCTTCGGATCCCGGTCTGTATGAAAGCAGTTCTCTTCATGTCGAGAATTTCATCTCTGCAGTCAAATCCCGCCGCGATCCTATTGTCCCTGTAGAAATCGGACAAAGGACAACAGTTACATGCATATTGGGAAATATTGCCATAGAACTTGGAAGACCCGTAAGCTGGTCTCCTGAAAAACAGTATTTCATCAATGACCCTGAAGCTGAAAAGTTATACCATAGGGAATATCAAAACGGATATCAATTATAATTCCCTCAGGGAGTACATAAAGCTTATAAACCTGCAACTTTGCTGTTGCAGGTTTTTTAATCCTCCTTTACGTTCCGTTTCGGAGAACTATGAGATGATATAATTGGCTTTGCCGAGCTGGTAAACTCGGTTCCCCGCAGCTTGCTGCGGAAATTTTTCCCGGATCACATCTGTAAACATTTCCCCGGCAGAATCAATTATCAGTAAACTCGAGTAATCCGAAACGAGCCGGCTGATGAACATCTTTCCGTGTTTCATATATCGGGAAGAGCGTTGATGTTGAACGGAATCTGTCTTCTACGTAATTTCTGTCCTGTCGGACCGCCTGAAATGCCCATCTTACACCGGCCTTTTGACGTGAAAGAAAATGAAAATCGCTAAATGCCGTAAACGGAATTGCAAATTCCATTTGCCACATTTTGTCCTTGTCTTTGTCATTATTTATTGTACCATCATATGTCACCTCCACTTTATACACAGGATTATAAGACCTGATAAAAATAGTTCTGTCATTATAATACCTCCATAGTACTATATAGTCGTACGCTGCTTTGGTTATATTGATTTCAAACCCAAAATGCATATAGATACTGTCAGGAACAGGAACACAAAAGAACTCTGCGCAATCGTCCAGATAAGGCCGGGCGTCAAAATTTTTCTCGCGTGCGGTGAGTGAAGTGTCTTCGCATTGGTAAAACAGGTACAGATTTTCATCATCCCATAGCATCCTGAATTTTGATTGCTGTTTTTCAACAGGTTTATCGCCTCTGTAAAAATAATTGAATGACTCTACTTCAGCATTCTTCCAGCTTGCTTCATCCATTTTACCATCAACTGTTATAGGTTCCCTGGCTCTTGAAACTTTATATACAGGTTGTTCTCCTATTACGAGTTGTTTTTCGGTCTGAGAAAAAACAGAAAAACCTGTAACAATATAAACTAAAACAGTAATAATCCTTTTTAGTTTTAAGTGATTAATGATCTTGCGTTTCATCCTTTCTGAATAATTAATGATGTCCGAATTTAAAAAATTCCCGAAGAAAACAGAAACTTGTTTATGAATACTTTGTTAAAATCATCGATTAGACAAAAAGTTTTTCAAAGTTTGTTTTTGAAGATTATTCATGGATCCTACCTTTTTTTGTTTGTTTGCACTTCAAATTGTGAAGATTCATTTTTATAATACACTGTATATCACATAATTACTAATAATTGAAAACTGTTTTATTAACAATCAAACAGTTTAGAAATCTTATTCACAAAAAGACTATTTAAGTAATTAAATTGTATTTTTATCAGATATTACTTCTGTTTAAAATAATTCATTAAACCTTATCCAATGAAAAGAAATGTTAAAAGATCATTCTTCACAGTAATTCTCCTCTGTTTTGCTATCACTTCCTGCACCAACAAACAGGTAGGTAAATCACTACCGAGGAGTGTCCCGGAAGCCGAAGGAGTGTCATCACGTGCTATTATTACTTTCCTGGACTCTGCTGCTAAAAGCAAACACGAGTTCCATAGTTTTATGTTTCTGAGGCAGGGCAGGGTTATTGCCGAGGGTTGGTGGAATCCTTTCCGGCCGGATTTGAAGCACACACTTTACTCAACCAGTAAAAGCTTTACATGTACGGCAGTAGGTTTGGCAGTTAAAGAAAAAAAACTAAGTATTGATGATAAGGTAATCTCATTCTTTCCCGAATCTTTGCCTGATACTGTAAGCCCGTTTTTAGCAGAACTTAAAATAAAGGATCTGCTATCCATGTCGGCAGGACAGAGGCGTGAACCTTCCACAACGGGGAGTGGCTGGGTTAAAGCCTATTTAGAGACTCCGGTTGTTAATGAACCCGGAACTAAATACCGGTATAGTTCACTGGCATCTTTTATGCTGTCCGCTATAGTTCAGAAAGTAACCAGTGAAAAAGTAATTGACTACCTTACCCCGAGATTATTTAACCCCCTGGGAATAGAAGGAGCTGACTGGGAGACAAATCCGGAAGGTATCAATACAGGTGGCTGGGGCTTGAGATTAAAGACTGAAGATCTGGCAAAATTCGGGCAGTTATATCTTCAGAAAGGCAAATGGAACGGGAAGCAGATTCTGCCTGAAAAATGGGTTGAAGAAGCTACCTCTCTTAAGATATACCAGAATCCCGATCTCTCTCAATCAAAAAGAGATTCCTCCAATGATTCGATGCAGGGATACTGTTACCAGTTCTGGCGTGCCAGGCATAATTCATATATGGCTAACGGAGCCTTTGGTCAGTTTATACTGATTATGCCTGAAAAAGATGCAATAGTGGTATTTACTGCAGAATCTTCTGATATGTGGGGTGAACTTGACTTGGTATGGAAGTATTTGTATCCCGGGATCAAGAATGAAAGCCTGCCGGAAGATGAAAAGTCTGTTGCAGAATTGAAGGAAAGATTAGCATCTCTTGCTCTTCCCATCCCTGCAAAGAACAATAATGAAGCAATGAGCTCAAAGGTCTCAGGTAAAATTATCAGCCTTACGGAGAATCAGAGGCAAATCCAAAGCATCTCTCTTCAATTCAAGGATGAACTGTGTATACTCAATATAAAAACCGATACTGGTTCTTATGATTTGTCATTTGCTTCTGGAAGCTGGCAGCCTGGTGTAACTACCATGCATGGGCCAAACCTGTTTACTCGTTCAAAGGGGAATTTAGCAGGATTGCCACCCTTTAAAATTGCCGGAGCTTATACATGGAAAGAGGATCAGTCGCTTGAACTTACATTGCGTTATATCGATTGTATGCATACTGAAAAAATTACTTTTAATTTTGAAAATAATAATAAAGTAGTAGTTGATATTAAAGACAGTAATTCTCCGTGGGACAGAGCACCAGGTATAGAAGGGGTGATGTAATAGTTTTAGTGATCACATTTATTTATGTTTCTTTTATTTCTGTATTAATCCGCTGAATATTGAGACGCAGGCATTGACAGAATAGTTGGATGTTCGGGAACCTATATATTCAGATGACCCGACGCAGTAGAAAAAGAATATTCAAAAGGATTTTAATTATTATTTCATATTATTATTTCATATTATTATGTTTACGACAAATATATTTGCGGGAATATCTGAAGAGATAGAATTTTAAATTAAAACTTTTTTCGAGACAAACAGAACAGTACTGAAGGAAGACATTCACTTTAAGACATGGCCAGGCAAAATGGAGAACCAAAGGCTGTCTGTGGAAAGTATGAATTGTTTAAGGCAATTAATTACATGTATATTTAATAAATTGAATTATGGCATTTATTTCATTAAAAAGTAATTCGACACCCGGTGCAATTACAAAAGGTAATCCGGCTTACGTTATGGCTCTCACGCTTGTTGCCACGCTGGGAGGTCTTTTGTTCGGATATGACACTGCGGTTGTCAACGGAGCGGAAAAATCTCTGGTTGAGTTATATATTACACCAATCTTCGATTTTTCAAATCATGATTATACAGTAAAATTAATCAGCCAGTACAAAGTACTGCTGACACTGGTGATTTATGTCGTCTTTCTGGTTATTTCAGGACAGATCATTCGTCTGCTCGGACTAAAAAAGGGAGGGACAATTTCTGCACTTCTCATAGCCATTGTGACAGGCTGGGCCATATTTTTCCTCGGGAAATCGCTTCCGTTAGAAGGGGACGCATTAAGGGATACAGCTGATATTGTCAAAGGTTTTGTGATTGCCAGTGCGCTTATTGGTTGCATTATTGGCGGAGCCCTGTCCGGCTTTATCTCGAAATCGTTCGGAAGGAAAAAGGGATTGATCATAGCGGCAATCGCCTTTTTTATATCTGCTATCGGAGCCTGGAAGCCCGAAACCCTGAACATATTCGGAACATTGCCTGTTTACTCTTTTTTCTTCTACCGAATAATCGGAGGCATAGGAGTAGGCATTGCCTCGATGATTTCACCTATGTACATTGCCGAGATAGCCCCGGCCTCTGTACGGGGTAAGCTTGTGTCATGGAACCAGTTTGCCATTATTTTCGGAATGCTTGTTATTTATTTTGTGAATTATTTTATAGCAAAGCAGGGAAATGAACAATGGCTGGTGAGTGAAGGCTGGCGATGGATGTTCTTTTCAGGCGCCATACCGGCAGGATTATTCCTCATATTGTTGTTACTGGTCCCCGAAACCCCGCGTTTTCTGGTTATGAAAGGGAATGACGACAAGGCATTGACCGTACTGAACAAAATTTCAGGCACTGAATACGGGCAGGAGATATTAAAAGAAATCAAAGAAACGATTCACGAGAAGAACGTTCCCTGGTTATCTTTCGGCTTTTTTGTAATATTCATCGGGATTCTTCTTTCGGTATTTCAGCAATTCGTTGGCATTAACGTAGTGCTGTA
Organism: uncultured Rikenellaceae bacterium; assembly: GCA_964638955.1. Lineage (GTDB taxonomy): Bacteria > Bacteroidota > Bacteroidia > Bacteroidales > VadinHA17 > LD21. The sequence goes on along the minus strand of CAZWZQ010000027.1, from coordinate 27,586 downwards.
TTATGCCGGAAATATATTCCGGAATATGGGAGCTTCTGTAAATACTTCCCTTCTGCAAACCATTATTGTAGGTATTGTTAACCTTACTTTTACGGTGGTTGCCATTCTGGCAGTTGATAAATTCGGGCGTAAACCTTTGATGATCATTGGCGCACTGGGTATGGGGGCAAGCATGATAGCCCTTGGACTCTCGTTCTATACGCATAACGAGGGACTGGGAGCCCTTATATTTATGTTACTGTATGTGGCCTTTTTTGCCATGAGCTGGGGGCCGGTGACCTGGGTATTACTTTCTGAGATCTTTCCCAACAGCATCCGCGGAGCAATGTCAATCGCAGTGGCTGCACAGTGGGTGGCCAACTGGCTGGTTTCGTTTACCTTCCCGATCATGAATGATAACCAATGGCTGACAAAGATATTTAATCACGGCTTCTCTTACTGGATTTATGGCGTTATGGGATTTCTGGCCGCCTTTCTTGTATGGAAGCTGGTTCCTGAAACAAAAGGAAAGACCCTGGAGAAGATGGAGAAACTTTGGAAGAAAAATTGATATATAGTTAAGACTATTCGGTTTATAGCCATAGTTATTCCCATGCCCGGTCAAATTGAGCAAGATCGATATATGACGAGAAAGAAAAGACAGTAATTATCCGGGGAACAGGGCTTTTTATATAATAATCACAGATAACAATATAATAAATTAAAGCTTTTAACCATGAAAAAAAGATTTCTAAGAATAAACTTGCCGGCATTTGCCGGAATTGTGATCATTTTCTTTCTATCGGCAAACAAAACAGGTGACCCCGGAGTACTGGTTTCAAAAAAACCAATATACCTGAATACGGCTTATTCTTTTGAAGAGAGAGCCGCTGATCTTATTTCAAGGCTTACACTTGAAGAAAAGGAAAGCCTCCTGGGTAACAGCATGACCGCTGTTCCGCGACTTGGAATAAATGCATTCAATGTCTGGAGTGAAGCTTTGCACGGAGTAATGGGGGGATTTAACAGGAGTGCAGATGCCGGTTCTCCCACTTCATTTCCAAACAGTGTTGCCCTGGGATCAGCATGGGATCCGGATCTGATGCAAAGGGAAACAACCGCTATTTCGGATGAAGCCAGGGCATTGAATTCCCCTGTTATAACAGGCCTTACCTATTGGTCGCCTGTTGTCGAACCTGTAAGAGATCCCAGATGGGGAAGAACAGGAGAGTCATACGGTGAGGATCCTTTCCTGATCTCACAGATTGCCGGTGGTTTCATCAGGGGGATGATGGGTAGTGATGCCAATTATTTAAAAGCTGTTCCCTGTGGTAAACACTATTTTGCAAACAACAGTGAATTCGATCGTCATGTCAGCAGCTCGGATATGGACAGCAGAGATATGAGGGAGTTTTACCTTGCTCCCTATAAGAAGCTTATTGAGAAAGACAAGTTACCGGCAATAATGTCATGCTATAATGCTGTTAATAGAGTTCCGGTTTCAGCCAGCAAATTATATCTTGATACAATTGCAAGAAGAACATTTGGCTTGAAAGGATACATTACCGGCGACTGTGCAGCTGTTGAAGATATCTATACGGGGCATTATTATGTAAAGACAGCAGCTGAGGCAACAGCTCTGGGACTGAAGGCAGGTGTTGATACCGACTGCGGGAGTGTTTATCAGACAAGTACCATTGATGCTTTGAATAAGGGCCTTATTACTGAGGCGGATATTGACAAAGCTCTTCTGCACATGTTTACAATCAGGATGAGAATAGGTGAATTTGATCCTCCTGCAAAGGTTCCTTTTTCTCTTACACAGGCAAGTGTGATAGGATCACTGGCCAACAGGGCACTAGCAAAAGAAATCGCTACAAAGACTCCTGTATTGCTGAAAAATAATATTGTTGCAAAAACAAACCGGAAAGCTCTTCCCCTGAATGCAGCTGAACTTAATAAAATTGCCCTTATCGGTCCACAGGCTGACGGAGTGGAGCTTGGTCCATATTCTGGAAGACCTTCACAGGAGAATATGATTTCTCCGCTTGCTGGCATTAAGAATTATATTTCAGAGAAAGGGTTATCTACAGAGGTGGTATTTAGTTCCGGCGGCAATACAGCGAACAAAAGCAACCTGTTTTATGTGGCCGGCTTTGAATTGAAAAAATCTAATGGGACCGTCTCCAAATTCGACGCTACAAAATATAATTCATCATCAAAAGGGATTACTGTCGGCTCGGGTATGGGAGCAATAGACCAGGTCAGAACCATTGACGACGGATCATGGACAGCCTACGACAATATAGACCTGACAAATGTAGATACAATAGGAATAAATCTGAATATCCCAATTGATGGGGGCATAGTTGAGGTAAGGGTTGGCTCTCCGGAAGGAAATCTGCTGACTACCCTGAATGCAACCGTTGCGGCAGGAGCAAGGTCAGGGGGTGTTTATGGTGCAGGAAGCCTTATGAAAGTTAAGGTCAATAAACTGGGTCTGAACGGACCTCAGACACTCTATCTGGTTTATAAGGCATCTCCCGATGCACCAATTGATAAAGAAACTATTGCATTGGCCTCATCTGCTGATGTTGCAATATTGTTTGTTGGAACAGATGAGAAAACTGCCACTGAAGAAGCTGACAGACTCACCCTTTTATTGCCTGGCAACCAGGTTGAACTTATTAAAGCTGTGGCAGCAGTCAATCCGAATACTATTGTAGTAATGCAGACACTGGGATGCGTCGAAGTTGAAGAATTTAAAAACCTTCAGAACGTATCCGGAATTATCTGGACAGGATATAACGGTCAGGCCCAGGGTGATGCAATAGCCAGCATCCTTTTCGGAGATGTGAATCCCGGGGGAAAGCTGAATGCCACGTGGTATAAATCAGTTAAAGATCTCCCGGAGATTACAGATTATACTCTCAGGGGTGGGAATGGCAAAAACGGCCGCACATACTGGTATTTTAACAAGGATGTTTCTTATGAATTTGGTTATGGATTATCATATACAACATTTGAATACAGTAATTTTAAAATAAGCAAGAATACCATCACACCACAGGATAAAATTACTGTAAGTGTTGATGTTAAAAATACCGGGGATTGCGACGGAGACGAGGTCGTCCAGGTATATTTAAGGACACCTGATAGTCCGGCATCATTACAAAGGCCTGTTAAGAGATTAAAAGGTTTTCAGAGGGTGACCATAGTTGCAGGTCAGACAAAAACAGTCCGGATCGACATTAATTGTGCCGATCTCTGGTTCTGGGATCAGGATAAAAACAAGATCACTTTCGACCATGGAAAATACGTGTTTGAAATAGGTTCATCTTCTAAAGATATCAGGGGATCTGTAATAGCTACTATGAACGGTACTTTTATCCCGGTTGTTAAAACTGTAGTTGCCGATTGCGGAACAATTGTTTTAAGAAACGGTTCAAGTGCACCGACAAGTATGACGGCTGCAATGACAGATGACAGTTTTTATGATATTTCCAAAGCCAGGGTTGTTTATACAAGTAATAATCCTGCCGTAGCGACAGTTGATGAGAAGGGTCTGGTAACAGCAAAAGGAGTAGGTGTGGCAACTATCACAGCTTATGTAACAATCGGTGATAATACAGAATCCGGCAGCTTCCCGGTCAAAATAATGCCAAATCTGAGCCCTGCTTCAATAACCGTAAATAACAAGAGTATTCCGGGATTTAATCCGGCTGTGACAGGGTATAGCTATTTATTGAAAAATAAATCATCCCAGGCACCTGTGGTAAATGTCACCCCGGCTGACCCGGCTGTTCTGGTTGAGACTATTCAGGCAAAAGGTGTTCCGGGAACAGCTACTATCACATTAACTGATTATATAACAGTCGATAAGAAAGAATATTCTGTAAACTTCGGCATTAAATCGGTCAGTGATGAATTTAACAGTAATACATTGGGCAATCAATGGAACTGGATTCGCGAAAACATAAATGACTGGAGCCTGTCAAAGACCCCGGGATCATTGGTAATAAAAGGACAGAAAGGTGATATCATCGGGGCTTCCAATACAGCAGAGAATATATTACTCCAGAGTGCAAATACTGACTGGACAATTCTGACAAAGGTGACCTTCTCAAGAAAACCTTCAGCATTTAATCAGCAGGGTGGGGTGACTGCATGGCAGGATGATGATAATTATGTGAAGCTTGTATACCGGTCAAATCCAATGTCTTTCAGAACAATTGCGGGCATCCTTGACATGATAGTTGAAAAGAACGGTTATTACTTTTCAGTAGTAAATTTCAGAAATGCAGATGTAATAACCGATAACAATTATTCTCTGATCCTGAAATTGGAGAGAAAAGGAACAACAATTACCGGTTCATATTCGAGGGACGGAAGAACTTTCAGTAAGGTAGGGAATATCGACATTATCCTTAAGGATGCAAAAGCCGGACTGATTGTATGTAACGGATCAGATGAAGGCAGACCTGCCATGTTCAGAATGCCTGGTATGCAGAGGCCTGAACCGGAGCAGGGTGATTTTGAAGTTTCATATGATTATTTCAGAATCACCAATAGAGGAAAGTGATGGGTTTCTTCAATTTTCGTAAGCAGGTTTTAAATTAATAGTATTATTTATCTTTATACATCAGTTTGAAATTTATTCTTGGAAAAACAATAATCTGTTAAGGGTAACAGGCTGTAATTTAACAATACAATAAGTATCATAACATATTAATTTAAAAACAATACCTATGAAAAAGCTAAGAATCTTACTAAGTTGCATGCTTCTGTCCGGTTTGATATCCGGGAATCTTTTGTCGCAGGAAACCGCTGTAATTAAAATTGATCTTGACCGTAAAACAGGGGCAATTGACCCGAACATTTATGGTGCTTTTCTTGAGTCTATGGTTGCATACCGCGGCATTTATGATCCTACTTCTAAATTTGCTGATGAGAACGGATTCAGGCAAGATTTTATCGATCTTATGAAAGAACTGAATATACCGGTAGTCAGATGGCCCGGTGGTAACTTTGCATCCGGGTATAACTGGGAGGATGGAATTGGCCCGAAGGACCAGCGTCCGGCAAGGCAGGAACTTGCCTGGCATTCAATTGAAACCAACCAGATGGGAACTGATGAATATGTGAAATTTTGTAAGCTGATTGGAGCTGAAAATTTTGTCTGTATCAACGCGGGGACCGGCACTCTTGATGATGCAAGGCACTGGGTGGAATACTGTAATTATCCCAAAGGAACATACTATTCCGACCTCAGGCGGAAATATGGCAATGAAGAGCCTTATAAAATTAAGTACTGGGCTCTTGGAAACGAGATTGACGGACCCTGGCAGATGGGTTATAAAAATAAAGAGGATTATGTCAAGTTTGCCATCGAGGCAGCCAAACTGATGCAGTGGGTCGACAGAGATGTCAAGCTTATTGCTTCAGGATCTTCAAATTACCCGGGGGTAACCGCAGATTACAAAAAAGATGATGGCTGGATTGACTGGAATGATTATGTGCTCGATCGTATGGCAGGTTTTATTGATTATATTTCTATCCATAGATATGCAACCCAGGCACTACCAAATAGAAACGACCAGAACTTCTCTAACTTAATGTCTTTAGGTCTTGAGATTGATCAAAAGATAGAAATGGTACAGGGACTGATAGAGAAGGCAATGTTGAAATCAGGATCAAACAGGCCGATATACATCTCATTTGATGAATATGGTGCACGTGGAAATAGTCTTACCGGGTCATTGATGCTTGCTCTGCATCTGAACTCTTTTATCCGGCATGCCGATATAGTTAAGATGGCAAATCTTACTATGATCACAAGCCTTGCAGGAAACTCAGCCGATGGTGATTACAAGAATACACTCTATTATCCGTTCTATCTTTATTCACATAACTGCCATGGCACATCCCTCGATGTATATATAAACAGCGAAAAGTACAGCAATGAAATTTTTAAGGATATACCTTATCTTGACGTAACCGCTTCATTGAACGAATCGACAAAAGTGGTGGTAGTGAATGTAGTCAACAGGCATGAGACAAATGCCATCGCTACGGATATTGTTTTACAGTCGGGTGATTTTACAGGAAGCGCCAAAGTTCATGAGATTAACGGAGCAACTATTAACTCAACCAATACTAAGACGAAGGAGGAGGTAGGTATAGTAACAAAGGATATTAAGTTCAAGGGGAATACCATTCGTTACAGTTTCCCGGCACATTCATTGACACAGCTTCAGATACCCGTTAAATAATATAAAAGTGATTATCCGGGCTTAGTCGTATAAACACTCCTTCCTGCTGACCCTTGTTATGTTTGCAGCAGGAAGTCCTGATTCTCAGTCGCAAATGCTTATGGAATCCAAACCTGCAATTACGAATGTCACAAGGGCACCTTTCCCCCGGATTCTTCCCGACCGTGATCACAGGGCAATAGCAGGATTGTCAATGGGTGGTTTTCTGACTTTTGAGGTCGGGCTGAACAACCTGGATAAATTCTCATCTCTTGGATGTTTCAGTGGATCTACTATGGTAAAAACCGGGGAAGACCTCAAAGCTGGGAATAAAAAACATTTATTATCTTTCGTAAGGAACTGCACATGAATGGCTCACATGGAGGAGATGTCTGCATGAATTTACACCAATGTTATTTAAAAAGAATAATCTGATTATAATTCATTAAAATTACATCCTATGAAAAAGCTGTTTAAAATCCTGATCCCGGTGATTCTGGTAATAATCTGGAATTCACCGGATTCATCCGGCCAGCCCGGCAGACATAGCTTCATCTCTCCGGAAGTGAAGGCGGACAGAACTGTCACATTCCGTTTTCTGGCACCGAATACCAAAGAGGTAAAGCTAAGCTCAGAATTCCTGGCTGAGCCTCTGTCCATGACAAAGGATTCCGTTGGCCTCTGGACGATAAAAACAGATCCTGTTAAGCCTGATATTTACCCGTATTTTTTCATTGTTGACGGGATACAGGTCAGCGATCCGAATAACACATATCTCTTCCCCAATGAAAGGTTCAAACGCAGCATTGTAGAGATACCTGGTGATCCTCCCTTGCTCTCTGAGGTTCAGAAAGTACCACACGGAAATGTCACTTACATGTACTACAAATCAAAATCCCTCGACCTGATCAGACCGGTGTTGATATATACTCCCCCTGATTATAATAATAACAATGAGAAATATCCGGTACTCTACCTGATTCATGGAATGACTGATACTGAGGAGACATGGTTCAAGGTTGGACGTGTGAATGTCATTCTTGATAATATGATCGCTCAGGGTATGGCAAAGCCTATGATAATAGTCATGCTTTACGCCAATCCTCTGCCTGCATTACAGGAGAAAAACGGGAAAATTGATATGAATGTACTGAATACGGATTACTTCAGCAATGATCTCATTAATGATGTGATACCTTTCATCGAAAGTAATTACAGAGTCTACACTGATAGTTTCAACAGGGCTATTGCAGGCTTTTCACTCGGAGGAAGGCAGACATTGGCTGCAGGATTGGGAAATCCGGATAAATTTGCATGGGTATGCGCTTTTTCTCCGGCTATTTTTTCAAACGAATTAGAGAACAACTTTAAAAATTCATATGCCTCAGCGGGAGCACTCAATAAAAACTTAAAACTCCTGTGGGTCAGTTGTGGAAAAGATGACGGATTATATAATGCATCAGTCGAGTTTACTACTTTACTGGAAAATAAAAGTATAAGGCATAAGACATTTTTTTCAGAGGGCGGTCATACCTGGATGAATTGCAGGTTATTTATATCTGAGATCTCAAAACTTTTATTTCAGGATTGAACAATTTAAACCATAGTAATTATATATTGACATCGATAATTAATTTTTAAATACATTTTGAGATGAGAAAAACATTACTAATTATTTTACTGACAGTTATGTCTGTTAGTGGAATCTATTTAATTCAGTCGTGTAAGGGGCCAAAGGAATCTAATGCTGCTTTTGAAGCACATCCTTCACCTTACAATCTGTATGGAGCTCAGTATCCTCGTATTGAAGCCGATTCGCGGGTTACCTTCCGCTTTAACGCTCCTGATGCGCAGAAGGTGCAGGTTTCCATCGCCAACGTTCCGTATGATATGGTCAAAGACACCAGCGGTGTGTGGAACTACACCAGTGAACCGCAGGATAAAGGTTATCATAACTACTGGATGATTGTTGACAGCGCTATCGTGCTGGATCCGGCTACCGATGCATTCATAGGCTATAGTCATATGTGCAATGGCTTTGAAATACCCGATCCGGACGGCAGTTTTTATGAGATAAAAGATGTGCCGCATGGTAAAGTGCTGATCAGGAATTATTTTTCAAAGACTACAGATTCCTGGCGTCAAGTGTACATTTACACTCCTCCCGATTATGAGACCGACACTTCAGCCCGTTACCCGGTGCTTTATCTTCAGCATGGCGGTGGTGAGGATCAGAGAGTCTGGATTGAAATGGGTCGTACCAATGTAATACTTGACAACCTGATCGCCGAAGGAAAGGCCAAACCTTTTATAGTTGTTATGGAGACCAGTGCTGCATACAAACCGGGTGAAACTCCTCCACAGCCTCGCCAGATGCGACCTGCCGCTCCAGCACAGAGAGCACCGGCAGGACAGCGTCCTTCAGTTGCCGGACAGGGAGCACCGGGAGGACAACCTGCACCTTCAGCTCCACGTCCCCGCATGAGGAATACTACATACGAAGAGCTTATGATCAACGATCTGATCCCCTGGATTGACAGCAACTTCCGTACACTGTCAGATCAGCCGCATCGCGCTATGGCAGGACTTTCGATGGGTGCCGGGGTGACAAGGCAGGTCACACTGGCTCATCTCGATAAGTTCTCCCATATAGGTCTGTTCAGCGGCGGTACTATCGCCCCGGCGGACATTACCGACAAAGAAAAGGCCAAACTCGTATTTATGAGTTTTGGCAGCCGTGAACGCGGCGCAGAGGGTATCAAGGAAGCTGCGGATACACTAAATCAAGCAGGCATCAAGAGTGTATCATACGTTTCCCCGCTTACTGCTCATGAATGGCAATCATGGAGAAGAAGCCTGCGTGAATTCGCACTGCTTCTGTTTCAGGATTGAAAAATTAAAACCACAGAATTTATTTTGATTGGTGTCATAAAATTTATAAGGAGATTTTGAAATGAGACAAAAATTACTTTTTATTTTACTGATTGTCATATCAGTTAGTGAAATCTGTCTAGCCCAAACGGGGCAGACTTTAATTAATTCTAAAGCTGCTGGTACAGCACATGCTTCACCTTACAATCTCTATGGGGCTCAGTATCCGCGTATAGAAGCCGATTCGCGGGTTACCTTCCGCTTTAATGCACCCAATGCGCAGAAGTTGCAGGTTTCCATCGCCAACGTCCCGTACGACATGGTCAAAGGCGAAGACGGAGTATGGACATACACAAGTGAACCGCAGGATCTGGGTTATCACAACTACTGGATGATTGTTGATGGCGCTATCGTACTGGATCCCGCTACCGACGGATTAATAGGCTATAGCCATATGTGCAATTGCTTTGAAGTCCCCGATCCTGACGGCGGTTTTTATGATTTAAAAGATGTACCACATGGAAATGTGCTGATCGAGAATTATTTTTCCAAGACCACGGATTCCTGGCATCAAATCTATGTTTACACACCCCCGGATTATGAGAAAAACACTTCAGGCCGTTATCCGGTACTTTATCTTCAGCACGGCGGCGGCGAGGATCAGAGGGTTTGGATTGAAATGGGACGTACCAACTTAATACTTGACAACCTTATCGCTGAAGGAAAATGCAAACCATTTATAGTTGTTATGGAAACCAGTGCTGCATATAAACCGGGTGAAACTCCCCCCCAGTTCCCTCCACCACGTCCGCCGCAACCTGCCGGAGAAAGACAGGGAGTTCCGGGCGGACAGCCCACACCTGCAGCCGCACGCCCCCGCATGGTATTTTCATTTGACACATATGCAGAGGTTATGATCAACGATATGATCCCCTGGATTGACAGTAACTTCCGTACACTGGACGATCAGGGGCATCGCGCTATGTCAGGACTTTCGATGGGTGGCATGTGCACCAGGGCGGTCACACTGGCTCATCTTGACAAGTTTTCCTATATAGGCCTCTTCAGCGGCGGTACCATAGACCCGGCAGACATTAAGGATAAAGAGAAGGTAAAACTCGTATTTATGAGTTATGGCAGCCGTGAGCGGGGCTCCGAAGGTGTTAAGGACGCTGCGGATGCACTGCAGCAAGCCGGCATCAAGAGCGCCTCCTACGTTTCCCCGAATACCGCTCATGAATGGCAATCCTGGAGAAGATCTTTACATGAATTTGCACAGTTACTATTTAAATAATAATATAGACAGTTGCATTGAATGCGATGGTATTGACCGGGATACGGCAGATTGAGATACGTGAAAAGCCTGTTCCTGAATTAGTAAAACCTGATGAGGTCCTTGTCAGGATGAAGTCGGCGGGAATATGCGGGTCTGATATTCACTATTACCGCGAAGGAAAGATTGGCAGCCAGGTGGTTCAATATCCTTTCACTGTTGGTCACGAAGGTGCCGGGATTGTTGAGAATACTGGTTCTGCTGTAAAACGGATTAAACCTGGAGACAGGGTTGCAATCGACCCTGCTATGCCATGCTATAATTGTGACCAGTGCAGACAAAAGAGGTTTCATACCTGCAGAAATATTAAATTTCTTGGATGTCCCGGCCAGGCAGAGGGATGTTTTTCTGAATTTATTGTAATGCCTGAAAAAAGCTGTATTCTTATTCATAATAAAATGACTTTTGACCAGGCTGCCCTTTCTGAGCCTCTTTCAATAGGAATGTATGCTGTTCACCTGGCAAGATCTGTGAAAGGAAAAAAGATTGGGATTCTTGGTTCAGGACCCATCGGGATAAGTGTTATGCTTTCTGCCAGAGCATCAGGATGTGAAAAGATCTATATGACTGATAAACTGGATGCCCGTCTTGCACTGGCATCAGAAATGGGAGCAACCTGGACCGGTAATCCTGACACTTCAGATATTGTTGAAGGTATTTTAAAAAATGAACCTTTAAGACTGGACCTTATATTTGAGTGCTGTGGCCAGCAGGAAGCCATTGATCAGGCCGTGTCCCTGCTAAACCCGGGCGGAGCGCTGCTGATCGTCGGAATCCCATCATTTGACAGGTGGAGTTTTGATGTCGACGATCTAAGAAGAAAAGAGATAACCGTTAAGAATGTCAGGCGTCAAAACGAAATGGCGGAAAAGACTGTTGAAATGATTACCAAAGGAAAGATAATTCCGGACAGGATGCTGACACACACCTATGAACTTGAACGGATCAGCGAGGCTTTCGACCTGGTTGATAATTACAGGGACGGAGTCATGAAAGCCATGATACGGTTTGGAAAATGAATATTGTTAAATTAATAACAGTAAAATATTAGTTAAATCCCTTATTTTCAATCTAATCCGTTCAATAATGTTTATAGTTAATTCCTATCCTCTGGCAGTGATCCTTTGCATGGTCACGATGATATGTTGGGGTTCCTGGGCCAACACAATGAACCTGAAACCGAAAACCTGGCCGAATCCGCTTTTTTATTGGGATTATTGTCTCGGAATTGTCCTTTTCACACTTATCCTTGGCTTGTCCCTTGGAAGTGTCGGTACTGAAGGAAGAGGTCTGTTCGAAGACCTTGGTCAGGCTAATGCAAAATCTCTTGGTTCAGCCTTCCTTGGAGGTGTAGTATTTAATCTTTCAAATCTTCTATGGGTTGCTGCAGCAGCAGTAGCCGGCATGTCGGTGGCTTTTCCTGTCGCTGTTGGTCTGGCACTGGTAATAGGGGTAATCTACAATTATATCTCTGAATCTACCGGTGATCCGGTACTACTTTTTGCAGGAGTAGGATTTGTTGTTATTGCAATTGTCGTAAATGCCATAGCATACCGGACCATACCCTCAAAAGTAAAGGGAGATACACGCAAAGGAGTTATTCTTTCAGTTCTCGCCGGTGTTATAATGGGATTCTTTTATGGTTTTGTTGCCGACAGCATATCCCTGAACTTTGCGAATCCCGCGGCAGGTAAGCTTACTCCCTATTCGGCAGTCCTTGTCTTCTCAATAGGATGCTATCTTTCAGGATATATCTGGAACACTTATTTCATGTATAAACCTGTTGAAGGAAGAGCCTCGACCTACGGCGAATATTTTAAAGAAACTTCGCCTAAAGTGCATCTCAGTGGTATTATCGGTGGAATGATATGGGCTATGGGTCTCTCTTTCAGTATAATATCTGCCGCGCAGGCAGGTCCTGCAATATCTTATGGACTGGGACAGGGCTCAACCATGATTGGTGCCGCCTGGGGAGTATTTGTATGGAAGGAATTCAGGGACGCCCCGAAAAAGACAAACTGGCTCCTGGCGATAATGTTTATCTGCTTCATCGCAGGACTGGCAATGATAACAATGGCAAGGAATTTATAATGCTGCCGATTCCCCGGCCGGTCTCGATCCTTTATGGTCTGACTGTAATGTAAGGCTTATCCGTTTGGGAGACATTATGTTGCTTTATGCTGAATGTATGGCTCAACTGAATCCTTCTAATGTTTCACCAACAGATCCTAACAGTGCAATTTACTGGATTGATCAGATCAGAACCCGTGCCAATAATCCCGTGAACGATCAGCCACATCTTTACAGTGCCCGTCCGGGAGTACGTGGTCAGTTGCCCACCGCTACAGATCTCATGGCATCCAAAGGTTGGACATTGATGCAACTTATTGAACACGAGCGTTATGTTGAAGGGTATTGTGAAGGCTGGAGAAAAGAAGATCTGTTACGCTGGAAAAAGGGCGCAGACTATGTACAATTCAAACCTGGCTGGACGGGATATCAGTCGCTGATTCTTCCTATACCACAAACGGAAGTTGATAGAAATCCCAATTTTAATGAGTAGAAGGGTTGTTTGAAATAGAAAGCATCCGTAATAACACAACCGGAACGGCAACCATTTCATTGAAAATGCCTGGTAATAATAAGGGCAGAAAAATTATCTCCCGGCGTTAATTGCAATATTTATTTAGTAATGGTATCTATAAATTTTCTACTTTTATACTGGCTGTGCTTCACAGACCGGAAGGCCTGTAAAGATAACAGGCGATGAATCTGTTTACTGATGCCCGATGATGAAATAACTAATTTCTAATAATTCAATTACCATGAACATTATAATATATTCATTTAGTGTGTTGATGTTCCTGATCAACATAATTACTGACAAATTTGATAATCAGGGATCTGTCAAGACCGATAAAACGGTCTTGCAAAGAGATCTTACTATTCAGGATCTTCCACCAACAACATTAATTGTATATCCTGGCACTGATGGCAAACTGGTATATGTTGCTGACAGCATGGGCAATAAAATCCCCGATTTTTCGAATGCCGGGTATAAAGGCGGAGGTGTACCTGTTCCGTATGTAGCGATCAAGGAAACAGTCTGGCCAGTCCTGGGAGATAATTCTGGCAATATCCAGGCAGCAATCGACCGGGTTTCAGCCCTTCCCCTTGATGCTTCAGGATTCAGAGGTGCCGTACTTCTGAAAATGGGTACCTATGAGCTTGAAAAACCTATCAACATAAAAGCATCAGGTGTGGTGCTCCGGGGAGAAGGGATGAGTGATATTGGAACCATTCTTATCGGCAAAATACCAAAAGACAGACAGACCTATGGCAGAGGTGGACTTATAAATATAAGTGGTCCTTCAGCTATAGCCCCGCAGGAAGAAACTAAACAGGTAATTACTGATAAATATGTGCCGGTTGGCACCCGTAGTTTTAATGTAGTATCAGCCAAAGGATTTAAAGTGGGAGACAAGGTTCTGGTAAGACGTATTGGTAATCAGGACTGGATTAAAGAAATTGGGCTGGACAGTGCGAGTGTTGGCAGAAACAGATGGAGACCTTTTAATATTACCTATGACAGAATAATTGTCGATATCAAGGGAAATACAATTACAACTGATATAACCATTTTCACAGCCATAGATGCACGCTGGGGCGGAGGAGAGATTCTCAAATACAACGATGAGCGTATTGATCAGGTAGGTGTTGAAAACCTGCGTGGTATTTCGGAATATAATCCTTCAGTACGTACCAGGGCTTATGGCAATATGGATCGTGACAACTTAGGTTCCAAATTTCAATATGAAGGGGATGAGTATTTTTCTGATGAAAATCACCTTAGTAATTTTATAATTATTTCCAATTCAAAGAATGCATGGGTAAGGAATATTAGCGCTCTTCATTTTGTCAGCAGCATAGTACAAAGTAATGCCGGATCAAAGTGGATCACAGTACAGGATTGTGAATCAAGAGAACCAGTTTCTCAGCGATGGGGTGGAAGACGGTTTACATACCAGATGAATGGCCAGTTGTGTCTTGTACAAAGGTGTCTTTCACAGAAAGGGCGACATTCTTTCGTTTTGCAAGGATCTGAAGCAAGCGGGAATGTATACCTTGAATGTACAGCCATAAATCCTTATTCAACAAGTGAACCACATAACCATTGGGTAAATGGCATTTTGTATGATAACGTAAAAGCGCCGCTTACGGCCAGGTACTGGGATTACATTATTGGTTGGGCTGGCGCTAATATTGTTTTCTGGAATTGTGAGGGAGATTTTCTTATTCAGAATCCACCAACCGCGCAAAACTATTCATTCGGGCATATCGGTGTGAATGCTGTAATATTTAATGCGGCCTTGCAGGATCTTACCAAACCAAATGGTCATGTAGAATCAATGGATAAGCATGTAACACCTCGCAGCTTATATCTTACACAGCTTAAAGAACGACTTGGAGAAGAGGCTGTTAAAAATATTACAAAGGAAGGACAGGGAACTGAATAGCAATAACCGTAAGCAGAAACCGGAAAAAATATTAGCCGTCAGGTACGCTTTGCACCGTGGCGGCTAATTTATTTATTCTCCGTTATCTTTTTTTGATAATAGCGAAAGAATCAAGGTTTTTATAAATACTGTACAAAACCTTCCATGTTTGTACGGATCTTGTAAACCCAGCTGTAACTTACAATATACAGGGTTTTCATATCGGCATCACCGAAACAAACACTTACAGGGAATGAAGGTACATTTATCATTCCGACAAATGCTCCTTTTGAATTGAAGATCTGAACACCATAATAGGTACCAACATAAATGTTTCCCATCTTATCAATAGCCATGCCATCTGAACTTGAAGATTTACCTTTTCTGTCCAGCACATTTTCAATCAGAAATAATTTTGCAAACTGACGGCCATTACTTATTGTTCCGTCTTCGTTTACATCGTAAGCCCAAATATAATTCTCTTTGTCACTGTTTACAGGGTACCAGGATTCATCGTCGTAACAATTGTTGATATAAAGCGTTTTGCCATCCGGTGAAAGCAGGATGCCGTTTGGCATGGCAAACTCATTCGGTTCAACGATTCTTGTTATTTTACCTTCAGGTGAAATATAATATACAGCACGCCCGGGTTGAAACTTTTCCGCTTCCAGAGTGAACTGCGGATCGGTAAAATAAATACCCCCTTTTGCATCTGTTATAATATCATTAGGTCCATCGATAGATTTTCCATCATATTTGTCGGCAAGTACCTTTACTACCTGGCCTTTTGTCGTCATTTCAACAACCCTGTGTCCCATCATATCGCAAACTATCAGATTACCGTTCTTATAAGGATAAAGTCCGTTTGTCTGCATTTTCCCCTCTGATATATTCCTATAGGTACCGTCGGGATCCATTTCAACTGTAGTACTTTTTTTCGGATTACCATTCCAACTCTGGTCGAAATACATATTTGAAAAATAGACCTTTCCGTTCATCCATTTCGGACCTTCACTGAAAGTAAGGCCAGGTTTTGTTTTTGTACCGTCAACTAACAGTTCAACTTTGGCATCTTCAGGAATTATTGCATGATAAGCTTCCATTCTTGCTTTTTCTTTTTCTGCATAATCAGTCCTTGAAGGCCAGAAAATATCTATCGCATCACAACCAAGGTCGCTCATTTTTGCACCATGCACCATATTCCCCGGGATAAGTACAACATCATTCTTAGCCATACTTTGTTCACCATCGAGGAGAATTTCGTTGCAGCCGCCACGTAATACCAACATCATTTGTTCTTCGGGGTGTATATGGCGCTCAAATACTGCTCCCGGATCCATCGAGATAAAGCTTACCTGTGTGTTTTTTCCGGATACTAACCTTGAATTTGCTCCTGTCGTTAGTTCTGTAAGCTGGAAATCATATAGATCATAAACCATATAAGGTGTTATATTGGGAGTCTGGGTGGTTTTAAGATCAACGGATCCGGTCTTAATATCCGTTAAGCCTGCTTTCTGAAGATAGTCGAGACGCACAGGGCTGTAAACTTCAAGTAATTTTGCTCCGGCAGTACCGGCTTTCACGGCATTTTTACTACCTTTTTCAAGATAGACAAAGTCAATCCTGGGAGTAGTGCTATGAGTCCCGTCGGGCTCTTCTCTCTTTCTTGAAATCATATTTACAAATTCTCCTTCGATAAGCTGGTCTATTTCGCCCTCAAGGACAAATACAAGCCTGTCAGCAGGAAGGACTTCTTCCGGCACTTCTGCATTTGGTTCAAGCTGGAGGATACCGGCCATTGTTCCGGTTCCCCAGTACAGTTTTGCATTGACGCCCGGATACAGAATTGTACTGTTAATAATATCAAGGCTTGTCACCTTTCCGGGTTCGAGGTTTGAGACAATCTTTGTTTTTGGCAAACCGGAAAGCTTCCTTTCGGTCAGATTGTATTGTTTAACCAGCTCCTTATTCTTATTTTGCCACTCAGGCGCAGAGGTGCACTGAGACAGCATAATTAAGATTAAAGCCAGCAAGCCCGGGAAAATAATTTTTTTCGTCATTGTTGGTTTCATAATTTTCTTGGTTTGGTATTGTTGTTAGGTTATAAAATGATTATTCCTTTTCTGTTGTCATGTTTCTCATGCCCAGAGGATCAGCAACCTGATCCATTCCGACTACATCATAGCCAAGCCACTGATAAGACTTCGCCAGAGCTGAAGTATGAGCCCATGCATCGTTGTGTTCTTTGGTTTTTGTCCATAATACGCGATTTTCTTCTTTATCGAACAAGAGCTCCATTTGGAAGGTAAATTTAGTTTCAGGCGACCCGTTTCGTTTTGCTATGTCAGCAGGGAAAATGCGGAGAAGCTTCGATCCAAGATAACCGACCTGTTTCCTTAGTGCAGGTACATAGATATCGATGTAGTTCTTTTCGAAAGCTACGAAGTTTTGTGGTTCCACTTCAAAAAACATTTGAAGTTTAACCATTGTAAGAGGCACATCAGTTACATCCAGTTTCCCTTTTTCAAGAGCAACGCCGTATACAATCATTTCAAGGGGATCAGTTGCAGTACTCTCAAGTGAATGGATTTCCCCGGCACGTACAGGCACAGCATCACCATAGGCGATGTCAGCAACCTCGTCATTCACATGTACTTTGCCTCTTCCTTTGATCACGAAATAGACCTCATCCACCCCTGAGTGGAAATGTCTTCCGACAGATGCTCCAGATGGGATAAGAAGATGATCGACAAAAGCCCAGTTTGAAGCAAATGCACCCGGGCCCAGAGCCCTTCTGTAAAATACTGTATCTTTCCCGCCATTCATGTGGGCAACCGGACGCAACAGATCTTTTGTAAGCTGACGTGTATAGATAAATGTGGGTTTCTTTTCGAGGGTCACTCCGGCGCGGTCATCGGCAGTCTCAAAAAGTCCCGTCGGATCGGCAGAATAGTTATACGCACCTCTGCGCTGGAAACCTCCGCCCCCTGCAGCAGGACCATATCCTGCCACTTCAGCAGGGTTAACAACAGCCACATTGAAATTCACCCAGTCAACGGCTTTATTGGAAGGATTATATACTGCATGTGAATTGCCCGATTTGCAGGGAACTCCTACCGGGCCTTTAATAAGGGCTGTCTGCCCGTTTACGGTAAATTCACAATCACCATCCAGGATCAGGAACATTTCATCTGAATTGGTATGAAAGTGATGCCCGATAGAACTTTTAGGCATCAATGGGCCATGGTGCATAAAGTTTAATCCGGTTATTGCCCCTCTTCCCAAAAGGGTCTGCATGTATAATGTCCCGGTACCCTGATGGACATTTTTACCTGCCATAGCTCTGGATTGATCAGTGTGTCCGATGCGTTCCGCAAGAGGAATAACTTTTGGCTTTTCCTGTCCGGAGTCTCCAGCCTGCCCGCTAACAGGAATTAATGAGCTTAAAATCCATATCAACACAGTCGCTGATATTGGAATTGTCAAAGCAATCCTCAGCTTTCTTAATCTCATTAAGAAATCTGAGAAGGTTTCGTTTTTTTTCATACTCAATTTATTTCCAGGTTAATATTTGACTCGTCAATACATTCATCTCCAATCAGCATAAAGGTAAAGTATTTGAGAAATAATTAAAAGCATTTATTTCCCTATATCGGTTTGTAACATTGAATATTTGGTATTACTCCTGTTATTATGGACATTTTCTCAGATATCTAAAAGATATTAAAATTATTAATGACTATCAGGAATGTATAATAAAAACTTACAAAATATTTATAAATTCCACGTACTCATCCCCCCTTCCCCCTTCTCTACTAAAGCAAAGAAGGGGGTGAGAAGCATTTTAGCCCCTCTTTGCGAAGCAGAGAGAGCCTGTCCCGCTATAGCGGGAGGTTGGGGTGAGTGCATGATTATAAATGACAGATATACAAACATATAGCATACAATATTAATGATAACCGATACTCATTAAATTATTTAATCAAAAGTTCAGTAATGCATATAATTAGTTATTTGAATAAAAAACCTGTAATTTTATGATTGCATGGTAAAATTTACTCAAAACCTGACGACAGGCTAAATTTTAAAGTCACCATTAATTTGAAACAAATCCAAAAGATTATGAAAGCAGGTTATAGAAATGTAAAATTGAGCGCCTTATTATTGCTTGTTGTATTATTTTTTTCAGGATGTAATCAAAGCCCCAAATCCAGGTTTCCGGATTTCCCGCCTAAGAATGTTACAAACCTGACGGACCGTGATCAGATGCTGGAACAGCTGGGTATCGTTCTTCCACAGTTTCCACCAAAGCCTGAAGATCCTAATGCACCAAAGAATGCATTTCCGGTTAATCCTTCCAATCCAGAGGGGAACTGGACCGACAGCGGCAGGATAAATACTATAACACGTTCACCATTCGGACTCTGGAACAATTATTCGGACCGTTCAACAGGATTATTTCCAGGGCCTGATTCCGCGAGGGTAGGTGATTATACTCCAATTGATCTTCTGAAGATGAATAATGGCAAAATAATAACCACTGCCGATGAATGGTGGAACAAACGCCGCCCGGAGATAAAGAAAGATCTTGAGGAGGCGTTGTATGGGAAGATGCCGGACGAAAAGATGCTTCCAGAGGTTTCATGGGATGTTAAGACCTCAACAGGAGGCAAGGGTAACTCGGCGTATATACAGAAGGAGATCACCGGAACAATAGATATTTCGTGCTATCCGGAAGTCAGAAATAAACCTGTGATCCTTGCAACTTTAAGGATTCCAGCCAATGTATCAGGACCTGTCCCCGTTTTCATATTTTTTGGCGGTTTCGGAAATGCTGCCGATATGTACTGGGAACGCTGCAATCCCAGGGGATGGGGTATTTGTGTTTTTAATCTCACTGCTCTGCAGCCTGATAATGGTGTAGGTCTTACCAGTTATCTGATAGGTCTTGTAAACAAAGGAAACTGGCGCAAACCTGATGACTGGGGTACACTAAGGGCGTGGGGCTGGGGAGTCAGCAAGCTTGTTGATTATTTTGAAACAGATAAGGATGTCGATGCAAAAAAGCTTGGATTAAACGGAGTATCACGTTATGGAAAAGCAACTCTTGTTACAATGGCATTTGAACCGCGCCTGGCAATCGCTTTTCCGGGTGATGCCGGTAGTCTTGGTACAAAGCTTAACAGACGGCACTGGGGACAGGACCTGGAAAACACGACCCCGGAAAATGAATATCACTGGATGGCAGGAAATTTCTTCAAATGGGCCGGTGAATTGGTTCCGGGACAATATCTTCCCAGGAAAATAGAGAACTGTCCTGTGGATGCACATTCCCTTCTTGCCCTATGCGCTCCGAGGCCGGTAATGATGGATGGCGGAACAACCAGTACCTGGTGTGATCCTTATGGAGTATACCTTACAGGCAAGTATGCAACCCCTGTTTATGTACTACTTGGTGTAAAAGGACTTGTAATGCCTGATCCCAAACCTGTGGTCGACAGAGCCTATATTGACGGGACCATCGCTTATCGTGTTCATGAAGGAGGACATACCGATGCCCCGGAATGGCCCTCTTTCCTTGAATTTGCTGAGCGTCAGCTTGATTTGGCAACTCTGTGGCCTTCTGTTTCGACTTTAGATTTTCCTCCCAGACCGCAAAGCCAGGAAACTTTCACAATTGCTTCCACCCGTAACTGGACTATTGAGTCTTCAGCAGAGTGGCTTACAGTTGACCCGGCATCTGGTTCCGGGGCTGCAACTGTGACAGTTGCAGCTGCTGCAAATCAGGAAAACTCAGGCCGCCAGGCAATTATTACCATCAAATCAAATGAAAGGGAACTGCATGTTGTTGTGAACCAGGCATCCGCAAATCCGCAGCTTTCTATCTCAACAGAAGACCTGACAATTGGTGCAGGTGAAAACAGCCAGACAGCATTCGATATCAAATCGAACACTGCATGGGAAACAGAAGTCTCCTATATTCCTGATCCGAATGCCAGACAGAGGTTTATGATGGGTTCTGGCAACTGGTTGTCGGTAAGTGAAGATGCGGGAGTTAATTCCGGTACAATTTCTCTGGTTGCTTCAGCTAATCCGGGTGTTACTAAACGTATAGCCAATATAACGGTTACAGCAGATGGGGTCAAACCGTTAAAGCTTACTGTGTCCCAGGAAGAAGGGGCTCCAACCCTGGATATCAGGGCGGATACCCTGGCATTCGACAGCAGGGGCGGAAATGCATCTCCGTTATTTGTAATTACCAACACAACATGGACTTTAAAATGTTCTGAAGACTGGATAACTGCAAGCCAGGAAACCGGAGGAAATTTCAGCCAGGTTACGATTATTGCAAAAGAGAATACCGGTTCCTCGGAAAGAATGGGAGAGGTATCATTCAGTGTGCGCGGGCTGGCTCCGAAAGTAGTTGTTGTTACACAAAAATCCGTACCGGCTAAATAAAGCCGGTGCCATTTTTATATCGTGCCGCGCTTACTTATTTCTCTGATCGCAGGGTATATTTCGCGGTATTTAATTAACTGATTATGGTATAGTTCTGCATTCTGGGGGATTGGCATGGTTATCTCTTTTACATGAACCATATTTTTTGCAGCCTCTTCAAACGTAGGGAACCATCCGGCAGCAACAGCTGCCGAGATTCCGGCACCCAGGCAGGATGCTTCATCAAAGGACATATTTAATATTTTTTTATTGGTGGCATCGGCAATTATCTGACGCCACAACTTGCTTTTAGCCCCTCCGCCTATAATAGCAAATTCTTCTGTTCTTTCTCCCGTTGCACTTTCCACGGCTTTTGTAGCCAGGGACTGCTCCATAGCAATCCCTTCCAATATCGCCCTGTACAAATGACCTCTGTGATGTACTGAAGAGAGACCGATTATACATCCCCGGGCATCAGGATCCCAGTAAGGATTCATAACGGCGTTCCAGTAGGGCAGGATCATGAGTCCTTCGCTGCCTGGTTTAAGTTGTTCTGCCTCTTCCTCCAGTTGCCGGTAAATATCCGGTTTCAGTGCCGGATCAATTTTCAGCACCTGCTGTATAAACCAGTCTATAAGAAATGTACCGGAGCGCAGGCTTGTCTCACAATAATAACCGGCCCCGGAACAACAGGCTATTGTACGGAAGCTCCTGTTGACCATATAATCTTCTGCATAAGTTCCTGAGACAATAGCTGTGCCCATGTTTAAATACGCGCGTTCAGGTCTCAGCGCATTAACTCCCAGTCCTGCTGCCTGCCCGTCACCACCTCCAGCAACAACCATTGTTCCGGTTTTTAATCCTGTAACTTCCGCAGCAGTTTTAGTAACATATCCTAATACACTTCCAGGGCTGTATGCTACGGGTAATTGCTGACGAGTAATGTTAAGACGGTGAAGAATTTCCCCGGACCATACCTTTTTTTCAAGGTCAAATATCCCCATAGAGTCAGCACTTGCCCAGCTTGTTTTATAGTGGCCTGTTAATTTATATACAAGGCATGTGTGTACATCACAAAATTTTGACACTTTCATGAAAAGATCTTTCTCGTTCTCTTTCATCCAGGCTAAACGATATACCACCGGAGCATAGTCTTTCGGCTTGCCTGTTATCTGATGGATGCGATCCTCTCCGATGCCTGAAGCAAATTTATCCACATGGCCTTTGCATCGTTCATCTAGCCAGATGATTGCGGGTCGTACAGGCTTGCCATCCTTATTAAATCCGACAAATGTTTCCCTTTGATTCGCTATCGCGAGTGCAGTAATTCTTTCTTTATCAAGCTGATGTGTCAATTTCTTCAGAGACTCGGCCATAGAATGCCACCAGTCATCCGGATCCTGTTCATAATAGTACGGCTTAGGGGAAAATAGCCGTATCGGGCTGTTTCCTTCAGCGATTTTCTTTCCGGAGGGATCCCATGCTATGGCCTTTGTGGCAGTTGTACTGCTATCAATTCCGACAACGACTTCTGATTTCATAATCCATGTTGGAAATACGCGTTTCTAATGTCTTTCTTATTCATTCTGCCATTTGAAGCCTGTAGCCCGTAGCATAAGCTATGAGTTTTTTCTCTGTCACTTCTTCCCTTTTCAGAATCCCGGCCAGCCGACCTTCATGCAAAACAGCTACCCTGTCCGACACGGACATAATCTCAGGTATTTCAGAAGAAATAAAGATAATCCCCATGCCTTCTGCCGTTAAACTGTCGATCAGCCGATAAATCTCCTCCTTAGCCCCTACATCAATACCATGAGTAGGTTCATCCAGTATTATTATCCTGGGATTGATCATAAGATTACGGGCAAGTATGACCTTTTGCTGATTTCCACCACTTAGAGAATTCACGGGCTGTGCCGGATCACTTAATTTTATGTTTAACAGAAGGATATAATCATTTATAATACTGTTCTCAAGTGATGGTCTGATGTAAAAATTGAGGTGGCTTAATCGCGACAGGTGGGAAATGGTCATATTTGAAATAACCGGCAGATTCATATACAAAGCCAATTCTTTACGGTCTTCAGGGACCATTGCTATTCCATTTTCGATTGCTTTTACCGGTGAATCCGCTAAAAAAGGTTTGTCATCAAGAAAAACAGTTCCTTCTTCAATGCTATCAGCCCCAAACAGCGCACGTCCAAGTTCACTTCTGCCGGATCCGACGAGGCCATAAAATCCAAGTATTTCACCCCTAAAGAGATCAAAGCTTATGTTATGGAATCCGTTTCCTCCAAGACCGTTGACTTTCAGGATTATCTTATCAGCTATATGACTTTTTCGAGGCTGGGATTCCTTCATTTCCCTTCCTGCAATCATGCTGAATAATCTTGTAACTGTTGCTTCTTTTGTTTCAAGAGTCCCAACAGAGTGGCCATCACGCAATACAGTAATTCTGTCGGCAATCTTCAGGACTTCTTCAATTTTATGCGAGACATATACAACAGATACGCCTCTTTTAGTCAATTTCCCTATGATGTTGAACAACTGTTTTGTCTCTAAATCTGTCAGGGAAGAATTGGGCTCATCCATTATAATAATACTGGCATCACCCGAAAGCGCTTTAATAATTTCTATACCCTGCCGTTCCGATATACTAAGATCTTTTACAGATCTCTCAGGATTTATGGAGAGATTTATTAAACCCAAAGCTTCCCTGGCTGAGTCTGTCAGCTTATTTTGATTGATAAACCCAAATCGGGAAATCTTGAAATTTTGCATACGTCCCAAGAAAATATTTTCCATGACGTTTAAATGAGGCATCATGGTCAGTTCCTGGTGAATGGTAGCGATTCCTCTTCTAAAGGCTTCAAGGGGTGAATTGAAATCAACTTTTTCTCCGTTGAAATGAAGTATGCCTTTATCCTGCTTAATAATCCCTCCGATAATATTCATCATGGTTGTCTTCCCGGCACCGTTTTCTCCGATTACTGCATGCACTTCACCACGATACAGCTTAAAATCAACATTGGCCAATGCCTGTATTCCCCCAAAATTTTTTGAGATTCCCTTAGCCTCCAGGATATAATCTGATTTTACAGGCATTACGTTTTAACCTGAATATAAATTGATATAATAAGATCTTCTAATTGATAGAGTCCGGCCAGTATTGATCTATATTCTCAGGAGTGCCCATTGGAGTGTCAAGCAGGAGCTTCCCGAAAGAAGGGACAATTCCGCCGGCAATATAATTATACAAACGAATAACGACATCCCTGCCCTGTAATTTTGTACTCTGATCGATTAAGCCCTGTATGACGCCTTCCTTAATAAGCCCTATTGTTTCAGGCAGGAAATCGTGGCAGACTACTTTTACAGAACCTTTTTCCCCATTATCTTTTACAGCATTTGCCGCACCAAACTGTCCGCTGGCAGTTATATAAATCCCGGAAAGATCAGGAAATGAGCTCATGAAATCCATTGCCTGCGTATAGGCAATATCAGCCAGATCAATATTTTCAACTTCACCCACAATCTGAATTTCAGGATATTTTTCTGCTATCACGTCTTTAAAACCTGTTCTTCTTAATTCATGGGCTTCTACTGCAAAAAAACCTGTGATAATTGCGATTTTCCCTTTCCTGCCGATCAGCTGTGCCATCTTCTCACCACAGGCCCTGCCCTGCATATAATTGTCGGCTCCCACAAAGAATACCCTGGCCGATTCTTTATTTGTCTCCGAATTATATGTGGCCACAGCAATATTGGAGTCGGCTGCCTTTTGTATGAACGGTATCATACCTTCATCTCCGGCCAGACAGGCAATACCATCGTAATTCTGGGCTATTGCTGCTTCAATAGCAGGTCCGAACACATCAGCAGTATGACGATCGCCGGCGACTATCCAGTCGACATCAGTATTGTAATCCTTAAGTATTTCTTTTGCCTCCATTACTCCCGCTTTAACCGGATTCCACCACGGATTGGTCTCCATAGCCAGGTAGGCGATCTTTATTTTTTCATTCTTTGTGTTTTTTACGGGCATCACCGTACCCTGATCCTCAGCCCTTCCCTCTGAGAAATACGGAGGAGGATGAGGTAAGATCCTCGAACTCCTTTGTGAGGGCGACCTGTTACATGAGTAATTAAACAATAAGACAACGAGTAATGAAAAGAGTATACCAGTAAATTTTTCCATAGGTTATATTTTTTTCAGCTTTCCTTTCAGTAACTGGTCAAGTCCCACGGCAAGTACAATTACAACACCAATTGTAATTGTCTGGAAATGGTTTGGGATATGCAGCAAAACAAATGCATTCCTTACTATTGCCATAATCGTAGCACCAATTATTGCTCCGGTAACAGTACCTTCACCTCCCTGCAAACTTGCTCCTCCTATCACAACGGCAGCAATCACATCCAGTTCATTGCCGATTCCAATATTGGTTGCAGCTGTTGAAAGTCTGCCCGTTAATATTATGCCTGCCATGGCACAAAAAAAGCCTGAGATTGCATAAACAAAAACACGTACCTTATTCACGGGGACTCCTGATAATCTTGCAGACCTCTCATTACTTCCGACAGCATAAATATATCGTCCCGGAACAGTGCGTTTTAAAAAGATGGTGGCCAGAATAACCAGGAAAAGGAGCAGGATGACTGAGAATGGTACAGGTCCCAGGTAGCCGCTTCCAAGAAAAATTATGGAATCATTTTGCATCGGAATATTCGATGCTACACTCCCTTTGATCCCGGTTGCCAGAAGGTATGTCAGACCTCGTCCTATGCTCAGCATCCCAAGGGTTGTAATAAATGGATTGATTTTAAACCTGGTAATTATAAGACCGCTGACCATTCCTAACAATAACCCGAAAGAGAGACCGCAAATAACAGCAAACAGAGCATTCTGGCTGTGTACCGTAATTAACCTCGCAGTAAGCATCGAAGATACTGCCATAAGGGATCCCACAGAGAGGTCGATACCACCTGTGATAATAACCATTGTCTGTCCGATTGCCATTATGCCTATTGTTGACATGCCCCTCAGGACGTTGAATATGTTATCCTGCTTAAGAAAATAAGGACTCACTGCACTCATAATAATAACCATGAAAATGAGTGCAATAAAAATATTTACCTCCCTGATCTGAAGATATTTACGCCAGATTATGCCTGAGTGGTTATCCATTTTCATATTCTAAATTATTAATTTTTATATATAAAATATATGCTTTGGGAAATTAATTCATAATATCGGCAATAATATCTGTGTCATCACTTTGAGTATGGTTAGTTTTATAATCATAAATTATGTTTAATTATTAGATAAAAAAGAGGGTGCAACTTCCTTGCACCCTCTCTACTGATGTGTATATATCAGTATTTAAATAACAGGATTTTTAAATCCACAATTTATCGTAAACCATACCTGACCTGTCCCATTCGGATGTCGGTTCAACGGTGCTTACTCCGCCACCCTGGCGGCCATGGAATCCGAACTGCTTTATGACCTTGAAGATCATTTAAACATTACAGGTATTAAGGCCTATAGTTTTACTTTTAAGGAATAAAGCGAACCCCTGATCGGTTCCATCCCTTTCCGCCCTTTCACTGTGTCTGGTTTTTTCAGCAATTTACTGCAGGATAGTTTTCATATTATTTATTGGTTTAAAGATTAGATTAATATATGCATATAAAATAATGAGGATGCCCCATACGAGACAACCTCATTATTTTATTTCGAACCCGCGAAAAGTAATAATAAATTCAAAATTAATACTCCCACGGAAGTTTTATTATATCAGGGTGTATCCCAGAATACTCTGTTTACTAAATCATCAAGGCCACCAACTAGAGCTGTAACTGCAGCCTGGTAGTTATCTTTATTATCCGACAATTCAACATCAGGATAACTAAATCTGTGAACAAATCCATCACCTCCGTTTTCCAGAAGCTGGTTATCATAATCATTACGTTCCAAATCAGGGAATCCGCTCCTTCTGAAGTTGGCCCAGGCTTCTGCACCGTTCCTGATACACACAACCCAGTACTGTGTGTTAATCAGATCAAGAGCGTCAGCAGCACTGTATGCCACATCGGGTTGTGCAATATAGGCATCCTGTTCTGCTGCAGAAACCGGAGAATAACTGGATCCGGTCTCACTTAAATACAATGACATAATATCCATGTCCGCTCTTATTGCATCTTCATAATATTGC
>CAZWZQ010000026.1:35622-39865 GCA_964638955.1 uncultured Rikenellaceae bacterium | reverse complement strand
TGTAAATATAAGTCCCCTTTTCTCATCTGTCTCAAACTGCCTGTTAAATCTCTCTTTAAGAAATGTATATGAAAAAGGCTGATCTGGGAATACTTCATTCCATTTTGATTCAATGAAACTGATTGTTTGCCCGGTGTTATTACCGCTGAGTTTGACATATATTATATTACCAAGTTCACGGTATACAAGCATTAAGGATTCTATCTCGTTATACATGCCTGTTTGGTGATAATCGGCCATCATCCCGATGACACTTGCCCGTAACGTATTTTCATCACCCAGTTCCACTTTCTTACCTATGGGATCCTGCCACCCCAGCCTGTTTGCCAGAGTTTCATTTACAACTACAGCCAGAAGTGTATCTGAAGGCATATCCTGCTGAAAATCACGACCTTCAATCATCCTTATGCCCAGCGCATCTATAAAATCATGGTCGACAACCGCAAAGTTTACTCCCCTCTGGACCATTCCCTGGTCTGTTTCAACATTGAAAATTACCTTTCCCGAACCTTCTCCAACAGGAGTATTCGTGGAGGTGACATACCTTATATTTTCATTCTCAAGAAGAGCCTGCCTCAGCACCGGGTATTTACGTACCATGCCTCTGTTAAACTGCAGCGTCAGCACATTATCCTGGTTAAATCCCTGATCCATTGTCTTCAGGTAGTTAAGCTGCCTGAAGACGATAAGGGTACACACTATCATAACCACAGATATTGTAAACTGTATTACTACAAGTATCTTTCTGAACAGGCTACCTGCAGAACCTTTTGTAATCTCACCCTTCAGAACGGTTACAGGACTGAATCTGGATAGAAAAAATGCGGGATAACTACCACCGATGATACCGGCCACAATTATAACACCTATGAAGGATATCACAACAACCGGACTGTATAGTATTGAAAGGCTGAATGATTTCCCTGCCAGCATGTTAAACTTAGGAAGAAGTATTATAAGGAGTATAATGCTTAATATCAAAGATATAATTGTCAGTACCACTGATTCGGACAAAAACTGTGCTATCAGTGTTGACCTCCTTGATCCTACAACTTTACGCATACCTACCTCACGTGCTCGTCCTGCTGAACGTGCAGTTGCAAGGTTCATATAATTCATTGCTGCTATTAAGACAAGGAACAGCGCTATAATACCAAAGATGTAAACATATGTTATACTGCCAGTAGGTTCCGGTTCGCCGGCATTAGTTGAATAAAGATGTATCCTGGTGATAGGTTCCATGATATATTCTATTGTTATATGTAATGGCTCGAATATTGTCTTCATATGCGCATCATACATACCCTGCATCTTTGTTTCAAAAGCGTCTACATCAACTCCCTCAGGCATAAGTAGATATGTAAAGACACCGAAATTACCCCAGCTCCCGATCTGTTTCGGAAGGTTATTCCTTGCAGCAACAGCGTCAAACCGGAAATGTGAATTGAAGGGTATATCCTCGATAACACCTGTAACCTCATAGGTATCCTCGCCAGCAGTAAAAGTTTTCCCTATTGGATCATCATCCCCGAAATACCTGGAGGCTACAGTCTCTGTAAGGACTATTTTATCCGGATCCTTAATAGCAGATCTTACTTCACCCTTTAGTACTTTATAACTAAAAATATCGAACAGGGTGGAATCGACAAAATAGAAGTTCTCTTCTATAAATTCCTTATCTTCATATTTATACAATGCTCTCGGCATATTGATAAATCGTACGAAAGACTGCACTTCAGGATAATCCTGGACAACCTGCGGTCCGAAAGGAATCTGTGCGACATTCCATGTGAACTGGTCATCAGTTTCTGTGATTTTCGATGAAACACGATATATCCTGTTGGAATTTTCATGATACCTGTCGTAGCTTATCTCATCAGAAACATAAATAATAAGAAACAAGGCACTTGTAATTCCCAGTGTAAGTCCCAGTATATTCAGAATACTGTAACCGTAATGTTTTCGTATATGACGGGTGACTGACTTTAATAGGTTCTTAATCATAAATTCAAGTTATTAATAGTTGGGAATCTAAAATTATAATCAATTTTAAGTTAAACTTATACTATTTCGAAACATTAACAGTACTTTAACATTCTATTGACCTTTTGGTGATCAATAACTTATTATGGTTACTCCAAAGACGTAATAAATATTCTAATGCAACAGAATAGCAATAAAAACGTCTTTATAATGATTGAAAACATATTATGATAAGAAAATTCCTCCGCCTGTCCTTACGTAATATCCTGAAACATAAGGGTTTTGCTTTTATTAATATAGCCGGTCTGGCAATCGGTCTTACTGCATCATTACTGATCCTTCTTTGGATACAGGATGAACTGAGTTATGAAAAATTCAACCTTAATGGTGAAAACATTTACAGGGTTGAAGAGGATCAGTTTTATTCGGGTGAGAGATATCATGTAACAGTGACGCCTCATCCGAGCGGACCGGTATGGAAAGAAAAGATCCCGGAGATAAGGGAACAGACACGGTACAACAGGCTTCCCAGGATCCTGTTCCGCCAGGATGAGACAGTATTCTTTGAGTCTTCCATTGTTGCTGCAGATTCCGGATTGTTCAAAATTTTCACCATGCCGTTTGTACTTGGTGATCCTGAAACTGCACTACGCGAACCTAATTCAATTGTTCTGACTGAGAAATTAGCTGAGAAATACTTTGGGGAATCAAATCCTGTTGGAAAAACACTTACACTTGAAAATAGAATGCAATTCATGGTTACTGGTGTAATTAGAGATTTACCCCGAAATTCAATGTTCACATTTGAAGCAGTGATTCCCTATTCTTTCCTCAAAGAAATAGGAGCGATAAGTGATCACTGGGGCAGCAATTCAATATATACATTTGTACTGCTGGAGAAGGGTTCTGATATTGATGCCGTCAATAAAAAGCTGACGGATGTTGTGCTTGAGTATATTCCTGAGACAATCACTAAATACCTGTTGTTCCCTCTTCTGGATATTCATCTCCATGGCCAGTTTGGCTTTGAAATCAGTAAAGGTCCGGTAATTGTAGTAAGTATCTTTGCCCTTATTGCGGTATTTGTTCTTCTTATTGCATGTATCAATTTCATCAACCTTGCAACCGCCAAAGCTGCTGGCCGTGCTAAAGAAATAGGAATCAAGAAAGTGGCCGGCGCCAGTCAGAAGACTTTGATAATTCAGTTTATGCTTGAATCTTTCTTTCTGGTCATAATGGCACTGGTACTGGCTTTGATCCTGGTCGGACTGGCGCTTCCCCTGTTCAATAGTATTTCAGGAAAGAGTTTTATTCTTTCCGACCTGTTACGCTTCAGGTTTATTATCAGCATCATTATTGTGGGAGTTATCGCAGGATTGTTATCCGGAATATATCCTGCCCTCTATCTCTCTTCATTTAAACCGGCTGCAGTGCTTAAAGGAGAGACAGTATCAGGGAAGGGCAGCGGCAGGCTCAGGCGTATTCTTGTTGTGATCCAGTTTACCCTTTCAATACTCATTGCGATAGTGGCAACAATAATGTACCTGCAGATGAAGCATCTGCAGAATAAAGAGCTTGGCTTTGACAAGGAAAACCTTTTATGTATCCCAATGGCCGAAAATATGAAACCCAAATACTATTCATTGAAGAACGAGCTCCTGAAAGAGACTCTCATTGAGGGAGTTACAGCATCAACGAGCAATCCTGTACGAATAGGCAGCAATTCGGGAGGAGCAGACTGGGAAGGGAAGGATCCGGAAAAGCATGTATTAATAGGTACCAATGCGGTTGATTACGACTACCTTGAAACGATGAAAATGGAACTTTTGTCAGGCCGGGATTTCTCAAGAGAATATGTCTCCGATCTCGCAAAAGATACTACAGGTAATTTCCTGATAAATGAAGAGGTGGCAAAGATGATGGGGACTGACGATCCTACAGGTAAAAGATTCCACTTTATGGGTCTCGAAGGCAGGATCGCGGGAGTATTGAAGAACTTTCATTTTAAAGGTGCTGATCAGGCTATTGAACCGATGGCTTTTGCTCTCACTGAAACTGACTGGTTTAATTGTATCCTCATAAGGCTCAATCCCGGGAATACTGCTGATGCCCTGAAGGCTGCAGAGAGGGTTTGGGGGAATATACTTCCGGAATACCCTTTCGACTATTCCTTCATTGATGAAGATTATAAGAAACTTTTCAGTACAAATATCCGTCTTACTGAATTATTAAGGTATTTTACAATTCTTGCAGTGATAAT
>CAZWZQ010000026.1:0-35522 GCA_964638955.1 uncultured Rikenellaceae bacterium | reverse complement strand
TTCAAAGCCTCATTGATTAACCCGGCTATTGCACTTAAAGTTGAATGAAAATAATTCTATATTTGTCTGATAAACATTTATTTATAACCATTATTTCTTATTACTATGCTCAGCAACATGATCAAGTACAGTTTACGCTCTTTTAAAAGGCAGCGTGCTTACATAATAATAAATATCCTTGGCCTTTCGATAGGTATTGCCTGCAGCCTGCTTATTGCACTTTTCGTAATAAATGAGGCTGGTTACGACAAGTATAACGTCAAAAAAGACAGGATATACAGGCTGGTGCTTAACGGCAAATTAAGCGGACAGGAATTTGTCGGAGCCTATACCTGTGCTATTATCGGTCCTACTATGTTAAATGAGTTCCCGGAAATAGAGAATTTCCTCAGGATGACGGGCCGCGGACCCACTGTTGTTGAATATAAGGATCTTACATTCACAGATGATCATGTGGTTGAAGCGGACTCCACATTTTTTGATTTTTTTTCAATTCCCGTAATAAAGGGAGATCCAAAGAATATGCTCAATGCTCCGAGAAAAGCAGTTCTCTCGGAATCAACTGCAAGGAAGATATTCGGTGACGAGGATCCGATAGACAAAGCAATAAGGATCGGGAACGATACAACCAGGTATATTATTTCCGGGGTCATGGCAGATATTCCCGGAAACTCTCATTTTGAAGCAAATATCATTACATCATTCATGACCAATCCACGGTCGCAAAGCCCGATATGGTTGAGCAACAGCTTCAGTACATATCTGCTTTTGAAACCAAATACCAATTATGTATCTGTCGATGAGAAGATACCTGCCATGCTGGAGAAATATGTAGGACCCGAGATACAACAGTTTATGGGAATAACTCTTCAAGATTTTGCAGCACAGGGCAACAAATACATGTTCTTCCTTCAGAATCTTACCGATATACACCTTGATCCTTCGATCCAGCAGGAATTTAAAGCAGCAAGCGATCCGAAATACATGGTAATATTCGGAAGCATATCTATCCTTATTGTTCTTATTGCAGCTATCAACTTCATGAATCTTGCAACTGCACAGGCTTCACGAAGATCAAAAGAGGTGGGGATTAAGAAAATAGG
This sequence comes from uncultured Rikenellaceae bacterium, assembly GCA_964638955.1. Lineage (GTDB taxonomy): Bacteria > Bacteroidota > Bacteroidia > Bacteroidales > VadinHA17 > LD21. The sequence continues at coordinate 34,419 of CAZWZQ010000026.1, read as the reverse complement.
AGGTTCCACACGCGGAATACTGATAACACAATTTCTTTCAGAATCGTTTATTATTACATTCATCTCCCTGATAATAGCCCTGATAATCATATGGATCACTCTTCCATATTTCAATAACCTGCTTGGAGCAGATTTAAAGCCGGATCTCTTTGCCGGGTGGTACACTATACCGGTATTGATTCTCTTCACACTTCTGGTGAGCTTAATGGCCGGCAGCTATCCTGCATTGTTTCTTTCTTCATTCAGCCCTTACGAGGTTCTCAAAGGCAATGTGCACGGCAGTAGTATGTACAGCAGAACCCTGAGAAGAATACTGGTCGTATTTCAGTTTGCTGTATCAATTCTTTTGATAACAGGAACTTTGATTATGTACCGGCAAATATACTTTATGATCAACAAGGATGTAGGTTTCAACAGGGAACAGATGCTGGTAATTAACAGGGCTGGGGCCCTGGAGAACAGAGTAGAGGCATTTAAAGATGCTGTAAAAGAGATCCCCGGCGTGATAAACATTGCCAGCTCCACTGCTGTTCCCGGGCGTAACAACAATCTTAACGGCTACGGACTTGAAGGAAGACAGGAAGAATCATTTCTTTTACAAACTAGCTGGATCGACTATGACTATCTTGATACATACCAAATGACCCTGGTTAAAGGCAGGAACTTTGACAGATCATTCACTACCGACAGGGAGGCATGCATAATAAATGAAAGTGCTGCAAAGAACTTCGGTATCACTGATATTGATAGTACCAGGTTTATTAAACCCGAAGAGTCAGGTAATTTTACCTATTTACAGGTGATAGGAATCGTTAAGAATTTCAACTTTGAATCACTGCGCAATCCAATTCAACCTTATATTTTCTGTTTCAAAGGAGATGAAAACTTGTGGGGATATGCAACTGTCAAACTATCAGCACAAAATTATCAGCACACTATAACGGAAATTGAGAAGAGGTGGCAGCAGTTTACATCCAATGATCCCCTTCAGTACTATTTTGTTGATGAGGATTTCGAGCAAATGTATGTCCAGGAAAAGCAGAATGCTCAGCTTGCAGTAATATTCTCAATACTTGCGGTCTTTATTGCAGCTCTCGGGCTGTTCGGTCTTACCTCCTTTACAGTTGAACAACGAACAAAAGAAATAGGAGTACGTAAAGCCATGGGATCATCAGTGGCAGGGATCTATTATGTTATTTCAAGGGAAATATTTCTTCTCGTTTCCATATCAGCAATAATTGCATGGCCGCTTATCTATTTTATTGCGAACAGATGGCTGGAGAACTTCTATTTCCGGATTAATCCTGGTGCTATAAGTTTCCTGTCCGGATTGCTTATTGCTATTTGTATAGCTCTCATCACAGTGAGTTACAGGATAATGAAAGCGGCAAGAGTAAATCCTGCACAATCACTTAAATACGAATAATACTATATCTGATGTTCAGGAACTATCTTCTTGTCACCTTCAGGAATTTATGGAAGAACAAGATCTTTACCCTGATAAATATTGTTGGTCTTGGTATTGGGCTTTCAGTCTGTATAGTTGCATTTTTCAATCAGATATTCAATTATGAGTTCGACAGGAGTCACGAAAATTTCAACGAGATATACAGGGTGAACTGCTTCAGGGATATGCAGGGCAGGGAGCAGGAATACGGGATCGCACCGTCGACTCTCGGGCTACATATCAAAAATGATATTCCGGGAATACTGAGAGCATCCAGGTTACAAAGGACTGGATCTCCTGTAAAGGTGGGCGATGATGTCTTCCCGGCACAAATATCATATGTCGATCCCGAGTTTCCTGAGATATTTACCTTTCCATCTGTTCATGGTGATACAAAATCAATACCCGGAACCGGGAGTGTGCTGGTAAGTGAGACAATGGCACATACTCTGTTTGGTAATGATTATCCGGCAGGTAAATCTTTATCGATTGTCAACGATCAGAATCAGGAATTCACATTTACAGTAAGCGCTGTATTTAAAGATATGCCTGATAATTCCAGCTTCAGGATTGACATTCTGTCTCATTATGATAACTTCCTCCGGATGTGGAATGTTGGTGATGCTGACTGGAAGCTTTGGACAACAGTGCTCTTTATTCAGGTACCGGACAAATCACTTTTACCCGCCATAACAAATTCGTTAAAAGAGTATCTGCCCGTGCAAAACAGGGCTCGAGAAGATTTCCGCATAAACAGGTTTACTCTTGTTCCACTTAAAGATGTAGGCTCTAACTCTCGAAATATATGGTCTTCAGGTCTCTTTCCTTCATTACATCCTGCAGCTCTGATAGCTCCTCCCGTCATGGCAATTTTTATCCTGCTGATAGCCTGCTTCAACTTTGCAAACACCTCAATAGCTACACTCAGCAGGAGACTGAAAGAGATTGGTTTAAGAAAGACCTTCGGAGGACTAAGGAGTCAGCTTCTGACACAATTCATGTTTGAGACTCTTATCATATGTTCACTTGCTTTGCTTGTCGGCATAGCGCTTGCATCAGTGCTTGTGCCTGCCTATAGCAACCTCTGGGCATACATGTCTATCAAGCTTACCTTCAGCCGATATGCATTCTTCTGGGTATTCCTTCTCCTGCTGCTGCTTTTAACAGGCTTTATTTCAGGAGTCTATCCGGCAGTACGTGTCAGCTCTTTCAGTCCTGTAAATGTCATTAAAGGGCTGAATTTTTCCGGGGGCTCCGGAAGACTCTCCATTATTCTCCTGACAATCCAGTTTGCAATATCTGTAATGGCACTTGTAATGGGGATTGTCTTTGCCAGAAATGCAGAGTATCAGAGAACCCTGGATCTCGGCTATGACAGGGATAAACTGATAGTAGTCCCGATTTCTCCGGAATTATTCACCTCATTCCGGAATGAAATTATCATGAATCCAAAAATAATTGCAGCTGAGGGGACAAGCAACCATATTGGATGGGGAAACTACAGGAGGCCGATAAAGGATGCCGAAAAGCAACTTGAAGTGGATGTAATGGATATAGGTCCTGAATATGCCCAGACAATGGGACTGCGTCTTGTTGCCGGCAGGCTTTTCGACAAAAACAGGGCGGAGGCTGACCGGTCGAACCATTCAATAGTTGTTAACAGCAAACTGGTTCAGGATTTCGACTGGCCCGAAGCTGTAGGCAGATCAGTCACTCTTTATGATACAACAATCCTGAATATAATTGGTGTAGTTAAGGACTTTAACATCGGGGGAGTATGGCAGGAGATAGAGCCAGCAATGCTCAGAATAACTGATAACGATCAGTTTTATACAATGGCCGTAAGGGCTAACCCTGAGGATCTCCCTGATGTGCTGGATTTTATAAGTCAGAAATGGAAGGCAATGGGAACAAACCAGATCTTTGGTGGAAGGCTGCAGGAGGATCTTATGCAGGAAGAGAAGGATATAAACGGAGGCATCCTTAAAGTAAATGTATTCCTGGCAATTGTAGCAACGCTATTATCATTGATAGGTATGTACAACCTGGTTTCCCTGGATATAATAAAGCGAACAAAAGAGGTGGGAATAAGAAAGATACAGGGAGCACCCGTATCTGTCATTATGCTTCTTGTCAGCAAAAAATTCCTTATTGTCCTTTTGGTCGCGTCAGTTCTTGGATGTGCCGGCGGATACTATATGTCACTGTGGCTGATGGACAGCATATGGGATTATTTTGTAAAAGTCAGCGCGGGTGTCCTTTTGTTGTCAGCTTTTATTATGATCGCTGCCACTATTCTGACTATAAGTGTGAAGGTTTACAAGGCTGCTATGAGGAATCCGGTGGATTCTCTCAGGTATGAATAATCCCCGCCCCGAGTACTCGGGGCACCCCCTGAAGGGAGTCTGGGGGGGTCAATACATCCTGTTGATAAGCTGCCCGATCTCATCGCGTTTCTTCAGATGAAAAGTGTGGGTTTTTCCGTCTCTCGTAACAACATTTATCCCTTTTACAAAACTCAGATTCTTATTAAAGAAAATTACCTCCAGGATATTTTCAAATAATATCTCGAAATTGAATTTCTCTTTAAATTCATCCAGCGATTTGAAATATATCCGCTGGTTTGTAACAATCAATTTACCATCAACTTTTTGGTTATCAATAACCTGATTGGTATCTCCAGCCTTTAAGACTATTTCGTTCGGGTATAATTTTACGGTCATTTTTGATTGTATTAAGTGTTCTTCGTCAAATCATTCAATGAATATTCATAATAAAGACGGTGAGCATAACCTAAAGTTGCATTGTAAAGTAAATATTTTTTTTGTTCTATTCGGCGACTTTGTGTCTTTACAGGATTTTATTAAGTATTCAGAGTTTTAATATTAATCATTATTGAATGGGTAATTCAAAAATATTGAAAGAGATTCTTCACTCCACTTCGTTCCGTTCAGAATGACAGGACCCTATGGATATAGAGAGAAGGGTGAATGGTGGATTTCCCGCCATTCACCCCTCTCTCTTTCAAAACCCACGAAATGAATGTCATTCCGAACGAAGTGTGGAATCTCTTACTATTAGTCGAATATTAATAATAGCAAATTATGAAAAGAGTTGTATAATTAAACCTTTAATTAATATGTCTAATAATTAGACATTTATCACTATATTTGTTTTTAATTTTAAAATAAATATGAGAACTGATAAGCTTGTTCCGGGGGCATCACCAACAATGATAAATGTATTGAACATTGTGCGAAAGATTGCCCCGACAGATGCCAATGTTCTCATAACCGGCGAAAACGGGACCGGAAAAGAACTCATTGCCAGAGAGATACATAATTCATCAGGAAGGGCAGGGGAGTTGATGATAAGTGTTGACATGGGTGCAATCACTGAAACACTTTTTGAAAGTGAGCTTTTCGGTCATATAAAGGGAGCCTTTACTGATGCCAGGGAAGACAGGAAGGGGAAGATTGAGCTTGCCTCCGGCGGAACACTATTCCTCGATGAGATAAGTAATCTTTCACTACAGTCACAATCAAAACTGCTCAATGCTCTCCAGAACAGGGAGGTTGTCAGAGTTGGTTCGAACCGGCATATTCCGGTTGACATAAGGCTGATATGCGCCACGAACCGCGATCTGGAGAAGATGGTGGGAGAGGGAAGGTTCCGTGAGGATCTGCTTTACAGGATAAACACCATAATTATTGACGTACCGCCTTTACGCGACAGGGTTGATGATATTCCGATTCTTGCAAATTATTTTGTGAAGGTTTATTGTGAAAAATATAACAGGGGTGATTCTGTACGAATAAATACACACGCCCTGGAAAAACTGGCCAATTACACCTGGCCTGGTAATGTAAGGGAGCTGCAGCATGCAATTGAGAAAGCTGTTATAATGAGTGATTCAAATGTCCTGATTCCCACGGATTTTGAGTTCAGACCACAAGCAAAAAGTATTTCTCATCAGGAGACCACTCTTGCCGAGATGGAGAAGAAGCTGATACTTGAATGTCTTAAAAGGCATGGAAATAACATCAGTGTGGCTGCCGCAAAACTTGGTATAACCAGGCAGACACTCTATAACAAGCTCAGGAAGATCGACCCCGGATCTTACTAACTTACTATTTTGCCATCAAACAGGTTCACAATTCTGTGAGCATATCCTGCATCCCTGTCATTATGAGTAACCATAACGATAGTGGTACCTTCCTTGTTAAGTTCCAGAAGCAGGTTGATCACTTCGATACCATTTTTTGAATCGAGGTTTCCTGTCGGCTCGTCGGCGAGGATAAGTCTTGGATTTGCCACAACGGCCCGTGCAATTGCCACTCTCTGCTGCTGTCCTCCTGAAAGCTGCTGCGGAAAATGCTTTGCCCTGTGTGTGATCTTCATCCTGGTAAGTGACTCCTCAACTTTTTGCTTTCTCTCGCTTGCTTTCATTTTCAGATAGATAAGAGGCAGCTCAACATTTTCATAAACATTCAGCTCATCGATAAGGTTAAAGGACTGAAAGACAAATCCGATGTTGCCTTTCCGGAAGACAGTTCTGTCACGTTCTTTCAGGCTTGCCACCTCAGTGCCGTTGAAGATATAACTCCCTGCAGTCGGATTGTCGAGCAATCCAAGGATGTTGAGAAGTGTTGATTTGCCACATCCCGATGGTCCCATGACTGCGACATATTCACCCTCTTTCACAGTAAGGTTCACTTTATTGAGAGCTGTTGTCTCAACCTCTTCAGTTCTGAAGATCTTGGTAAGGTCATTTGTTTGAATCATTACATTAAGTATTAGTTGTTGTTTTATTTCTTGAAAACCAGTTTTTCATTTTTGCCGAAGGATTCATAGCCCGAAATGATAACTTTTTCTCCGGGCTGTAGTCCTTCAAGTAATTCATAGTATTTCGGATTTTTCCTCCCGATTGATATATTTCGTTTAATGGCGAACGATTCGGAAGGATCAAGTACAAATATCCATTGTCCGCCGGTCTCCTGGAAAAATCCTCCGATAGGCACCAGAAGAGCCTCTTTCGGCTGCCCAAGTTGCAGACTTATATAGTAAGTCTGGCCTGTTCTTATATTATCAGGCATGGTGTCAGTGAAGACCATATCGATCTCAAATGTTCCATTCCTGACCTCAGGATAAACCCTTCTGACTACCAGGTTGAACATACTGCCCTGCCTGTCAAGTGTAGCAGTAAGTTGTGTTCTTACCCTGTCAATGTAGTGTTCATCTATCTGAGCAGATACCTTATATGATGTTAATACATTGATCTGTCCCATGTTGGCGCCGCGTGAGATAGATTGCCCTATCTCAGGCACCAGCAATCCAAGCTGACCATCAACCGTAGCTTTTACATTAAGGTTCTCCACTCTTTGCCTGACGAGAGTAAGATTCCTGCGCATGTTGTCGAGATTGGCTTTTATGGTTTCTACCTGTACTGACCGGAAGATGGAATCTGCCTTTTGTCTTTCAACAAAAAGCTCCTGTGAACTTCGTGCCATATCAATATCCTCTTTCGAACGGATGAATTCTTCCTTAGAGATAAGGTTATCTTTTATCAATTCTTCATTTTGCTGATAGGTACGTTCTTTTCTTTCAATATCATACTTAAGATTGATCAGTTCTCTTTTTATTGCGATTCTTTCCTGTTCCATTGTTACCTGCGTATTTCTCAGAAAGTTCCCCTTTTCGGCAAGCTGAGCCTCGCTGTCGAGGATATTCAGGTATAGATCAGGATTTGTAAGCCTTAAGATAACATCACCCTTTTTGACCATTGAACCCTCCTCAATAAGTATTTCCTCAACCCGTCCGCCTTCAAGGGCATCAAGAAAAACGGTGCTTATGGGTTCCACGGTACCAGGAACAGTAATATAATCATTAAACTGGCCCCGGATAACTGATTCTATTATGAGTTTATCTTTCTCCACCTTATATGTTGACACATGGCCGGAGAAAAAAGCCATATAAAATAACACCAGAATTATTATACCGCCCAATATATATCCTATATGCTTCTTTTGGAGACCTTTTTTCTTCTCAATAGGTCTGTCCATATTATCAACAGGTGTATCCATGCCGGTTCTGTATTTATCGTATTAATTAAAGATTATTTTCTCATATTCTCCAGTTACATAAAAACTTATGGTGAGCTTTCTTATAAGCATCTGGAGTTTTGTCCTTAATGCTTCAGCCTCTGCCCTGAAAAGTGTTGTTTTGGCTGCTGAATAATCGGTTACATCAACGAGACCCGATTCAAATTTTTTTTCAACAGCGAAGAATGATCTGTTGTTAAACTCAAGGTTTGATTTTGCTGCCAGGTATTCATCCCTGCCTCTTGTATAATTGAGACAGGCATTCTCGATTTCAGTAAACAGACTGTTCTTTTCCTGCTCGAGCCTCAGTTCCGTATCATTCTTCCTTATCCTGGCATTCCTGATGTTCCTGCCGGTAGTATAGTTGTTGAATATCGGGATGTTAAGTGAAAAGTAGATAGCCTGGCTGTTATTGTTTTTTAACTGTGTTGAAAAGGAGGATTGTTCCGGTGCATCATCGCTGAGAATTTTGTAGTAACCGGTAAAGACAGCACCTCCTATGGAAAGACCTGGTGACAGATTACCCTTTGCAGCAGAGATCTGCTTTCTGTTTGCCTCAAGTTCATATTCAATGGCTTTGAGACGGGGAAGGGTCCGGGTGGCGACCTGATAGATGCTGTCAGTTTTGAAGAGGTCGTCAGTAACAGGCAGATTATCAAGATCCGGTATCACTATATCAAATTCTGTTTCAGGGTCAAGCTGAAGCATCTGTTTAAGAGTGGTTATTGCCTGGCTGGCATTATTATGAGCAATGGTATAGGAGAGCCTGTCATCCGAAAGCTGGCTTTCTATCTCATATTGCCTTGATAATGCCTCTCTGCCTGTCTCCACCATTTTTGTTATCCTGAAATATTGCTTTTCAGAAAGCTCAAGCTGCATTTTTGAAGCCTCCTCAATCCCTCTTGCATACAGCACCTGGTAATATTGTCCAAGAATATTTATGATCAGTGTGTTGCGTGCAATCTTCTCTGTTTCCAGTCCAGCCATATACATATACCTGTTGGCTTTACTGGTATTAATAGTGTAAAAACCGTTAAAAAGGTTTAAGCTTGTACTTATTGAATATGAATTACTTATGTTCTGTTCAAATGTAATAAGGTTTGTTACCGGGTCTATTGATCGTCCAAATCCCATCTGGGCATCAGATCCGAAATTAAGTGACGGAAGATAATCCATACGTGATTTTAATAAGCTGGTTTCATAAGTTTCAGTCTGGAGCTTCTGTCGTTTTAAACCAATATTATTCTCAACAGCATAACTGATACAATCCTCCAGTGTCCATTTTTTATCCTGCCCGACACTCTCATGCCGGAAAACTATCATAAATAATAATATCATCAATATGCTTTTCTTCATTTCTGTATTTACTATTAATCCTTATTATGAGCCAAAGATCGTGCCAATAATGTATTTCGCTAATAATCAGATTAATATAAAGTAAGAATAAATGAATATTGTAAAAATATCAGACAGGATGATGTATAATTATTAGACACTTATCAATAATATGAAGATATTAGTCGGGAAATTGAAACCGCGGGTAGGAGTGTGGGGGGCGTACAGCCTGGTTTTCCCTGTTTTTTATCCAGCTCATTACATTGGCCGGCGGCCGTTTGTTCTTCAGTTCCTTAGCCATGTATTCCATGTATGGTTCAGTGTGCTTGAAAAACAACTTGTATCCCTCACAGAGATAATTCAGTCCCGGTTTGCCTCCGGGAGTGAACATGAACCGGTGTTTCGGACATTCTCCATGGCACGCATAGCGAACATCACATTTCAGACAATAGCCCGGCAGTTTGTTCCTTTTATCTATGCCAAAATCAAACTGGCGCTGAGATTTTGCCATATCGACCAGTGAAGATTTCGTGATATTACCCAGGAAGTACTCAGGATAGACAAAATGGTCGCACGAATAAAGATCGCCGTTGTATTCCAGTATCAGGGCATCACCGCACGTTTCTGCAAATACACAGAGTCCCGGATTTTCTCCGACATGATTTGCCAGTGTAGCATCAAATATCTGGACATAATACCGGGCAACATCATTTCTGACCCACTCGTCAAATATCGTTATAAGGAACTGCCCATATTCTTTTGCTCCAACCGACCAGCTTGTAACTTCAGCTTCACCATGAACGGGAGCAACAAGACTCAAATCATCCTTATTACAATCCTTCTTTATTCTCTCAACAACCGGCAGGAACTGCATAAAACCACTCCCTATTTTCTTTAAAAACCGGTATGTCTCGCTTGCATAGCGGACATTATAGTCATTTACTGTACTCAGTGTATTAAAATCCACTTTGTGTTTTTGAAGCAGCTCAATCCCCTTCATAACCCTCCTGAAAGTGGGTCCGCCTGAAAATGTCTTCCTGTACCGGTCATGATTATGTTCTTCACCATCAATTGAGATACCAACAAGTATATTATTGTCAGCAAAGAACTTACACCAGTCATCATCAAGCTTGGTTCCGTTGGTCTGAAAGGCATTTTCTATTCTTTTTCCTTCACAATATTTCCTTTGGAATTCAATTGCTTTTCTGAAGTAACTTAATCCGGCCAGTGTAGGCTCACCTCCCTGCCAGGTGAATGTTACAACAGGTATTTCATGAACCTCAATGAATTGCCTGGTGAACTCCTCAAGAAGAGTTTCAGTCATTACAGTTTCTTTTCCGGGGTAAAGTCTTTTTTTCTCCAGATAGTAACAATATGTGCAATTGAGATTACACGATGCTCCAACCGGCTTCAGCATGACCTGGAACGCTGTGGGCTTTTTGAGTTTCAGGGCATCGGTAAAATAGAGATTCTTCATTTGCCGGTAATTCTGTCCTGTGTTCGTGATTGTCTGAGGATCGTCTCAATAAGGCCGGGAAAAAACTTTGACACTGTATATTCTGCTTTGCCAAGAAAAGAATGGACAGAAATGAATCTCCTTTTCCTGATCTGTTTAATTAGCAATGATGCTGTTTTTTCAGCAGATACTCTTTTTACTTTCCTGTCGGGAAGCGGTGCCAGTTCACCTTCTGCATTATACTGTACCTTTGCCGGATCATTTTCCGTAAAACCGACATAAGCCACACCTATATGTACATTCCGGCCATAAAGTTCATTCTTAAGGCTTTGTGCAAGTGCAGTCAGTGCCATTTTTGAAGCAGAATAACCACTGTAACCCGGAAGGCCGAAAAGACCTGCAAGACTGGAAACAAACAATATACTTCCATTAGTCTTTTTTATGTGAGGCAAAGCATACTTTGTCATATAATAAGAGGCAAGCAGATTTACCTCTACCTGCTTTCTAAAAACTACTGACTCAGCCTCTTCAACAGTACCTGCGCCGGCAATGCCCGCATTATTTATAAGCACATCTATCTTCCCAAATCGCTCAATAGTCTTTTCGACAATATCCCTGCACACCTCTTCATCAGATATATCTCCCGGTATCTCTGTCACATCACAGCCATTCAGGACGAGTCTGTTTTTCAGTTCAGCCAGTTTTTCTGCATTTCTGCTGTTAATACTCAACCTGGAACCGGCACCGGCGAGCATAAGACTAATTGCTTTACCAATACCCTGGCGTGCACCTGTAATTATTATGACCTTATCCCTGAAATATCTGTCCTTCATTCAGCAGTATGTCTATTTTGCTCAGAGAGCCAGTCATATGCCTCTCTAATTGCGATTTCTATTGGGGTTTGTGGCATTTTTAGTACCCTGACAGCTTTTTCAGATGAATAATAATTAGAATCACCTGATACAATAGCTGTCCTGTATGTAAGTGACGGAGTGAACCTGAATATCTTTGCAGAACCTGAAAGTAACAATCCTAACAAACTGGCAACAAATTTCGGTATCAGTATCCCCGGAGGGGTCACTCCTGAAGCTTCAGCCATTTTGCCGAAAATTTCTTTATAGTTGAAATTCTCATTGCCCAGGATATAACACTCACCTGTTTTTCCCATGGTCAGGGCATTTACAACTGCTACAGCAACATCCTTAACATAAACAAAGTTCCTTCCGCCCGGAGCATAACCTGGTAACTTTCTGTTTTTCAAAGCCATGAGCAATTGTCCCGAACCATATTTTCCACAATAGGGACCAAGCATGAATGTCGGATTAAGGATTACTGCCGGCAAACCCCTGGATTTTACAAGCTCCAGTACTCTTTTCTGCGCTTCAAGTTTCGTGTCGATATAATCCAGCTTATATTTGCTGCTCGAGAAGGGTGTTAATTCATTTCCTGGTTTTTCTTTTGTTCCAAATCCGAATGAGGCTGCGCTTCCAATATAGATCACCCTTTGAATTCTTTTTCCCAGCGCCGCCTTCATTACATTAAGTGTGCCATCCACATTGACCTTATATTGAATTACGGATCTGTTAGGATAGGTTGAGGTGTTCGCCGCTGTATGTATCAGCGCATCACAGCCATCAACGGCTTCAAGAACTGAAGTATAATCAAGAATATCCCCATAAAATAACTTGATGTCAAGGTCATTAATAGTGGAAATATCTTCGCCGGTTTTAATGAAGGCCACAACCTGGTGATTCCTTGACAGCAGTTCCCTGATTATGTTACTGGCCAAAAATCCATTTGCCCCAGTTATAAATATTCTCATGTGGAGTATTTAAGTTATCGTAACAAGATATTGCCTGAAGTTAACCACCTGGCCGGTAATGGTTATCTTTGTGTTTTTCTTCTGAGCGCTTATACTACCGAAACACAAAAACGATATAAAGATAAAGAGAAATGCTTTTGTTTTCATCTTTCAGATTTATTCATTGCTGATTATATATCGATCTTTTATAAAGTTAGTAAATCATAACAAAAGTATAGTTTATTTTCCGATGCAGAAATTCCTGAATATATTACCAAGAATTTCATCGGTTGTTATCTCTCCGGTTATCTCTCCCAGATAATGAATGGCATGTCTGATATCAATTGCAATGAGATCCTCCTGTAAATTATTCTCCAGTCCCTCTTTTACTCTTTCAAGACTTTCCGTTACTTGAGATAATGCCCTGTAATGTCTTATATTAGTGACTATTACACTTTCTGATTCTAATTTATCGCTTTCAATTGTGCTGCTTATGGCTTCCCTGAGTTCATCAAGTCCTTCACCTGTTTTTGCTGAAATGAAGAGCATTGATTCATCCTCCTGCAGGGATATCCCGTTTTTGAAATCATTTCTTCGTCCCGATAAATCAGTATCTATTTTATTAAGAAGAATGAACAGCTTTTTACCCGTGCCGGCAATCTGGCTGCGGACACCATTCAAAACGCCGGTCAGATCAGTAATCCCTTCATTCACATCGGCAACAAGCATGATCAGTGAGGCGACTGTTATTTTTTCATGTGTCTTCTTTATTCCTATGTTCTCTATGATGTCACCTGTATCTCTCAATCCGGCCGTATCAATAAAACGATATTGAATGCCGTCAATTACAACAATATCCTCTATTGAATCCCTCGTGGTCCCGGGTATCTCAGTAACGATTGCCTTTTCCTCTTTAAGCAGATTATTCAGAAGCGTTGATTTTCCCGTATTTGGATTTCCCACAATAGCAACAGGAACGCCGTTTTTAATTACGTTGCCGAGGCTGAATGATGAAGTCAGATCCCTGGTTACCGAAATCACTTTTTCGACAATTTCCAGCAGTTTAACTCTGTCTGCAAATTCCACATCTTCTTCTCCGAAATCGAGTTCCAGTTCGATAAGTGATGCAAAATGAAGAAGGTCTGCTCTCAGTATTCTTATTTCATCGGAGAATTCCCCCCGCATCTGGCTGACAGCAATTTTATGAGCTGCCTCAGATTCGGATGCTATAAGATCTGCCACAGCTTCAGCCTGTGACAAATCCATCTTCCCGTTCAGGAAGGCTCTCATGGTAAATTCACCGGGATTTGCAGGTACAGCACCATTGTTTATCAGCAATTCGAGTATTTTTTGCTGAATATACCTGGAAGCATGGCATGAAATCTCAATGGAATCTTCACCGGTGTAGGAGTGAGGTGCCCTGAAGATACTTACAAGAACATCATCAATGATATCTTCACCTGAATGTATTTCACCGTATACAATCGTGTAACCCTGCTGTTCAGTGAGCTTTATCCTCCTTTCGGACGGAAAGAAGATCCTGTCACAAATGGTTATGCTTTGAGAGCCGCTTATCCTTATTACCGCGATTGCACCTCCTCCTGATGTTGCGGGAGCACATATCGTTTCTTCTGTCCTTAACATATTTCACCATTTGTCATGTGACAAATGTATGAAACTTATGCCAAACGGCAACCGGCGACCGGTATGCGGCTACCGGTGTTTATCTTTCAAGGTTTTGTACAGTAAAGAAAGTATCATCAACTTTGACCTGTTCCGTGATATTGCGGAATACTATCTCTGATTGTCTGTCAGTAACATGATTACTTGCGATCATATCCTTGATCATATATTTTCCTTCAGACATCTCATGCACACTTTTAATTTCAATTGTCTTATACATCTCATTATCAAAGTTATAGAATTCCATCTTCTGTACCTGGTAACTATCCATGTCGATATAGCTGACTTTCCGGGAATAACCATATTCATCCTCTTTATCCTCATTAACCGGAATACTTTCGATGATCCACATGTTATTTTTTCCCGACCCTGCAATATGACGGTTGACAAAGTCGGAGAGGGTAGGAGAACTCATGTCGGCATTGGTAAATTCTGAGCTCATAAAACTCTTTCCCTTTTCAGAAGACACTATCCGCCGGGTTCTTTTCAACGCGGGCAGATATATCCACATTTCATCAGCACTGTTCCTGTTGTCAACCACCAGCATGGCAGTGCCTCTCACATCGGCCGGTTCAAGAAATTTGATCATTCTTTTCTCAAGTCCTTCTGAAAAGCTCTTAGTGGTCATCGAAATAGTCCTGTTTCTCGAGGCCCCGTTCTTTTCGGTAATTGACAGGTTAATTGTAGCGCTCATTGAACCTGTAAGACTCAGCTCCCGGCTTTTATTCATTATCTGCCCTGCATCCGGCAATTGAGCCGACACCTGCAAAAGCGGCAGAATTAACATTAATAAGATTGTTACTTTTTTCATATTTTCTCAATTTTGATTTACTCATATCTTTTCCGACAAAACCTGGTCTGAATTTCATCAGGATTGCCGGTATCAGAACTATTGCACCTGCAAGGCATGATCCTATTGAAATAAGTACCAGATAACCGAAGAAGCGTATTGAGGTAAAACCTGACAGGATCAATACTGAGAATCCTGCCATTACACCACATGCATTTATTATTATGCTCCTTCCTATTGTCGCCATTGTTTTCCTTGTTGATTCCTCATACGAAAGACCCTGTCTGATCTGTATATTAAAGCACCAGATATACTGTATTGTAAAGTCAACACCCACACCGATCATGATTGATGAGAGAAGGGCTGTTGCTGCATCAAGTGCAATACCGGTAAATCCCATAAATCCAAAAAGTATGAGTATTGATGATGCAAGAGG
Source organism: uncultured Rikenellaceae bacterium (assembly GCA_964638955.1). Classification (GTDB taxonomy): domain Bacteria; phylum Bacteroidota; class Bacteroidia; order Bacteroidales; family VadinHA17; genus LD21. The sequence goes on along the minus strand of CAZWZQ010000026.1, from coordinate 19,370 downwards.
AATAGAGCCCACAATACCGCCTTTCAAAGATCTGAATATCAATGTCAGGAAGATAAATACAGTTACCAGAGCAAACAGTAATGATACTATCTGTCCCCTGATAATAGATGCTGCAAAATCTGTCATAATTATTGCATAACCTCCCACGGTAATCTCTGCCGGAAAGTCCTTGGTGAGCTCCTTGATTGCTGTTCTTACACTCTTAATTATTCTGTTTTCTGGTTGTGAAAGGCGTATCAGGATATGTGCCTTCGTATTTTCCAGATTCATCATCTGTCTGAAGTCATCAGGATCACCGCTCATATTATACAGCTCAAACATCTGAGCAATGGCTGCTCTCGTTTGTGGTATTTTATTATAACCGCTTTCCCCCGGACTATATATAGCCTTGCTCATCTCCCGTACAGCCTGCGAGATGGAGAATACCTGGCCAACGCCTTCCATGCTCTCAACTCCGGTGGTCAGATTATCAATATCCTTCATTACCGCCGGGTCCTTTATATTCCCTTCCACCATAACGGAGATGGTCTGTGATCCCCCGAATTTACTGTTTATGATATCCGATGCCATCCTGATGGGATTTTTCTTCGGGAAATACTTCTCCTGGTTGGTCTCTATTTTCAGAAGCGTCATTCCGGATGCAAAAATTATTGTAAGCATCACAAAACCTGCTATAATATGTCCCGGTTTTCTAATGATAAGTCCTGACAGAGCACTGAGGAATCTGTCAAATACTGCTGTTTTGATCTTCTTCGGTTGGAAATTATTTTTTCCTTTTCCCCTGAAATAGATAAGTGCAGGAATCAGGATCAGACTCATGATAAGTGCCATTGCCACACCGGCAGCAGCAAGTATTCCAACCTGTCTGGCAGGTATAATGGAATGTGCCAGTAGTGCCAGGATACCTGCAATAGTAGTCAATCCGCTGAAGAGTATCGGCATATTCAAAGAACCTGAAAGTTCACTGACAAGTGATCTTCCGGCAACTGTTTCGCCCTTCAGCCTTAGTTCCTGGTATCTTGCTACAAGATATATTCCGTAATTGTTGGCAACGGCGACAAGAATTATTGGCACCAGGAGTGTTATTATTGACAATTTCCAGCCAAGCAGGGGAATCAAACCCATACACATGGCTATTGAAAGCACCACCACGCTGAACGGCATAAGAACACTTCTCCACTCACCCAGGCTCAGCTTGAGGATCAGCAGCATTACCAGAAGAGCGAGCGGTACCAGGAAAACAGCATCCTTCCTCACATCTTTCATAATATGCTGCCTGATATATGGCAGACCGCCCTTCAGAACCTGCGCATTTCCGGCATGAGCCGCGGTAATGGAGTCTATTCTGTGCAACGTAATACTTTCGCCTTCTAAATTGTTTATTGTGGCAGAGATAGAGGCAGATGTCATATCGGATGAGATGACAATGTCACGGGCAAACCTGTTATTCAGTATCTCTTCCCTGAGATTCCTGAAACCTGCTGTATCAGAGGGTATTCTCCGTATAAGCGGGTCGGCCGTCATCATTCCTTCCGTGCTTTTTATTGTCCGTACGGTAAAAGGAGAAATACGGTTAGTTACGCCTGTAAGCTTCGAAATGGCACGGTCAGCAGCTTTTATGTTTTCGAGGTTTTTTGTTGTCAGCACCGAAGAGTCGGTGAAAAGAACCATAACGAGATCCTGTACTCCAAACTCCTTTTCAATTTTATCTGTTTTAATCCTTGAATCCATCGATTGTGGAACATAATTCCTGATTTCAGGGTCAGTTTTTGAAAGTGGAATAAGTGCGCCCAGAAAGATTCCCAGAGTAAGGAAGAAACCTGTTATCAGCCAGCGGTATTTAATAATAAAATCTGTCATATTATCAGAAATCTACTCTCAGGGCAGCCCTGATACAGTTCATGAATTCATCAACAAGGTCATAAATGGATCCTTCACGGCCTGAATAAAATTCTCCTCCAAGGCTTAGTGTGAGTCCATCTGCGGGTTTATATGTTATTTCAGGCATTATCATAAAATCGTGCGTTGAAAAATTGTATAAGGATAAAAGTGAAGGGGTCATCTTTCCATAAAAGAGATCTGTTTCAATCCTGATCCCAACAGAATGATAGGAGCTCTCAAGCTGATAATTATAAAGCCGGTTAAAGGCACCAACCTGCTGCCGTACATATTCAGTGAGATCAAAGCCTGGTAAAGCCATCATTGCTGCCAGGGCTGAGAGATCGGGTTCGGTTCCAATAAAAGGTTCGACCGATGTCTCTTCAAAACCCGGGATTGCCTTTCCCGAGTATTCTGCAGTTAATCTCCAGTCACCCGATAACCAGTCAATTCCGGCAGCCCACTCTATTTGCTGACATGCAACATATTCATAAGTCTTATATGAATTATATGGTATTGACCAGGCTGCTTCGCCTCTGATCCCTGCATTTCCAATTGTTGCTTCAAAATCGAAACCTATATTACTTATCCTGTAAGGTTTGAGTGTAAGTTCAGTATAGGGGACTGGTATAGGATCCGACAGGTTAAGGTTGAAGCGTGTCAGCGCTGTTCCCGGCATGGGGTTAAGTCCGTCAAACCACGATAAACTCATATCGATACCTCTCAGATAAAAGTCAGCTTTCAGACCGAGACCATATTTGTCATTTCCTGTCATAAGCGAAGTGACAGGGTTGATAGTGACATATGCCGGAAGGGGCAGGGGATCAATCATCAATACAGATGATCTGTAATAGGGCATCCCGACAGCCTCCAGGCTTAAAAATGGATATGGATGCCATCTTGCGCTTACCAGAAGGTTCCCCATATCCATGTCAGCAGGGTCTGGCGACCGCGATACAAGGTTCCTGGCGCTTAACTTTGATGTTGGATTGGTGAAATCTGCACGTCCCCATTTGATTATTTTCTGGCCAGCCGTTATATCCCATTTTTTCCCGTTGACAGTCACAAATGCCTCCCTGATGTCAAGCCTGGTCACAGGTTCACTGAATTCTGTACCATATCGGAAACGCAAGTCAGCAAATGTTTTGAATATACGACTGTCTCCACTCTCCACCTTAAGACCAATATCAGAAAAGGCACTGGGTATGTTTACCTTATCTGTTTCATCATCAATACCGCCATAGAATCCACCCCGCACAAATCCGTATATAAACCTGCTGCCTTCATCAGACAGGAGGGGAGCAGAATCATCCTGTCCATATATATTAACTGAAATTAACAGTAAAATGAGGGTTTGTTTGATTATTATGTTATTCATAAATGCACCTTTTATGCAAATGAACAACATAAAGAAAGACGTGTCGTCTTATCCGTCTTTCCCGCACCTGTAATTCAGCATGAATTTGTACGTCCCGCTTGGAATGTACTGCCGGCTGCAGGGTTTAAAGACCTGTCATGTAATGCCTGATGCCTATTCTTTTATCCCTGTCGATTGCTCCCTGTATTCGCTGGGAGTCATACCGGTCCGGTTTTTGAAAATGGAATTGAAGGTTGTCTTTGAATTGAAGCCTGCATCAAAAGCTATTGCAAGTATCGTGAAGTTGTTATTTTTTGGGTCACCGAATCTTGAAATGACTTCCTTGACTCTGTATTCATTGATGAATGTAAAGAAATTCTTACCATGGTTCTCATTAAGTACCTGGGTTATGTGGTGACGAGGAATGCCTGTAAACTCTGAAAGGTCCTGGATACTCAGGTTCCTGTTCAGGTAGGGCTTTTCGGTATCCATTACTGAGATAAGCTTTTTCAGATATACCTCAGCTTGTTTATCCTTCAGGCCGCTTTTGACGTACTTTTCGGCCCCTTTGCCATTTTGTTCCTCATCAATAATTCTTACTTCCTGTCCGAAAATTACAGGCTGCTGTATCGCATAAAAGCTGTAAGCAAAAGAGAAAATTGTGATAAATCCAAATACAACGAAATAAGGATCAAACGGAATAAAGTCGCCGATTATTTCAAGACCTCCCAGGATAAAAAGAACAAGAAATGACACATAATAACTTATTGACAGTACTTTCAGCCAGTTAAGAGTAATTAACCCTGAGGTGTATGAAACCAGGTCTTTTAGCTTCTTCTGGTGTCGGCCAATCTCAATAAATGCAAGGATGCTATAGACAGTAACAGACAGAAGGAAACAGGTGCTGTATACTATCCTCAACGAAATGAATCTGTCGGGTGTAAAGAAATTTCTAAGGTCCTTAAGCAGAGTTAGTTCCCTGAAAACAACCGATACTGTAAGAAATACCACAAAAGGTATAAAATGAATCATTGCCAGCCAGTTGAATTTCCTTCCGGGATCGGTCATAAACTGAACATATAAATAGAGAAGCGGACCGTATGTAAATGCAACAAAGGGGAATGCATACATCTCAATCACCATGGAATTGAGCAGTGCAATAATGAGCTCGGTGCAGATTAGAAACATCCATGCTGCCATCAAACGGTTCGCAACAGTAAACGGTTTCTTTGTGGAGATAAGCAAACCTGCAAAAAAAGACTGGGATATACCTATGTATAATACAGGGTCAATATTTACCATAGCACAAATTTATGAACCAAAAATAATGAAAAAGAGCCAATAATTAGGTACTTTTGGTTCCGGCCTCTTCTAATAAATTTAACGCTGTTTTGAAGTTTAAATTACCTTAATTTAATAATAATATATTTATGAGTGTACTTTTAAATAAGGATTCCAGAGTAATTGTTCAGGGTTTTACAGGAAGTGAAGGAACGTTCCATTCCATACATATGATTGAGTACGGAACAAAATTACTGGGAGGGACAACGCCGGGGAAGGGTGGACAAACTCATCTGGGATTGCCTGTTTTCAATACTGTGAGGGAGGCTGTTAAGGAGACATCGGCCGATGTATCTGTTATCTTCGTTCCTCCGGCCTTCGCAGCTGACGCCATCACCGAGGCGGCAAACGCCGGGATAAGGCTTATTGTTACTATCACTGAAGGGATCCCTGTCTCAGATATGGTAATGGTTAAAGAGTATCTTAAACCTTTCGATTGCAGACTGATAGGTCCGAATTGCCCGGGTATTATAACACCGGGAGAGTCAAAGGTGGGTATCATGCCCGGTTTTATACATAAGAAAGGCACTGTAGGGATCATTTCACGTTCAGGCACCCTGACATATGAGGCTGTTGACCAGGTTACCAGGTTGGGCCTCGGCCAGTCAACATGTATTGGAATCGGAGGTGACCCGGTGGTTGGAACAACAACGCTCGATGCAGTAAAACTTATGATGAATGATCCTGAAACCGAGATAATTGTTATAATCGGGGAGATCGGCGGCAATATGGAAAATGAGGCTGCCGAATGGATACGTGATCAGGGTACAAAACCTGTAATTGGATTTATTGCCGGCCAGACAGCACCAAAAGGAAGAAGAATGGGCCATGCCGGCGCAATAATAGGAGGGAAGAACGATACTGCTGCTGCGAAAATGGAGCTGATGAGAGAATGCGGTATCCATGTTGTTGAATCACCCGCTGAGATTGGAATTACAGTTAAAAAGACAATCCGACAATAAGACATCCAGACATTCAGACATTATACTATATTTGCACTAACTAAAATTAAATTGAGATGGGATTATTAACCGGTAAAACCGCACTTATAACCGGCGCCTCCAGGGGAATAGGCAAAGCAATTGCTCTTCTCTTTGCGCGGGAAGGAGCCGATATCGCAATAACAAATATAGCCGATGATGATGAGTTCAAAAATGCTGTCAGGGAAATTGAGGCTACAGGTGTAAAAGCCAAAGGCTATGTATCTAACGCTGCAAAATTTGATGATTCCCGGAGAGTTGTTGACGAGATAATAAAAGACTTTTCAAAGATTGATATCCTTGTTAATAATGCAGGTATTACGCGCGATACACTGCTGATACGCATGACGGAGGAACAATGGGATTCGGTTATTGCCGTTAATCTGAAATCAGTCTTTAACCTGACAAAAGCAGTGATCCAGGTCATGCTGAAGCAGAAAAACGGCTCTATTATAAATATGAGTTCTGTTGTAGGTGTTTCAGGAAATGCAGGACAAAGCAACTATTCCGCCTCCAAGGCAGGGATAATAGGATTCACGAAAAGCATCGCCAAAGAAACCGGCTCAAGAAATATAAGATGCAATGCCATCGCCCCGGGATTCATTATAACCGAAATGACAGAAAAATTACCTCAGGATGTAAAAAATGAATGGGTAAATAAAATACCGCTGAAAAGGGGCGGAACGCCTGAGGATGTGGCACATACAGCTTTATTTCTTGCATCCGACCTGTCTTCATACGTAACCGGACAAACAATTCATGTATGCGGAGGTATGTTAACTTAAAAATATTTATTATATTTACAGCTTCGCAGGGTGTCTATCCTTTTAGCACGAGGAAATGCAGCGAGACATATTTATTCCACACTAATTTTAAAAAGACACCCTGCTTCTTTTTTTACAGCACCCATAATGTATAACACCATTTTCTTACTGATCATAATTATTCCCATGACTGGTTATTTTCTCGAGAGATATCTTGTGTATCTCAACAGTAAGATGTGGTCCGAAACTGTCCCGGAAAAGCTCAAGGGAATATGCCGGGAGGAGGATTACAGGAAAACCCAGCTTTATGACAGGGATAATAAGAAGCTTTCATTCTGGTCGTCAACCTTCAACCTTGCAGTAATACTGGCTATGATCATCGCGGGAGGCTTTTCTTTTGTCGATGGCATCGCCAGGTCGATCAGCATGAATATGATAGTCATATCTTTGATTTTCTTTGGCATGATAGGCTTTGGATCCGATATTATTAACATCCCCTTCAGCTGGTATGATACTTTTATTATCGAAAAAAGATACGGATTCAATACAATGAAGATCAGAACCTTCATAACAGATCACATAAAATCGTGGTTTCTTGCTCTTATTATCGGTATTCCCGTGCTCGGACTTATTACCTGGTTCTATTATAAGACCGGGACAATGTTCTGGCTCTATGCCTGGGGACTGATAACCTTATTCTCTGTCTTCATGAACCTGTTTTATTCAGAGCTTATAGTACCTTTATTCAATAAGCAATCGCCTCTTGAAAAGGGATCATTAAGGAATAAGATCGAAGACTATGCAACAAAGGCAGAATTTAAGCTAAAGGATATATATGTGATTGATGGCTCAAAGAGAAGTACAAAGAGTAATGCATATTTTTCCGGTTTCGGACCTAAGAAAAGAATTGTCCTCTTTGATACTCTTCTTAATGAATTTACTGAAGATGAAATAGTTGCAGTATTGGCGCATGAGATGGGGCATTACAAAAAAAAGCATGTCCTCCTGATGATGTTATCTTCAATAGCAATAACAGGAATTATGTTGTTCCTGTTTTCTCTAATTGTTGATAATCCCGGATTGTCACAAGCTCTGGGAGCAGAAAATCCAAGCTTTCATCTCGGACTTATTGTCTTCGGAATATTATACAGCCCCCTCTCATTACTGATTGGTCTTGCTTCAAATATCGTTTCAAGAAGAAATGAATTCGCGGCCGACAGGTTCGTTAAAGAGACCTACGACCCGGTTCTGCTTACTTCTGCATTAAAAAAGCTCTCGGTAAAGAACCTGTCCAACCTCATGCCGCATCCGGCCTATGTATTTTTTCATTATTCACATCCTCCTCTCCTTGAGCGGCTGAAAAAGCTGGAGTGATTTTTATTATATTTGCGCAATGCTATGCCTCCTTAGCTCAGCCGGTAGAGCAGCTCATTCGTAATGAGCAGGTCGTGGGTTCGAGTCCCATTGGAGGCTCTCGGGATTGCGGATTTCCGAAATCCGAAATTATATTGAGCGGGAAAGGGGTATCGAACCCCCGACCCTCAGCTTGGGAAGCTGATGCTCTACCACTGAGCTACTCCCGCATTGTTTATTTATGACCCTCAACTTGGGATCCCGAGTGCTCGGGACTACCACTGAGCTACTCCCGCTGATAAAATTTGTTCACAGACCGGAACACCGGCAAATATAATTCAAATATTCTATCATCTCCGGGTTTATCATATACTTTTATATACAGCCTTTATTCATTAATCCCCTTTCATCCCGGCCATCAAGATCTAGCTTTGTCCTGTCACGCATCTGAATTCTTATCATATAATTCCGGGTATTCTTATTACTTTTGAAACTGCCTGATAATTAAATCCGGGCATTATAAATTTTTTGTTCCGTGATATAAAACCATATGAAAGCACATATTATTACTATTGGTGATGAGATACTTATAGGTCAGACCATTGACACTAACTCCGCCTGGATTGGTAAACAATTAAGCAGCCTCGGTTTTAATGTCGATGGCATAACTTCGGTTCATGACCTCCGTGAAGATATTCTTGACGCATTGAAAAATGCTGAAGTCAAATCGGATGTTATTGTCATAACAGGAGGTCTTGGACCAACCAGTGACGATATTACCAAACAAACACTATGCGATTTCTTCAATACTCATCTTGTTGTTAATCAAGAGGTACTTGCCATGATTGAAGTAATGATGAGCAGGAGGAGAATCCCTATGAATAAAAACAACAGGAGGCAGGCAGAGGTCCCTGAAACCTGCAAGGTTCTCAAGAATATAAGGGGAACAGCTCCGGGAATGTGGTTTGAAAAAGAGGGAAAGTTATTCATTGCCATGCCAGGGATCCCATACGAGATGCAATATATAATGACAAAACATGTTATTCCTGAACTAAAGAAACGGTTTCCATTACAGACCATATTTTACAGAAATATAATGACTTATGGACTGCCGGAAGCCATGCTGGCCGAAAAGCTGACCGGGTTTGAGAAGGCTTTGCCCGGGGAAATCAGTCTTGCATACCTGCCCAATCACGGTATCATTAAATTAAGACTTACAGCAGTTGGAACTGACAGAAAACTGCTTGAGGAAAAAGCAGATGAACAGGTTAAAAAGCTGTATGAAATCATTCCGGAACTTATTTATGGCAAAAATGAAGAGTCGCTGGAGATGGTCATCGGGAAGCTTCTGAGAGAAAGAAAACAGACTGTATGCACTGCCGAGAGCTGTACCGGTGGCAAAATTGCTCACCTGCTGACAAGTATCCCCGGCAGCTCATATTATTACAGAGGCTCATTAATTGCCTATGATAACAGAATAAAAAATGAGATATTGAAGGTCCCTCAAGCATTATTGGAGAAATTTGGAGCCGTAAGCGAACAGGTAATAAAGAATATGGCAGAAGGAGCAAGAGAGCTTCTTGAAACTGATTTTTGCATTGCATCCTCAGGTATTGCAGGACCTGACGGAGGGACTCCTGACAAACCAGTCGGTACATTATGGATAGCCGCAACATCGGAAAAGGGAACAGTTGCCGAAAAACATCTGTTCGGGTATGACAGGCTGACAAATATAAGAAGGTTCTCCAATGCCGCGCTGAATCTTCTCAGACAGCAGATAATAAGCGGGCAAACAGAAAACAGGAAGGATATTTAGAAAAAGTGACTGAAATATTTGGCCAATCAGATAAAATTCACGTATTTTGCGCTTCGTTTTAAAAAAGAAAATTTCGGAATAGTAAATTAAGATCAATGGCAAAGACTTGTCAGGTTACCGGGAAAAAAGTGATGGTCGGAAATAATGTATCTCACTCAAAAAGAAGAACAAAAAGAAAATTCTATCCAAACCTTTTTGAGAAGAGATATTACCTGCCGGAGGAAAAGAGGTGGATATCGCTAAGAATATCAGCCGCAGGTATTCGTCTTATCAGCAAGAAAGGACTTACAACAGCGCTTAAAGAGGCAAAGGAGAAAGGTTATATCGTGAATTACTAATAAGAACTGAAAATGGCAAAGAAGGCTAAGGGAAACAGACAGCAGGTGATTCTGGAATGTACCGAACACAAGGAGAGCGGACTACCAGGGATGTCAAGATATATTACCACGAAAAACAGGAAGAACACTCCTGACAGGCTTGAAAGAAGGAAATATAATCCTGTACTGAAAAAACATACAATACACAGAGAGATAAAGTAAAAAATATTATACCATGGCAAAGAAAGTTGTTGCAACACTTAAAACGGGGAAAGGCAAACTCTTTACAAAGTGTATAAAAATGTTGAAATCTGAGAAAACAGGCGCTTACCTGTATAAGGAGGAGATGGTCCATAATGATCATATCAAGGACTTCTTCGCAAGGAGTTATAAGTAACAGATTTTAGCAACAGGAAGATATTCAAAGCTTTCTTCGTTACGAAGAGGGCTTTTTTTATATTTGCTTTTCAATAAAATCATCAACATGGCTTTACCGGGATTTTTTTCCAGAGAGAATAAAGAGAATCTGAACAAGGGTCTTGAAAAAACCAAGGAAAGTGTTTTTACAAAGCTTTCAAGGGTTGTTATAGGCAAGACAAAGGTAGATGAAGAGGTACTTGATAACCTTGAAGAGGTGCTGGTATCTTCCGATGTCGGGGTCGAAACCACTTTGAAGATAATTGAACGTATTGAAGCACGGGTTGCCAGAGATAAGTATCTTAATACCAGTGAGCTGAATATCATCCTGAAAGAGGAGATTGCAGCACTCCTTAAAGAGGGGGGAGCCGAGGCGGAACCAGGTTTTTCGGTTCCCCTGCCACACTCTCCCTTTGTGATAATGATAGTCGGGGTAAACGGCTCCGGAAAGACCACCACAATAGCAAAACTGGCATACCGGCATAAGAAAAACGGCAGGAAAGTATTGCTTGGAGCAGCCGACACCTTCCGGGCAGCTGCTATTGACCAGCTGCAGATATGGGCCGACAGGGCGGGGGTCGCTGTTGTAAAACAGCAGATGGGATCGGATCCTGCATCAGTAGCCTTCGATACTGTCAAGTCAGCTGTGGCCGGCGGTTATGATGTTGTTATAATAGATACTGCCGGACGGCTTCATAATAAGGCCAACCTGATGGCTGAACTCTCAAAGATAAAGAGAGTTATGGAAAAGGTACTCCCGGGTGCCCCCCATGAAGTACTGCTTGTACTTGACGGATCAACAGGACAAAATGCCTTTGAACAGGCTAAGCAGTTCACGGCTGCAACAAATGTAACAGCAATGGCAATAACAAAGCTCGACGGTACAGCCAAGGGAGGAGTAGTGATAGGCATCTCCGACCAGTTTAAAATACCCGTCAAATATATAGGAATAGGGGAGAAACTGGATGACCTGCAGATATTCAACAGTACAGAATTCGTTGATTCACTGTTTACACCCGTCAGTTAATAGAGCATTAAGGCTGCTTACATTATCCTGATGAATCCCGGAAAGATCAACATAGTTACACTCGGCTGCTCAAAAAATACAGTAGATTCCGAAAAACTTCTGAAACAACTAAGGGCAGGCGGCTACGAGATCCTGCACGATTCAAATGATTTTTCAACCCCAAAGGTCATAATTAACACATGCGGTTTTATTAATGATGCCAAAGAGGAAAGCATTGACACTATCCTTCGTTTTATAAGAGCAAAGGAATCGGGGAAAATAGAAAGTATATATGTAATGGGCTGCCTTTCTGAACGTTATATGGATGCACTCAAGGCAGAAATTCCTGAAGTAAACAGGTATTTCGGTGTAAAAAACCTCCCTGATATCCTCGATGAGATGGGAGTAAAGATCAGGAAGGAGCTTTTGAACCAGAGAATACTTACCGGTCCGGACCATTATGCCTACCTGAAGGTATCGGAAGGATGCGACAGAACATGTGCCTTTTGTGCTATCCCGGATATAAGAGGTAAATGTGTTTCGCGTCCCGTTGAAGAATTGCTGCAGGAAGCAGGATATCTGGCTGAAATGGGAGTGAAGGAGCTGATACTTATTGCGCAGGACTTAAGTTACTATGGTTTTGACCTTTATAAAATGCAAATGCTGCCGGTCCTCATCTCTGAACTTCTTAAAATTGAGTCATTCGAATGGATAAGGTTACAGTATCTTTACCCTGCAAATCTTCCTTCTGAAATAATCCCTCTCATCAGGGAGAATCAACGTATCTGCAAATATATTGATATTCCGATACAGCATATAAGTGACAGAGTGCTCGGGCTTATGAAAAGATTACACAACAGAAGGGAGACTGAAAAGATACTTGGCATGATACGCAGCGATCTGCCCGGTTCTGCAATCAGGACTACCCTGATAGCCGGGCATCCGGGGGAAACTGAAAAGGAATTCCTTGAAATGAAGGAGTTTATAAAGGAATTCCGGTTTGAAAGGCTGGGTGTTTTTGCTTATTCACATGAGGAGGGCACTTTCGCATACAACAATTATGAGGATGAGATCCCTGAAGAGGTAAAGCAATCAAGGGTTTCGGAGCTCATGGAGTTACAGCAGGAAATATCTGCAGAACTCAATGAGAATCTTGTGGGAAGCACTCTGAAAGTGTTAATCGACAGGAGGGAGGAAGAGTTCTTCGCCGGGAGGACACAATATGACTCGCCCGAGGTTGATCAGGAGGTTCTTATTCCCGTGGAATATGACCTCAAGCCCGGTAATTTTTACGAAATTCTGATCACACAATCGACTGATTTTGATCTGTTTGGGAGGCCTGTTTCCCCCGGTCATGCTTCAGCATGACCTGATTCCTCAGATTCTTCAGTTTTATCCGAATCTTTCTTCTTCTGTATTTTGATCTTTATTTCCGATTTGGCGCTGTTGAATCCCACGTTAATTATTTCGCCGTCGCTGGGTCCGGCCTTTATCAGCACCTCTGCCATAGGATCTTCGAGGTATTTCTGGATAGCCCGCTTAAGCGGTCTTGCTCCGTAATTTGCATCAAAGCCTCTTTCGGCAATAAAATCCCTTGCTGCAGGAGCTATTTTAAGCTGGTAACCAAGCGATTTAACCCTGTCGAACAGGCCTTTCAGTTCGAGGTTTATTATCTGGTTGATCTCCTCTTTGCCAAGTGAATTGAACATTATTATATCATCAACCCGGTTCAGAAATTCCGGTGCAAATGTTTTCTGAAGGGCCTTCTGAAGTATGCTTTTTGTTTGTGCGTCCCTTGTTGTCTTTTTTGTACTTGTGTCGAATCCTATTCCATGTCCGAATTCGGCAATCTGCCGTGTTCCAATGTTTGAGGTCAGGATCACTATTGTATTTCTGAAGTCAACACGTCGTCCGAGGCTGTCTGTAAGCTGACCCTCATCAAGCACCTGGAGCAGGATATGAAAGACATCGGGGTGTGCTTTCTCAATCTCATCCAGAAGAACCACCGAATAGGGTTTCCTTCTCACCTTTTCCGTAAGCTGACCGCCCTCCTCGTAACCTACATATCCCGGAGGAGCTCCTACGAGCCTTGAAACGGAAAATTTCTCCATGTATTCGCTCATATCAATCCTGACCAGATTGTCTGTTGTGTCGAAAAGGAACCGGGCGAGTACTTTTGCCAGTTGTGTTTTGCCTACACCCGTTGGGCCGAGAAAGATAAAAGTACCGATAGGTTTATTCGGATCCTTTAGTCCGGCCCTGTTTCTCTGTATCGATTTTACTATTTTCTGGATGGCCTCATCCTGACCTATTACGCTGCCTTTCAATTCATCAGCCATTTTGAGAAGCCTTGTACCTTCAGTTTGGGCTATTCGTTGGACAGGAACACCGGTCATCATTGCCACTACCTCGGCAACCTTCTCAGCATCAACAGTTTCGCGATTGACTGCCAGTTCTTTTTCCCATTTTTTCTTTTCAAGATCTATCAAATCGAGAAGATCCTTTTCACGATCCCTGAAGCTTGCAGCTTTCTCAAAGTTCTGATTCTTCACGGCATTCATTTTCTCTTTCTTGGCTTCCTCAAGCTGATTCTCAAGAGATAGTATCTTTTCAGGAACAACAATATTTGAGATATGAACCCTTGAACCTGATTCATCGAGGGCATCGATTGCTTTATCAGGAAGGTTCCTGTCGGAGATATAACGGTTTGTAAGTGTCACGCAGGCTTCAATGGCATCATCTGTGTAATTCACATTATGATGCTCCTCATATCGTTCCTTTATATTATGAAGAATATTCAGGGTCTCGTCTATAGAGGTTGGATCAACAAGAACCTTCTGGAACCTTCTTTCCAGGGCTCCGTCTTTTTCGATATGCTGCCTGTATTCATCAAGGGTAGTGGCTCCAATACACTGTATTTCACCTCTTGCCAGGGCCGGCTTAAGCATATTTGCCGCATCCAGGGATCCTGTTGCTCCGCCTGCTCCAACTATCGTATGTATCTCGTCGATAAATAATATTATATTGTCATTTTTAGAGAGTTCATTCAGGATAGCCTTCATCCTTTCCTCAAATTGTCCCCTGTATTTTGTTCCGGCGACTATCGAAGCCAGGTCAAGGGCAACGACCCTCTTGTTGAAAAGTACCCGTGATACATTTTTCCTTGATATACGCATGGCAAGTCCTTCAGCAATAGCTGATTTGCCCACACCCGGTTCTCCAATAAGCACCGGATTATTCTTCTTTCTCCGCGACAGTATCTGTGCCAGTCTTTCAATCTCGCGTTCTCTGCCGACAATAGGGTCAAGGCGGTTTTCATCAGCAGCTTTGGTAAGGTCGATACCAAAATTATCAAGTACCGGAGTGTCAGACGAAGGTTTTGCAGAGGAGGCAGATCCGGACTGACCTTTACCAGGACTTCCGAAACCCTGGGGTTCATCTTCCTCATCCCTTGGATAATCGGCCCTGGCACTGGGAGATCCGGCTTCAACCATTCGTTTTACTGATTGATAATCCACATCCATTTCTGAAAGAAACCTGGTTACAAGAGAATTCTCATCCTTAAGTATTGCCAGGAGCAGATGCTCCGATTCAATGGTACTGCTCTTTAATGCCTTTGCTTCGAGGTATACAAGCTTAAGTATTCTTTCGGTGCTTCTTAACAATGGTATCACTTCATGATCTGCAACAGTAACAGGACTTTCAACCTTTATACTCTTCTCCAGTGAGCCCTTCAGAACCATCAGATCTATACCCTGGTTGATCAGTATCTCGACCGCCACACCCTCTCCGTCACGCAGAATGCCGAGAAAAAGATGCTCCGGGCTGATATGGCTATTGCCTAACCTTATAGCCTCTTCCTTGCTGTAACCAAGTATATCCTTAACCCTCTGTGAAAACTGTGAATCCATCTTTTCAGTTTGTCATTTACCTTTCATTTATCTGTTGCCGGTCATTCTGTCACACATTATACGACAAAAATACACATAAATGAAAGACAAAGTTATAATTTACCATTTTTTATATATGGCAATTATTATGCCCAATTATGAACAATTAATGTTAAAAATTCACAGATGAAAAGCTACGAAAATAGCCAAATAATCATTATTTTAGCAAGTTATTTTCATAAAATGGCTTTTATCAAATATTTATTTAATTATTAACCTGTTATGGCAGATAGAGAGAGAGTAGTTCAGGTAAACATTGAGGAGGAGATGAAGTCGGCCTATATTGATTATTCAATGTCGGTCATCGTATCGCGGGCTTTACCTGATGTGAGAGACGGGCTTAAACCTGTTCATCGCAGGGTTCTATTCGGAATGTCGGAACTTGGAGTACAGTCGAATAAGCCATATAAGAAGTCGGCAAGGATAGTGGGAGAGGTGCTTGGTAAATATCATCCCCATGGTGATACATCAGTTTATGATGCCATGGTGAGGATGGCACAGGAATGGTCGTTAAGATACCCGCTTGTTGACGGGCAGGGCAATTTTGGCTCAGTTGACGGCGACAGCCCTGCAGCTATGCGGTATACCGAAGCAAGACTCCATAAAATAGCAGAAGAGACCCTGTCGGATATTGAAAAGGAGACTGTTGATTTCCAGCCAAATTTTGATGATTCCCTGAGTGAACCGGTTGTCCTTCCGACACGTATCCCTAATCTGCTGGTAAACGGCACATCAGGAATTGCTGTCGGTATGGCAACAAACATGGCGCCTCACAATCTCTCAGAGATAATAGATGCAACAATAGCATATATCGAAAACAATGAAATTACAACCGAAGAGATTCTGAAATATGTTAAAGGTCCTGATTTTCCCACCGGAGGGATAATCTATGGTGAACAGGGTATAAAAGATGCCTGTGAAACCGGTCGCGGCAGAATCGTTATAAGGGCTAAAACAGAAGTTGAATATACTCATTCCGGCAGGGAATGTATAGTTGTAACCGAGATTCCCTATATGGTGAATAAGGCAGAGATGATACGTAAGATAGCTGACCTTATTAACGAAAAGAAGCTGGAAGGAATATCATATATCAATGATGAATCAGACAGGAAAGGGATGAGGATCGTCATCATCCTGAAGAAAGATGCAACTGCGAATGTTGTTCTAAATCATCTTTTCAGGTATTCATCGCTACAGACATCTTTTAATGTAAATAACATCGCTCTTGTCAAGGGTCGTCCCAGATCGCTCAATACAAAAGATCTTATCCATTATTTTGTAAACCACCGCCATGATATTATTCTCAGAAGAACAAAATTTGATCTTGATCAGGCTGAAAAAAGGGCACATATACTTGAGGGTTTAATTATTGCAAGCGATAATATAGATGAGGTAATTGCACTTATCAAATCTTCACAGAACCCTGATATGGCAAGGGAGAAACTGATGGAACGATTCAGTCTTTCAGAGGTACAGGCAAGGGCAATAGTTGAAATGCGCCTCCGGCAGCTTACAGGACTGGAGCAGGAGAAGCTGCGTGCAGAATACAGGGAGGTAAAAGATCTTATAGAATATCTGAAAAGCATTCTTGCCAGTGTTGACCTTCAGATGAAAATAATTAAGGATGAACTTTTTGAAATCAAACAGAAATATGGTGATGCCAGGCGAACGGAAATAGTGCCAAATGCCGAGGAGTTCAATCCTGAGGACTTTTATGCCGATGAGGAGATGGTGATCACAATCTCGCATATGGGCTATATTAAACGGACTCCGCTGACTGATTTCAGAAGACAGAACAGGGGAGGAACCGGGGCAAGAGGCGGATCAACCAGGGATGAGGATTTTATTGAGTATCTCTATATTGCTACAATGCATAATACCATGCTTTTCTTCACAAGTAAGGGTAAATGCTACTGGCTGAAAGTCTATAATATTCCCGAAGGTACCCGGACATCAAAGGGCAGAGCCATCCAAAATCTCATTAATATTGAACAGGATGACAATGTCAGGGCATTCATCAATGTTAAGGACCTGGATGATTCAGAATATATCAACAATAATTTTATAGTACTCTGTACAAAGAAAGGGACCATAAAGAAGACGTCACTGGAAGCTTATTCACGACCCAGAACCAGTGGCGTGAATGCCATTACAGTCAGAGAAGGTGACGAACTTCTTGAAGCAAGGCTGACCGATGGAAAACATCAGATAATGCTTGCCGTAAAATCGGGACGTGCAATCAGGTTCCCTGAAACATATGTAAGACCAATGGGAAGAACAGCATCAGGAGTAAGGGGAATAAAGCTTGCCAATGAGATTACAGATTATGTGATCGGCATGATAACCATTGAGAGCAAAGAAAGAGATATTCTTGTAGTTTCTGAAAAAGGATATGGAAAAAGGTCAGATATAGAGGGTTACAGAATTACAAACAGGGGAGGAAAAGGAGTGAAGACCATAAATATTACAGTAAAAACAGGTTCGCTGATTGCATTGAAAGATGTCACTGATAATCACGACCTGATGATCATCACCCATTCAGGAAACATTCTCAGGAGTCCTGTATCAGCTCTAAGGGTCATGGGAAGGGCGACACAGGGAGTGAGACTTATTAATTTAAAAGAAAATGACACAATAGCATCAGTGGCTTGTGTACTTGTAAATGAGGACGATAACGAAGAAAAGATAATTATTCCTGAAGAAAACAGCAGCCACTCTGAGGAAAATGGCAAAGAATTTGAAGAATAATAAGTAAAAGTTATATTTTTGAAAAAAATTTAGAAATTGAAACACATAAAAAAAATAATCATGAAAAAAGTTTTTCTGCTGTTTACAGCTATAATTATTTCACTAGGTGTAATGGCCCAAAAAGGGAAGGTGACCAGTGCACTCAGTTTTATTGATCAGGGTGCTCTTGATAAAGCCAAGGAGAACCTTGACCAGGCTTTAAATAACGAGAAATCAAAAGACTGGTATAATACTTATTTTGCAAAAGGCAGGCTTTATCAGGCAGTCTTTGAATCTGGAGATCCCAAATACAGTTCATACTGTTCAGAGTGCCTTGAGGAAGCATATAATGCATATCTGAAAGCACTTGAGCTAGATAATAAGGGATCTGTCGAGAAAAAGCTTATTACAAACATGATATATAATTCCCTGGCTATTGATCTGTATACACAGGGCAGTCAACAGTTTGAGGAAAAGAATTTTGAAGGAGCACTTAAATCGTTTTCAACACAAATTAAGATCACCGAAAGTGACCAGTATGCCGGGGCAATAGATAGCGGAGTGTATTACAATGCCGGACTGGCAGCAATAAATGCTGAAAAATACACAGAAGCCATAAATTACTTTGAAAAATGTGCGGAAATGCAATATATGGGTATTACACCGTATTACCAGATCTACGAAAGTATGATGGGAATGGGAGATACAGTAAAAGCTGAAGCTTACCTGCTTGATCTGCCGAACAAATTTCCGGGCGATAACTCGATTGTACTTCAGCTTATCGATCTTTATCTCAAGAGTAACAGGTATGAAGAAGCACTAAAATATATTAAAATCGCTAAGGAAGACGATCCGGATAATTTCAGCCTGTATTTTGCAACCGGTATAATGTTACTCAACCAGGAAAAATTTGATGATGCTATTGTAGAATTCAAGAAATCCATGGAGCTTAAACCAGATCATTTTGAATCTTATTATGGTATGGGAGCCTCACATATAAATAAAGCAGCAGATATGGTTGTTAAGGCTAATGAAATAATGGATGTTCAGAAGTACAGCGATGCTATTGATGCGGCAAATGCCGTATATGAAAAAGCTCTGCCATATATGGAAAAAGCTTATGAGCTTAATCCGAAAGATGAATATACTATGAGATCTCTTCAAGAATTATACTATAGAATGAGATTTAAAGATCCTTCATTAAGCGCAAAGTATGAAGAGATAAAGGCTAAACTTGATTCATTGAAGCTGCAGCAGGAAGAGTAATATAAGATTATACAGAAACATAAATATAGAGGGATGCAAATAAGCATCCCTTTTTATTTTTCGTAAAACAAATCAGGGAAGGGGAGTATTCAGAATTTTGTTAACCGTAGATCTCCTTTATATTAATTAATCCTATTTGACATAATATTAATTATAGGCTTTTTGCGAACAAAAAAAACCTTACCAAAATTGATTTCT